>CAWJOY010000026.1:0-23972 GCA_963844505.1 uncultured Alphaproteobacteria bacterium
ACAAAACCCCAAAACCCCACAACATTCTTACACAGTTGAAGATAGATTTATGATAACTTTTGCTAAAAGAACTCAAAATATTGGCTTCTTCCCTGCTGAACTTTGGGTCAAATCTCCCTTCCTTGCAATCATAGCTTGCCTCATGCGAGTAACTTCACAGCTGCCTATGTAGTTGGCTTGGTTTATTTCCACATTAGAAACTATCCTTTCCCATGGATTAGTTGTAGCTTTAAGTCTTTTTTCCTCATCGAAGTAGTTTTGCTCAGCCAACTTGTTAGCTGACATTCTCTGCTCGATTTAGTTTTTCCTTTCATTTTGCCACTGTGTCAGAGCCTTCTTGCCATTTTATTTCTTCTCCTGTTTCTTCATTGTTTCTTCTTCCTGATTGATGTATAGATTTCGCATTCTTTCTTATCTTTGCTCTTCTGCACTTTGCACTCTTTCTATCTCATCTTAAGATAAGTCATCCCCTTCAATAAGTTGATTTGGAAAAGGTTGATTGAACCCAATTGGCGAAAACCCTTGTGCTGGCTAAAACCCTCCAAGGCCTGAATTAGAAGGAAACATATTGATGGATGAAGCCTAGAAATTTGAGTCTTAAAACGACATCTGTGGTGGGCTTGTTCTAAGAATTTATAGAAATAGAAATACTAGTATTATGGAATGCTTGGCTGGAAGACATTCTACTGCTGCGAGGGCTGGGTAGGACTTGTAATGGACATGAAATCATCTAGATCATTGATCTATTCGACCTTTTATTTCTCTTCTTCCTTTTTCTCCACTAACTTTTACGCAGCCTTAGCATCTGTTTCAATTGAAAAAGCCATCATTCCATCATCCTTTTTCTCAGCTTGTAAGTTGAAGTCGTCAGGAATTGTTCCACCGTATCTAACTGGATAAGGAAACACAGGAGAGGTTGAACCTTCTACTCCCTCGATTTGTTTAGATTGAAGCTAGAACTCTGAAGGCTGCATAAATGAAAAATGAAGTTGCTTTTCATCTTTGGTGAAGTCGAATACCAAGTCCCACTTATTAATTCCTACGAGGAAAATTAGTTGAATTGAATACCTTTATCGAACCCAACAGTGGCTACTTGCTCTTCAAGCTATGGGTAGCTATAGTTAAAAGGAGCGAAAACAAGCCCATTAGAACTTTCTATGATTGGATCGTTGGCTGCATACAAGAACACCTTGGAACTAAAAATAAGCGCTTTCAATGTACTTGTTGAAATCTCTGCATCTGAACTATGCGCATGCCACTGTCACAGTACAGTCACTGCAATCTCTCACAAAGATAGATCCTTTAACAGGCCCAACTACAATGGTAGTGTTTGAACACTTGTCAACAGTAATCTATAGGCGATATTAGAAGGAAGAAAAAGAGGATAGAAAAGATAGTGTCTTAGTAAGGTGGGCTATTTACCTAAGCCATATGGTCTAACAGATAGACTGTGCAGTCCTTGAGGTTGAGTAGTCTGAATTCAATTCCGTTGATGTCTCCGGGCTTCTTCATGAGTTCCTCTCCTGTCTTATCGATGAATTGGAAGTCTGCTCGGTTGAGTTTCTTTTTCTGAGTTGTCATCTTTAAATTTAAATTGAATAGAACTTTCTACCTGCTCATCGCTTACATGGGGTTTTGGGGTTTTGGGGCAGCCTTAGTGGGAGTGCCGTTTTTTCAAGTAGCAATGGAATTACTCGACGCGCTCTTGCGGCTGGATCAAGAGTCTGAGCCATCACAGCTTCAAATTCGGTCCATTCACTTTCAAGATAGCTTGGAGTAATAATTACAAGAGTCTTGTGACTAGTTTGAACAGCTCTTTCCATCTCAGTAATACTTGGCGCGCCAGGTTCAAAATCTTTGTAATCAATACAAACAACTACTCCCAAGTGCTCAAGACGAGGAACTAACCAGTTGCGAACCCATGTTTCGTCTCGATGACTATAGCTAATGAAAACATCATAACGATCATCTATGCTAGATTCCATATAGTAGTATCCACCTCAATTAGAAATATATTACAACATATTTAAACCGCATTTGACACGTCAGACAGTTTGCGAATAATGGCTCGAAATTCGTTATTATCAAATATTTCTTTGGTGAGGATTTCGTTGGGGTTATACTCCCTTAATATCTGATCTCGAATACTTTCACGATATCCGGTTAATATGACAATTCGCGTTTTTGGTTGTTCCAATTTAAACTTTTTCAACAGATCGATGCCATCCACATTAAACACATTATCATCTTCTAATCTAGTTTCTGGTGCAAAAGGCGCACCACAGCACATTAACAATTGACAAACGAAAGGCCTCTTTGGTACAAGGAAGGTGACTAAACCAAATCCATACCGCAGAGGCACTCCAATGTTACGTGAACATTACCCATCTGACAAGCTTTTTGAAGAAATCCTCGGATACGTTCCAAACTTCTCTCCTGAACTGGAGAAGATCGATAGCTATCTGGAAGACGAGAAGTTATATCGTTTGATCAGAAGGATCTGTCACAACGCAGGCCGAAGACAACTCAAACGGGAAGGAACTCAACGCCCGTGGATGTGATCCTACGGTTGCTGGTGGTGAAACGATTGTATGGCTACAGCTACGAAGAGACGGAATCGCAGTTCTTTTCGTCATAGCTCAGGTAATAGGCGGTGCGAATGTCGCCCTCTGGCGTGATGCTGTCGGGGCGGAAAGCGTCGTGGAACCGGCTAAAGTCGGGCAGCGGCGGATAGGTCTCCATCAGGTTGTGGACCCTGCGCTCGAACGCCATCCGCTCCATTTTCGAGGCGTCATCCAACAGCTCGTCCAGTTCGGTCGCGATTTTGACCAACACCTCAATCAGATAGGCCACCGACGACCGCGTGGTGCCGATATTGGTCATAAACAACACGGTGTTGCGCGAGGTTTTGTTGATCTGGATGCCGTATTTATCCATCAAGATATCGGTCTTGAAGGTGTCGCCATCCCAGCCCGTGCCGCCAACCGACAAGGTGACGCGGGTGGGGTCCAGAACAAAGTCGTCTTGTTCCCAGCAATCCCACATATCGGTCCAGCCTTGCTCGCTGTCGAAATAGGTGCTGACGCCGCTTTGGCGGAATTGCTCGGGGATCATGTCGCCCGCCGCCAGCACGGTGAAATATTTCTGCAGCAGGGGGTGGCTGCTGATCGCGCGGCGCATCGACATCGCGGCTTCAATTTGGCGCTGCACGAACTCAAAACCCTCAAGCTCGACCTGACGCCGCCCGACATCCAAGGACGCAATGATCTGATAGTTCGGCGAGGTCGAGGTATGGGTCATATAGGCTTCGTGGAAGGACTGCTCCACCTCGCCCTTGAAGTCCTGATCGTTGACGTGGATCATCGAGCCTTGCCGCAGCGAGGTCAGGGTCTTGTGCGTTGATTGCGTTGCATAAACCCGCACCCGCGCATCCGGTGGCGGGATCAATCGCGTGTTCAGCAGAACCTCGTCCGAGGCGCCCTCCAATTCGATTTGTTGCGCCTTATAGGCCTCTTTATGGGACGCTGTACGCAGCGACACCCGCAGGTTATTGGCGGTGCGCATGGCGGTACGGCGGCGGTAGGTCGGGCTAAACCGCGCAAAGGCAAACCATGCTTCATCCCAAAGGAACACCAGATCTGGCTTGATCGCCAGACATTCCTCCATCACCCGCTGCACGTTATAGACGATGCCGTCAAAGGTGCAGTTGGTCAGCAAAAGCATCCGCACGCGGTCCAGCTTGCCCGCCTTTTTCAGCGCCAAGAGTTGGTGCTTGATCTCGCGCAGCGGCACCGCGCCATACATCGAATATTCATTCAGCGGATAGCTGTCGAGATAGACCACCTCGGCCCCCGCAAGCACCATGCCGTAGTGGTGCGACTTGTGGCAATCACGGTCCACCAGCACGATATCGCCAGGGCGAACAAGGGCTTGCACGACGATCTTGTTACACGTCGAGGTGCCGTTGGTGGCGAAAAATGTCTGCTTCGACCCAAAGGCGCGGCTGGCGAGCTCTTGTGCTTCTTTGATCGGGCCGCTTGGTTCCAGCAGGCTATCAAGCCCGCCAGAGGTCGCCGAGGTCTCTGCCAAAAAGATGTTCGGGCCATAAAACGCCCCCATATCTTGGATCCAATGCGAGCGGGTGATCGACTTGCCGCGGCTGATCGGCATGGCGTGAAACACGCCCGTCGGCTGCTTGGAATAATTCACCAGCGCGGTAAAGAACGGGGTCTTATAGCGCGCCTCGACCCCACGCAGGATGTTGAGGTGCAGCTCCATAAAGTCTTCTTGGTTATAGAAAACCCGCCGACAAATCCCAAGCTCTAGCCCTGCGATATCCTCGACCGAGCGTTCGGTGACAAGGTAGGCGTCCAGTTCCGGCCGCACCAAAGCGATCAGGCGGCAAAGTTCGGGCCCGTAATCCTCGGGCTGCATCTCGTCGATGTGAACGTCGCCGCGCGCGCTATTGAGGTATTTCGCCAAAATTTCATTGCTGTTCTTGGACTTGAGCAGCAAGCCCGGACGCACCACGATGGCTTGGATGTTATAGTTGAACAGCACCGCGATCAGCGCATCCTCAAGGCTTGGCACGGTGACGACTTCATAGGTGAAATCATCCTCGGGCCGCCGCATCCGCGTGACGTTATTGGTCAGCAGCCGCGCTTGGTTGTCATTGAGATTATCAACGATCAAGACCTCGAAATAATGGCGGGTGTTGGCCAGCGTTTCTGGCGTCAGCAGCGCCTCGTCGTCGTGCTCTTCTTCGTCGATGGTCTCGTGGTCGGTCGAGATGGTGCGGCGCCGATAGGCCCCCGTCGTCAGACCGCGCGCCACGCGGTTGGTGGTAAAGGCGAGGTCTTCGTAGCTGCCCTTTTCGAACTGGCGCAGCATTTGGTTAAAGGTCTCCATCCCTGGAAAGGCCCAATAATGCTCGATCACCGACAATGAGGTGAAAAGCGCAGCGATATTGGTTTTGAGGGTGGCGGCTTTGTTAGGGTCAGTGGCGCGGCACAGGGCATTCATGGATTCGCGCAGCTCGCTCCAATTATCGGCACGAAGCTGTGTTGCGGAATAATAGTCGCTGACGGAATCCAAGCTGTCTCTCCTGTTCGGGGGGCTGGACCAAAGGCCAAGCTGGGTCCCCTTTATTGTTGCCTTCAAAGGCGTCTGTAGTCAGGGTTCGCAAAAGCATTTCAACAGCTTTGCAGGGCCCTTCGGCATGGGTGCAAGGTGAAGCCTTGCCCTGTCAAAGTCAACGCCTGCAGCAAATCCGCCTGTTTCGGGCGGCTTGGGTTTCCATCGTCACAATAAAAAAACGAGAGCCCTTGGCCCTCGTTTTTTTGAGTTTGATCTCGATAAGATTAGCGCAGACGCTTTTCGCTATCGACGTCAAAGGCCAAAAGATTGGCCGCATCAAAGCGCACGCCAACCATGGTGCCCGATTTGATCACGGTGTCGCCCTTGGCTTCGATCACCAGCTTTTCACCGTTGGCCGCCGAGAGGTGAAGGAAGGACACGCCGCCCAAAGCTTCGGTCATCTCGACGCGGTGGGTGGTGCCGGTCGCGTCGATCTCTAGGTACTGTGGCCGCAGACCCAGCGTCACCTTCGCGCCCGCGGGGGGCATCTGTGCGGGGACGGCGACTGTGGCCGCAAGGCCGTCACTCTGGGCCGTGCCGTCGGGCTGCACGGTTGCGGTGACAAAGTTCATCGCAGGCGAGCCGATAAAGCCTGCCACGAACTTGTTGTCTGGGTCGCGGTAGAGGTCAAGCGGCGCACCGACTTGCTCGATCCGGCCTGCGCGCAGCACAACGATTTTGTCGGCAAGCGTCATCGCCTCGACCTGATCGTGGGTCACATAGATCATCGTCGCGCCAATTTCGCGGTGCAGGCGGGCGATCTCGACCCGCATCTCGACGCGCAGCTCGGCGTCAAGGTTGGACAAAGGCTCGTCGAACAGGAACACCTCTGGCCCGCGCACAATCGCACGGCCAATCGCGACGCGCTGACGTTGCCCGCCCGAAAGCGCCTTTGGCTTGCGGTCAAGATAGTCGTCAAGCTTGAGGATGCGGCTGGCTTCGGTGACTTTGGCGGCGACTTCGGCCTTGGGGTGGCCGGTCATTTTCAGGCCAAAGCCCATGTTTTCGCCCACGGTCATATGCGGATAAAGCGCATAGGTCTGGAACACCATGGCGACGCCACGCTCGGCAGGGTCCATGTGGGTGACGTCGCGTTCGCCGATGCTCATGCGACCGCCGGTGGTGACCTCTAGTCCCGCAACCATGCGCAAGAGGGTGGACTTGCCGCAGCCCGAGGGGCCGACAAAGACGCAGAACTCGCCGTCCTCGACGTGAAGATCCACGCCATGGATGACTTGGGTTTCGCCATATTTCTTAACAACGTTCTTAAGCACGACCTCGGCCATGTGTCTCTCTCCTTGTTCTAATTCTGTTCCGGGAAGCGCCAGTTTTCGGCTTCGGCGGCAATGCGTGTGGCGGTTTCTTTGATGCGGGGGGCTTGGGCTTCGAGAGCGTCAAGCGTGGTGCGACTGGTGGTCGAGGTCATCGACAAAGCGCCCAGCACACGTCCGGTTCGGCTGAGAATCGGCGCGGCGCAGCAGATGATTCCCGGCTCGTGTTCTTCGCGGTCAAAGGCATGGCCTCGGACGCGGATCACATCCAATTCGGCCATCAGCTTGGCGACCGAATCGAGCGTGTGCGGGGTAAAGCGGTGAAAGGATTGCCGCGCGGTGGCGGCTTGAACGGCGGCGTCGGGCATGAAGGCCAGCATGGCTTTACCGACGCCCGTGCAATAGGCGGGACCGACCTTGCCCGCGGAGGAAAACATCTCGACTGGTGAGACCGCGTTGCGCTTGTCGACATAGAGAACCTGACCCTGATCCATCTGCGCAAGGTGGATGGTTTGGCCTGATTCGCGTGCCAAATCATCAAGATAGGGGCGAGCCAGTGGCGCCAAAGAGCTTTGCGCCCATGCCGAATGTGCCAGCCGAACCAGCCGCAAACCCAGCGAATAGGTGCCGCGTTCTTCGTCATATTCCAGCATACTTTGGTTCGTCAGCGTCTGTAAAAACCGATACAGCGTTGCCTTTGGAAAGGCATTCTGACCCAGCAATTCGCTAAAGCGCACGGGGCGGTTCAACGCCGCCACCATATCGAGCACGTCGAGCGCTTTGCCGACCGTCCCGTCTGAACTTGCCTCCCTCGTCATCGCAGTGCTCCTCTCCAACCCCTGTTGACAGCTTACACGATACTCTGCATAGTTTTCAATATTCAAGACTAAGTTTCGAATAGTGGAACCAAAGGGAGGAAACCATGGTCCGTTTTTCTAAAGGCGCGCTTGCTGTTGTGGCAACGCTGATGATGACCGGTTCGGCAATGGCCGAGCAGCGCATCCTGAAATACAACGCCGACTTTGACGCAAAGCCGCTGGAAGGTATGCAGGCGTTGATCGCTGACTTTGAAGCTGCAAACCCAGACATCAAAGTCGAGCTGAACAACTTCGACCACGAAGGTTACAAAACCGCGATCCGTAACTTTTTGACCGCTGACAGCCCAGATCTTGCGAACTGGTATGCGGGCAACCGGATGGAGCCATTTGTGAAGGCTGGCCAGTTCCAAGACGTTTCTGACGTTTGGACCGAGAACAACCTTGGCGAAGCGCTGGCCTCGACCAAAGCCTCGATGACCATCGACGGCAAGCAGTGGGGCGTACCCTATACCTATTACCAGTGGGGCATCTATTTCAACAAAGACGCATACAAAGCGGCCGGCGTTGAAGAGCCAAAGAACTGGGAAGAGTTCGTTTCGAACTGTGAAAAGTTCAAAGCAGCGGGCATTGACTGTCTGACCACCGGTACCAAGGCTCTGTGGCCTGGGGCAGGGATCTTTGACTATCTCGACATGCGCGTAAACGGCTATGAGTTCCACATGGAGCTGACGGCTGGCAAGGTTGCTTGGACCGATGACCGCGTGCGCAACGTGTTCAAAGAGTGGGCGCGTATCCAGCCGTTCATGACCGCAAACGCAGCGGCAATTGATTGGCAAGACGCAGCGACTCTGCTGGTTCAAGGCAAAGCCGCGAACTATGTCATGGGGAACTTTGCGGTTGCGACCTTTAAAGAAGGTGGCATGACCAACGACAACCTCGGCTTCATGGTCTTCCCAGAAATCACCGCTGGCATCCCGCGCGCTGAAGAAGCACCGACCGACACCATTCACATCCCAGCGGGTGCGAAGAACGTCGCAGATGCGAAAACCTTCCTTGCGTATATCGCTTCGGCAGAGGCTCAGACCAAGCTGAACGCAACGCTTGGCCAGTTGCCAACCAATAAGAACGCAACGGTTGACGAAGTCCGATCCGTTCATCTCGGCAGGCTTCAAAGAGGTCTCGAGCGCCTATGCTCTGGCACAGTTCTTTGACCGTGACGCACCAGCAGAGATGGCAAAAGCCGGTATGGAAGGCTTCCAAGAGTTCATGGCCAAGCCAGAGCGTCTGGATGCAATCCTCGAGCGGCTCGAAAAGACCCGCGGCCAAGTTTACAAGTAAGCTTCGCGAAACGAACCCAGTCGGGCGGCGCAGTCTCGCCGCCCGATTTTTATCTATAGACATCGCAAAGAGGCCGTCATGCCCGCACCCACGTCTTCATGGAAGGCCAACCAGCGCAGGCTCGCGCCATGGCTGTTTCTCACCCCCGGCATTTTGATGTTCCTGATCTATGTGATCATTCCGATCTTTCAGAGCATGTGGATCAGTTTCTATGACTGGGACGGCTTGGGAGCCAAGGTTTGGATCGGGCTGGGCAACTATATCGAATTGATGGACGACGAGGCGTTTTATACCTCGTTCAAGAACAACATCATCTGGCTTGTGCTCTATATGCTGGCCGTGCCGATCGGCTTGATGATTGCGATTTTCCTCAATCAAACCATTCGTGGCATGCGGTTCTACAAGAGCCTGTTTTTCTTTCCCTTCGTGATCTCGCAGGTCGTGGTGGGCTTGATGTTCTCGTGGTTCTACGCGCCGGATTTCGGCTTGCTTTACAAGCTGATCGAGATGGTGACGGGGCAGGGCGTGGCTATTCTGGCCGATGACCGTTACGTCACCTATGGCATCATCGTTGCAGGTCTTTGGCCGCAGATTGCCTATGTGATGATCCTGTATCTGACGGGGCTGAACAACGTGGCACCTGACCAAATTGAGGCGGCGCGGCTTGATGGGGCCAAGGGCTGGAAGATGCTGTGGTATGTGATTATCCCGCAGCTTCGGCCTGCGACCTTTATCGCGGTTGTGGTGACGGTGATCGGCGCGCTGCGTTCGTTCGACCTTGTCAGCGTGATGACCGACGGCGGGCCTTACGGGTCGTCGCGTGTGTTGTCTTATTACATGTATGAAAAAGCGCTGTCCGAATACGGCTTCCGTATGGGCTATGGCGCGGCGATTGCGGTGGTTTTGTTCGCAATCATGATGGTTTTCATTTCGGGCTTCATCTGGAAGATGTGGCGCGACGAGACGGAGCGCTAAGATGTTTCCTAGACCGATTGAACAGGCGACGCCCGCCAAGCAGTGGCTTTACACGCTGGCCGTTCCCGTGGCGCTTTTCCTCTGGCTTTTGCCGCTGTTAGGGGTGGCTGTGACCTCGATCCGACCAGCGTCGGATTTGGCGGCAGGCAACTATTTTGGCATGCCCTCGCGCTTTGCCTATGAGAACTATCTGGACGTGTTTCGCAACACGCCGATGGCACAGTATATCTTGAACTCGTTCAAGGTGACGGTGCCGACGGTGATCGGCGCGGTGGCTTTGTCGTGCATGACGGGCTTTGCGCTGGCGATTTACCGCTTTCCGTCGAACCTGATCATCTTTTTCCTGTTTGTAGCGGGCAACTTTGTGCCGTTCCAAATCTTGATGGTGCCGGTGCGCGATCTGACGGTCAGCCTTGGCATGTACAACACGTGGTATGGCTTGGCGCTGTTCCACATCGCGTTTCAGTCGGGGTTCTGTACGCTGTTCATGCGCAATTTTATCAAGTCCTTACCGTTCGAGCTGATCGAGGCGGCGCGGGTTGAAGGCGTGGCGGAATGGCGGATTTTCTGGTTCATCGTGCTGCCGTTGATGCGGCCTGCGATTGCGGCGCTTTCGGTGCTGGTGTTCACGTTTATCTGGAATGACTTCTTCTGGGCCACCGTGCTGACCTCGTCGCCTGCAACCCAGCCTGTGACGGCGGGTCTGTCGTCGCTCAATGGTCAGTGGATTGCGCAATGGCAGTTGGTTTCGGCGGGGTCGATCTTGGCTGCTTTGCCGCCGGTTCTGATGTTCTTTGCGATGCAAAAGCACTTTATCGCCGGTCTTACGTTGGGAGCCGTCAAGTGAAGGTCTGGCGTTTGGATGCGGGCGCGCAAACGCTTGTTTTTGCAGCTGAAGGCCGCGTGCCGATGGTCGCTTATTGGGGGCGCAGCCTGCCTGTTAGCGAAGATCTGTCCGAAATCGCCAAGTCGGTCAAAAACGATCTGACCGGCGGCATGATGGATGTGCTGGAGCCGCTAAGCCTGACGCCTGACCAAGCCTTTGCAGGGCAGGCGGGGCTGGTGATGGCGGATGCGACGGGGGCAAGTCTTGCGCCGCAGTTCCGCTTTGATCGGGCCGAGGCCAGCGCCTCCGAAATCACCTTCCACGCAAGCGCCGCAGGTCTGCGCCTGCGTCACCACATCCGCGCTCATGCGTCGGGGGTGTTCACGCTGCAAACCGTGCTCGAGTCCGATGCCCCCGTGCGGGTCAACTGGCTTGCGGCACCGGCTTTGCCCGCGCCGCAGCTGGCGGACCATATGGTCGATGTGTCGGGCCGCTGGATTGGCGAGTTCCGCCTGAATTCCGTGCCGTGGACGCCGGGCATTCGCCTGCGCGAGGCCCGCACGGGGCGTTCGGGGCACGAGCATCCGCCCTATCTTTTGCTGCCAGAATTGGGCTGCGTTAACACCGCAGGGCAGGCGTTTGCGCTTCATTACGCATGGTCGGGCGGTCACCGTATGGTCGCCGAAGAGCTGCCAGACGGGCGCCGTCAGGTGCAATTCGGCCATGCCAGCGGTGCCGAGCAGGACGCCGCCACCCGATTTGAAAGCGCCGAGCTGATCGCGGTCTATTCTGACACTGGCCTGAATGGCATCGCGACCGCCTTCCAGCGCGACCTGCGGGACCGCGTTGTGCAGTGGCCTGATGCGGCCCGCGCGCGGCCTGTGCACTATAACTGCTGGGAAGCGATCTATTTCAAGCACAATTTCGACGACCTTGCCGCGATTGCCACCCGTGCTGCGGGTCTTGGGGCCGAGCGTTTTGTGCTCGACGATGGGTGGTTCGGGCGCCGCGATGATGACACCACGTCCTTGGGCGACTGGACCATGGACCTGCGCAAATGGCCGCAGGGTCTGCACCCGCTGATCGCGCATGTGCATGGCTTGGGCATGAGCTTTGGTCTCTGGTTCGAGCCTGAAATGGTCAACCCAGACTCTGACCTTTACCGCGCGCACCCCGAGTGGCGCTTGGGACTGGCGGACCAGACGACAGGGCGCAACCAGATGGTGCTTGACCTGTCGCTGCCAGAGGTGCGCGACTATTTGTTTACCGCGATTTCGGCGATCCTGACCGAATACGCCATCGACTATGTAAAGTGGGACCACAACCGCCTTCTGCCTATCGTCGATGCGGCCCAGACCCGCGGCGTCTATGCGCTGTTTGATGCGCTGCGGGCGGCCCATCCCAAAGTCGAGATTGAGAGCTGTGCTTCGGGCGGTGGTCGCATTGACGCGGGCGTTTTGGCGCGCACTCATCGGGTCTGGCTGTCCGACAGCAATGACGCGATCGAGCGGTTGCGCATCCAGCATGACGCGGCGCTGTTCCTGCCGTCGGCGATCACGGGCTCGCATGTTGGTCCGCGCCATTCGCATACGTCGGGGCGGGTGCTGCCGATGGCGTTCCGCGCTTGGGTTGCGGCACAGCGGCACATGGGCTTCGAGATGGACCCGCGCGAGCTGACCGACGCCGAGGCCACAGAGCTGCGCGAGGTCACCGCTTGGTATCGCGAGAACCGCGCGTGGATGATGGCGGGCGATATCCTGCTTTTGGACAGCGCCGATCCTGCCGTCACCGCCGAGATGCAAATTGCCGCCGATGGCAGCCGCTTTGTCGTCTTTGCGGGGCAGAGCGAAGCGTCCGAGCAGATCTTGCCGCGGCCTTTGCGTCTGACGGGGCTTGCGCCTGATGCGCGCTACCGCGTCACTCTGCGCAATCCGCAGGACAAGCCGCCTCAATCGCGGGGCCCGAACGCGCTTAAATCTGGTCCCCTGTGCCTCAGCGGGGTGGCCTTGATGCAAGCAGGGATCACTTTGCCCGTGGCTTGGCCCGCGACCATGTGGGTCGTCGAAGCCGAGCGACTTTAGAACGGAGACAGCAGATGCAGCCAACCTTCCCAGACCTGCAAGGCGCTTCGGTGTTTATCACGGGCGGCGGCTCGGGCATCGGCGCGTGCCTGACCGAGGGGTTTTTGCGGCAAGGCGCGAAGGTGGCCTTTTGCCAGCGCTCGGACGCCTCTGCCTTTTGTGACGAGATGCAAGCGGCGACGGGCAACCGTCCGTTCTTTCTGCCCTGTGATGTGACCGATGTTGCCGCATTGCGGGCGGTGATTGCGCAGGCCTCGAACGAGCATGGGCCGATCACCGTCTTGGTCAACAATGCCGCCAACGATCAGCGCCACGACACTTTGGCGGTGGATGAGGCGTTTTGGGATTGGTCGCAGGCGATCAACCTCAAGTCCTATTTCTTTGCCGCCCAAGCGGTGATTGCGGGCATGAAATCGGCGGGCGGTGGCTCGATTATCAACTTTTCCTCGATCAGCTATATGATGGGAAATGCGGGCTATGTGGCCTATACCACCGCAAATTCCGGCATCAACGGCATGACCCGAAGCCTTGCGCGCGAGTTCGGCCCCGACCGTATTCGCGTCAATGCCTTGGCGCCGGGTTGGGTGCTGACGCAAAAGCAAAAAGACCTGTGGGTGACGCCTGAGGGGCTGCAAGCCCATCTGGACCGGCAGTGCTTGAAAGAGCCGCTTGTGCCCGAGGATATCTTGGGCGGCGTTTTGTTTTTGGCCTCAAAGGCCTCGAAAATGATGACGGGGCAGGCTTTGGTGATTGATGGTGGCGTGGTGGTGACAGGATGAGCCCGGAATGGATTGCGGTTGATTGGGGCACGTCGAACCTGCGGGTTTGGGCGATGCAGGGCGATCAAGTCTTGGCCGAAGCGGTGTCTGATGATGGCATGGGGCGGCTGGCACAGGACGCGTTCGAGCCTGCGCTCTTGCGCCTGATCGCGCCTTGGCTGGCGGCGGCTTCAGCCAAAGCGCCGCTGCGGGTGATTGCTTGTGGTATGGTCGGAAGCCGTCAAGGCTGGCAAGAGGTGCCCTATCGCACCGTGCCCTGCACCGCGCTTGAGGCGGGCGTTTTATCGCCGGTGCCGACGCTTGATCCGCGCATTGCGCTGTCGATCGCGCCGGGGTTGCGGCAGATGGGCGCCTATGACGTGATGCGCGGCGAAGAGACCCAGATCGCGGGTGCTGTCGCTTTGTTGCCTGCGTTTGATGGCGTGTTTTGCTTGCCGGGGACGCATTCGAAATGGGTGGGGATGGCGGGCGCGCACGTGACGGGCTTTCACAGCTTTATGACGGGCGAAGTCTTTGCGCTGCTATCGACGCAATCGGTGCTGCGACATGGGATGGTCGATGCGGGCTGGGATGAGGCCGCGTTTGACGCAGGTGTCGCGCAGGCGTTTTCTGGTGATTGCGGTGGGTTTGCCGCGCTCTTTGGGCTGCGGGCAGAGGGTTTGCTTGCGGGGCTGTCGGCGCAGGCTGCGCGGGCGCGTCTGTCGGGTTTGCTGATCGCAACAGAGCTTAGGGCGGCGCGACCCTTTTGGCAGGGCCGTCGCGTGGGGCTGATTGGCTCGCCCAAGCTTGCCAGCCTTTATGCCCGCGCATTGACGCAGCAAGGGGCGCAAACGCTGCCGCTTGATGCTACAGATTGCACGCTTGCGGGGCTGGCTTTGGCACGCGGACCTGCTGCTTAGGCCTAGGTGCAACAGCAATGCCGCGGTCGATGGGCTGCGGCATTAGTCGTTTTAGACATGCGTGCGAATGCAGCGCGGCACGCGGCTTAGATATCAATGTTGGAGGAGTTGTCTTGCCTATCCAACTGCGCGTGGTTGGGGTATTTCCCAGCGTTAACAGTCGCTTAAGGTTGAAGTGGCAGCCCGTAGGGGAGTCGAACCCCTCTTACCTGGTTGAAAACCAGGTGTCCTAACCGATAGACGAACGGGCCACTGAGGGGGTGTTTAATCGGAGCAAACGGCGGGTGCAAGAGGTTTTTTGAACTTTTTTACGCCCGCGCTGCATCTTCTAAACGTAGCTGAACTTTGCTGCGTCCGCCCCAAGTATTCAGCTCTAACTTGCCCGCCAGATGAAAGCGTTGATGCCCTGCATTTTCTAGGGTTTCGCCCAAAGGCGTGTCAAATGCGCCAAAAGCAATGGCTTCGATTCGTGCGCCCATGCCGTCGCCAAAGGTCAGCTTGAGGTGCGAGGTGCCGACGCGGCGGGTGGTGATGGCGGTGTCGGTAAAGACGAAGCGTGGGGCAGGGGCGGCGGTGCCGAAGGGGCCCGCGGTCTCGAGCAATTCGACAAACGCGGGGGTGGCAGCGGTGGGCATCAGGGTGCTGTCGATGCGCAGATCCTCGCGCCCGCCTGCGCCCGCGCCTTGCTTGGCCAGCAGCTCGGACAACCGCTCCATCGCGGCTTCGAGTTTGTCGCGCCGCACAGACAGACCCGCAGCCATTTTGTGACCGCCGCCTTTGATCAACAGACCCTCGGCGGCAACACGGTGGATGGCCGCGCCCAAATCCACACCCGTGACCGAGCGGGCAGAGCCTTTGCCCTCGTCGCCATCAAGGCCGATGACCACGGCGGGGCGGTGGGTGGCCTCTTTCAGGCGGGCGGCCACAATGCCGACCACACCCGGATGCCAGCCTTCGCCCGCGGCCCAAACCAGCGGGCCGTCGGTGCCACGCGCTTCGGCTTGCGCCAGCGCCTCAAGCCGCACGGCGGCCTCGATATCGCGGCGCTCGGTGTTGAGTTGGTCCAGCCGCTCGGCAAGCGCTTTGGCCTCGGTCGGGTTGTCGGTGGACAAAAGCCGCGCGCCAAGGTCGGCTTGGCCAATGCGACCACCAGCATTGACGCGAGGGCCAAGCAGAAACCCCAGCGCATAGGGCGTTGGCGCTTGGTCCATGCGGGCAATATCCGCCAGCGCGCGCAGGCCAACCCGCTCGCGCCGCGCCATAACCTTCAGCCCTTGACGCACCAGCGCGCGGTTGACGCCGATCAGCGGCGCCACATCGGCCACCGTCGCCAGCGCCACCAGATCAAGCATCGACATCAGGTCCGGCCCCGTCACCCCTTCGGCGCGCAGCTGGCGGTTGGCCTCGACCAGCATCAAAAACACCACCGAGGCGGCACACAGATGCGCAAGGTCTCCCTCTTCGTCTTGGCGGTTCGGGTTCACGACGGCAAAGGCGGGGGGCAGGGTCTCGCCGCCCAAATGGTGGTCAAGCACGATCACATCGCATTTGGCCGCCGCGATCGGCTCGTGGCTCAGGGTGCCACAGTCGACGCAAAGGATCAGGTCATGCGCCGCACCAAGCGCCGCCATTGCAGGCACGTTGGGGCCATAGCCTTCGTCGATGCGGTCGGGAATATAAAGCGTGGCCTCGGCCCCCATCGCACGCAGCCAAACGATCAACAGCGCCGCAGAAGAGCCGCCGTCCACGTCATAATCGGCAAAGATCGCAATGCGTTGGCGGGTTTTAAGTGCGTGCAGGAACCGAGCCGCCGCGGGCCCTGTGTCCTTCATTCGCAGCGGATCTGGCAGCAGGTCGCGCAGTTGCGGCGCAAGGAAGGCTGCGGCATCTTGGGGGGCGACGCCTCGGGCGACCAAGGCGTTGCACAGCGGCAAAGGCAGCTTGGTTTCTTGCGCCATGGCGATGGCAAGCCTCTCGACCTCGTTGCTGGGGCCGATCCAGCGGCGGTTGGTCAAAGAGGCGTCGACGTTGAGAAAAGCGTTTTGGGTCATAGCCAAGGCTTGCCCGAGCGCGAGGGCGCGGGCAAGCCAGAAACGTTATTTCAGCGGGCTGCGGTAGGTCATCCGCCGCACAGAACCGGTTTTCGAGCGCATGAGGATGGTTTCGGTGGTGGCCCAGCCATGTTCAAGCTTGATGCCCGCCAGAATCGAGCCCTGCGTCACGCCCGTCGCGGCAAAGATCACGTCAGCGGTCACCATCTCGTCGCGGGTATAGACGCGGTTCAGATCGGTGATGCCCGCTTTGGCGGCACGTGCGCGCTCGTCGTCATTGCGGAACAAGAGGCGGCCATAGATCTGGCCTCCCATACACTTGAGCGCCGAAGCCGCCAGCACGCCCTCTGGTGCGCCGCCCGAGCCCATATACATGTCGATGCCCGTGGTCTCGCTCTCTGCACAGTGGATCACGCCGGCAACGTCACCATCGGTGATCAGGCGGATCGCCGCACCGGTCGAGCGAACCTCGGCGATCAGGTCTTCGTGGCGCGGACGCTCAAGGATACAGACGGTGATCTCGTCGGCAGCAACGCCCTTTGCACGGGCCAGAGCGCGGACGCGCTGCGCAGGTGTCATGTCCAGCGTCACGGTGTCCGGCGCAAAGCCTGGGCCAATCGCAAGCTTGTCCATATAGACGTCGGGCGCATGCAGCAGGGTGCCGCGCGGCGCCATCGCAATCACGGTCAGCGCGTTTGGCATGTCTTTGGCGGTCAGCGTTGTGCCTTCCAGCGGGTCAAGCGCGATATCGACGGCGGGACCTTGGCCGGTGCCGACTTCTTCGCCGATGAACAGCATCGGGGCCTCGTCGCGCTCGCCTTCACCGATCACCACCACGCCTGCGATATCCAGCAGATTGAGCTGGTCGCGCATGGCGTTGACGGCGGCTTGGTCGGCGGCTTTCTCATCGCCACGACCGATCAGCTTGGCCGAGGCGAGGGCAGCGGCTTCGGACACGCGGGCGAGGCCGAGGGACAAAAGGCGGTCTTGGAATTCGGTAACGTCGGCCATTTTGGCATCCTTTGGCAGGGGTATTTCGTGACCCTTAGCCTTGGGGGCGCGACACGGCAAGCATGGTGGCGCTAACAGCAGATCGAAAGATTTCAACGGCTTGTTTGCGCGCCGTTCTGCGCCGTTGATCGGGGAATTGGAGGGGCCGCGCGCCGTGCAGACCCAAGGCGCGCGGGTCCGTCAGACGTCTTCGATACGGATAGCGACAGCGGCTTCGGCCATCACGCCGGTGGCGGCAAAGTTCTCCATCGCGTGGTCGATATCGGCGCGGGTGACCTTGTGGGTGACGATCAACACGGGGGCGACCGTGCCCTCGTGGCCATATTGGCGCATCTGGTCAATCGAGACGCCCGCATCGCCCAAGCAGGTGGCGATCTTGGCCAGCGCACCGGGTTTGTCGAGCAGGGTCATCCGCAGGTAATAGCTGGCAGGCGTTGTCGAGACAGCTGCAATCGGGTCAACAAGCGTCGAGGCCGGTTGACCAAAGGTCGAAATCCGCGCCCCGCGGGCAATGTCCAACACATCCGCCATCACCGCGCTGGCCGTCGGGCCCGTGCCCGCACCTGGTCCGCGCAGCACGATTTGACCGACGGAATCGCCTTCCAGCACCACCATATTGGTGCCGCCTTGCAGCTGCCCCAGCGGGCTATCGGCGGGAACAAGACAAGGCGTCATGCGTTGCTCAAGCCCGCGACCCGTCATTTGCGCCACGCCCAACAGCTTGATGCGATAGCCCATGTCAGCCGCAAGCCGGATGTCGTCGATCGAGATTTTGCCAATGCCTTCAAGCTCTACCGCGTCAAAGCTGACCTTGGTGCCAAAGGCGATCGAGGCCAAGAGCGCCAGCTTGTGGCCCGCGTCGATGCCGCCGACATCAAGGTTCGGGTCGGCCTCAAGATAGCCAAGCTGCTGTGCGGCATCGAAGACCTCGGCATAGGTCATGCCCTCGTTTTGCATCCGCGTCAGGATGTAATTGCACGAGCCGTTCATCACCCCCATGACGCGGCGGATACGGTTGCCCGCAAGGCCTTCGGTCAGGGCTTTGATCACGGGGATGCCGCCTGCGACGGCGGCCTCAAAGCGGATGACGCGGCCCGCGGCTTCGGCGGTCAGGGCAAGCTCTTGGCCGTGATGCGCCAGCAGCGCCTTGTTGGCCGAGACGACATCTTTGCCCGCGCGCAGGGCTGCTTCGGTTGCAAGGCGGGCAGGGCCTTCGTGGCCGCCCATCACCTCGATGAACACATCCACATCGTCACGCTGCGCAAGAGCGACAGGGTCGGTTTCCCAAGCATAGGCCGACAGATCCGCGTCGCGGTTCTTGGCGCGGTCACGGGCCGAGACGGCGGTGATCACCACCGGACGGCCTGTGCGCAAGGCAATCAGATCGGCGTGGTCTTGCACGATTTTAACGACACCAATGCCGACAGTGCCAAGGCCAGCGAGACCGATGCGCAGGGGGGCAGCCGACATGGGGAGTCTCCGTATAGAAATGCTTTGCGACCTGTTAGCCCAAGCCGCGCGGGCTTGCAACTTAGCGGTTGCGCAGGATATCGGCGCGGCTGTTCAAGGCATCCGTCCGCGCCAATAGCGGGTCCACCTCTGCCTTGAGCGTGTTTGTGCGACTTGCGGCCGCCAGGACTGGTCCATGGTTGAGAATGACTTTTCAGTCGCGCAGTTCTTCGGCCTGCACGGTCACTTCCTGTCGAATCCGGATGAGTGGCGACTCGAATTTTCCGACGCTTGATGTTTATCGCGATGAATGGCTGCGGCAGGCAGCAGTCACGGCGAGCGTAAGCTTTGCCGAGCCATTGCGTGATGCCTTGTTTCGTGTGACCAGCATGCGCTGTTGTTCAATGAGGGCTACTTGAGCTCACAGGCGGAGGCAGTGCTGCGTCTCGAGCTCTGCGCGGAAGCGGTGCGCTTGACGACGTTGCTGGCGGAGCACCCGGCTGGCGCTGTGCCGGAGACATTCGCGCTCCTCGCGCTGGAGCACTTGCACGCCGCGCGCTTCGCCGGTCGCGTCGACGCCAGCGGCGGTCTCTTGTTGCTCGCCGAGCAGGATCGCAGAGCGTGGGATCAGGAGCGGATCAAGCTCGGTCTCGCGTGGTTGGTGCGCGCCGCAGACGGCGCCGTCTTCTCGCGCTTCCACGCCGAGGCCGGCATCGCCGCCGAGCACTGTCTTGCACCGTCGTTCGAAGCGACGCGGTGGAGCGCACGCTGGAAGGCGGTTACAACACGCGCGCGCTTGCCCGAAGCGTCGTGCGGCACGTGCGTGTGCTCGCTGGTTGAGCGCGCGCGCGGACGGGAAATGCCCTCGGAAAAACGCATGCCGTGGGGCGAAGAAAGCGCGTGCTCGAGGAACGGCGCCGCCGTGTCAGGGACCGGCGTTGGACTTTGCGCCGATCAGCTTCTGGAGGCCGAGGAGGCTCCAGTTGCGCGTTTCGATCGCGGTGTGAATGACGCCGCGATAGCGCATGGCCTGGCTGTACGACCAGGGCGAGGCGAGGAAGTTGGCGTACAGCTCCTCGTAGCTGCCCGCGCTGCAATACCCGGCGTAGGCGCAGGCTTGCAGGACCTCGCGGTCGAAGCGCAGGGCAGGTCGGCTGGAAGTCGCAGGCGACGAGCGAAAACGCGCCGACCAGCGAGGCCGGCTCGGGGACTTCGCCCGTCGGGCCGATGCGCAATTCGCCGATCAGGCGGTGCTGGGCGAGGAATTGCGCCACCATCACCATGGCCTCGGCGTCACGCGTTTCGAGCAGGCTGATGATGCGCTGGAAGTCCTCGTTGCCGACCGCTCCTGATGAATCGAAGCGAGTTCTTCGGCGTGCGTGAGGCTGCGGTTCAGTTCGGCCACGAGCAGGCGGGCCTGGGCGCGCGGATCTCCCGCCTTCGCTGGCCTGGCGGTAGAGCTCGTCGATCTGCTTCTGGGTGACTGCGCACGCCCTGAAAGCCCAGGCAGCGCCGGGTGTCGTCCGCCGCGTCGTAGGCCGCGATGCGCCTGGCGGCCTCGGGGTCGGCGACGGGAATGGTGGCCAGGAACTGGCGACGGCGCTTGTCGCTCGCGGCGGCCAGGTCGTCGTTGATCGACGTCGCGAAACCGCAGGTCTCCAGTGCCTTGGCGAGGTAGTAGCGTTCTTCGCGGGTGAGGCTGTCCTTGCGCGCGAGCAGGTCATCGGCGAATGCCTTCAGGTCGCGCGTCGACCGGAACTTCGCTGAGACCACGGAGGGCTGGGGGTTCGTGCGGAACGCAATCGCCTGCGACGAAGTCAATCCGGCGGTGCGGTATGAGGCCCTGGTTTCCGGGTTTCCGGTTACCGAAGGGCGAACCTGTGCGGACGCCTTCGAAGCCAGCAATCCCGACGGTTCGGTGCTCCCCGCGGGGGCCGTCGGTTCACCCTCCCACTTGGCTTGATGAGCATTTTTTCACTCGAAGAAATGGCTATGTTGAATATGCGACTGTCATCACAGACATGAACAAAAAACGTTTGTATGAAATGGTTGAAGGTAAAAATACAAAAACTTTAATTGAGCAATTAAGACATATTCCAGGGCGAGAAAACGTAAGACTCGTCGCTATGGACATGTCGTCGACATATAAAAAATTTGTTCGAGATTTTTTTCCAAATGCGATGATCGTAGCAGACAAGTTCCATGTGTTACGATTATTAACGCCGACGATTATGAAAATGCAGAAAGAAATCCATGGCCACCGACAGGAATTATTATTAAAAAAATTAGTTTTAAAAAACAGGATGAAGATGGATTATTTTTTACGAAGCGATATTGATCGATATTTAAAACAGCATCCCGAATTAGATATGATTTACCGGTTCAAAGAACGCTTATATGAGTTTTATCGAACGAAAGGAATAGTAAGGGCCGTGCGCGGATTTTACCGCTTTATAAATCAGTTAAAAAGCACCGGGCACACAGCTTTATTAAAGCTCGCAAAAACAATGGAAAGGTGGAAAAAAGAGATTTTACTTTATTTTGAAACTGGGTTAACAAATGCAAGAACCGAAGCTTTTAATAGAACTGCAAAACTCGTACAGAGAAGGGCTTGCGGATATAAGAGCTTTGAAAACTATCGATTAAGAACGCTAAATGCCTGTTCCTAAATGATTTTTTTGATTTACCAACGATTAAAAAAGAAGAGGCTTTTGAACCTTTGGAAAATCCCTTTAGAGCGAAAGTGTTACCGATGTCTTCGGTATAAAATGCTACCTATGTGTCAGGGTTGAACCGCCAAAATTTGGAGGTGACGGAGGGACTTGAACCCCCGTACAAGCTTTTGCAGAGCCTTACCTAGCCGCTCGGTCACGTCACCTTACAGAAACGATATGATATCAATACAGAATCGACATTTCTACCGGGTCAGGCAACTAATCTAAAAGACAAGGCTTTTTAAGTCAACCTGCCATCCGGAAGCGCCGATCAGCCCTATTTTTAGGCGTCCGAGGTCTCAAAACCCGCCTCGCCCTTTTTAAAGAGTTATTGACCGCTCAAGACCGCATTCAGATCATTAATCACACGCAATTACTTGATAACCACAACTGAAGATCGAGGAGATCACATGAATAAGCTTTTAACGCTGGCCTTTATTATTACTTTAGCACTGCCGGCGCTGGCTAAAAAATCATGCGACGAGTTGAAGGCTGAAATTGACGAAAAGTTTAAGATCAAAGGCGTTGTGAATTACACACTGACCATCACAGATAACGCCGAAGTCAAAGATCAAAAGTTGTCGGCAGCTGCAACGGCGGAACGCAAAAAATCGTCTACACCCGTAGTAAGTAATTCTATCCCATACCCTTTTCAAGCAATTCAAACGGTCTGACCGACCACTTTTCGGCCTTGGTCAGACAATTGATTTCGACCGACAAATCCGTCACTCCGCCCGCTTCAGTTTTTTTCGCCATTTCTTCGACCGCATACACCCGCGCTATTTTTTCAAGCGCCTGCCGCCTGCGGGTCGATAAATGCGCGTAATAGTTTTTGTAGAGTTCATCAACCTTCGAAGCTTCGATTTGTGTTTTGAATTTCAACTTCGCCGCATAAAACTTTTCGATACGGTCTAAAACACTGTGCCCGCTGATTTTTCTTTCAACCTGCGCCGGACAAAACATAATCAGCCCAAACCGGTCTAACGACGGGCCCGAAAACTTTTCAAGATTTCGCGTGCACTTCACTCGCGAAAACCGGCAGGTGATATTCGACTTGAGCGGAGTCCACTTGCCGCAGGGGCAAAGGTTCGTTGTCGCAATAACTTGAAACTGACTGCTGATTTCACGGTGCTGCGAAGCGCGCGAAAGTCTGAACTTTTCGCCGGTCATCGGCCGACGGAGCGATTCTAAAAATTGCAGGGGTCGAATTCAAGCATCTCGTCCAGCATGAGAATACCGCCCTGGGCCCGCTCCACTTCTCCTTCATATATCTGCGCGCCACCACCGAGAAATGCGGCCGGTGTAATGCTCTGGTGGGGCGAGACCACCGGCCGCCATTGGTTTTCGACTCGAATCAATTCAGACTCTTCGGGATCCGACATAAAACAAACCAGTGACCGGGCTAGCGTCGACTTGCCTGCGCCTGCATCGCCTGCGAGTAGCGCGTGCAGCCCGGTCACTGAAACTAAAAATAAAAATTCGGCTTCCTCTTTTGAATACAGCTTATTCAAACCCGTCACGGGCCGTGCGAAATTGCTGTTTTTCTGCGTTGAATGCACTTCGAAGTTTTTTAAATCTTCAAGACGCCAAATCTGCATCGTGCACGACTCATTCGCCACGGTTTCAGAACCCGTGACAATATTCATATCGCGCAGAAAGAAAAGACTCTGGCTTAGATCCGACGGTTCATACACCCGCCCGTCTAAACCCAGCTCTCCGTAAATAACCCAATCCGGCTTAATGACCGAAGCCTCAATCTGTTCGGTCTTCATGAGAATTCCTAAGGCAACGGCCAGCTCCACCCCGCGTGAACTTTTACGCAGATGGCTCGGCTTGATGTTCACAATCACCTGACTGGTCAGCGGAAATTTAAACCCCGCACTTTTGAGTGCGGACTTAATTCGGTAAAAACTCTCTTTAATAATTCTATCCGGCAGACCTAAAAAATGAATCTGCGGAATGCCCGGAATAAATTCAATTTCCACTTCGGCCACTTCAAGACGGTTCGCATTTTCGATTAACGATTTTGAGCTTCATGTCTGACAAAAGATGCAAAAATAAACGGGCGAGGTTTAAACCAGCCCGTCTCTTGCATTCAAAATCCGAATCAAATCCGAATTAGGGTCTATTTGTAGAGATAATATTTCTTCGCCTGCTTAGCCCAAGCCTGCTCATCACGCTTCATGATTTTATCAAGAGCTGCAGGCTTAGCCTTCGCATCTTCAATCCACTCGCGCATAGCGGGCCCGCCGTTGATCACATCGAACGCCAACCGGTCATGCACGTACTCGTATGCAAAATCTCGGTACAACTCAAACTTCGGATACTCCAAACGAACCGCTTTAAACAACAGCGCAAACAAACGCACCGGTTTGAAAGCCTTCGGATTATAAGCCTTATTATCCGTATGAATCTGTAAACCATGGCACGTGCGACCTTGATGTTTATAGAACGTCGGCTCAAAAAAGCATTCGCGAATCAAGGCGCCCTTCAACCACTGCGGCGCTATTTTTTTCATGCGCTCTAAAATTTTACCGAAATCCATTTCAGGATGCCCTACAAGTTCTAACGGACGAGTCGTGCCGCGCCCAGCAATACGCGACGAGTCGAAGAAGTGATGATAT
>CAWJOY010000027.1:0-4462 GCA_963844505.1 uncultured Alphaproteobacteria bacterium
CATCACCATCGAGGGCACGCCTTACCGTGCCCTGAACTACAATGAAGTCGGCTGGTTGATGCAGCTAGTTGACGGGTCAAACCTGGCGCAAGAATTCACCCACGAACACCTCAGCCGCCTAGCCTCGCTCGGACGGTTGCGCCAAGAGCGCGATTACTTCAATCCCCACAAGGCCATGCAGCGCCTCAAGACATCCTGCACGCAGATCTGCGCGCTGGATAAAAAGCAAAAAGCTCGGGTCTCTAAACGCAGCGCTTGGGTTGCCGCGATGCAAGACATGTATCGCGAGGGCAAGCTTAAGATGACCGACGAATCTCTGGCAGCCAATGCCGCGGAGCTTCTGATGCGGGCAACAAAACTGGTCAAATCTCTCAGCCCGTTGGGAGAAGCAAACCCCGAAAAATCTTACAATGTGACCGAGCTTCCGTCATGCCGTACGTTACGCCGCTGGCTCAAAGAATTGAATACGTTGGGCGAAGGCGGTCTCATCGACAACATGCACAAGCGCGGGAATCGCAATGGTCTGATGGGGTCGGAAGAAAAAGCTCTCCTATCCCAGCAGGTGAGATCATACGGCTCCGTGGAACGGCCGACGCAGCGCATCATCTTTGATCAAGTCACAGCAGCCTTCCATGCGCGAAACCTTGAGAGGGCTTCACTGGGTCATGGTCCGACAGCGCTTCCAAGCCGTGAGACCGTCCGCCGCGCCATCAAGGGCTTGGAGCCATTTTCGGTTATGGCGAACCGGCATGGCCTTGAGGCCGCACGGAAAAAATACGCCCCGACCGGCCAAGGGCTTCAGTTGACGCGTCCCGGCGAAAGGGTCGAAATCGACGAGCATACTTTCGATCTGATCACGCTTATGCGCTCTAATAATCTTTTCGACCTCTTTACAGATGAGGAGCGTCGCGCCTTTGGGCTAGACAATGCAAAAGCCCGTTGGGTTTTGACCGTGGCCATTTGTGCCACAACCAGGTGTATCCTTGGCATGGTAATCTCGCGTGGCGCCAAGGCTACGGCCGCCATTCAATGCCTGCAAATGGTCACCGCTGACAAAGGTCAATGGTCTGATGCTGTGCGGGCCCGCGGCTCTTGGGATATGCATCTCGTGCCGGAAACGATCGTCACTGATAATGGCACGGCATTTAAATCCGAGGCCTTTCGCTTTGCCTGCGCAGACCTAGGCATCTCGGTGGAACACACGATTGCGGGCATGCCCGAGCAGCGTGCCCGCAACGAGCGCTTCTTTGGCACCTTGACGAAGGCTATCCCGCCAATTTCGCCGGGCCGGACGTTTTCTGACATCGTCACCGAAGGTGACGCAGATCCAAGCGCACGAGCGGCATTGACCTTCGACGACGTCGCCTTTGCGTTGGTCCGCTGGATCGTTGACGCATACCACAACACGCCCCATGGCGGCCTCGGCGGAGAAACCCCATTGCAGTGCTGGCGCCGGTTGACTGAACTGCATGGCGTCACGCCACGCCCAGACAATCGACGCCTACGGATGGTCTTCGGCATTCCCTATCAGCGCATCCTCGGCAAGGAAGGTCTCGAGGTTTTGGGAGTGCTTTATCACTCAGAGCAGCTTGCGCGACGAATGCTCCACAAGGCTGAACTGCTCGTCGAACTGCGCTGGCACCCGCGTGATTTGGGCGCAATCGAGGTCTTGCTTGACGGCGAATGGTTTGAAGTGCCTGCCAAAGATCCGCGCATGCAGGGTCAGGCCGCACAGACCTGGCTTACGGCATGGCGCAAGACGCGCGCCTCGGTTCCAGCCAACAAAAGGGTCAATCTCGAGATCGTCCACGAAGCGATCAAAGCGATCAAAAACCGCAATGCAACCGCAATGGCGATGGCGGGGCTTTTGGTCGACGAATGGGACGATGAAAAAGTGCGCAAGCTAGAGAACGAGATGTTCCAAAGCGCATTTGCAAAACCCCCAACGGGCTTCAAAGCAGGCGCCAATGAACTGGGCCGCGCGGTTCCAACCGCCGCCACCAAGCGCACTAAGGGCACCGCTAACAGCGATGGAAAGACACCGCCTAAATCCACCTTGGGCTTCGAGGAGAATTGATCATGCTTAGCCCTTATGAGATCGAACAAATCCTCGTCCGTGTGCGCGCCCTGCACGTCTGCAACCCGCGCGATGCCGCCTTCAGCGAGCATCTTGATCGCTTGTTGCAGCGTGAGCCCTCAGGAGCGGTGCTTCCGGTCGCGGCACGCTTCACCAACACCGGCGAGACCAGGGGCATCATGGTCATCGACGGCCCCGGAGGCGGCAAATCCACCTTGGTGAAGCGCGGTCTGCTGCGTCATCCAGCCCTCGCCGAAACGGACAGCGGAATGCGCCCCTATCTGGAAGCCACGGTGCCGAGCCCCGCGACCCTGAAAAGCATCACCCAGCATCTTTTAAGCAAGTCTGGATATCCTCTGTCCTCGACGCGCAAAGAAGTCTGGGCCATGCTCCAAGTGTTGCGCGAAAGGCTGCAGATGCTGGGCGTTTCAATCCTATGGATTGATGAGGCGCATGACTTGTTTTGTGCCGACAAGAACCTGATCTTGCGGGCTCTCAAATCGCTCATGCAGGGCGACGGCGCCGTGATCGTTATCCTGTCTGGCACCGAGCAGCTTGCCGAGATTGTGCGCTCTGATCCGCAGGTCCAACGCAGGTTTTCCACGCTAAATCTGGCGCCGGTCGACGCGCATGCGGATCGTGTCGATATTTCTGCAATCATCGAGGCGCATTGCCTGCGCGCAGGTTTGGATCCGCCGCCCGAGATTGACCTGCCAGATCGGTTGGTCCACGCAGCCCGTCAGCGCTTTGGCCGCTGCATCGAATATAGCACCCTTGCCGTGGAGCGCGCCCTGGTCGCAGGCGCAGGCCAGCTGGAATTGCATCACTTCGCTGAAGCTTGGTCCATGCAGGAGGGCGATAACAACTCTCAGAACGTCTTTATGGCGGAGGACTGGTGGGCGATCGATGCCGATGGCCGCAGGCAAGCCGGATATAAGGCGGCGCCGTCGCGTAAAAAGGGGACAAGATAGCCATGGCAACGCTTTTCCCACCCCTGCCCTTCATGGCAGATGAGACCCATCTTTCATGGACTGGGCGTATGGCTGCGCTGCACTTGGGCGGCGACGCCGGCCCTTTCCTGACAGATATGCGATTGCCGCATCAGCCCTTTTTCAGCGGTTATCCCGAGATGGTTGGGCAGCTCTGCGCAATTGCCGAGCAAGACCCAGAGCCTGTTTTGCACAACACCATTCTGCGCAACAGCGCTTATACTTACAGGCTGCGTGGCCACGACATTGGCTCCGGTTTGCTCAACGGACGGATGACGCATTTTTGTCCGAAATGCCTGATGGAAGACGACGCGCTTGGCCCCCACCCACATCGGCAACGCCGCGAGCGTCTGGCATGGTTGTTCCGCGTGGTGACGGTCTGCCCAGACCACAACGTCCGACTGCTTCATGCCGGACCACAACCAGGCATCATGCCCGGTCTTAGCCGCCGGGTGCCCTTGGGCACGGCAGAAATGCGATACTTAGCCGAGCATGCGGACGCCGCGACACCGTCACCGCTGCAAGACTACCTTCTCGGGCGCCTTGATGGGGCAAAGGGTCCCGACTGGTTGGACGATCAAGGCCTGGAGCAGGCAATTCGTGCCACCGAAATGATCGGCGCCGTGCTGGCGTTTGGCACGAAGTTTACGATCCAATCCTTGCGCGTCAACGATTGGCATGCGGCCGCTTGTGAGGGGTGGAGATGGACGTCGCGGGGCGAAGCCGGCCTGAAAGAAGCTTTCGATTTGATTAAGTCGAAGTGGGCACCGCCGTCTCAAAGGCGTGAGCGGGCAAGTAATTATGGCTTCGGCATTCTTTACCACTGGTTGGCCAACCCACATCTAAAAACCCCGCGTGGCCCCCTGAAAGATATCTTGCGGGATTATATTTTTGAGACTGAGCATTTCGTCGCCGAGCGCCAAATCCTTGGTGAGGTTCGCCGGCCAAACTGCAGAATCAGTCAGAGATCAAAGTGATCTGAGACGCAGATTTTCTTTCCAAACCTGAGAAATCCTGCCACCAACTGCCATCTCCCAGAATGCCGCCTTCGGGCGGCATTTTTTATGGAACTCTCGATGGACAATAATTGCGTGTAAAATGGACAAAATAGCCGCCCCAGCAAGATAGCCTTCAATAAATTCGTTATAAAACAATGTGTTGAAGACTACGATCTACCACCAATGGTCAATATATGTTGGGTTTTACATCTTGTTTGTAAAACCTCAGATAAAATGACCATTTGCGGGGGTTTTTGTCCATTTTAACCCATGATTAATGTCCATCGGCGCGATCATTTCAGACACAATCATGTTAAATCAGTAACTTAGACAAATCCGCCCCGAAGGCCGTGCTACCGCAGCCCCACCCAACCCTTCACTGCCCTTGGATTGACCGC
>CAWJOY010000028.1:0-6533 GCA_963844505.1 uncultured Alphaproteobacteria bacterium
GTTCTGCTCAGGCAAAGGGCAGATGGAAATGCCTCCCCTCCCCCAGAAATCGCCCAAATCCCTACAAACGCCCCTAAAGCCGACTCACGCACGCCAGAATCACCACTCTGATTCTATTTAAAACGCCGCTGACCTACGCCATCGCCTCACTCGCATAGGTCACACGCCCCCCCGCAACGGTCAGCGCAATCCCCATGCCACCGATTTCCTCAACCGCCACCGCTTCGATGTCGCCGCCCAGCAACACCAGATCGGCCGCCATCCCAACCTTGAGCTGGCCAACCAGATCCTCCATATGCGCCGCCCAAGCCCCACCCGCGGTATAAGCATAAAGCACCGCCATCAAACCAAGCCGCTGGTCTGCCGCCCCGGCATAGGTCGGCCGCGTCAAAGCCGCCTGAATCCCGCGCAACACCGAAACATCCGTCACCGGCCAATCGCTGGCAAAAGCCACAGGGGCCCCCGCCTCCACCAAGTCCTTGCACAAATAGGCGTCCGGCCACCGCGCCTCGGCAATCACCGACCCCATCGTTGACATTGGAAAGTCCATCGCCCCCGGCGCATGTGGAGGCTGCAGGCTGGCCACAATCCCAAGCGCCCCAACCCGCGCAACATCCCCCCGATCAATCAGCTCGATATGCTCGATGCGATGGCGCAACTCGGGCGAGGCCGCCGCCTCATAGCCGTCAATCGTCTGCCGCACCGCTCCATCGCCAATGGCATGCACCGCGATCTGCAACCCCCGCGCCGCAATCTCGCGGCAAATATCCTTGAAACGCTCGGCCTCGAACAAAGGCTCACCCGTCACATCGGTGCCAGGATAGGGCTGCAACATATACGCCGTCCGACTGTCGACCACGCCATCCATGAACATCTTCACAAAGCCGCTCGACACCCAGTCGCCGCGATACTCCGCGTCCATTGCACTGGCACGCTCCAACTCCGCCAACTCCATATGCGGCTTGAAATGGAACGGCACCTTCACGCGCGCAGTTAAACGCCCCTCCGCCTCAAGCCGCCGCAGCAGCTCACAAGTGTAGGTATTGCCATCCATATTCACCATCGAGGTGATCCCATGCGCCGCACAATGCGCAAGCCCCGCCGCCACCTTATCGCGATCCGCCGCCTGCACGTCCTGCGAAGGCATCGGCACAGGCTCGCCCCCCGTGGCAATCCCCAACTGCAAATGCGCCTCCCCCCCAAGCGCCAAAACAGGCCCAAAGGCCTCAAACTCGCGCAACTCACCCGTCGCAAGCCCGTCCGCCCCCATCACAACCTCATGGCCATGTGGCATCACCGCCCCGTGCAAGATCCCTGCCGCCTCCAAAGCCGCCGTATTCGCCCAAACCGTGTGGTGATCCGGCGACATCATCGCAATCGGACGCAGCAATTCTACACGGTCCAGATCAAACCGCGTCACCGGCGCGTCCAAAATCTCATAGCTCGCCCCCTGCGCCAAAAGGATTGCCGCTTCAGGCCGTGCCGCACCAAATTCGGTAAAGGCCAAGCGCAAGGCTTCAAACCCATGCACCCCGCCCAATTGCAACTGCGCAAGCTCCGCCCCCCCAAGCACAAGATGCAAATGGCTTTCCACAAACCCCGGCAACAATGTCCGCCCCGCGGCATCCACCACCTTCGCCTCAGGCAAAGCCGCCCGCACCTCCTCCGCGCTGCCAACAGCAACGATGCGCCCCTCCGCGATCCCCACAGCCTCCGCCCGAGGCCGATCCGCATCCATCGTCAAAACCTTCGCATTGGTCACAATCATCGCCGCTGTCATCTCTTGGCCTTTCATATTGGCTTAAATACTCCACGGGGGTTTGGGGGTGTGAAACCCCCAAGGCGCCCCAAACGCACTACCCGCGCAAAGCCGCAACCCGCGCAGCCATCACACACAGCATCTCGAACATGATCGACACGCCCAACCACGCCGTCCCGCCACTTTGATCAAACGGCGGCGAAACCTCGACCAAATCGGCCCCAACGATATTGACGCCAGCCAATTCGCGCGCCACCTGCAACGCCTGCCACGAGTTCGGCCCCCCCACCTCGGGCGTCCCCGTCCCCGGCGCAAAGCTCGGATCGACGAAATCAATGTCATAGGTCACATAAGTATCCCCCGCCCCGACGATCTCGCGCGCCTCGGCCATCACATCTGGCACACCACGCGCATGGAACTCGGCGATCGGGATAATCCGGATGCCATTGGCCGCAGCAAAGTCCCAATCCTCGCGCCCATAAGCCGTGCCGCGAATACCGATCAGACAATAGCGCTTGGGGTCAATCAGCCCCTCCTCCACCGCCCGCCGAAATGGTGTGCCATGATTATAGCGCGAGGTGCCAAAATAGACGTCGTTCAGATCGGTATGGCTGTCGAACTGGATCATCCCCACGGGCCGCGACTTGGCCACCGCCCGCAAGATCGGCAAACTGCAAAGATGATCGCCGCCCCCCGTCAACGGCAGGATGCCTGCCGCCACCACGTGATCGTAAAACGCCTCCATCCGCGCCATGCTGTCCATCAGATCGGCGGGGTTCGGCGCCACATCGCCCAGATCGGCGCAGTTGCTCAACGCGAACGGAGCCACCCAAGTCACCCCATTCATCGCCCGTATCATCGTCGACAAGTCGCGCAACTGGCGTGGCCCATGCCGCGGTCCCGGACGGTTGGTGGTGCCGCCATCCCAAGGCGCGCCGATCAAACCGATCTCGACCTCAGCAAAGCGCGCATGGTCAAACGGCACATGCGGCAGCCGCATAAACGTCGGCACCCCCGCGAATCGCGGCAAGTCAAACCCCGACACCGGAGCGAAAAACCCGTCATTGCTGCTGCTGACCATAATATATGCCCCTAAAATCGATTCCTTCTGCCATATGATCAAATCGATCGGCGATTGTCAGCCAAGCTGCGACCACATTCGCCGATAACCGACCCCTGTCTGGCCCCAAGGCTTGACCCGCAAGCGCCCTTGCGTCCTTATCAAGTCTGAATTGACCTTTGCCGCCAAGGATTGCCCCATGTTTTCGAAATCATCCAACACGACGGCCGCCCCGCAACGCCCCGCAGCGGGAACCTCGGCCAGCAACAACCGCTCGGTCTTTGCGCCCGACTTGCAGATCGTCGGGGACGTCTCGACCAACGGCACGGTCGAGGTTTTGGGCCAAGTCGAAGGCACCATCGCCGCGCACCACCTGACCATCGGCATTGAGGGCAGCGTGCAGGGCCAAGTCGCAGCCGACACGATTGACGTCAAAGGCAAGCTCGACGGCCGCGCGGATGCCAACAGCTTTACCCTGCGCGCCGCGTCGCAAGTGGTGGCCGATGTCAGCTATACTTCACTGGTGATCGAAAGCGGTGCCCAGATTGAGGGCCGCTTTTCCCGCACAAAGACCGACTAAGCGCAGATGAAAAGGGGCGAGGACTTTCTCCCCGCCCCTCTTAAATCCTAGAGCCGATACAGAGCGCCAAACTTGGCCTCTAGATAATCCAACAGCGGCCCCTCGCTCGGCGCGCTGCCACAAGCATGGGTGATCGTGTCACGCGGCCTGCGCAACCCGCCGTGCACCTGAACATTGTCCTTCAGCCAACCCACGGCACGGCTGGTATCGCCCTTGGCAAAATCCGCATCTAAGCCCGCAACCGCACCGCGCATCGCTTGGTTCAAACAGCCCGCATAGACATTGCCCAAGCTGTAGGTCGGGAAATAGCCAAACAGCCCCACCGACCAATGCACATCTTGCAGCACGCCATTGCTTGGACGGTCCACCACCACGCCAAAATCGGCGGCAAAGCGGTCGTTCCAAGCGGCCTCAAGATCGCCGACCGACAGATCGCCCTTAATCAGCGCCCGCTCGATGTCAAAGCGCATCATCACATGCAGGTTGTAATGCACCTCATCCGCTTCGGTGCGAATATAGCCCGAGCGCACTTGGTTCACCGCCGCATAAAACGCCTCTGGTCCGTCGACATTCAGCGCACCAAACTGCGCCACCATCCGACCGTAAAGCCAGTGGCAAAAGCCCTCGGACCGCCCGATCTGGTTCTCGTAAATCCGGCTCTGGCTTTCATGCACGCCCATCGACACCCCGTGCCCCAAAGGCGTCATGCCATAGGCCGGGTCGATGTTCAGCTCATAGCTTGAATGGCCGACCTCGTGGATGGTTGAATAGAGACAGTTGAACGGATCGCTTTCCACCACCCGCGTGGTGATGCGGCTGTCATTGCCGCCGCCCGAGCTGAACGGATGCACGGCCAGATCAATCCGCCCCCGCGTCCAGTCATAGCCAAAGGCCGTCGCCGCCTCGCGCGCCAGCGCAAGCTGCCCGTCCTTGCCAAAACTGCCCTGCAATCCTTTGGGCGTATCCGCCCCCAAAACCGCCTCGCGCAGCGCCACCAACCGAGGCCGCATCCGGTCAAACATCGCGCCAATGCTCGCCGCCGTCGCCTCTGGCTCGTAATCATTCAGCAGCGCATCATAAAGATCGCCGCCCTCGGCCAGACAGGCCGCCTCTTGCCGCCGCAGCTCGATCACCCGCGCCAGCGTCGGCGCAAAGTCGGCAACCTTGTCCGCCGCCCGCGCCTTGGCCCAAACGCCCTGCGCGACCGAGGTGACGCGCGCAAGCTCTTGCGCCAGATCGGCTGGGATCTTGACCGAGCGTGCAAAGCTGCGGCCGATCTCGCGCAGTTGCGCCACGCCTGCGGCATCAGGAGCCTCTGCCACCGCCAGCCAATCGCCAATCCGCGCATCAGTGCGCATACCGTGCAGCACACCCTCGATCGCGGCCATTTCCTCGCCGCGCTGATCGGCAGCGCCCTCGGGCATCATGGTTTCCTGATCCCAACCCAGACGCTCGGCAATCTTGCCCATCGCCTCGGTCTGACGCACATGCGCCATCAGATCGCTATAAGCCGTGTTGTTTTTCATGCTGTGCCCTTCCGAATAGACCCAATCGGCGGATAGGCCGCCAAATGCCGCGCGCGCACAATCAGCACCCAAAGCAAGATCGCCCCGACCTGATGCGTGATTGCCATGTGAACCTGCGCCGCCGTCAGGGCTGTGAAAATCCCCAAGGTCATTTGCGCCACCAGCATTACCGCCACCAAACGCAGCGCCGTGCGCACGGGCCCTTTGGCCTTGCGCGCCCGGACCACCACCATCAGACCATAGGCGACCAAAAGATAGCCAAACATCCGGTGCATGAACTGGACCAAGCCGCCGTTCTCAAAGAACGCCTGCCACAGCGCTCCGCCGTTGGGCAAATAGAACGCATCGGCCGGAAAGAACTGCCCGTTCATATCGGGCCATGTCGGAAAGTCGCGCCCTGCATCAATGCCCGCGACCAAAGCCCCAAGCACGATCTGCAAAAACGCCATATGCATTAGCCCAGAGGACATCACCACCAGCTTGCGCACCGACCCGCGCCGCGATTGCAGCAAATCCGCCTCGCTCCGCCCCAGCAGCAGCGCATACCACGCCACCAGCCCAAGAATGACAAAAGCCACACCCAAATGCGTCGCCAGCCGATAAGATGCCACCGAGATCATCGTGCCTTGCAGCCCCGACCACACCATCCACCAGCCAAGCGCGCCCTGAACGCCAATCAGCGCGCCGATGCCAAACAACCGCCCCGTCCAGCCCACAGGGATTTTACCCGCAGCCCAAAAGCCCAAGAACCCCAAAGCCCAAACCAAGCCGATCACGCGCCCAAGCTGGCGATGCCCCCATTCCCACCAGTAAATCCCTTTAAAGGCGGCAATATCCATCTGGCTGTTCATCAACTGCCCCTGTGGGCTTGCTTGGTATTTGGCGAATTCTGACGCCCAGTCGGCCTCGTTCAACGGCGGCATCGCGCCGGTCACAGGCTTCCATTCGGTGATCGACAGCCCCGAGTTGGTCAGCCGCGTCAAACCGCCCACCGCGATCATCACCACCACCAGCATAAAGATCGCGATCAGCCAAGCCCGGATGCCTCGCCGCGCGCCCTTGCCGCGACCATCGCGGCCTGCGTCAATCAAACCGCCCTGCGGCACCTCAGGAGCCTTCGCCCCAACCTCTTCAAAAATCGCGCGCGTTTTGGCCATGGCCTGCCCCCTCTGACTTGCGCCAGACACTAGGCCGAGGCCCTGCCGCCTTCAAGGCCCCGCAACCGCCTCACGTTGTCGCGCTTAAAAACTCCGCGTGATGCCGATGCTGGCACTGACATTGCGATAGCTGTTGATCGGCACATTCGAGCGTTGCCGCTCAAGCCCGATCGTCAGCACGGGCGCAAAGCCGCGATAGGACCAATCCTGATGCGTCAACTCGACCTCTGCGGCCACCAGATGATCCTGCCGCCGAACCCCAAACAGCGGATGCACCCCTGCAAAGCGGTCACGGTCATAGGACAGATCCAGCCCGACCCGCAGCCCACCGTGAAAGCTATAGCGCCCGCCCAATGTCACGCCCTGCGCCCGCCCCGCCGCCTGCGCATTGGAACTGCTGCGCTGCTCCAGTCGCGCTTTGCCACGTAGCACCACCTGCGGCGAAACCGCC
>CAWJOY010000029.1:0-2500 GCA_963844505.1 uncultured Alphaproteobacteria bacterium
GAACGGATCAAGAGCAAGATGGAGCAATTGGAACTGCGCCAAAAGCAGCTCGAGCGCGAGCTGGCCCCCTCCCCCGCCACAAACGCCTCTGCCCTGCGCATCCATCCGATGATGGCGCAGACCTATCACGCGCGGATCAAGGCGCTGGTGCAGGGCCTGACGGAACCGGATCAAGAGGGTGAGGCGCGCGACGCGGTGCGGGGCTTGATCGAGAAGATCGTGGCGACGCCTGTTGCGAGCTCGGGCAAGCGGATGCAGCTTGAGTTGCAGCTTCACGGCGCTCTTGCGGGGATTTTGTCATTGAGTGTTGGGGGAGATCTGTTGATTGGACAACAAAAAACCTCCTGCGAACAGGAGGTTATGGAAAGTGTAGAATTTTTGGTTGCGGGGACAGGATTTGAACCTGTGACCTTCAGGTTATGAGCCTGACGAGCTACCGGGCTGCTCCACCCCGCGACGATTTCCCTGAGGGGTTGTTATCAGGGTTTGTTTTTGTATCGTTTAGAGAGGATGCTTCTTTTTAGGTTTGGCGGTGACCTACTCTCCCACGTCTTAAGACGCAGTACCATTGGCGCGACGGCACTTAACTGCCGAGTTCGGGAAGGGATCGGGTGTTTTGCTCGTGCTATAGCCACCAAACCGAAGAAGAAGCATGGGTCGGTCGCTTTCGCGTATCCGACCCAAAAACATCAGTTTGTTCCAAGTTTAGTCTACTTTAGTTTGTGTAGCTTTTGACAAGGCTGCGTAATGCAGCGTTTGTTTTGCTGACTGTTCCAGGAGCTTCGACACGTTTGAGCGTGCCTTGCTGTTTCTGGATCAAATCAAGCCTATCGAGCAATTAGTACCAGTCAACTGAATGCATTGCTGCACTTACATCTCTGGCCTATCGACGTGGTGGTCTTCCACGGCTCTCAAGGGAGACCTTGTTTTGAAGGGGGCTTCCCGCTTAGATGCCTTCAGCGGTTATCCTGTCCGAACATAGCTACCCAGCACTACCGTTGGCACGATAACTGGTCCACCAGTGGTTCGTTCACCCCGGTCCTCTCGTACTAGGGGCAACTCTTCTCAAGTCTCCTACACCCACGGCAGATAGGGACCGAACTGTCTCACGACGTTCTAAACCCAGCTCACGTACCTCTTTAAACGGCGAACAGCCGTACCCTTGGGACCTGCTCCAGCCCCAGGATGAGATGAGCCGACATCGAGGTGCCAAACGATGCCGTCGATATGGACTCTTGGGCATCATCAGCCTGTTATCCCCAGCGTACCTTTTATCCGTTGAGCGATGGCCCTCCCACTTGGGACCACCGGATCACTATGACCGACTTTCGTCTCTGCTCGTCTTGTCAGACTTGCAGTCAGGCAGGCTTCTGCCATTGCACTCAACGACCGATTTCCGACCGGTCTGAGCCTACCTTCGCGCGCCTCCGTTACTGTTTGGGAGGCGACCGCCCCAGTCAAACTCCCCACCATGCAGGGTCCCGGATCCGGATAACGGACCGCGGTTAGATATCAAGAGTGCGAAGGGTGGTATCTCAAGGTTGGCTCCACGAAGACTAGCGTCCCCGCTTCGATGCCTACCACCTATCCTGCACATCACAATCCTGATACCAGTGCAAAGCTGGAGTAAAGGTGCATGGGGTCTTTCCGTCTAACCGCGGGTAGTGTGCATCTTGACACACAGTTCAATTTCGCTAAGTCCGCATTTGAGACAGCGGGGAGATCGTTACGCCATTCGTGCAGGTCGGAACTTACCCGACAAGGAATTTCGCTACCTTAGGACCGTTATAGTTACGGCCGCCGTTTACTGGGGCTTCAATTCAGAGCTTGCACCCCTCCTTTTAACCTTCCAGCACCGGGCAGGCGTCAGACTGTATACGTCGCCTTACGGCTTCGCACAGCCCTGTGTTTTAAGTAAACAGTCGCCACCCCCTAGTTTGTGCCCCCCACCAACAGTTGCCTGCTGATGGGGCCTCCTTCTCGCGAACTTACGGAGGCATTTTGCCGAGTTCCTTAAATGCGGTTCTCTCAAGCGCCTTGGTATACTCTACCAATCCACCTGTGTCGGTTTAGGGTACGGTCTGATGGAGGGCTATTTCCTGGAACCTCTAAACGGCCCACCCAATCCGATAAGGGCAGACAATCTTCGAGATCCGTCACTTCCTCCTGGCCCACGAATATTAACGTGGTTCCCATCGACTACGCCTTTCGGCCTCGCCTTAGGGGCCGGCTTACCCTGCTCAGATTAGCTTTAAGCAGGAACCCTTGGATTTTCGGCGAGAGGGTCTCTCACCCTCTTTATCGCTACTCATGTCAACATTCTCGCTTCTGATCTCTCCACCGGATGCCTTACAGCCCGGCTTCACAGAAAGCACATTGTGTACGTTATGTTCAGCAAGCTAAACATAATTACACAGCGTCCTATATCACAGAACGCTCCGCTACCACGCATATTGCTATGCATCCTGAGCTTCGGCTCGTGGTTTGAGCCCCGTTACAT
>CAWJOY010000029.1:7500-45158 GCA_963844505.1 uncultured Alphaproteobacteria bacterium
GCATCAAAGCGTAGCCGCCCCGCGCGGCGCTCAGCCGACTGACATTGCTATCAGGATCGGCAAAGTCGCCAAAGTGCCGCGCGCCTGTCGGGCAACCGCGCACGCAGGCGGGTTCGCGGTCCTCTTCGGGCAGGTTCTCGTTATAGATGCGATCCACGCACAGGGTGCATTTCTTCATCACCCCTTGCTCTTGGTCTAACTCGCGCGCGCCATATGGGCAGGCCCACGCACACAGGCCGCAGCCAATGCAATCATCCGCATTGACCAAAACGATGCCATCCTCGGCGCGCTTATAGCTTGCCCCCGTCGGGCAGACCGTGACGCAGGGCGCATCCTCGCAATGCAGGCACGAGCGCGGAAAATTCACCAGCTGCGCACTGCCATCCTCGGGTTGCACCTCGTAGCTGTGGACGCGGTTGAGAAACACGCCCGAAGGGTCGGCGCCAAAGGGCTGCTGATCGGACAGGCCCGCGCCTTGATCGTTCCAACCCTTGCAGGCCGTAACGCAGGCCTGACAGCCGACACAGGTATCAAGGTCGATCGCGAGACCCAGCTTTTTAGCGGTGGTTTGCGGGAGGGCAGTCATTGGCGCTTGTCTCCTTGTGGCACCACGCGGGGCAGTGTTTCGAATTGAGGCTCGGATGCCGTGCGAGGACCGACGCGTTCGACCTTGACCCGCAGATCGAACCAAGCCGCCTGCCCCGTGACGGGGTCAGAGTTGGCGCGGCGCCTGCCGTCGCCTTTGTCGGGCAACAGCTCTGAGATGAGATGGTTCAAGAGGAACCCTTCGTTGGCCTCGGGCGCGTCTTCGTCCAACGCCCACGCCCCCTTGCGCTTGCCAATCGCGTTCCAAGTCCAAACGGTATGCTCATTCAGCGCCGCCATATGCGCGACAGGCACAATGATCTCGCCATTGCGCGAGGTGACGCGGGCATAGTCCCCCTCTTGGAACCCCTCGGCCTGCCATACTTTGGTCGGCAGATAGAGAAAGTTCTTGCCCCTGATCTGACGCAGCCATGCGTTTTGCGCCCCCCAAGAGTGGTACATATCCATCGGCCGCTGGGTCAGTGCGTGCAGCGGAAACGCCGGCTCGGGTGCAGGTTCGTACCAAACCGGCAGCGGATCCATCGTCACCCGCAGGCTCTCGCGCAGATGCTCGGGCGCGGCATAGGCGCCCAAACCCTCGCCCGCCATCTGAAAGCGGCGCAAGGGTTCGGACCAGATGCTAAAGAGATAGGGCTGCGGCACCTCATAAAGCGAGGTTTGCACCGCCCAGTCTTGATAAGCCGCATTCCATGGCTTGTAGAAGCTGGCCTCGGGCGGGATATGCGCCTGATAAAAGCCGCCGTTTTCGATATAGCGGGCGATTTGGTCAGGGTTGGCGTCGCCACGCCCCTCGGCTGTACCATCCCCCCGAAAGCCAATCAGCGGCCCCACCCCCGGCCTGCGAATGTGGTTGGTGATGTAATCGGCGTAGTCTTTGAACTTGGGCGAGCCATCTTCCTTGATCATCGGCGCAAGACCAAGCCGCGCCCCAAGGTCCAGCAGCACCGTCTGGAACGGGCGCACATCACGGTCAGGCTCGACCACAGGCCAGCGGATACTATCGCCCGCCGCATCGGGCTCGGAAATCGGGCGGTCCAGCAGGCTGATGCAGTCGTGACGCTCCAGATAGGTGGTGTCGGGCAGGATGAGGTCGGCATAGGCCACCATTTCAGAGGCATAGGCGTCCGAATAGATGATGCGCGGGATGATATACGCGCCGTCCTCGTCCTTGTCGGTCAGCATCTTCATTACGGCAGAAGAGTTCATCGAGGAATTCCACGCCATATTCGCCATATAAAGCAACAGCGTATCAATGCGATAGGGGTCGCCCGCATGAGCATTGGGAATCAGCATATGCATCAACCCATGCGCCGAAAGCGGATTCTCCCATGTGAAGGCCTTATCAATCCGCGCGGGGCTCCCGTCAGGCAAAAGCGCCAAGTTCTCCGGCCCGCGCACATAGCCCAGATGCGGACCGTTCAGCGGCTTGCCCGCCGAAGCGGTGAAATGCGGCGTCGGATGCGCCTCGACGGGTTTGGGATAGGGCGGCTTAAGCCGATATCCGCCCGGAACCTCGACCGAGCCCAAGACGATCTGCAACAGATGCAGCGCGCGGGCGGTTTGAAAGCCGTTGGCATGGGCCGAAATCCCGCGCATCGCATGAAAGCTGACAGGGCGGCCTGTCATCTTGGCGTGGGCATTGCCGCGAAAGTCGGTCCAAGGTTGGTCAATCTCGATGGCTTGGTCAAAGGCGACCTCGGCCAGCTGCGCCGCCAAGCCGCGGATGCGGGCGGCGGGGATGCCACACCGCTCGGCCACCGCTTCGGGGGCGTAGCTGTCGGACAGATAGCGCTCGGCCATATGCTGAAACACGGTACGGTTGCCGTTGTAGACCGCGCCCAGATCAGGCTGAACCCCAAGCCCATCCCAAGGCGCAGGTGCGCCCGTGCGGCGGTCAATCACAAAGGGCTGGCTCTCGGCGTTCTTAAGGATCAAACCTTTGTCGGGACCATCCTCGATCACCAGCATTGCGGCGTTGGTGAACTGGGCCAAATACTCTAGATCCACCTTTCCCGCCTGCAACAAGCAATGGATCAGCGACAAGATCAGCAGCCCATCCGTCCCTGGCGTCACGCCATACCAGTCATCGGCCACCGCGTTATAGCCCGTGCGAATGGGGTTCACCCCAACCACCCGCGCACCACGCGCCTTGAGCTTGCCCAGACCGATCTTGATGGGGTTGCTGTCGTGATCTTCGGCGACACCGAACAGCACGAACATCTTGGTGCGCTCCCAGTCGGGCTGGCCGAACTCCCAAAACGCACCGCCAATGGTATAGATGCCCCCCGCCGCCATATTGACCGAACAAAACCCCCCGTGGGCGGCATAATTCGGCGTCCCAAAAGCCTGCGCCCACCAGCCCGTCAGGCTTTGGCTTTGGTCGCGGCCGGTGAAAAAGGCGAACTTCTCGGGCGCAGTCTCACGCAAGGGTTTCATCCACGACACCGCCAAATCCAGCGCCTCGTCCCACGAGATCGGCTCGAACGCGCCCGACCCACGCGGGCCAACCCGGCGCAAGGGCTGCTGCAAACGGCTGGGGGCGGTGACCTGCATGATGCCGGATGCGCCCTTGGCACAAAGCACGCCCTTGTTCACCGGATGGTCGCGGTTGCCCTCGATATAGCTGACCTTGCCCGAGGTAAGATGCACATTGATACCGCAACGACAGGCGCACATATAACATGTGGTCTTGCGCACCTCATCTGACACCTTTGGCGAAAGCTCTAGCTTTGGCTGCACCGTCATTCCTTGCTCCTCCCGTTCCGCGTATCGCGGTTATCCTTTTATCTCCGTCACTTAGGCGCCAATGTCTCCATGCGCCAAAGCCACCGATTTTAGCACAGCATAGACGTCCTGCCCCTCGGCCAACCCCAACGCGTGAACCGAGCGCTGGGTCACGCGGGCCAAAAGCCGCTCCCCCCCCAGATCAAGCGTCAAGATTGCCCCCGGACCTTCCCCCATACGCACCGCCAAAACCCGAACCGACAGGATGTTCAGCGCCGAAATCCCTTCGGGTCGCGTTTTGGAAATCATCACATCCTGCGCCGGTATGCGCAAACGAATTTCCGATCCGATTGGCGCTGAGATGCGCGGTAAAAACAACGGCCCGCCTGCGGTTTGCAGCCGCGACAGCCCGTCGTCGTCTTGCGCCAAAAGCCGCGCTGAAATCAGCGCCCCCGCCTCGCGCAAGCCCAAAGCCCGCGCCAGTTTGGGGTCGGACAACACCTCGGCGGTAGGGCCAATCCGCAGCACCTTGCCCGCTTCAATCACCATGAGCGTCGTCGCAAGCCGCGCCACCTCGCTCAGCGCGTGGCTGACATAAAGGATCGGCAGCCCCGCCTCATCGCGAAGCCGTTCAAGATAGGGCAAAATCTCGGCCTTGCGCGCGGGGTCAAGGGCAGACAAAGGCTCGTCCATCAGTAGAATCGCAGGATTGCTCAGCAGGGCGCGGCCAATCGCCACCCGCTGCCGCTCGCCCCCCGAAAGTGCCGTGACGCGCCGCTGCAACAGGGCACCCAGCCCCAAAAGACCAACGACACGGTCAAAGTCGGGGCCTGCACCGCGAAACCAACGCCCATAGGTCAGGTTGCCACGCACCGACAAATGCGGAAAAAGTCGTGCGTCCTGAAAGACATAGCCAACCTGTCGCTTGTGCGCGGGCAAGAGCGAGATGTCGCGTCCGTCAAGGCGCACACGGGCGAAATCAGGTTGCGACAGCCCCGCGACCGCATTGATAATGCTGGTTTTTCCGGCCCCAGATTGGCCAAACAGCGCGGTCAGCCCCGCAGGCGCCTCGAACTCGACGTTAAGATCAAAACCCGCAAAGTGGTGACGCAGCACGACCTCAAGCATGTGGCGCTCCGATCTTGCGGGACAGGCTGCGGGCCAAGACCTCGGAGGCCACAAGCGCCCCCATCGCCAGCAGCACCGAAACCGTCACCATCCGCGCCGCCACCGCGTCCTGGCCGGGCACCTGCAACGCGGCATAAATCGCGGACGGCAGGGTCTGCGTCTCACCCGGAATGGCAGAAACGAAAGTAATGGTTGCACCAAACTCGCCCAGGGCCTTGGCAAATCCCAAAACCGCCCCCGCCAAAACCCCCGGCAAGGCCAGCGGCAGCGTCACCGTCACAAAGACCCAAGCGCCATTGGCCCCAAGCGTGCGCGCCGCCTGCTCAAGCCGCAGATCGACAGCCTCAATCGAAAGGCGGATCGCCCGAACCATCAACGGAAAACCCATCACCGCAGCCGCAAGCGCCGCCCCCGTCCAACGAAATGAAAAAACGATGCCAAAATCCGCCAGCCAAGGCCCCAAAACGCCCCGGCGCCCAAAGGCCAAAAGCAACACATAGCCCGTCACCACCGGAGGCAAAATCAGCGGCAGATGCACCAGCCCGTTCAACAGCTGCTTGCCCCAAAAGTCGCGTCGCGCCAAAAGCCATGCGACCGAGATAGCCACCGGCAGACTGCAAAGCGTGGCCCAGATCGCCACCCAAAGCGACAATCTCACCGCCTGCCAGCCGTCTGGTGTCAGCCAATCCGCCACACATCCCCCCACATTCAGCGCCTAGCCTAACCAAAGCAAGCGCTTGGACAAGCGTTAAAGCCCGCGCGCAATTACCTCGCCTGCCTCAAGCGCAATAGTGCGCTCTTCTTCCGCGGGCAGCACCATCACCGGCACCTCGCCCGCCCAAGCCAACCCTTTGACGATTTCACCCCGCATCTCGGCGTCATTTTCACCGATGCCACCGGTGAAAACGATGGCATCCAACCCGCGCATCGCGGCAATCATGCTGCCCGCGTGGCGCTGCGCCCAATAGGCAAAATGCGCCCGCGCGAAAACCGCCTCGGGTGTGCCAGCCTCTTGCAAGGCGCGCATATCACTGCTGCCCCCCAACGCCAAAAGCCCGCTCTCTCGATTGAGGATTTGGCCCGCCCGTTCGATGCCAAACTCTTGCGCAAGCCGCAAAACCGCGTTGCCATCAATCGCCCCCGACCGCGTGCCCATAGTCAGCCCGTCCAGTGGCGAATAGCCCATGGTCGTGGCAACCGACCGCCCGTCCGCGATCGCGCAAAGCGACGCGCCATTGCCAAGATGCAATGCTAGGACACGATTGGGGGACCTATTTGGGCTAATTTCTTTCAGTTTACGAACAATTCCAGCATAGCTGATACCATGGAACCCATAGCGCCGGATACCACTGTCGTGGGCCGCTTGGTTGATCGCATAGCGCGTCGCGACCTCTGGGTTGCTGGCATGAAAGGCAGTGTCAAAGCTGACATACTGCGGCAAATCCGGCAGCAAAGCCGACAATGCCCGAATGCCCAAAAGGTTCGCCGGATTGTGCAGCGGCGCCAGCGGCACACAGGCCTCAATCCCCGCAAGAACCGCGTCGTCGACCCGCTGCGGCGCGACAAATTGCGCGCCCCCATGCACGACCCGGTGCGCGGCCGCCGTCAAACCCGCGCCGAAACCATCAGACAAAAGCCCCGACAAAGCAGCTTGATGGCCTTGCGCGCCGACCTCGGCAACAAGACCGCGCCGGACCTCTTGTCCCGCGTTGAAAAGCGCCACCTTCACAGAAGACGAGCCTGAATTAACCACCAACAGCATTCACATCACCGCCTTCACCAAACCCGCCAAAGCCAAGACGCCCAGCAAACCAACCGCTACCTTGCGAAACTCTTGCGGGTCAGAGTTGAAAAAATGCCGCCCTCCCAGCCAGTTGCCTAAAAACACCAATGGCAGGACCATAAGGCTTGCCCAAAGTGTGTCCCAACTGACCAGACCGCTCATGAAATAAAGAGGCGCGGCATAGACATCGAGCAGCGGAAAATAGGCGACCAGAGTTGCCCGAAACACGGCTGCGGGCATCGGCTGCGCCGCGAAAAAGGCCGCAACCGGCAGGCCGCCCATCCCCGGCGCGTTCGCAACACCCGAAATCAGGCCCGCAACCAAATTGCCTGTGCCCCGAAGCTCGCTGCGAAATCGCCACCCCGCCAGCAAGACGATGCACATGAGCAAAACATAGCCAGATATTACGCCGCGCGCGACCGGCAGCGGCACCGACGTCAAGGCCCAAAGCCCGAGCGGCATACCCACCGCCGCGCCAAGCAGCAACAGCCAAACTCGCCGCCAATCCACATCACGGCCGACCCCGCCCCATGCCTGCACGGTCATCAGACCTTCGCATAGGACGACGACCGCAACAAAGTTCAGCGGGCTGGTTACCAAACCAGAGGCGGTGATGACCATAGCCGAAAACCCGAAACCCGAATATCCCCGCACGAAAGCGGAGACAATCACTGCGGCGCCCATATAGGCCGCCGCCGCATAGCTTAGGTCAAACGGCAGTGTCATACCACCTGAGGGCGCATGTCCGAGGCAGAAATCCCGGCCACGGCCACTGGTTTTTTCATCGCATCCCGGCGGAAAGGTTCGCCAAGCTCCTGATTGATCATCGCTTCAATCAGAGTGGTCTTACCAGCCATTTGATCGACGATCGCCTGCCGCAAAGCAACGGTCAGTTCCTCCATTGTGCGGGCGATAACGCCGTTCAAGCCGCAAGCTTTCGCGATACCAGCATATGACACCTGTTCGTCCAATTCCGTGCCCACGAAGTTGTCTTCATACCAAAGCGTCGAGTTCCGCTTTTCAGCGCCCCACTGATAATTGCGGAACACGACCTGCGTAACGGCAGGCCATTCCCCACGCCCAATTGCGGTCAACTCTGTCACCGCGATCCCAAAGGCACCATCCCCCGAGAAACCGACAACAGGCACATCTGGGCAACCGATCTTAGCGCCCACAACGGCTGGCAGCCCATAGCCACAGGGACCGAACAGCCCTGGTGCAAGATACTTCCGGCCGGCCTCAAAGCTTGGGTAGGCGTTGCCGATCGCGCAATTGTTCCCAATGTCGCTTGAGATGATCGCTTCTTTCGGCAGAGCCGCCTGAATGGCACGCCACGCCATTCGAGGGCTCATCCACTCTGGTTTGTCTGCACGTGCGCGAGCATTCCACGTGGTGCCAACATCATCATCTTCATGATCCATGCTTGAAAGAGCCTGAGCCCAAGCTGATTTTTTCTGTGCAATCTGTGCCTTACGCTCGTCCCGCCCCGCGTCGCCCGCCGCAGGCGCAAGTCGCGCCAAAATTCCCTCTGCTACCTTCTTCGCGTCGCCAACGATGCCGACGCTTACTTTCTTGGTCAGTCCAATTCGATCTGGGTTTATATCGACCTGAATAATTTTGGCTGTTTTCGGCCAGTAATCCAAACCGTAGCCCGGCAAAGTTGAGAAAGGGTTAAGCCGTGTACCCAAACACAAAACAACGTCCGCTTGCGAAATAAGCTCCATCGCGGCCTTGGACCCGTTGTACCCAAGCGGCCCCGCAAACAGTGGATGGGAACCTGGGAAGGCGTCGTTATGCTGATATCCAACGCAAACTGGCGCATCCAAGCGTTCGGCCAAGCTCATTGACGCGGCAATCGCCCCGCCCAAAACCACACCCGCACCGTTCAGAATAACTGGGAACTTCGCAGTTGAAAGCAAGTCCGCCGCCGCCGCTATCGCCGCATCGCCACCAGAGGGGCGCTCAAATTCAACGATGCTTGGTAACTCAATATCAATGATTTGAGTCCAATAATCACGAGGCATGTTGATCTGTGCTGGCGCACTCGCCCTGCGCGCATTGATGATCACGCGATTAAGCACCTCTGCAACCCGTGACGGGTCGCGGACCTCTTCTTGATAAGCAACCATATCCTTGAACAGCGCCATCTGTTCGACTTCTTGAAAGCCCCCCATGCCGATGGTCTTATTCGCGGCCTGAGGCGTCACCAACAACAGAGGTGTATGATTCCAATAAGCTGTTTTCACCGCGGTTACGAAGTTTGTAATGCCAGGGCCGTTCTGAGCAATCATCATGCTCATTTTACCGGTTGCGCGGGTGTAACCGTCAGCCATCATCCCGCCAGAGCCCTCGTGTGCACAGTCCCAAAACTGGATGCCCGCCCGCGGGAAAAGGTCCGAAATGGGCATGAACGCCGACCCGATGATGCCGAAGGCATGCTCAATTCCATGCATCTGCAGAACTTTGACAAAGGCTTCTTCGGTGGTCATGCGCATCTTAATCATCCTTGCTGAGACCGAGGCCACGCGAGCAAATCGCAGCGGGCATCGCTTATAGCTTTGTGTCTATCGCTGCGTCTAAACACCTCTTAGGGCCAGACCTGCCACCGTGATAAGGCCAGTCTGGCATACGCGCAGTCAAATGGATTGAAAGAGCCGCAGCCCGCACGAAGCAGTTGTTTTCTTTAACTATAAACGGAAGGTGCGATAGGGAATTTCCAACACAAATCAATACTCGCGAATGGCACGGGCGATGCGTCCGATTCCTTCTGGAATTTTGGCAGGCGAGATCGACGAATAGCCCAGCCGATAGAAATTGCGCGGGGCCTGCTCTGGGGTGAAGAACACCCGCCCCGCCTCAATCAGCACTCCTTCTTTACCCAACCGATGTGCCAAATCTTCGGTATCCACCCCAGCTGGCGCGCGCATCCAAAAGCTCGAGCCACCAAAGCCGCCCTGCCCCGCAACCACGAGGCCGGTCTCGCGGATCGCCTCTTCCATCACCTGACGCCGCCGTCGAAAAGCGCTGCGCATCCGGTTGATCAGCGCATCATAGTGCCCAAGGCTCAGGAAATAAGCGACCGTCCGTTGGATATGACCGGGCGGGTGGCGCAGCATCATCAAACGCAAGGCCCGCGCTTCGCGAATAAAACTTGCCGGCCCAACGAGATAGCCAAGCCGCATTCCCGGAAAAACCGACTTCGAAAACGAGCCCGCGTAAACCACGCGACCTTCGGTATCCAACGACTTGAGTGCAGGCGACACGGGCTTGAGGAAGGACATTTCGAACTCGTAGTCGTCTTCAACGATCACAAAGCCCTCACGCGAGGCCGCGTTCAGCAAGGCCAAGCGCCGCTCCAATGGCATCGTCGAATTGGTCGGGCACTGATGACTGGCGGTGGTAAATACCACATCCACCCCCTTGGGCAGCGCATCAGGTGGCAGGCCATCGGCGTCAACATCGACTGAAATCACCTCGGCCCCCGACGGAGCCAAAATCCCGCGCAAGCCCGAATAGCCCGGATTTTCGACAACCGCGCGGCGCCCCTGCCCCAACAGCGCCGTTGCGGTAATCCACAACCCATTTTGCGCCCCCATGGTTAACAGGACCTCATCCTCGCGCGCCGCAATCCCGCGCCGCGGCAAGATAGATCGAAGCAAATGCTCGATCAGCAGCGGGTCGTCGCGGTCATACATATCACTGGTCAGCGCCGCAAAATCCTTGCGACCCAAAGCGCGCAGGGCACAAAGTCGCCAATTCTGGTGGTCAAAAAGTGTTGGATCCGCTTGGCCGTAGATAAAAGGGAAAGCATAGTTTTCCCAATCAAGCGGACGGCGAACGGTCTCAAATCCCGAGAACCGTTCTCCTGTAAGTCGTGCAAAATCAGGACCTTCGGCGCGCGGAGCCCGTGCGGGCAACTCTGGCGCACGGGGTGCGTTTTCCGAGATGAAATAGCCAGAGCGCCCCTCTGCCGTAAGATAATCGGCGCTGACCAGCTCGGCATAGGCAAGCGTCACGGTAATTCGGCTAATGCCAAGATGCTCGGCCAAGCCGCGCGACGAGGGCATCTTTTGGCCCGCGCGAAAGCGTCCCGATAACACACTTTCGGTGACCATCTGGCGAATGCGCTGCTGCAATGTGCCGCGCGCAGCGGGTGGCAGGACGAATGCTTCGGCGGGGATCGACATTCTGGCCTCATTCAGCGGGTTACGCTGGACTTATAAGGCCAATCTGCGCGCATAAAAGTCAATATCGCGCACAAGTGCAAAGTTCCCGCCGCACCGATGTTGGCGCGGCGGGCAAAACGTCAAGGGTTAGCCAAAGACCTTTGTCAGCGCCTTGTCGATCGAGCCGGTGATTTGGTCGATGTCGTCGGCGGTCGCAATCAGGGCCGGGCTGAGGCAAAGCGTGTTGTTCAACCCCGGAAGACTGCGGTTGGTCATGCCGATGATCACACCCTGTGCGCCACATTCTGCGACAACGGCGGCGACTTTCTTCTCGTCCATCGGCTCTTTGGTGACACGATCCGCCACCAACTCCGCCCCACAGAACAACCCCTTGCCGCGCACATCACCGATAACTTTGTGCTTTTCCATCAAAGCGCCAAGGTTATCCATCATCCGCGCACCCATTTTCAGGGTGTTATTCAACAGGTCCTCGTCCTCGATGATACGCATATTTTCAAGCGCTGCGGCTGGCCCTGCGGTGCAACCACCAAAGGTCGAGATGTCGCGGAAATACGACATGTGATCACCTGCATCCTTGAACATATCGAACACGGCTTCGGTGGTCACGGTGCAAGAAATCGCCGCATAGCCCGAGGCCACGCCTTTTGCCATCGTCACGAAATCCGGTTTGATGCCAAAATGCTGGTAGCCAAACCAAGTGCCTGTGCGGCCAAGACCACAGACAACCTCGTCGATGTGCAGCAAGATGTTGTATTTTTTGCAAATTTCCTGCACCCGCTCCCAATAGCCAGCGGGCGGAACAATGACGCCACCGCCTGCGGTGACGGGCTCGAGCACCAGCGCGCCAATGGTATCGGCACCTTCGCGCAGGATGACTTCTTCGATGGCGTCCGCAGCACGCTCGCCATAATTCTCAACATCCCACTGCTTGCGATACTCGAGGCAGTGCGGAACCATCACGAAACCATCAGGATATGGCCCATATTGCAAGGCGCGCTCTGCTTGGCCCGAGGTCGCCAAAGCGCCAATCGTGGTGCCGTGATAGTCACGCTCGCGGTAGAGGATTTTCCACTTTTTGCCGCCGTGATGCTTGTGCGCGATCTGGCGCACCATCTTATAGACCTTCTCATTGGCCTCAGAGCCCGAGTTGGAATAATAAACGCGGCTCAGCCCCGGCATTTTCGAGACCAGACGCTCTGCGAAAATGGCAGCCGGAACCGACCCGCCGACGCCCGCAAAATAGTTCATTTTCAACAGAGTATCGCGCACGGCATTGGCAATGCTCTCACGGCCATAGCCGACGTTGACGGTCCAGACCGCACCCGAAACCGCGTCCAAAAACTCGCGGCCCCGCGCATCCCAAACCCGCATCCCCTTGCCCTCGACGATGATACGCGGGTCGATGTCGGCGGATTCGTAGCCCTTGTGCTGGCTCAGGTGATGCCAAACATGCGCCTTATCCGCGGCAACAACTGCGCTGATATCATTGGCATTCGTATAGCCTTCCATGGCCCGACCTCTTCAAAGCTTGCAAGTCGCCCAGCGCGACCAAATCCAAGGTGATAATCACGGATTTCGCCGCGTTTCCTTATGTCCAGAGCAAACGCGCCAATAAGGCCAGAGCTATGACTGCTGAACGGCACGGAGGTGATCGCTAAGCCTCTAAACTAACACAGGAATTTTATGAATGCGCGGTGTGACCACTGTCAAAACGCATCTGGACGCGCCAAGAGCCCTCTGGCTTCAGAGATGCAAATCCCTTAGGCCTTTGGACAAGGCTTGAAAACGGAGTGCAAGATGGACCGCGCCGATATCGTTCATGAAAACTTTATGCGCCGCGTCCAAGCCCGCGACTTTCCGGCAGGGGCACAACCGCTCGGCCCCTTATCGCATACAAAAGCCATCGCGATTTATCGGGCAGCTTGCGCTTCGCGGGCTTTGGATCGCCAGTCGCGGGTGATGCAGCGGGCGGGAAACGGATTTTACACCATCGGTTCGTCGGGCCACGAAGCGCTTGGCGCGATTGCACAGGCGCTGCGGCCAAGCGACATGGCGTTTCTGCACTATCGCGACGCGGCCTTTCAGCTTGCTCGCGCTGACCAGCTTGGGGTTGAAAGCGCCAGCTATGACATGCTGCTGTCCTTTGCCGCAGCGATAGATGATCCGATTTCGGGCGGTCGGCACAAGGTTCTGGGCTCTAAGCGGCTGAACATCCCGCCGCAGACCTCGACCATCGCAAGCCACCTGCCCAAAGCTGTGGGGGCCGCCTATTCCATTGGCGCAGCGGGGAAAAACCGCCCGCCCCATGCGGCGCTGGACTCAGAGTCCATCATCTTTGCCTCGTTTGGTGATGCTTCGGCCAATCACTCGACCGCGCAAGGCGCCTTTAACACCGCAAGCTGGACGGCCTACCAGGCAATTCCCCTGCCCATCCTGTTTTGCTGCGAGGACAATGGCATCGGCATCTCGACCAAAACCCCTGACGGTTGGATCGCAGCAAGCTTTCAGCATCGGCCAAACTTGCGGTATTTCTACGCGGATGGCCTTGATATCTTTGACACATATCGCGCGACCACCGAGGCCGCAGCCTATGTGCGCAGTCGCCGCAAACCTGCGTTTTTGCACGTCAACACCATCCGCCTTTACGGCCACGCCGGGGCTGATGTGCCGACGACCTATCTCTCGCGCCAAGAGGTCGAGGCCGAAGAAGCCCAAGACCCGCTGCTGCATGCCGTGCGTTTGCTGGATCAATCGGGTGCGATGCCCGCCGACGCTGCCCTGCGCCTTTACACCGACAGCCAAGCCGAAATCGCCCGCCTGTCAGAGCTTGCCACTGCCCGCCCCAAGCAGCAAACCGCAGCCCAAGTTATGGCGGCGATCGTTCCGCCCAAGCGCGCCCCTGCCGCCCAGACCCAGCCGTCCGACGCCACACGTGCGGCCTGCTTTGGCAGCGATCTTGCCGCGATGGAGCAACCGCAGATCATGTCACGCCTGATCAACTGGGCGCTGACCGATCTTATGCTCACCTGCCCCGAGATCGTGATGATGGGGCAAGACATCGGGCGCAAGGGGGGCGTCTACGGCGTGACCCAAAAGCTGAGCCAGCGCTTTGGCCACGCGCGGATGATCGACACGCTTTTGGACGAGCAGTCCATCCTTGGGCTGGCAATCGGCATGGCGCACAACGGTTTTATCCCTTTGCCTGAAATCCAGTTCCTCGCCTATCTGCACAACGCCGAGGACCAGCTTCGCGGCGAGGCGGCCACGCTGCCCTTCTTTTCCAACGGCCAGTTTGCCAATCCGATGGTGCTGCGCATCGCGGGCTTGGGTTACCAAAAGGGCTTTGGCGGCCATTTTCACAACGACAACTCTCTTGCGGTTCTGCGTGACATTCCGGGCTTGATCTTGGCCTGCCCCTCGAACGGAGCCGATGCCGCGATGATGCTGCGCGAATGTGCAAGGCTGGCCCGCGAAGAGCAAAGGCTGGTGGTTTTTCTAGAGCCAATCGCGCTTTATCCGATGCGCGATCTGCACAGCGAAAAGGACGCGGGCTGGATGCACCGCTATCCCGCGCCAGACCGATCAATCCCTTTTGGCGAGGTGGGTCAGCATGGCACGGGACGCGATCTGGCCATCGTCACCTTTGGAAACGGCACCTATCTGGCGCATCAGGCCCTGCCCGAGCTGCGCGCCAAAGGCATCAACGCCCGTGTGATCGACCTGCGCTGGCTCTCGCCTTTGCCGGCGGATGCCATGATCGAGGCCACCAAGGGGTGCGATGCCACTTTAATCGTCGATGAAACCCGCCACTCCGGCGGTCTTGCCGAAGCGCTCATGGCGCTGTTCCACGAGGCCGCGCACCCCAAACTCGCCCGTGTCACCGCAACCGACAGCTTTATCGCGACAGGTCCCGCCTATGCCGCCACCCTACCCTCGACAGCCGCGATCGTTGCGGCGGCGATAAGGCTTTGCCAAACCAATCCTTAGGCAAGTATGACTTGACGCTTGCCAGTCTTCCCCGGCCCAATACGCCAAAGCTTTCGCCACAGTAGGACGCCATGACAAACCCCATTTCCGCCGCAGCAGAGCTTCACGCCAATACCTCGGTGCCGTTTTCGCAAGCTTTCGCGATGCCAAAATCGGTCTACACCAGCCCAGAGTTCCTTGCCCAAGAGCAAAAGCATGTGTTCGGCCATGACTGGCTTTGCGCGGGTCGTGCCGATGCGCTGCCAAACCAAGGCGACTATCTGACCATGGAGATCGCGGGCGAGCCGATCATCGTGCTGCGCGACCGCGAGGGCACCCTGCGCGCTATGTCCAACGTCTGCCGCCACCGCATGTCGACGCTGTTAGAGGGTCGCGGAAATACCCGCTCGATTGTCTGCCCTTATCATGCTTGGACTTATAACCTTGACGGCAGCCTACGCGGTGCCCCTGCGATGGCGGCGAATGAGGCCTTTTGCAAAGACAAGATCGCTTTGCCCACCATCCGCTGTGAAGAGTGGCTGGGCTGGATCATGGTCAGCTTGAACCCTGACGCGCCGGACCTGAAATCGTCGTTGCAAGATGTCGAAGATCTGGTCGGCTATCTGGACATGGGGTCCTATACCGAAACCTTCCGCGAAAGCTTTCGCTGGCGCACCAATTGGAAGGTGCTGGCCGAGAACTTCATGGAAAGCTATCATCTGCCCGTCTGTCACTCTGGCACCATTGGCGGGTCGGTTGATCTGATGAAAATGACCTGCCCTGAAGGCTCGCCAGCGTTCAACTACCATTATATTGTCAAAAACGACAGCATCCCGCTGTCGCTGGCGCATCCCACAAACACCACACTGACGGGCGATCAGCGGCGTTTGACGTGGCTTTTGTCGATTTACCCGTCGCTGCTGATTACGCTGACGCCGGGGTATTTCTGGTATCTGTGTCTGACGCCCGACGGCCCCGAGCATGTCAACGTGCTCTATGGCGGCGGGATGAGCGCGGATTGGATCGCCGACCCCAAAGCCGCGGAGTATCTGTCCACGGTCAAAGCCTTGCTCGACGACGTGAATATTGAAGATAAGGGCTGCGTCGAAAAGGTCTATGCGGGGATTGAAGCGGGGCTGTCGCAGCCTGGCCCGCTCAGCCACCTCGAGCGGCCGAATTTCGAGTTCGCACAATACCTTGCCAGCCGCATTCCCGCCTAGAAGCGGCGCGCGTCAGTCCTGAATGACCTGCTGCGTCACCGCAGCAGAGCGCAGCATATCGGCCAGCGTCAGGGAATCGATCAGCAGCAGATAGGACCAGAAAATCTCGGCAAAGGCTTTGCGGATGCGGCAGTTTTCCTCATCCTCGCAGTCTTCGCAGCGTTGGTAAGCGCTGCGCGACAGGCAAGGAAGCGGTGCAATCGGCCCCTCGATCAGGCGCAAAAGCTCGGAAATCGACACCTCGGCGGGGGCCTTGAGCAAGATATACCCGCCCGAACGCCCGCGAATTGAAGAGATCAAACCTGCGTTGCGCAGCTCGAGCAGGATATGTTCCAAGAACCGCTTGGGGGTGCCGGAACGTTTGGCGATCGCCTCAATGGTTTGCGCAGCGGGGGCGCCGCCTGCCGCCTCATCCGCCAGAACCAGCAGGGCTTTTAACGCATACTTCATCTTTTGCGTAATCAACGCCCTGCTCCTCGCTTCGCTGCCGTCAAGATGCAGTCGAAATCGCCCAGTTCCAAGCACAAAGCAGGAAAATCGGCAAATACCTGCATTCACGACCTTCTCGATAGATAATTAACCTTTTCCGAATCACCAGAGGGGCGTAGCCTCTGGTCAAGGCTTCAGGCAATCTTCAAAGGATAGAGCCATGACCCAAGTGCTGCCGCACGCCACCAACCGCCGCGCCACAATTTTCGCCGCAGTTGTTTTCGCATTCGCCTACCTCGGAGCGTTGGTCTTCATCTTTGCGCCGGATGGGATGCTCTCGGACCACGCGCCCGTCGCCCAAGCTCTGCCCTAAAGCGCGGCCACCTCGCGGCTGCCGTTCAAAATCCGCTCGCTGACGGAAGACAGCGCCAGCGCAGCCGCACCATGTGCCCAAAGCAAATCACCCCAAGCATGGATCTCGATCGGAGGCCGTGCGCGTCCGGTTTGGATCGCCAGATTATCCATCTCGGCCAGTGTTTCCTCGGCATAGAGGTAATCAAACTTTAACCTCTCGCCGGATAGAATGATCAGCGAAGGATCAAAGAGGTTAACGACATTGGCCAAACCCACCGCCAAATACCGCCCCGCACGGCGGAATATGCTGCGCGCCGTGGCATCGCCCGCTTTGGCGTGCTCATATAGGCTCTCCAGCAGGACATTGATCGACTGCCCCTCACGGTGGCCCCAATTCAGCGCCGTGGTCGCTTCGCGCGCCAAAGCATAGTCCGCGACATAGGCCTCAAGACAGCCGCGCTGACCACAACGACAGAGCGCACCATCAAGCTGCACCTTGATATGCCCCAGCTCCATGCCCAACCGCCGCGCGCCACGATAGAGCCGATGGTTCATCACAAACCCCATGCCAACACCATGTTCAAAGGTCACCACCGCAAAGTCCGCAAGCCCCCGCCCCGCCCCGAACCACAGCTCGGCCATCGCGACCAGATTGGCGTCGTTGTCTATAAACACGGGCATGCCCAAGCGCTCTTGCGCCAATTCCACCAGCGCCACATTGCGCTCGCTCAGGGTCGAGGACCAGAGCACCACGCCTTCAGCATTATCGACAAACCCCGGCAAGCCAATGCCCACCCCTGACAAGTCCGCCCGCGTCAGGCCCGCCTTGTCGCACACGCGGGTCAAAAGCGCCTCGATATCGTCCAACATCCCCGGCACCGGCAGCGTGCCCGGGCGGCGCTGGACCACCTCATCTGCAATTAAATTTCCAGCAAAATCAACGATCACCGCGGATTGTTCGCGGTCCGACATCTTGAGCCCCGCCACCAGATGCGCGGCACCGCGCACGCCCAAAGCCACCGCAGGTCTGCCCCGCCCGCTTTCGCTGTCACGCGAAGCTGCGACCTCTTCGATCAGCCCCGCCTCGATCAACTCGGAGGTAATCGTGGTCACCGAAGCGGGCGAAACGCCCAAATCTTTGGCCACCTGAACTCGTGCCACCAATCCCGTTGCCCGCACGCGATCAAAGACCTGCTGACGCAGCGGGCGCATCGCATCCGAGAACGGGGGAATCAGCGGGCCAAAGCCCGCTTGCCCTGTCCGAGACACAGCAACTGGTCTTTTCGCTTCGATCCGCATGCTGGGCATTTATTTGGTTCCTAAATAAAAAAGCCATCTCACCTGCAGAAAATCTATGATTTCGCTGCATCGCGGCACTGCAAGTGCAGAAAATAGGCGAGCAAGTTATGCCCTCCCTAAGTTTTATTTTGACAACTGAATTTATTCAAGGCAATTTCTGATCAGTTCACGCGAATCTGCAAAGCCGATCGCGCTGGCTGATCCATAGGGAGGATAAAAATGCGTAATGTGATTATGTTGGCGGTTATCGCCGCTGCCGGTTTCTCGACTGCTGCAATGGCAGAAGGTAAGAAAATCGGTGTGTCTTGGGCAAGCTTCCAAGAAGAGCGCTGGAAGATTGACGAAGCTGCTATGAAGGCCGCTATCGAAGCTGCTGGCGACACCTATATCTCGGCTGACGCGCAGTCGTCGTCGGAAAAGCAATTGAACGACGTTGATGCGCTGATTTCGCAAGGCGCGAACGCGCTGATCATCAACGCTTGGGACAAAGACGCGATCGCCCCAGCTATCGACAAGGCCGCTGCTGAAGGCATTCCAGTCGTTGGCTATGACCGCCTGATCGAAGATGCGCGCACCTTCTATCTCACCTTTGACAACAAAGGCGTTGGCAAGATCATCGCTGAAGAAGTCACCAAGGTGAAACCAGACGGCAACTACGCCATCATCCTCGGCGACCCAGGCGATCCAAACGCCGCTTTCTTACGTGAAGGCATGGAAGAAGTCATCGGTGATGCGGTCAAAGCTGGCACCATCAAGATCGTTGGCGAAGCAAGCTCGGACGGCTGGAAGCCTGAGAATGCTCAGAAAAACATGGAGCAGATCCTCACCGCGAACAACAATGCGGTTGACGCTGTTTTGTCGGAAAACGACGGCATGGCCGGTGGTGTTGTCGCAGCTTTGGCAGCACAGGGTCTTGTGATCCCAGTTGGTGGCCAAGACGGTGACCTTGCTGCGATCAACCGCGTTGCACGCGGCACGCAGACGGTTTCGGTTTGGAAAGATGCACGCCAGCTTGGCGACGCGGCAGGCAAAATCGCAGCAGCTTTGGCTGGTGGTGCTTCGCTTGACTCGATCGAAGGTGCTTCCAAGTTCAATGGTGGCGAAAAAGGCGTTGAGATGAACGCGATCTTGCTGACGCCAACCGCGATCACCAAAGACACGCTGAACCTTGCAATCGATGCAGGTCACATCACCAAAGAAGCTGCGTGCGAAGGCGCGATGGAAGGCGTTGCTGCCTGCCAATAAGCTTGGCTCTCGACCGGCATCGGCGCTTGTCCGATGCCGGACTCCCCAATGGCTTTAAGACACGCGGAGCGCCGAGGCGGTCCTTGGTAATCCCAATCACCTGCAGGTGAGCCGTCTTGCCAGATCCTCCTACTGTGCTGGACGAGGTTATGACCAATACAACAACTCCCCCCCTTGCCCCGAAAGGCAGCCAGCAAGCCCATGGGCCTCTGGCGAAATTCATTCGCGCGACAGAGATCGACACCCGCCTTTTGGGCATGGTCGGCGCGCTGGCGCTGATCTGGATCGGTTTTCATCTTTATGGTGCGGCTTTTAACGGCGGCGGTTCGTTCCTGACGCCCCGCAACCTGTGGAACCTGTCGGTGCAGACCTCGTCGATTGGCATCATGGCCACGGGCATGGTCCTCGTCATCGTCACGCGCAACATTGACCTTTCGGTCGGCTCGATCATCGGTGTAACCGCGATGGCTATGGGCCTGTTGCAGGTCGAGCTTTTGCCGCAGTTCCTTGGCCTCGGCCATTGGTCCATCTGGATTATCACGGCGATCACCGGCCTGATCCTTGGCTCGATGATCGGGGCGCTGCACGGCTGGTTGATCGCCTATCGTGGCATCCCGTCGTTCATCGTTACGCTGGGCGGCCTGATGGTCTGGCGCGGCATGGCGTTTTTGTCGGCGGGCGGTCGCACGATTTCGCCGGTAGATCCGACCTTTGCATTGATTGGCGGCGGGCCTTATGGCTCGATCGGCTCGACTGGCAGCTGGATTGTCGGCATCTTGGGCTGCATCTTTGTGATCTACGGCCTCTATTCCGGTCGCGCGGCACGGCTCAAGCACGAGTTCGCCCTGCGTCCGATGTGGGCTGAATACACCTTGGCCGCGATTGGCTGCGGCGCCATCATCGGCGCGGTATTGCTGGTGAACTCTTATCCTTGGCCGATTGGCATCGTCAAAGCCTATGCGGCGGCGAACAACATCACAACGCCCGTTGACCAGCTTTATATCGCACACGGCTTTGCGTATCCGGTGTTGATCATGACGGCGGTTGCCATCCTGATGACGGTGCTGATGACCCGCACCCGCTTTGGCCGATATGTCTTTGCGATCGGCGGCAACCCCGAAGCGGCGGCTCTGGCAGGTATCAACACCCGCTGGATGACGCTGAAGATCTTTGCGCTTATGGGGATGCTGGCAGGTCTTGCTGCAGTGATTTCCTCGGCGCGTTTGAACTCTGCGACCAACGCGCTTGGCGATCTGGACGAGCTTTACGTTATCGCCTCTGCGGTTGTTGGCGGCACGTCGCTGGCAGGCGGGGTTGGCACGATCTATGGCGCAATCCTTGGTGCCATCGTGATGCAGAGCTTGCAAACCGGCATGGTGCTGATCGGCTTTGGTGACGGGTCTTACCGGAAAATCGTGGTCGGCGTGGCGCTCGTGCTCGCGGTCTATCTCGACAATCTTTACCGCAAGAAAACCAAGTGAGGGGCGAAACCATGACACAGAACAAAACGCCCCTCGTCGAGCTGCGCGACATCTCTATTGCCTTCGGCGGCATCAAAGCGGTGGATCACGTCTCGATCGACCTGCATCCAGGCGAAGTTGTCGGCCTTTTGGGTCACAATGGCGCGGGCAAATCGACGCTGATCAAATGCCTGTCGGGTGCGTACAAGGCGGACTCGGGCCAGATCTTGATCAACGGCCAGCAGGTCGAGATCAACAACCCGCGCGACGCACGCAGCCATAACATCGAGACCATCTACCAGACGCTTGCGCTGGCTGATAACTTGGATGCCGCGTCGAACCTGTTCTTGGGGCGCGAAATCGTCGGCCCCGGAGGCTTTCTGGACGAAAGCGCGATGGAGGCCGAAACCCGCAAGATCATGGCGCGCCTGAACCCGAACTTCCGCAAGTTCAACGTGCCGGTCTCGGCGCTTTCGGGTGGTCAGCGTCAGTCGGTGGCGATTGCGCGTGCGGTCTACTTTAATGCCAAAATCCTGATCATGGACGAGCCAACCGCAGCGCTTGGCCCGCACGAGACGCAGATGGTGGCCGAGCTGATCGCCGAGCTGAAAAAGCAAGGCATCGGCATTTTCCTGATCGAGCATGACATCCATGCAGTGATGGAACTGTGCGACCGCGCCGTTGTGATGAAAAATGGCGAGCGGGTTGGCACGGTTAATGTCAACGAGGTCACCGACGAAGATATCCTTGGCATGATTATCCTTGGCAAAAAGCCCGCCCAAGCGGTCTAAGCCAACCATCAAACGACGAAAGGCGCGAGAGAGATCCTCGCGCCTTTCGCATGAAATAAGCGCCTCTACGCGCCCTGCCCCTGCCAGAGCTTGCAACACGCGACATCGCCGCTATTGTGGCGCAAGGTAATTTTGTCAGGGGCTTTGCGTGCGACATAAACTTCTTTCCGCCATCGGTTTTTCTTTGTTACTTGCAGGCCCAAGCCTTGCCGCCCCTTGTGGCAACACCTCTTCGGGGTTCGAGGCGTGGAAAAAGCCTATGGCCGCCGAAGCCAAGGCCGCAGGCGTTGGTGCCGCAGGTCTCGCGGCGCTGAACGCCACCAGCTATTCCAGCGCGACGATCTCGGCCGATCGCAACCAGAAAAGCTTCAAATACACGCTTGATAAGTTCATGTCCGTGCGCGGTGCCGACACCATCGTCGCGCAAGGCCGCGCCCGCAAAGCCAAGAACGCTCAGCTCTTTGCCGCCATTGAAGCGCGCTATGGCGTGCCTGCAGGCGTGCTTTTGGCGATCCACGGGATGGAGACTGGGTTTGGCGGCTTTATGGGCGATACCAATATCGTCTCGGCGGTGTCGACCTTGGTCTGGGATTGCCGCCGTTCGGATTACTTCAAGCCGCATCTGATTGCCGCGCTCAAGATGGTGGACAACGGGTCGATCTCTTCCAAAACCACGGGTGCCAAGCATGGCGAGTGGGGGCACACCCAATTCCTGATGGGCAACGCGATGACCTATGGCACCGATGGCAACGGCGACGGGCGCGTTGATCTGGCTAATCTCACCGATGCGATGGCGACGACCGCGAATTACCTGCGCCAAAAGGGCTGGCAACCGGGGCAAGGCTATCAAGAAGGCCAGCCGAATTTCGCCGCGATCAAGGAATGGAATGCGGCCAAAGTCTATCAACAAGCCATCGCGATCATGGCTGCAAAAATCGATAGATAAAATGTAAATTTCCTCTTGCAGCCCGTACGCCAAACCCTTAGTAACCCCCGCAGTGGCCCGTTCGTCTATCGGTTAGGACACCTGGTTTTCAACCAGGTAAGAGGGGTTCGAACTCCCCTACGGGCTGCCACTTCCCCTTAAAAATAAGCCTTATAGCGCCAAGCACACCTGCTTCGGCGCTTTTGTTTTGCGCAAAACCTGAGCACAGACACCAGCCCTAGATTTGCCGCGCCCCTCGCACCATCAAAAGCAGCCCCCATGGCCACCAAGCTGGGTGTTTCGCTTGACGCCGCCCTTATATTTCATTTATTTATGAATTATGGAATCAATACTCACAGACCGCCTCTCAACCCTAAGCCACCCTCAGCGGATGGCGGTATTTCGGCTGTTGATGCGCCGCTGCCCCGACGAATTGCCCGCAGGAGAGATCGCAGAGGCCCTTGGTCTCAAGGCCAGCACGGCCTCGGTCTATCTTGCGGCACTCACCCAAACGCAGCTAATTGCGCAACGCCGCGACGGCACCCGGCTTTTGTATCGCGTCAATCTCGAGACCGCGCGCGAGGTGGTCTCGGGGCTTTTCCTTGATTGCTGCCGTGGACGTGCGGACCTTTGCCCACCGCAGATTTTTGATGCGCGACCAATCACGTCGACTGCTGCGGTCAGAGACCTATAACGTGCTGTTTGTCTGCACAGGCAATTCTGCACGCTCTATTTTTGCCGAAACCATTTTGCGCAGTATCGCAAGCGACCGCTTTGTCGCCTATTCGGCGGGCACGGCGCATCGCTCCGAGCTCAACCCCACAGCCGTGCAAATGCTGACCGCGATGGGGCATGATGTGACGCCGCTGCGGTCTAAGAACGTCGGCGAATTTCAAGGCGCCGCAGCCCCCAAGATGGATTTCGTCTTTACCGTCTGCGACCGTGCCGCCAACGAAGACTGCCCAACTTGGCCCGGACAGCCCGTGTCTGGCCATTGGGGCTTGCCCGACCCTGTCAAAGCGCAGGGCAATGAGGCCGAGCAGCGGCTTGCGTTTCACCAAACCTATGGCGCGCTGCACAATCGCATTGCCGCCTTTACCGCCCTGCCCTTCGATCAATTGGACCGCGTCTCGTTGCAACAACGCGTTGATAGAATCGGCCAAACTCCAACCGCAAAGGACTAGACCGCCATGACCACCTATGCGCTGAACGGCCTTGGCCGCATTGGCAAGCTTGCGCTGCGCCCGCTGCTAGCGCGCGGCGCCAAGATCGCCTTTATCAACGATGCCGTGGGCGACCCTGAAATGCACGCGCATCTGCTGGAGTTTGATTCCGTGCATGGCCGCTGGCAAACCAGTTTTGCCAGCGATGCAAACAGCGTCACCATCGGCGGCACCCAAATCCCCATCAGCAATCATCGCAAACTGGAAGATCTGCCGCTGGACGGTGTCGATGTGGTGATCGACTGCACCGGCGCGTTCAAAACCGCAGCCAAGCTTGCGCCCTACTTTGCGGCAGGCGTCAAAAAGGTGGTCGTCTCGGCCCCCGTCAAAGACGGTCCAACCGCCAACATCGTCTTTGGCGTCAATGATGCGACCTACGATCCCCAAACCCATCAGATCATCACCGCTGCAAGCTGCACCACCAACTGCCTTGCGCCCGTGGTCAAAGTCTTGCTGGAAGGCATCGGCATCAAGCATGGCGCGATCACCACAATTCATGATGTCACCAACACCCAAACCATCGTCGACCGCCCCGCCAAAGACCTGCGCCGCGCGCGCTCGGCTCTGACCAACCTGATTCCAACGACGACGGGGTCGGCTACGGCGATCACGCTGATCTATCCCGAGCTGACCGGTAAACTGAACGGCCATGCGGTTCGCGTGCCTTTGCTCAACGCCTCGCTCACCGATTGCGTGTTCGAGCTTGCGCGCGAGACCACGGCAGAAGAGGTCAACGCCCTGTTCAAACGTGCCGCCGAGGGGGCGCTCCAGGGGATACTGGGCTATGAAGAGCGGCCTTTGGTCTCTTGCGATTACACCAATGACACCCGCAGCTGCATCATCGACGCGCCCTCGACGATGGTGGTGAATGGCACGCAGCTCAAGGTTTATGCGTGGTATGACAATGAATACGGCTATGCGCATCGGCTGGTGGATGTGGCGCTGATGGTTGGGGGCAAGCTGTGACGCGGCCCGCGGGCTTTGCCGCCTATGTGACGGTCACCGCGGCCTATTGGGCGTTTATGCTGACCGACGGAGCGCTGCGGATGCTGGTTTTGCTGCATTTTCACACGCTGGGATTTTCGGCGGTGCAGCTGGCCTATCTTTTTGTTCTTTATGAGATCGCGGGGGTGATCACCAATCTTTCGGCGGGCTGGATTGCGGCGCGCTTTGGCCTGACACGCACGCTTTATGCGGGGCTTGCGTTGCAGATCGTGGCTCTGCTGGCGCTGTCGCTGCTGAACCCAAGCTGGAGCATCACCGCCTCGGTCGGCTTTGTCATGCTGGTGCAGGGGCTGTCGGGGGTTGCCAAAGACCTTGCCAAGATGAGTTCGAAAAGCGCGGTAAAGCTGCTTGCGCCGAGCGAGGGGGCTGGGCTGTTTCGCTGGGTGGCGGTTCTGACGGGGTCCAAGAACGCGGTCAAAGGCGTGGGGTTCTTGCTTGGGGCGGCGTTGTTGGCACTGCTTGGCTTTGTGGCGTCGGTCTTGGCGATGGCGGCGGTCTTGTTTGCGATCCTGATTGCCGTCCTCTGGGGGATGCCAAGCGGTCTGCCCTTGGGGCGCAAGGACGCGAAGTTCTCTGAAGTCTTCTCAAAAAACCGCAACATCAACTGGCTGAGTGCGGCGCGACTGTTTCTATTTGGCGCGCGTGATGTGTGGTTTGTGGTGGGCATCCCGATCTATTTCTACGCCGTGCTGTCCGATGGAAGCCAAGCAGGCAACCGCGTGGCGTTCTTTATGATCGGCAGTTTTATGGCGGTGTGGACCATTCTTTACGGCGCTGTGCAGGCTTGGGCGCCGCAGATTTTGCGCGCCAGCAGCCGCACGCCGCCCGAGCTTTTGACCCAAGCGCGGCGCTGGGTGGCAATGTTGATGCTTGTGCCCGCCCTGCTTTCGGCGCTGGTTTGGGCGGCACCCGCGCCTTCGGTCGCGCTTACAGCGGCGATTGTTTTAGGACTGCTGGTGTTTGGCGGGATTTTTGCGGTGAATTCGGCGCTGCATTCCTACCTGATCCTCAGCTTTACCAGCGCCAAGCGCGTCACTATGGATGTCGGCTTTTACTATATGGCGAATGCGGCGGGACGGTTGGTTGGCACGCTTTTGTCGGGGGTGACTTATCAACTGGGGGGACTGCCGCTGAGCCTTGGCACCGCCGCCGTGATGATCGCGCTTAGTTGGCTGGCCACGACACGGCTGCGCGCGGCTGCGTAAAGGGGCGGCATTGCCACCGCCCCCGTTGATTTAGCGCGCTGGCCCCATACGGCGCAGCTCTTCGGTGTCGATCACGCGACCTTCACTGGCCGAGATTTGCGCGGCCTTGCCGATGGCCACCGCCCACCAGCCGTCCAGCAGCGAGACTTCTGGCGTCGTGCCATTGGCCACCACATCGGCAAAGTTGCGGTGCTGGTAAAAGGTCGAGCCGTTGTGGTCGCCCGCCGCCAAAAGGCTTGGGTCCACCGGCACATCAAGCACCTTTGGCCCCGCAGGATTGCGCGGGCTGACCACGACTTGCGGCACGGGCGCGTCGCCCAAATGCGCAGGCCAGAACCGGCCTGGCCCGGGGACCAAGCATTCGATCTTGCCCAAAGGCCCAACCGCCGAAATCTCTTCCTGATAGCGCGAGCCCTCGGCGAACATGCACAGCTCCAGCATCGCCCGCAGACCGTTTTCAAAGTCGACGATCACATAGGCGTTGTCCCAGATATCCGAGGTCTGGCCGTCGTAAACCTCGTCCAGATGGTTCACCGCTTGCCCGCCCGAGGCCATCACGCGCACAGGATCGCAACCCGCGATCAACCGCATCAGGTCAAAGAAGTGGCAGCACTTCTCAACCAAAGTGCCGCCTGTGTTGGCGTTAAAGCGGTTCCAATCGCCAACCTTTTCCAAGAACGGAAAGCGGTGTTCGCGGATCGACAGCATCTTGATACCACCCGTCGCCGCCGCAGCCTCGCGCACCAAATGCGCAACAGGCGGCATATAGCGGTATTCCATCGCCACCCAGATCGGCGCAGGATAGGACGCCCGCAGCGCCGCAAGCCGCGCCACATCGGCCTCATCGGTAAACAGCGGCTTTTCTACCAGCACTGGCAGCGGGCGGATGCGCGCGATTTCCTCGAGTTGACCAAGGTGCATATGGTTCGGCGAGACGATCAGCAGACAGTTCACCTCAGCCTCGGCCAGCACTTCGGCCAAGCTGTTGACCATCTTGGCATTGGGCGCAAAGCTCTGCGCCAAGGCCCGCATTTCCGCGTTTGGCTCATAGATGGCGACCACTTCGGCCTGTGGCAAAAGCGCTATGTTGCGCAGGTGCTCTTGCCCCATCATGCCACAGCCAATAATCCCGTAACGCACAGTTTTCACGTCTTTTTCCTCACTTTAGGCGTGCGACATAGCGCACGATTTTAGGGTCGAACCAAGTCCAAGAAGCCTCTGCTGCGCGGCCGTCCTGTCCCCAGCTTATGCGGGTGATAAAAGGCAAAAGCGCGCCCGCGGCATGGGGGAACTCTGCGGGACTCCAGTCTGGAACCTCGCCCTGCCCGATGCCGTCCTCGGCGCGCGCGATCCAAAGCCCAAGGCGTTGGCGATAGTAAAGGTATAGCGATTCCGACAGATCCGAGAGGGCGATCTGGGGCGCGTAATCACCGTCAAGCCAGATCTCTTCGATCGCCGCCAGTTGCCCCGACAGGAACCGCAGGCGGCGTATCCGATGCCCCTCGGCGCAATCGCCAAAGCGCGGCAGTGCGGGGTCTTTCACCCGACGCTGGACCGAGATCACCTTCGCCGTCGGCAAACCGCCGCCCGACAAAAGCTCGAGCCGGAACATCGCATAGACCGAGGCAGGATCGGATTTGGCGCGGATATAGTTGCCCGACCCCTGCACGCGGTCCAGCAATCCCTTGGATGTCAAATCCTTGAGCGCTTGTCGCAAAGTGCCCACCGCTATGCCCAGATCCGCCGCCATGTCGCGCTCTGGCGGCAGGCGTTCGCCGTCGATCAGACGACCCGAAGCAATATCACGGATCAGCAATTCGCTGATCTGCTGGTAGAGAGGCAATGATCCTGCGGCGGCCATCGGCATCACTTCTAAATAATTGATACAGTATTGATCTACATCAAATGGGGTGCTACGCAAGTGGAAAGATGAATCTCAGGGAGTGAGAATCAATGACCGTCGTACCTATCACGTCGCCCGATCTCGAGGCGGCTGAAGTCAGCTGGTTTGCTGCGCTTTGTTCTGATGATTATCAATACCTTGGCGTGCCAGACCCCGACCTGCGCTCTAGCTGGGATCATTGCAGCAGCATCGTCAAACGCGCTGAAAAGCATGGCTTTCGCAACATCCTGTGCCCCTCGTCCTATCAGGTCGGCCAAGACACGATGTCCTTTGTGGCAGGCTGCGCGCCGATCACCGAAAACATCAATTTCCTTGCCGCAATTCGCTGTGGTGAGATGCAGCCCATCATGCTGGCCCGCACTGTGGCCACGCTTGACCACATGCTCAAAGGCCGCCTGACGCTCAACGTTATCTCGTCGGATTTTCCGGGAGAAGTGGCAAGTTCGGCCTACCGCTATAAGCGCAGCCATGAGGTCGTGGAGATCCTCCGTCAAGCCTGGACCCGCGACACCATCGACCACGAAGGCGAGGTCTATCAGTTCAAGGGCGTGCCAACCGAGCCTGCCCGTCCCTATCAGCAAAACGGCGGTCCGCTGCTGTATTTCGGCGGCTATTCCCCCGATGCCCTCGAGCTTTGCGGCGCGCAATGCGACGTCTATCTGATGTGGCCAGAGCCAAAGGACCAGCTTGCGCAGCGGATGCGCGACGTTCATGCCCGCGCCGAAGCCCACGGCCGCACATTGGACTACGGTCTGCGCGTCCACATGATCGTGCGCGACACCGAGGCCGAGGCCAAGGAATACGCCGAGCATATCGCGTCGAAACTTGACGACGAATACGGCAAACTCATCCGCGACCGCGCCCATGACAGCATCAGCCTTGGCGTCGCGCACCAGTCGCGGGCTCGCGAATTGGCCGACCAGTTTGGCTATATTGAACCGAACATGTGGACCGGCATCGGCCGCGCCCGTTCGGGCTGTGGCGCTGCTCTTGTCGGGTCAACCGATCAGATTATGTCCAAGATCGAAGAGTACCAAAAGATGGGCATCCGCGCCTTTATCTTCTCGGGCTATCCGCATCTGGACGAAGCCGATCACTTTGGCACCAAGGTTCTGCCGCAGCTTAAAACCTGCTCGCTGCCCCACGCCTATGGCCGCGTTCCGGCCAGCACACCAGCAACGCCTTTGGGCAACGGAGTAAGACGCTAATGCAACGAGTAAACCTAGGGACGATCGAGCTGTCGCGCATGGTCTATGGCATGTGGCGTTTGGGCGATGACGCCGACACAAGCCCTGCACATGTGCAAGCGAAGATCGAGGCCTGCCTTGCGCAAGGCATCACCTCGTTTGACCAAGCTGACATCTATGGCGGCTACACCGCCGAGGCCATTTTGGGCAACGCCCTGCGCTTGGCCCCTGCCCTGCGCGATCAAATGGAAATCGTGACCAAATGCGATATCGTCGCACCTGTTGGTCGCCATTCCGCAGCACCGGGCAAGTATTACGACACCTCTGCTGCGCATATCAACGCCTCGGTCGAGGCGTCGCTCAGCGATATGGCGATTGAGACCATTGACCTGTTGCTGATCCACCGCCCCGATCCGCTGATGGACCACTTTGAAACCGGCGCTGCCCTTGACGCCTTGGTCGCAAGCGGCAAAGTCCGCGCTGTGGGGGTTTCGAACTTCCGCCCCTATGACGTGACGCTGTTGCAGTCGGGGATGAAGACGACGCTGGCCACCAACCAGATCGAGCTGAGCCTGATGGCGCACGAAGGCTTCACCAACGGCGATGTCGCGTTCCACCAACAGCACGGCAAGCCTTTGATGGCATGGTCGCCGCTTGCAGGTGGTCGTTTGCTGTCCGAAGCCGATGCCAAGCTGCGCGAGCGTCTGCACGCCATTGGCGCGGCGCATGGCACCGATTGGACTGCGGTTGCCGTTGCATGGCTTTTGCGTCACCCTGCCAATATCCTGCCGGTGATGGGCACCAACAGCCTTTCCCGTATTGCGACGATCTCTGACGCGCTGAAAATCGAAATGGACCGCCCGACCTGGTTCGAGCTTTACACCTTGGCTCTGGGTCGCGAGGTCGCATAATGGCGGATGGTGGCATGCCCAACACATTTACCTTTGTTCCTGACGCCGAGAACGCGCGCGCGTTTCGGGACGCCTTGGGCACCTTTGCCACGGGCGTAACCTTGGTGACCATCCAAACGCCGGATGGTCCGATGGGCTTTGTCGCCAACAGCTTTTCCAGCCTGTCGATGGATCCACCGCTTGTGATCTGGGCGCCTGCCAAATCGGCCTCGCGCTTTCCGCACTATGCCGCGGCCAAGCACTACGCGATCCACATTCTTGCCGAAGACCAGCAAGAGTTGATCGCCCGCTTTGTCCGCGGCGGCGCGGGCTTTGACGGGCTGAACTATGAAATCAACGCCGAGGGCGTGCCGGTGGTCGCAGAGGCCGCCGCACGTTTTGAGTGCGAACAGCACGCGACCTACGAAGGAGGCGATCACCTGATCGTCGTAGGCCGAGTGCTGCGGGCCGCCACGCGCGACATCGCGGGGCTGGTGTTCAAAAAAGGCCGTTACGGCGGCTTCTTTGCCAAGGGCTAAACTGGTCCCTGCGGATGCATTCGCAGGGGTCAAATGAAGGCACGCTCGCATAAGAGGGCGTGAAAAAGGGAGGAGCGCCATGGGCGCCTTGTTAGGTCTAACCAATGGGTTAGGAGCCGTAAATTCGGCCATATTGACGCTTGGGCGTCGATTGGGGGCGTTTTGCGTTGCGTTGATGGTTGTTGCAATCCTCATGCAGGTGTTTTTCCGCTATGTCTTGGGGAACGCCTTGTCTTGGCCCGAAGAGGGCTCGCGGTTTTTGATGCTTTGGATGACAGGGCTGATGGCTCCGACCGCGTTTCGTCGTGGCGGGTTTGTGTCCATCGAGATGCTCGTGCGGTTTTTGCCACGCGGGCCTTCTGCATTTTTGTCGCTGGTGCTGCTGTTTGTGTCTTTGGTGGTTCTGGTGGTCGGTTTCCAAATCGGTTGGTCCGAGACCACAGGGCTTGGCGGGCGTTTTGCGACCGACAGCCTGTCCTACCCCACCTCGTTTGACCTTAGCACATGGACCAAGATGCCCAAGTCTTGGATGATGGCCTCGTTGGTTGTGGGGCTTGGCATGCTGATTTCGGTCTGTGTCGAGCTTATCCTTCGCTCTCTGGCGCAGCTTTTCGGGCGCGCAGACGGGCTTCACGAAATCCTTGAATCGGCCACGATGGGGAGCGAATAGATGCTGGCGTTTTTCCTTCCTGTTTTTATGGTGCTCTTGCTTTTGGGGCTTCCGGTGTTCTTCGGCCTGATTGCAGCGCCGGGCGTTTTGCTGTGGATGAACGGTCAATCCCGTGACATCGTTTTGCTGTATCGCAACATTTACAACGGCATGGACAGCTTTCCGCTGATGGCCATTCCGTTCTTTATGCTTGCGGGCGAAGTGATGAACCGCTCGAACATCACTCTGCGTTTGGTGGAGTTCAGCCAAGCCATGATGGGCCACCTGCGCGGTGGTCTGGCGCATGTAAACGTGCTGTCGTCGATGCTGTTTGCGGGGCTTTCGGGTTCGGCTGTGGCCGACGTGTCGGCGCTGGGGTCGATGCTTATTCCTGCGATGGAAAAGCAAGGCTACACCCGCACCTTTGCAGCGGCAGTGACCGCAGCAAGCTCGATCATCGGGCCGATCATTCCGCCTTCGGGCATCATGATTATCTATGCGTATGTCATGGGCGAGAGCGTGGCTGCGCTGTTCCTTGCGGGCATCGTGCCAGGTCTGTTGATCGGCGGCGGCTTGATGCTGTTGATCCACTTTATGGCCGACCACTACGACCTGCCACCTGCAACCAAGCGCGCGACGTGGGGCGAGCGTGGCCAAGCCAGCATCAAGGCAATCTGGCCATTGATGACGCCTGTCATCATCATGGGCGGTATCTTGGGCGGCATCTTTACCCCCACAGAGGCCGCAGCGATTGCCGTGGGCTATTCGACACTGATCGGTCTGTTCGTGATGCGCACGCTCAAGTGGTCGGATTTGCCGGACGTGCTGACGCGGGCGGGGATGACCTCGGCTGTGGTGCTGTTGCTGGTGGGCGCGGCGATGGCGTTCAAAACTGTCGCCAGCCTGTCGCACACGCCAGAGCTGTTGGCAGAGATCATCCTTGGGCTGTCGGATAACCCGTTGATCCTGCTGTTCCTGATCAACGTGCTGCTGTTTATCGTCGGCATGTTCCTTGATGCGGGTCCAGCGATCATCATCCTTGGGCCGATTTTGGGGCCGATCTTTACCTCGCTTGGCGTGGATTCGGTGCACTTTGCCATCATCATGGCGGTGAACCTGACGGTGGGTCTGCTGACGCCGCCGATGGGTCTGGTGCTTTTCGTGACCTCTTCGGTGTCTGGGCTGCGGGTGGAAACCATTGCTCGCGCCACACTGCCGTTCTTGGCGGTCGAAGTCCTGGTGATCTTCTTGATCACTTACTTCCCTGCCATCAGCTTGACCGTGCCGCGCTTGTTTGGCTTCGTTCAATAAGAAGACGTGTTTAAACTAGGGAGAAGAAAATGCTTAAGAAGACACTGAAATCGCTGGTGCTTGCCAGCCTTTTGGCGGGGACGGCCGTGGCCGCCGCAGCGCAAGAGATCACCCTTCGCGCCACCGCAAACTCGAACGACACCGACGAGGACTATGATGGTCTTGTCGTGTTCAAGAACTATGTCGAGAATGCTTCGAACGGCGCGATTGCTGTTGAACTGTTCGTTGGCACGCAGCTTTGCGCCAAGGGGGATGAGTGCTTGGCGGGCGTGGCTGATGGCTCGATCGACATCTATATCTCGACTTCGGGCGGGGCTGCTGGCCTGTTCCCTTACATCCAAGTGCTTGATCTGCCTTACTTGATGTCGGATGACCGCGTGGCCGAAGCTGTGCTGACCCAGACCGATTTCACCAAGACCCTACGCACGATGGCGCTGCGGGATTCGGGCGATAAGATCCGCCTGATGACCATCGGCAACACCGGCGGCTGGCGCAACTATGCCAACACCAAGCGCCGCGTTGTGGCACCGTCTGATCTGGCTGGCCTGAAGATGCGCACTGTTCCTGCTGATCTGCCGCAGTTCGTGGCAACGACGCAGGGCGCCTCGCCAACCCCGATTGCATGGCCAGAGCTGTTCACCTCGCTGCAAACCGGCGTTGTTGAAGGCACTGCAAACGGCATCACCGACATCATGTCGATGAAGTTCCCAGACGCGGGCCTGAAGTATCTGACGCTGGACGGTCACTCGTATATGGGTGCGTTCTGGTGGATGGGTCAGGACCGCTTTGCCTCGCTGACCGACGATCAAAAGCAGATCGTGGTCGACGGTTTTGCAGCGCTGCAACAGGCAACCTTCGCAAGCCCCAAGCGTAAAGAAATCCAAGCCTATGCCGATTTCAAAGCTGCGGGCGGCGATGTTTACGTGCCAACACCAGCCGAGAAAGCCGCCTTCAAAGAGTCGGTTGCACCCGTGATGGATTGGTTCAAAACCAACGTCCAGGACGGTGGCGAAGTTCTTGCCGCGTTTGAGGCTTCGGTTGCGCAGGCCACCGAGATCGTCAATGCAAACCGCGCAAGCGAGCTGAACTAAGACCTCGCGGGCATCCGGAAACGGGTGCCCGTCCCCTTTGATATGTGCCTCTCTTTGCAAGCAAATTGGGCAAAACACGATTGATGCCTTGACCGAAACAATCCACTAGGCAAAAACCAATGCCAAGGGCGGTTCACGCTCAACAGGATTGTAATGCAAACGGACACCCCCGCCCCTTCCCCGAACGGCGAGACCGATCCGCCGCAGCACGGCGTGCTGATCCGGGCGGAAAACGGCGATGTGGTCAGCTTTGATGACACCGGATTGACGCTGCGCCTGTCTGATCGCGTTGTGGCCGACCTGCGCCGCAGGCTGGGCGTACCCACGGCCCCCGCAGCGGATGCGGCGCAAGCCTTGGGCGACATTGACGCTTGGGGGCTGCGGCAAGTGGGCGCGTGGTTGCACTTTACCGCCCGCCTAGAGCCAGAGCGCCCGCCGCGTGATTACCGCAAGCCGCTGGACGGTGGCGATATTATTGCCGATGCGATTGGCCCGTTGCAGGCGATCTTTAGCATCGGTGGCGCAAGGCGCGCGGGCTTTAACGCGGGTCCACCCGCCTTTCCCTATCACATCCTTGCGCCTGCCGACGACGTGTTCTCGGTCGGGTTTGAGGGCACGAATGAGGCGCATCCGGTCGAGGGGCTTCAGCGTCTGCCGCATTGCTCGCGGGATGCTTTGGCCGCACAAGCCCTGATGCAGATGCGCTATGACGCCATGCAGGCCCTGCCGCTGATCGTCACCCGCACCGAAACCGACAACTCCGCCAGTCTCGAAGCGCTGATCGGTGGTCAAGCCTATGTCAACCTGCTGGCCGCCTTTGACAGTCTGGTCGCAGCCGCTGCGCGTTTGGGCAAGCCCGCGCGGGTGCTGGCCGTGGGGATTGATCTGTCGCTTGAAGATCAGATCGGCAACCCTGCGACAAAGTTCGCCGCGCTGCGCCGTCTGATGGCACAGATAGAGCGCGACATGGCCTTGCGCGGGCTGCACCGCCCCGTGTTTCTGATCACCGCCGAGGCCGGCACGCAGCACCTCTCGACCCACCCGACCATGCTCGCGCATTGGCAGCTGGCGTGGTCGCATGCGCCCCACCGTGCAACCTTCGCCAGCGCGGGCTACATGTTCGAGCAAACCCGCTTTGCCCGCCCGACCGAAGCCGCGCGTCAACGCATGGCCGAGATGGACGCCCATGCGATCACGGCGATGGCGCGGCGGCAGGATTGGTTCTGCCCGCAAGTTCTGTTGGCCGAGGCCAAGGGCAAGACCCTGCGCGTCACGCTGCGGGCGATGTCCGATCTGGTGCTGGACGACCGCTTTGGCGCGGGGGCGGCCTGCGGCTTTGCTGTGCGCTCGAACGGTAAGCCCTTTGCTGTGCGCGCGGTCAGCCTTGACCCCGCCGACCCGCAAAGCCTGATCCTGACGCTGGACCGCGCTCTGACTGGCAAGGCCGAGCTTGCCTATGCCTATGGCGCGGCGACACCCTCGCCCGACGCCTATCCCGCCAATCGCGGCGCGGTGCGTGACACATGGGCCGCCCCCAGCCGCGCCGAGGGCGGGACGCTGCACCGTTGGGCGCTGCCCGCGCTGATCCCGATCCATCAGGGGGACTGGCCATGACGCTTTTCTACGCAGGCCGCCTGCCCAAAGGGGCGCTGATTGATGCGGAGCTTACCCCGCCGCCCGCGCGCAAGATCGCTGCCCCTGTCAGCTATGGTCCCGCGGCCCCGGTGATGTTCACCACGTCCCAAGGCCTGTCGCTGAACGGCGCGGGTCGCGTCACCGCTTGGGATTCAGTCCCGCCCGCCACCGCCCGCGCCGAGAGGGTCAGCTTTAACGACGAGGGCACAGGCTTTGACCCCGAGCTGCGCGCGCTCGATTTCGTCGCCAAGACCCACGGCGGCCTCTGCGTCGCCGATGTCATCCCAAACGGCGCCCTCTTTAGCATCGGCCTGATCTATGCTCCACCGCCCAAGCGCGACGCCCAAACCCTGCTCAGCCTGCAAGCCAAGGGCGACGACGACTATGCCTTTCTCTCGGCCGAGGATGCGACCATCCGCTTTGCGCTCAGGGGTGGCGATGAGAGCTTGTCGGTCCCTGATCCGCAAAAACTGACGCTGTTGGTGATGTCCTCGGACGGGCGCAAGGTGCGGCTTTCGGTCAACCGCGAGTTGGCGGCTTCGGTCGATTGCGCCCTGCCCGCCACACCTTTGGACATTTTTCTTGGCTGTCGCGGCGGCACCCGCAGCCTGCTTGGCAAACTTGGCAGTTTTACCCTGACCGATATGCTGGTCTGGCCAAATGAGGACGTGCTGGCGGGCGAGGTCACCCGCGCCCCCGCAGCGGCCTTGGCTCTCTGGCAAGAAAGGCTGCGCAATGGCGTCCGCACGTAACTCCTCGACCTTTGACCGCGCCACCGCCGAGGCCAGCAACATCTGCGTGATCTGGATCGACGATATGATCGACATTTTCACGTGGCGCGAGGCTTTTGGCGTCACCATCCAGACACCGAACATCGACAGGCTGATGGCCGAGGGCACCCGCTTTGCCAATGCCTATGCCACCATCCCGCTCTGCGCGCCCTGCCGCGCCGAGCTGACCACAGGTCTGTCACCGTTTCGCAGTGGGCTGGTCGACCTCAACCGCTTTTGGCGCGATGTGCTGCCGCCGACGGCTGCGTGGCAGTTCGATCTGCGCCGCGCAGGCTTTCGCACCTTTACCACGGGCAAGACCGACGCCAACTACAAGCCGATGCCAGAAGACTATCGCCGCCTGCTGTTCCACGAGGATGTGCCCGCAAGCGACGAAGGCCGCCGTGGCCCGCTGACCGAATACCACAGCAGCGGCCCTGGCATTGCGGGGGTGAATGGCCCGAATGATGACGGCTCGGCGGATGCAACCTTTTACGACTTTGCCGTCGCACAAAACGCCATCGACTATCTGGACCGCGCCGACCCAAAGCGCCGCCACCTTATCCAGCTTGGGTTCAAGCATCCGCACTATAACCTCGTCTGCCCCGACCGCTTTTACCAGATGTATGACGCCGAGGCGATCACTTGGCCCAAGTCCGCGCATCCCGACGACTTTACCGGACCGCAGCCGGGGATGGCGGTCTACGAGCTGGCCTATATCGTCAACGGTGCGTGGACGCCGGAAAAGGCGGGCGATGAGGGCTGGCGGCAGGTCGTGCGCGGCTATTTCGCCGCCTGTAGCCATGTTGACCACGAGATTGGTCGCTTTATGGATGCCTTGCGCGCCTCACCGCTGGGGGCCAAGACGACGGTGGTTTTGCTGTCCGACAACGGCTTTAACCTTGGCACCCACGACAGTTTTCACAAGATGAGCCAGTGGGATAGCGCAGCACATGTGCCCTTGGGCATCTGGCACGCAAGCATGACGCCTGCGGTGATTGAGCTGCCAGTGTCGCTCCACAACCTGCCCAAGACCATCCTTGATCTGGCGGGACTGCCGCCGCGCGCGGATTGGACCTCGGGGCAGTCGCTTTTACCGCTGATCCATCCCGACTTTGGCAACTTTGACCGCAGCAAATCGCCGCTGACGGCAGTGTTTGGCACCCTTTCGGTGCGGCCCTCGACCGAGGGGCTGACGCAATACCGCTATTTCCGCTATCCCAATGGCGAAGAGCATATCTATGACGTGGCCCGCGATCCGGGCGAGACAACCAACCTGATCGGCTGCCCCGAAACCCAAGCGCTGCGCGACGAATTGGTCGCGGCGGGCGCCAACCTTGGCCTCGATCTGCGCGGGCTAGAGCGTCCTAACTCTGGCATCAACGCCATGATGGCGATGGACGGTATGGTGGTGCTTGAGGGCGGGCATTCCGACACGCAGTTCTGGGCCTATGGCGCGGGCGCCGAGGCGATCTCAACCACTGACGCTACCCGCGACACGCTGTTTTATCTCGCGGGTCCAGATGGTTATACACTCAAGGTGCCGCGGGGCATCGACGTGGTGAAAATGGCCACCGTGGTTGCCCGCAATGAGACCGACAGCCAGATCGGCAAGGCCGTCCGCATCGTCGCACACCCCGACAGCGCCATCGAATTTGAAGCCTCCGAGCGTGTCTCGGTCCATGTCACGGGCAGCAACTGCGGCGATGTGATGGTTGGCCCCGTCTATGCAGGCGCGGTGTTCGAGGGTGGCGCAGGCAATGACCTGCTGGTTGCGGCCTCTATGCGGCGCAATGACGATCACGCCTTTTACGGCGGCGCGGGCAACGACACTTTGCGCGGCGGCAATGGCCGTGACACGCTGGACGGCGGGCCCGGCGACAACGAGATTTACGGCGGCGACGGCTTTAACACCATCTACGGCGGCACGGGCAACGATAAGATCTTTGACGGCGACCACAGCTCGACCATCCACACAGGGTCAGGGCGCAACGAGGTCACCTCGGGCTCGGGCTCGGATCAGTTTTTCGTCGGACCGGGCGAGAACCGCATCACCAGCGGCGAAGGCGGCGTCACCTATCACGTCGCGTGGGGCGGCCTTTTGACCATCACCCAGTGGCACGAGGGCGACAC
>CAWJOY010000030.1:0-2500 GCA_963844505.1 uncultured Alphaproteobacteria bacterium
TTAGTCTACTTTAGTTTGTGTAGCTTTTGACAAGGCTGCGTAATGCAGCGTTTGTTTTGCTAGCTGTTCAGGAGCTTCGACACGTTTGAGCGTGCCTTGCTGTTACTGGATCAAATCAAGCCTATCGAGCAATTAGTACCAGTCAGCTGAAAGCATTACTGCTCTTACACCTCTGGCCTATCGACGTGGTGGTCTTCCACGGCTCTCAAGGGAGACCTTGTTTTGAAGGGGGCTTCCCGCTTAGATGCCTTCAGCGGTTATCCTGTCCGAACATAGCTACCCAGCACTACCGTTGGCACGATAACTGGTCCACCAGTGGTTCGTTCACCCCGGTCCTCTCGTACTAGGGGCAACTCTTCTCAAGTCTCCTGCACCCACGGCAGATAGGGACCGAACTGTCTCACGACGTTCTAAACCCAGCTCACGTACCTCTTTAAATGGCGAACAGCCATACCCTTGGGACCTGCTCCAGCCCCAGGATGAGATGAGCCGACATCGAGGTGCCAAACGATGCCGTCGATATGGACTCTTGGGCATCATCAGCCTGTTATCCCCAGCGTACCTTTTATCCGTTGAGCGATGGCCCTCCCACTTGGGACCACCGGATCACTATGACCGACTTTCGTCTCTGCTCGTCTTGTCAGACTTGCAGTCAGGCTGGCTTCTGCCATTGCACTCAACGACCGATTTCCGACCGGTCTGAGCCAACCTTCGCGCGCCTCCGTTACTGTTTAGGAGGCGACCGCCCCAGTCAAACTCCCCACCATGCAGGGTCCCGGATCCGGATAACGGACCGCGGTTAGATATCAAGATGGCGAAGGGTGGTATCTCAAGGTTGGCTCCACGAAGACTAGCGTCCCCGCTTCAATGCCTACCACCTATCCTGCACATCACAATCCTGATACCAGTGCAAAGCTGGAGTAAAGGTTCATGGGGTCTTTCCGTCTAACCGCGGGTAGTGTGCATCTTGACACACAGTTCAATTTCGCTGAGTCCACATTTGAGACAGCGGGGAGATCGTTACGCCATTCGTGCAGGTCGGAACTTACCCGACAAGGAATTTCGCTACCTTAGGACCGTTATAGTTACGGCCGCCGTTTACTGGGACTTCAATTCAGAGCTTGCACCCCTCCTTTTAATCTTCCAGCACCGGGCAGGCGTCAGACTGTATACGTCGCCTTACGGCTTCGCACAGCCCTGTGTTTTAAGTAAACAGTCGCCACCCCCTAGTTTGTGCCCCCCACCAATAGTTGCCTACTGATGGGGCCTCCTTCTCGCGAACTTACGGAGGCATTTTGCCGAGTTCCTTAAATGTGGTTCTCTCAAGCGCCTTGGTATACTCTACCAGTCCACCTGTGTCGGTTTAGGGTACGGTCTGATGCGAGGGCTATTTCCAGGGACCTCTCGACGGCCCGACCAATCCGATAAGGTCGAGCAATGTTAGAGATCCGTCACTTCCTACTGGCCCACGAATATTAACGTGGTTCCCATCGACTAGGCCTTCGGCCTCGCCTTAGGGGCCGGCTTACCCTGCTCAGATTAGCTTTAAGCAGGAACCCTTGGATTTTCGGCGAGAGGGTCTCTCACCCTCTTTATCGCTACTCATGTCAACATTCTCGCTTCTGATCTCTCCACCGGATGCCTTACAGCCCGGCTTCACAGAAAGCACATTGTGTACGTTATGTTCAGCAAGCTAAACATAATTACACAGCGTCTTATATCACAGAACGCTCCGCTACCACGCATATTGCTATGCATCCTGAGCTTCGGCTCGTCGTTTGAGCCCCGTTACATCTTCGCCGCAGGACAGCTTAGCTGGACCCGTCAGCTGTTACGCTATCTTTAAAGGATCGCTGCTTCTCGGCCGAGCCTCCTCGTTGTTTCGCCGTCCCACATGCTTTCCCACTTAACCACGATTTCGGGCCTTCACTGCCGGGTAGGGTTGTTTCCCTCTTCACGACGGACGTAGCACCCCGCCGTGTGTCTCCCGGATCGTACTCCACGGTATTCGGAGATTCCTTAGCTCAGTCAGGCTGTGGCCCCCATCACCCATGCAGTGCTCTACCCCCGTGGGTATTCGTCCGAGGCGCTACCTAAATAGCTTTCGCGGAGAACCAGCTATCTCAGGTTTGATTAGCCTTTCACCCCTCGCCCACAAGTCATCCGGACCCTTTTCAACGGGTGTCGGTTCGGACCTCCAGTCAGTGTTACCTGACCTTCATCCTGCTCATGGCTAGATCACCTGGTTTCGGGTCTAATCCCACAAACTCATTCGCCCTTTTAAAACTCGGTTTCCCTCGCCTACACCTATCGGCTTAAGCTTGCTTGTGAGACTAAGTCGTTGACCCCATTATACAAAAGGTACGCCGTCAGGACTCAATAAAGGTCCCTCCGACTGCTTGTAGGCGTTCGGTTTCAGGTACTGTTTCACTCCCCTCGTCGGGGTGCTTTTCACCTTTCCCTCACGGTACTGGTTCGCTATCGGTCAGTAAGGAGTACT
>CAWJOY010000030.1:7500-77628 GCA_963844505.1 uncultured Alphaproteobacteria bacterium
CGGACGGGAATGGCATTACGTTGGTCAATATCGGCGTCGGCCCGTCCAACGCCAAAACCGCGACGGACCATATCGCTGTGCTGCGGCCACATGCTTGGCTGATGGTTGGCCACTGCGCGGGTCTGCGCAACAGCCAGTCCTTGGGCGACTTCTGCTTGGCCCATGCCTACCTGCGCGAAGACCACGTGCTTGATGACGATCTGCCCGTCTGGGTGCCAATCCCTGCGCTGGCAGAAATCCAGATCGCGCTGCAAGAAGCCGTCGCCGAAGTGACCAAGCTGGATGGCTATGAACTAAAGCGTATCATGCGCACTGGCACGGTCGCGACCATCGACAACCGCAACTGGGAGCTTCGCGACAAATCCGGTCCGGTGCGCCGCCTTAGCCAATCACGGGCGATCGCGCTTGATATGGAAAGCGCCACCATCGCGGCCAACGGGTTCCGGTTCCGCGTGCCTTATGGCACCCTTCTCTGCGTTTCCGACAAGCCTCTGCATGGCGAGCTCAAGCTGCCAGGCATGGCGTCGGACTTCTACAAAACCCAGGTTTCGCGACACCTTCTGATCGGCATCCGCGCGATGGAAAAACTGCGCGATATGCCGATCGAACGGATTCACAGCCGCAAACTTCGGAGTTTCGAGGAAACAGCTTTCCTCTGAAAAACGCAAAATCACCTTATTTTGCGCCAAAAGGGGCTTGCCTTGCCCCGAGAAAGCGTGAAAACGGGTCTATCTGCCAAACAGGCAAAACGGGCTCTAAGAAGTTAACAAGAGCCGAAAAATGGGACGCTTAAAATGAACAAACCGATGACCAAGACTCAGCTCGTTGCAGCGCTTTCGGATGCGATGGAAGCAGACAAGAAAACCGCAACCGCAGCGCTTGACGCAATTGCGGCAGTGGTTGCACGTGAAGTTGCAGCTGGTGGTTCGGTAACTCTGCCTGGTCTGGGTAAAGTCGCTTGCAAAGAGCGCCCAGAGCGTCAGGTCCGCAACCCAGCAACCGGCGAAACCATGACCAAACCTGCTGACAAGCAAGTCAAGTTTGCAATCGCCAAAGCTTTGAAAGACATCGTAAACGCATAATCTCGCGTTTCGAGAAACGAAAAAGGGTCGCCAGCTTGGCGACCCTTTTTTATTGCGCAGCTGCCAATGCAAAGAGGCGGTCTTGGCACAAGGCCATGGACCGCCCCTGATGTTAGGTGAATTTGTTGTCGCGTGGAAAGCCGCGTGGTGCCATCCGTCCCGCCGAAGCCCGCGCGCCAATCCATTCTGCCAGATCAGTCTCGGACCGCGTGCGACCTGCAGGATCTTTCCATGACAGCCCATCCGCCAAAGCAAAAGTGATGGCATCCGACAGCCCGCCGTCTTTGTACTTCTGCAACCGCACGCCCTTGCCCTTTGCCATCTCTGGCAGATCGGTCAAAGCAAAGACCAGAACCTTGCGGTTATCGCCCACCACTGCGACGTGATCGCCCGTGGCCTTGCGGCAGAGCGCGGTTTTCACACCAGCGCCAAGGCTCAGCACCTGTTTGCCCGCTTTGGTCTGCGCCAGAACCTCATCCGACACCACAACGAACCCGTCGCCTGCCGTCGAGGCCACCAACAGCTTTTCCCCCGCGCGGAAGATTTGCAGATCCACAATTTCAGAATCATTGGGCAAATCGACCATCAGTCGCACGGGTTCGCCCATGCCGCGTCCCCCCGGAAGGTTGACCCCCACAAGCGTATAGAACCGCCCGTTCGCCCCGACCAATAGGATTTTATCCGTGGTCTCGGCGTGGAAAGCAAAGCGCGGGCCGTCGCCGTCTTTGAACTTTTGCTCGGTGTTCAAATCGACATGGCCCTTGAGCGCGCGAATCCAGCCCATCTGGCTGCAAATCACAGTGATCGGCTCGCGTTCAATCATCGCCTCGAAGGAGACCTCTTCAACCTCGCCCGCCTCCCCAAAGGTGGTACGGCGACGGCCAAGCACAGTGTCTTTGCCAAAGCGCGCGCGAATATCCTCAAGCTCGACACCGATCTGCTTCCATTGCAGCGCGGCGCTGTCCAGCAAGTCGACCAAGCCGCTCCGCTCCAGCATCAATTCGTCGCGTTCGCGCAGCAGCTCCATCTCTTCCAGACGGCGCAACGAACGCAGGCGCATGTTCAAGATCGCTTCGGCTTGAATGTCCGAAAGCTCGCCCTCCCCCGTGGTCGACGGTGGCCGATAATCCTTTTCCGAGGTCGCACGCACATGCGCCTTACCCCAGTTTTCGGCCATCAGTGCCGCTTTGGGCTCGTTGTCATAGCGGATGATATCAATCACGCGATCGAGGTTCAGGAAGGTGATGATAAACCCTTCCAAAATCTCCAACCTGTGGTCGATCTTTTCAAGCCGGTGCTGGCTGCGGCGGACCAAAACATCGCGGCGGTGGTCAAGGAACGCACGCAGCACTTCTTTCAGGCTGCAGACCTTTGGCTGCCGTCCGTCGATCAGCACGTTCATGTTCAGGCTAAAGCGGCTTTCAAGATCGGTCGATTTGAACAGCGCCGCCATCAGCATCTCTGGTTCAACGGTGCGCGACCGAGGCTCTAGAACGATGCGAATGTCATCGGCAGATTCGTCTCGCACATCAGCGAGCAAAGGCACTTTCTTGATCTGAATGACTTCGGCCAGCTTTTCGATCAGCTTGGACTTTTGCACCTGATAGGGAATTTCGGTGACAACGATTTGCCACGTGCCGCGACCCAAATCTTCGACCTGCCATTTCGCCCGCGTGCGGAAAGAGCCGCGACCTGTACGATAAGCCTCGGCAATGGCGTCGCGCGACTCGACAATCGTGCCGCCTGTCGGAAAATCGGGACCAGGGATCAGCTTGACGAGCGCCTCATCTGCAAGATCAGGATCGGCAATCATCGCGTGACAGCCTTGGATCAGCTCATCCAGATTGTGCGGCGGGATATTGGTCGCCATGCCGACGGCAATCCCGCTGGAACCATTGGCAAGCAGGTTCGGAAAAGCCGCTGGCATCACCACAGGCTCTTCCAAAGTGCCGTCATAGTTCGGGCGATAATCAACGGCGTTCTCGGCAAGACCTTCCATCAAGGTCTCGGCAATTGCGGTGAGTCGCGCTTCGGTATAGCGGCTTGCGGCTGGGTTATCGCCGTCGATATTGCCAAAGTTGCCCTGACCATCAACCAGCGGATAACGCACGTTAAAGTCTTGCGCCAAACGGGCCATCGCATCGTAAATCGCCATGTCGCCATGCGGGTGATAGTTGCCCATCACGTCACCAGAGATCTTGGCCGACTTGCGGAAGTTGCTGGTTGCAGACAGCTTTAGCTCGCGCATCGCGAACAGGATGCGGCGGTGGACAGGCTTTAGCCCGTCTCGCGCATCGGGCAAAGCACGGTGCATAATCGTCGACAGCGCATAGGTCAGATAGCGATCACCAATGGCCCGCGCCAAAGGCTCAGCAAGGGTTACGGACTCTACTTTGGGATCATCAGCATCATTTGACATGCCTGTTGTCTAGTGCGGAGCAACACAACGGTCCAGCGGGAAAATTCGGCGTTGATGGCATAGGGGGGAAAACTCTTGGGAATTTCTCAGGACATTCTCACGCTTTTGTGTTAAGAATTGGTGAGTAATTTGAGGTGTAGTAAAGATGATCCGGTTAACGTTGATTTTGTGTGCAGGACTGTTTGGAGCGATGATTGTCGCGGGTGAAGATCGTGGGCAGCAGCGCTTTGGCTTGATGCCACACGACCCATCCCGCACCGTCCTGTCCCAAGCGACAGTGCCGCAACAGCCGGTGCGCGTTGCGACCAATGCGCCAGCATCTGCCTCCAAACCCGCGCATATTCTGAACGCGGCTTTCGTGCCCGCAGCGCCGCTGATGAAGCCAAATCAACCTGTCGAAACATCCGTTGCCGTGGTTGAAGCGACAGCTCCGGCAGGGCGGGTTTTGCGCGTCAACACCCGCGCCATGAATGTCCGCGCAGGTCCGGGAACCGATTACTCGGTGGTGGGTCAGCTTGTCCGTGGCGAAGAGGTTCTGGTGGTGGTCGAAGACGAGGGCCCCGATGGCTGGACCATGATTCGGATCGAAGGGGATGGCGTTGAGGGCTATGCAGCGACACGTTTGCTGACCGAATGACCGGATTTGACGTTGTTTGACGCCGCGCCTCGGCCTAGGAAGGGAAAAACCCTCAAGAGGTCGAGCAATGAAGCGCAGTATTTTGATAACGGGATGCTCGTCGGGCATCGGGCTTGACGCTGCCCGCACCTTGGCCGCACGGGGTTGGCGCGTGTTTGCGACCTGCCGACAAGAAACCGATTGCGTCAAGCTGCGCGCCGAAGGGCTTGAGAGCTTTACGCTTGATTACGCCGATGAAGCCAGCATCGAGGCGGCCTTGGCCGAGGTTCTTCAGCGCACGGGCGGCACCTTGGACGCGCTTTATAACAATGGTGCGTTTGCCTGCCCAGGTGCGGTCGAGGATCTGCCGCGCGGCGCGCTTCGTGCGATCTTTGAGACCAACCTCTTCGGCTATCACGACCTGACGCGGCGCGTGATTCCGATCATGCGGGCGCAGGGTCATGGTCGAATTATCAACTGTTCTTCGGTACTTGGCCTTGTCGCCCTTAAATGGCGCGGCGCCTATGTGGCGTCGAAGTTCGCGATGGAGGGGCTGACCGATGTGCTGCGCATCGAGATGGCAGACACGGCCATTAAGATCATCCTGATCGAGCCAGGCCCGATCGCAAGTTCAATCCGCGAAAAGGCGATTCCGCATTTCGAGCGCTGGATTGATTGGGAGAACTCTGCGCGTTCGGCGGAATACACGACGCTGCGGACCCGACTTTATGAGGCAGGCCCGCCCGACAAATGGCAGTTGCCCGCCAGCGCCGTGACCACAAAGCTGATCCACGCGCTGGAAAGCCCGCGACCTCGCGCGCGGTATTATGTGACGATGCCGACTTATCTGATGGGAACACTGCGGCGGATTTTGTCGACGCGTTGGCTGGATTGGATCATCGCCAAAGGTTAAGGCGCGCATATTGCCGCAAGGTGGGTAAAAATCGCGCTTTGCCATTCGCTTTCCACCGAAAACCGCCTAAATCTAGGCGAAACGAGAGGAAACCCTATGGCGAGCGACCCGATTTTCATCATTGGCATGATTGCCTGCTTTATCGTGCTGATCATTCTGATGATCGGCATCGGCAGCTTTGCCAAAGGCGGTGAATTCAACCGCAAACACTCTAACCGGTTGATGCGCTACCGGATTATCGCGCAGGCGGGGGCGATCATCATCATCCTCGGCTTTGCCTTTTTGCGCACGCGGGGTTGAGCCATGGTTGTTCTGTCGAAAATCTACACCAAAACGGGTGACGCGGGTGAGACGGCACTGGGGAACGGCGCGCGCGTGGCCAAACACTCGATGCGAGTCGCGGCCTATGGCACCGTCGATGAAACCAACGCGACGGTCGGGATGGCGCGGCTGCATGCGGCGGGCGATCTGGATGCGGCTTTGGCGCGAATCTCGAACGATCTGTTCGATCTGGGCGCCGATCTGTGCACGCCTGACATGCACAAAGACGCCGAGGCCGCCTACCCTCCACTGCGGGTGATTGCAGCGCAGGTTGCAAGGCTGGAATCCGAAATCGATGCGATGAACACAAAACTGACGCCGCTGCGCAGCTTTATCCTGCCTGGCGGGTCGGCTTTGGCGGCACATCTGCATCTGTGTCGCACCATCTCGCGCAGGGCCGAACGTGGCGTGGTCGAGCTTGCTGCCGCCGAAGCGGTCAATCCAGAGGCGGTTAAATACCTAAACCGATTGTCGGATTGGTTCTTTGTCGCGGGTCGCATCGCAAATAACGATGGCAAGGACGACGTGCTTTGGGTGCCGGGGCTTACGCGATAAGCGACGTTACGCGACGCCCCGACGTGCCTTTTTGTCGGTTTTGGTCTGTTACCAACTGCGATGAAGAGGTATGACCGAAACAAGAGCTTGGACGGCCTTCGGGCCATTGGAATGGAGATTAACGCGATGAAGGTCTTGGTACCTGTCAAACGTGTGATCGACTATAACGTGAAGGTTCGCGTCAAAGCGGACGGCACGGGCGTCGATCTGGCAAACGTTAAGATGTCGATGAACCCCTTTGATGAGATCGCAGTGGAAGAAGCGATCCGCCTCAAGGAAAAGGGCTTGGCAACCGAGGTTATCGTGGTCTCTATCGGCGTAAAGCAAAGCCAAGAGACCCTGCGCACCGCTCTTGCGATGGGCGCCGACCGCGCGATCCTGATCGAAGCAGCAGCTGACGTCCACACCGACATCGAGCCTTTGGCCGTGGCCAAACTTTTGGCCGCCGTGGTCAAAGAAGAAGCTCCGGGTATCGTGCTTTGCGGCAAGCAAGCCATTGATAACGATATGAACGCTACCGGCCAAATGCTGTCGGCTCTGCTGGGCTGGTCGCAAGCGACTTTCGTTTCCGAGCTGGCCATCGACGGCGACAAAGCCGTGGTCACCCGCGAAGTTGACGGCGGTTTGCAGACCATTTCTGTGAAAATGCCGACGATCGTGACCGTTGACCTGCGATTGAACGAGCCGCGCTATGCGAGCCTGCCGAACATCATGAAGGCCAAAGCCAAGCCGCTGGCCGCCAAGACCCCCGCCGACTATGGCGTGGACGTAACACCGCGCCTGACGATCGTGAAAACCACCGAACCAGCGGGCCGCAAGGCTGGCATCAAAGTGGCTTCGGTTGACGAGCTGATTGCAAAACTCAAAGACGAAGCAGGGGTGATCTGATGGCCGTTCTTCTTCTCGCCGATGTTGTCGATGGCCAATTGGCCACCGATCAGGTTGCGAAAACCCTTACAGCTGTGAAATCGCTTGGCCCCGTGACCGTTTTGGTTGCTGGCGCTGGTGGCGATGCCGCCGCTGCCGAAGCCGCGACGCTTGACGGTGTTGCGCGCGTTCTTTTCGCGGATGACCACGCCTATTGCCACGCGATGTCGGAACCAACTGCGGCGCTGCTCGTCAGCCTTGCAGGGGATTACAGCCACATTGTCGCGCCTTCGGGTTCGTTTTCAAAGTCGGTTCTGCCCCGCGTGGCGGCCCTTCTTGACGTGATGGTCATTTCCGAAGTGACCGCAGTGATCGACGCCGACACCTTCGAGCGTCCGATCTATGCTGGCAACGCGATCCAGACCGTCAAATCGTCGGATGGCACCAAAGTTATGACCGTCCGCACAGCGACTTTTGACGCTGCAGGCGCTGGTGGTTCGGCTTCGGTCGAGAAAACCAGCGCAGCCGTTGATGCAAGCTTCTCGGCTTGGGTTGAAGACCGCGTTGCAACCTCTGATCGTCCTGAACTTACCTCGGCTGGCATCGTTGTTTCGGGCGGCCGTGGTGTTGGCTCTGAAGCAGACTTTGCGCTGATCGAAAAGCTGGCCGACAAGTTGGGGGCTGCCGTTGGTGCAAGCCGCGCAGCTGTCGATTCGGGCTATGCTCCGAACGACTGGCAAGTTGGTCAGACCGGTAAAGTTGTGGCGCCGACGCTCTATGTTGCCGTCGGCATCTCGGGGGCCATTCAGCACCTTGCTGGCATGAAAGATTCCAAGGTGATCGTTGCGATCAACAAGGACGAAGAGGCTCCTATCTTCCAAGTGGCAGATTACGGCCTTGTCGCCGATCTGTTCGCTGCGGTTCCGGAATTGACCGAAAAACTCTGAAGTTAGAAAGGGCGCCTTCGGGCGCCCTTTTCCTTAGGTGCGACGCAAAACCGTGTTCAAGATCGGTATCATCGCCTTGCTCACCTCTACATGCAGACGCGGATTGGGCAGTTCGGACGCAGCGCCCGCTTCCATCGGAGCAAAGACCATCCCCGCGCAGCCATCCCCCAAACCCTCATCGCTATAGACCACCTCCAGGTAGGCGGCGGCACTTGTTTGCACAGCGCTGATCATCTCGGCGTCAATCAAGAGTGGGTTTCGTTGCATATCAACGCGGCGTTCTGGTTGCGGCGGGGCAGTTTCCGCCATCCACAACAGCACCACATTCCCGCCCAACTGGGACAGCAACGCCTTCATGCGCAGGACCCAAGCCGCCCGCAGCTCTTCAGCCACCACCTCAAAGCGATCAACCGAGTCACGCTGAAGCGCCACCAACATATGACGTGTGAAGTTGAACTCGGTAAAGTCGACCTTGGGAAACAGCCCCCGCAACATCGGTGTTGCCCCCAAAAACCGATCATTACGCCGTGGATGCACGGCATAATAGCGGTTGGTCAGATTTTGCGCCCCAACGACCTGCACCACCTTAGCATCCGCCCGCCGCGCAAGCTGCAAAAGCTCGGCCTCATTCATATAGACGTCAAGACCTGCGTTCACGCAGCCCAGATTGACGACAGGCATCCCAAGCCCCTTGCCGACAAGCGCGGCATAAGGCGAGGGCACGAACTTACCATAAGTCTCCGTCCCGCCCAACATGGCGACATAAGGCCCCCTCGTCTCTTGTTTTGGGCCCCTGAAAGTGACCCGTGAGCTGCCATAATGGCATGGAAAATAGTCCAGCGACCCCTCGCTGGGAAATACATAGGCCATAGACCCACCCCGTTTTGTTTACACCCAAGGCCCAGACTGCCCGAATCGGATTACCAAGTTGTTAAACAAAGCATTTGTCGAAAATCCCTGGCGATGCCGCTAGGCTTGCACAGCCCCCCGCAGGCTGCTTATGGTGCTGTAACGCATCAAGAGGGTAAGATATGGAAATCCGTTCGGTTGGGATCGTCGGCGCAGGGCAGATGGGCAATGGTATCGCACATGTCTTCGCTCTGGCGGGCTATGATGTGCTGCTCAACGACGTGAACGCGGACATGTTGAACGCGTCCGTGCCCTCTATTGATAAGAACCTCGAGCGGCAGGTCTCACGCGAAAAGATCACCGCTGCGCAAAAGGCAGAGGCCATCGCGCGCATTAAAACCACGATGATACTGGCCGATCTTGGGCCGTGCGATCTGATCATCGAGGCGGCAACGGAAAAAGAAGACGTTAAGAACAAGATCTTTGAGGGGCTCGCTCCGTATCTTGGCCCCCAGACAATCCTGACGTCCAACACCTCGTCGATCTCGATCACGCGGCTTGCTTCGCGCACCGATCGACCAGAGCGGTTTATGGGCTTTCACTTTATGAACCCCGTGCCCGTGATGCAGCTGGTCGAGCTGATCCGGGGCATTGCGACCGACCGCGAAACCTATGACACTCTGATGGAAGTCGTTAAAAAGCTGGGTAAAACTGCAGCAAATGCTGAGGACTTTCCCGCATTTATCGTCAACCGCATCCTTGTGCCGATGATCAACGAAGCGGTCTATACGCTTTATGAGGGCGTCGGCTCGGTGAAATCCATTGATGAAGCGATGAAACTTGGGGCAAATCACCCGATGGGGCCGCTCGAGCTTGCGGATTTCATCGGCTTGGACACCTGCCTTGCTATCATGAACGTGCTGCACGAAGGCTTGGGCGATAGTAAATATCGCCCCTGCCCGCTGTTGTCCAAATATGTCGAGGCTGGCTGGCTCGGTCGCAAAACCAAGCGCGGGTTCTACGACTATCGCGGCGAAGCACCTGTGCCGACGCGCTAGGCTATTTGCTTAGATCAAGGGTATGCTGACGCAACCACGCGAGGAAACCGCGTGGATTGCCTTCCCAAGCGTCCAGAACCGTTGCAGGAAGCGCCTCGCCAATGTAAGGCCGCTGCGGCTTGAACAGCGCGCGCTTGATTTCATAGAGCAAAAGCCCCTGACGCAGCGTATCCGACAGCTTGTTCGCGATCAAAAACAGCCGCGAATTCTGCCCCGTAAAGCGCATTGGCACAATCGCCGCACCCGAGCGCTGGATCATCTTATGGGTAAAGACGTTCCATTCCGCCTCGATAGCGGGGCCGAAATAGGTCTCGGACATCGCGACTTTGCCTGCCGGAAACAGAATAATCACCCCCCCTGCCTTGAGGTGCGCCATAGTCTCGTTGCGCATCTGCAAGCCCAACTCGCGGGCGTTTTCCTCATGCGGAAACGGCACAGGAATCATGAACTCTTCAACTTCGGGAATGCCCGTCAGCAAAGAGCGCGTCAGGATTTTGAAATCAGAACGCACGCGATTGACCAGCTCGGCGATGATCATACCGTCCACAAGGCCGTGCGGGTGGTTCGAGACCACGATCACAGGTCCGGTCGCCGGAATGCGCGCGACTTCTTCAGGCGGAGTATCAATGCGAATCCCCATCTGCTTGATCGCCTTGGGCCAAAACGGCGACCCAAAAGGCGCGCCAGAACGCTCGAACTGCCGGATCAAACGCAGCAGTTAAATCTTGGCAGTCATCCATTCAATCGCTCGGATCGCATTTGATTTAAATGGGTTCGTGAATGTTCCGGCATAAGAAAGCCGGCTCATGTCATACTTGCGCCCCGTCAAGGTCGCAGGTTTTGCGTGATCGTTATTCGGCATGTCTTTCACGAAGCCTAAGCCTTCCCCGTCGCGCGTCTCAGAAATCTTCTCCGAAACGATTGGCCACCAAGGCGGTCAACGCCTCGGCAAGTTCTGCCGCCTGCGCGCCGCTTGTTACAACTTCAATAGAGGTTCCACGCGACGCTGCCAACATCAAAAGCCCCATGATGCTGTCGCCGGACACCGTCATCCCATCTTTGGTGACTTGTGCCGTTGCGTCATATTCCTCCACGACCTCGACAAATTTGGCCGAAGCGCGGGCATGGAGCCCCTTTTCGTTGACGATGTTCAAATTGAGTCCGGACATTTTCAGGCTCCTCCGCCCAGATCCAAAGAGTTGATATATTTGCGACCTGCATCCAAAGCCGCACTTACGGCTTCGGCAATCGGCAGCTCGCGCGATTTTGCCAGCTTGATCAGCATCGGCAGATTGGCACCATAAAGGATGCGCCGCTCTGATGCGGCGCAGGCCATCAGCGATAGGTTCGACGGCGATCCGCCAAACATATCTGTAACCATAACAACGCCTTGCCCTGTATCCACGGCATCTGCGGCGTCGCAAATCTCACGTTGTTTCGCGGCGCGATCGTGATCATCTTCGATCGCAATCGCCCGCATCGAGGCCTGTGGGCCCACCACATGCTCAACTGCCGCGAGATACTCGCGTGCAAGGCCGCCGTGCGCCACGATCACAATACCGATCACGCGTCTTCTACCTCGATGCTATTTGCGGCGTCGCCGCTTTGCGTTCCAATTCCCGATGTCGCTTTGACACTGGCCAGCCCGCTTCTGCAAGCACGTTGCCGATTTTTTCTGCGACTGCAACAGAGCGATGTTGCCCGCCTGTGCACCCAAAGCCAATGGCCAAATGCGCTTTTCCCTCACTCAAATGCGCCGGAAGCAGAAACAAAATCAGCTCGGTCAGCTTTTGCAGGAATTCAGCACAGCGCGGGTCGGTCTGGATGTAGTCCGACACCTCGGCATCACGGCCGTTCTTTTCCCGCAGCTCGACCTGCCAATAGGGATTTTGCAAGAAGCGGCAGTCAAACACCAGATCAAGCCCGCGCGGCAGTCCCCGCTTATAGCTAAAGGATTGGATCGACACCGCCATGCTCTGGGTCGACGAGCGGTTGAACCAAGCCCCGATTTCCGCCTTTAAATCATGAGGGGAGATCTCGCTTGTGTCGATCAAGTGGTCGGCGCGGGCGCGAATGGGGGCCAGCAGATCAATCTCGCGCTCAATCCCGTCGGCGGGGGTCTCGGACTGCGCCAGAGGGTGCCGCCGTCGTGTTTGCGAATAGCGCCGGATCAGCTCTGACGTGCTGCAATCCAGATAGATCACTTCCAAACTAACGCGTGGGTCGCGGGTCAGCTGATCAATAAGCTCGATAAAGCCAGCCGCGGTAAAGTCGCGGTTGCGAACGTCAATCCCAAGGCCAATCGGGCGCCCGATCGCAGAGCCGTCAATCAGACGCGGCACAAGGCTCAGCGGCAAATTGTCGATCACCTCGAAGCCCAAATCCTCCAGCGCGTGAATGGTCGTCGTGCGCCCCGCCCCCGATGGGCCGGTCACTAAAACAAGCTGGTGCTCTGCCTGCGATTTAAGCTGTGACGTCACGAAAAGCGCCTCTCACCCCTGCCGCCCGCCCTTGAGATAACACAAGAGCGCTGCAGGGAAATGGTTCCCCTTGATTGCATAAACCAAATCAATCTCTTGACCCAGCACCGACATCTTGCGCCGCGGTGGCAATCGCTCTGGTTCAGACTGACCCAAGTCCACCGCCATGACAAGAGTTGCACATGTCACAGCCTGCGCACGAAGAATGCCAATGCCGCGAGCCTCGATCAGATCTTTGATCGCAGGTGGACAGCTGACCAAGAGCTCACCATTTTCCAGCCGCACTTCGGTTCGATCATCCGCAACTAGCTCGGCCCCCAATGCCATCAGCGCCAGCGCCAGCGATGATTTGCCAGCGCCCGAGGGACCGACGATCAAAACCCCGCGCCCTTCAACGGCCACGCAACTGCCGTGCAAAATGAGCGGGGCAACGCCTTGCGTCAAATCGGCAAGCCCACCACAAAGCGCGCACCCAGAGGCTCGGACGTCGGGTCAGCATTGGTTGGTCGGATGTTTTCCGCCCAAATCACGCCGCCATGTGCCTCGACAATCTGCTTCGAGATCGACAGGCCAAGCCCAGAGTTATTGCCGAAATGTGTCGGCGGGCGATCGGAATAAAAGCGTTTGAACACCTTGCCCAAGGCTTGGTCCGGAATACCGGGACCTGTGTCTTCGACCACCACCAAAACGCGATTTTCCCGCTTGCGCGCCCAGACCCTGACCGCATCGCCATCCTCACAAAAGGACACGGCGTTGCTGATCAGATTTCACAAACACCTGCGCCAATCTGCCCTCCAACCCATGCACGCGGATCGCATCGGACGGAAAGTCGGTAATAAACTCGACGCCCTTTTCGCGCGCCTGATCGCCCAGAAACTCGGTCAGGCCAGCCAAGGTTTTGATAAGGTTGAACTCTTCCTCTTGCTCTTTCACAAGCTCGCTGTCCAATCGCGAGGCATTCGAAATATCTGTCACCAAACGATCAAGCCTGCGGACATCATGCTCGATCACATCCAATAGCTTTTCTCGGTGCTCTTCTTTCTTGACCATCCGTAACGAACCGACAGCCGAACGCAGGGACGCCAGCGGGTTCTTAAGCTCGTGACTTACATCCGCTGCGAATTGCTCGTTGGCATCAATCCGGTCATAGAGCGCCGCCACCATGCCTCGCATTGCGACAGACAGCCGTCCAATCTCATCCGGACGTGCCGCAAGATCGGGAATCCGCACCCGTCCTGGGGACATCGTGCGCGAATTGCGGTCGCGACCAAGTTCAGCCGCCATCGCAAGGTCCGCCAACGGATTGGCAATCGTCGATGCCAAGACCAGCGACAACCCAATCGAAACCAAAAGCGCGATTACAAACATCTGCAAAATTTGCTCGCGTTCGTAGTTCACCAGCCGGTCGATCTCGCCCTCGGCCGACGTCAACACCAAGGCCGCAGTCACCGAGCCGCCGACAACAATCGGAGCCGCAACCGAAAACTGCGCACCGCCGTCAGGCCCGCGTGCGGTTTCAGACGCAAACCGACCCGACAGCGCCTTGGTATAAAGCGCGCGCGCAGCAGCCTCGCCCGTCAACCCGCCCGAAGACGGCGTATTTGTGCCCATGAGACCGGAAATTCCTGACCAAATGCTGCCGAGGAAGTCCGAGATCACAGTCTTGCGCTGCCCAGCTTCGGGCTGCAGGTCCAAAGCCGTCGCGCCGATTCCACTGCCAATTAGACCGCCCTCGCGATCAAACAGGAAAACCTCCACACCCGGCCCAAGCCCCATGCCATTTACGGCAACTGGCAAGCTACCCGTAGCGGCAACATCGGCCTCGATCACGCGCGCCAGCAGGCTGGCCTCGGTTACCAGACCCTGTTCGCGCTGCAGCACCAAAGAGTCGCGGAAAGGGTTCAAAAACAGGACACCCGCAACCAAAATGACCAAGGCCATCAGGTTAAAGATGATGATTTTGCGCGCCAAAGGTGAGCCCTTGAGCGAGACAATGCCCCGCCGCCCGCGCCCTTGGTTCAATGCGCTATCCGCAACCGCGTCGGGCGAGACCCAGTCCTCGCCCAAAAGCAGTTCGCGTGATTTTTGCTGTCCGATTTCGGTCATTGCCATGCCCAGCTAGGCCGTCATTCTTCGTTGTAACGATAGCCGATGCCGTAGAGCGTCTCGATTGCCGAAAAATCATCATCAACCGAGCGCATCTTTTTCCGCAACCGCTTGATATGGCTGTCGATCGTGCGATCGTCGACATAAACTTGGTCGTCATAGGCGACGTCCATCAGCTGATCGCGGCTTTTCACAAAGCCCGGCCGCTGTGCCAGCGCCTGCAACAGCATGAACTCGGTCACGGTCAACGACACATCCTGCCCCTTCCACGCCACCGAGTGACGCAGCGGGTCCATGCGCAGATTGCCGCGCTCCATAATCTTGGTTTCTTCGGTGACGGCGACTTCACCGCTGGAAATCGCTTCGTTGCGACGCAAAAGCGCGCGAATGCGCTCGACCAGAAGCCGCTGCGAAAATGGCTTTTTCACGTAGTCGTCCGCGCCCATCCGCAGGCCCAGAACTTCGTCAATCTCATCGTCTTTTGACGTCAGGAAAATCACCGGCATTGCCGATTTCTGACGCAAGCGCTGCAGCAAATCCATGCCATCCATGCGCGGCATTTTAATATCAAGAACAGCCATATCCGGCATGCGACGACTAAAGGCGTCCAAAGCCGATTGGCCATCGTTATAGGTTTCGACTTCGAACCCCTCAGCCTCAAGTGTCATCGACACGGAAGTGAGAATGTTGCGATCATCGTCTACAAGGGCGATCCTTGCCATGTTTGGGCTTCCCTATTCTGCTCGGCTTGCCGGATTTTTGACACAAGATCGTTTTTTTGGCGGCCAGAAGCAAGAATTAAACACGAATCACCCCGCTCGGCATCATCATCAAAGCTGAAAAGTCTCTATAGATGACTAATTTGCCGCACATTGAGGGGGTTTTGCAATTTGGTTGCGCTAACCCGAAGATGGTTGCGCTAACTGTGCCAAACCGTCCTATTCCCGCGAAAACACCCATGATATACGGGACTTAGGCGGAGCGATTTCTCGCTGCGCCTTGCGCGCCTTTGGCCCGGCGCGCCTTTATCTGGATAAAATCGCCCCCAAAGTGGCGGCAATCAGGAGCTTGCAGGATGACAAATGGACGTGTGAACCCTTCAAAACGGCTAGAGAGCCAAGGCTTCGCTGATTTGGGGAACGTCTATTACAACTATCTCGAGCCAGCCTTGGTCGAGGCCGCTGTAAAACGCGGCGAAGGCACGCTTGGGAAGGGGGGCGCTTTCCTCTGTTCTACCGGTCAGTTTACTGGCCGCTCACCTAAAGATAAGTTTGTCGTCCGGACCCCTTCGGTCGAAAACACCATCTGGTGGGAAAACAACGCGGCGATGGAGCCTGCGGCGTTTGACCGTCTTTATGCCGATATGCTCGACCACATGAAGGGGCGTGACTACTTTGTGCAGGATCTCTTCGGCGGCGCGGATCCGGTGCATCGGTTGGACGTGCGGGTTATCACCGAATTGGCGTGGCACGGGTTGTTCATCCGCCACTTGCTGCGTCGCCCAGAGCGCGCCGAGCTTGACAACTTTGTGCCTGAATGGACCGTGGTGAACTGCCCCAGCTTTGAGGCTGACCCCGCCAAGCACGGTTGCCGCAGCACGACGGTCATTGCGCTTAACTTCGACAAAAAGGTCATCTTGATCGCCAATACCGCCTATGCGGGCGAGAACAAGAAGGCCGTGTTCACGCTGTTGAACTATCTGCTGCCCGAAAAGGGTGTGATGCCGATGCACTGCTCGGCCAACCATGCGATTGGCGACCCAACCGATACGGCGATTTTCTTTGGCCTGTCGGGCACTGGAAAAACCACGCTCTCGGCGGATCCGTCGCGGATTTTGATTGGCGATGACGAGCATGGATGGTCTGAAACCGGCACCTTCAATTTTGAGGGCGGCTGCTATGCCAAGACCATCAACCTCTCTGCAGAGGCCGAGCCCGAAATTTATGGCACCACCTCCAAGTTCGGCACCGTGGTCGAGAATATGGTCTTTGATCCCGAGACCTTGGAGCTTGATTTCGACGACGCAAGCCTGACACAAAACATGCGCTGCGCTTATCCGCTTGAGTATATCTCGAATGCCTCAAGCACAGGGATGGGCGGCGCGCCGAAGAATGTGATCATGCTGACCTGTGACGCTTATGGCGTGCTGCCGCCAATCGCGCGGCTGACACCGGCGCAGGCGATGTATCACTTCTTGTCGGGTTTCACCTCGAAAACACCGGGGACCGAGCGGGGCGTTTTGGAACCAACACCGACCTTCTCGACCTGCTTTGGTGCGCCGTTCATGCCGCGCCGCCCCGAAGTCTATGGCAAGCTGCTGCAAGAAAAGATCGCAGAGCAAGGCGCGACCTGCTGGCTGGTCAACACGGGCTGGACGGGTGGGGCCTTTGGGACGGGCAAGCGGATGCCGATCAAGGCGACGCGGGCTTTGCTGACAGCAGCGCTGGATGGATCGTTGGCCAAAGCCCGATTCCGCCGCGATCCGAACTTTGGCTTTGAGGTGCCCGAGGCGCTTGCGGGCGTCGACAGCACCTTGCTTGACCCGCGCGCGACGTGGGACGACAAGGCTGCCTATGATGCGCAGGCGCAAAAGCTGGTGGGCATGTTCGCCGAGAACTTTGGCCAATATGTGCCGTTCATCGACGCTGACGTGAAGGCGGCTGCCATCGGTTAGGCTTAACAGAAAGGGGCGCGTCACAGCGTGTGGCGCGCCCCTTTCCCTGCATCAAAGCCCGAAGCCACGACGCAGCAAATTCAGCCCCGTCGCCAAAAGCAGCAACTGCGTCCAGCGTCGAAACAGCTTTTGATCCAGACGGTCCTGGACCAAATACCCAAACGCCAAGCCAACCACCGCAGGCAAAACCAGCGTCGCCGCAAACGGCAAGCTGGTGGCATTCAGCACACCAGAATGTAAATGCGATCCGGTCAAAAACACCGCGCCAATCAAGAACACTACGCCCTGCGCCCGAATGGTCTCTTGTTTATCCGTTCCCGTTGCCAACAGATAGACGATCAGCGGCGGCCCCCAAATTCCCGACAGCCCCCCATAAAGCCCGCCGATGACGCCCGCGATCCACTCTACCGGCGCACGCCACGCCGCGCGGATCGCCAGCTTGGCTCCGCTCAACTGATAGCTGACAAACCCCGAGATCAGCACCCCCAGCGCCAACAGCAACGCCTGTTGCGGGACCACATCAACAAACTGCGCCGACACAACGATGAACACGACCGTGCCGACCAAAAAGCGATAATACTTGCGTGCCGAAGCCACCGCTGGCCCCCACCCCTGCCGGAACGCCTGCGCAATATTCGTCACCAGCGTCGGCAAGATCAGCCCTGCAAGCGCAAGCTCGGGAGGTAAAAATGACGAAAACGCCGAGACCATGATCAGCGGCATGGCAAAACCAATCGCCCCTTTCACAAAGCCCGCAAGCAAAGTCACGGCAATCGCCGCCCAAAAGGCCTCGGGCGGCAGTCCCGCCATCAAAATTTGCATAAAATCCTCATTTTTCACCTAACTGACGTAAGTGCCTGAAAAGAGGAAGCCTTGACCCGCCTGCAACAAGCGGTTTTGATCAAAGAAAGTTCAGGGAGAACCTTATGCGCTCAGTTTTGTTCGTTTTGGCGACGCTTTCGTTTGGAATGCTGTCTGCGGCGGCACTTGCAGCGCAGCCTGCAACACCCGAGATGGGCAATCGCATCACTGCCCTCACCGCTGGCGTTTTGTGCACCCCGCGCGTCACCGAGCGCGCCGAAGCCCCCGACACCACGCTTGGCTTTACGGGCGTCGTGACAGATACCCCGAAGTTTACCTTTGAACAACAACAGGTTCCGGCGACCTTGGGGATGACGTTTGGCCTCATCTACACGCCAAAATTCGCGCTGATTAATGTGCGCAATTTGACCTATCGCCCCAATGCGACCGAACCTGATGTGTTCTATTCGGACGTGTTAGACCGCGCTGATCGCTTTCGTGGCTTTAGCTTTGACTACGCCAACGAGCTGGCTTTGGGGGTGTGGCGGCTTGAGGGTTGGCAAGGCGACGTGATGCTGTACCGAGTCGAATTCGAAGTGGTAGCGCCCGAAAAACTGCCCGAAGTTTCGGCCTATTGCATGGGCATGTCCTAAGCAGGTGGGCCGCGCCCAAAATTGCACGCGACATTTTAGACCGATTATCACCAATGCAACGAAAGTATATTGCGCTGCGACTGCGAAAAGGGTAGCTCTTTTGCAGGTGCAGAAACTTTGAGGTCTTAAGATGGCTCAGGATGGCGCGATGGCCTTCGAAACGGTAGTTTTGGCAGATATTCTAGGGCTGACAGCCGCAGCCTTGCCTGAGGTCGAGACGATTTTCACCGCTGGTCGCGAGTCGCTGCGCGCGATGGTGACGCGGGACGGTCGAATTTCTAACGCAGCACTGGAAGAGCATCAGTTCGCCGCGCATTGCCTGTCTTGGCTGGCGACCTACACGCAGGGCCTTCAGCAGATGCAGGCTTGGGCCATGCGTTTGGACAGCGACGGTACCTTCGGCGCCATGGAGGCTTTGATCCTTCAGATCGGCTTTGGCGAGTATCTGACCCAAATTTATTCAGGGATTCCAATGTCTCAGGGAGAGACCGCGCGGCTGCAGGACCTGCGCATTCTTCCTGCGCCAGCAGGAGCGGCGGCGGCTTGTCTTATGGCCCAAGGCAATACTGCCGCCGCTCGGATGGCTTTGGTTGCGCTGATGCAGGACAATCACGGGCGGGCGACATTCGGTGCGTCTGGCTTGAACGAAGAGCTGGAAATGATCCGCGACACCTTCCGCCGCTTTGCCGACGAAGAGGTGATGCCGCACGCGCACGGTTGGCATCTGCGCGACGAGCTTATCCCGATGGAGATCATCGAAAAGCTGGCAGAGATGGGGGTTTTCGGCCTGACAATTCCCGAAGAGTTCGGCGGCTTTGGTCTGTCCAAGGCCTCGATGGTGGTGGTCAGCGAAGAGCTGTCGCGCGGCTATATCGGCGTCGGATCGTTGGCAACACGGTCGGAAATCGCGGCCGAACTGATCCTTTGCGGCGGCACTGACGCGCAGAAAGCGGCGTGGCTGCCCAAGCTTGCCAGCGGTGAGATCTTGCCCACCGCCGTGTTCACCGAACCGAATACAGGCTCGGATTTGGGCGCCTTGCGCACGCGGGCGGTCAAGTCGGGCGATGACTATGTGGTGACGGGCAACAAGACGTGGATCACCCATGCCGCGCGCACGCATGTGATGACGCTCTTGGCGCGTACCGACCCAAACAGCAGCGATTACAAAGGTCTAAGCATGTTTCTGGCTGAAAAGCAGCCCGGCACAGACGAAGTCCCCTTCCCCACTAAGGGCATGACCGGTGGCGAGATCGAGGTGCTGGGGTATCGCGGTATGAAGGAATACGAGCTGGCGTTTGACGGCTTTGCGGTCAAGGGCGAGAACCTTTTGGGCGGCGTCGAGGGGCAAGGATTTAAGCAGCTGATGCAGACCTTTAAATCCGCGCGCATCCAGACGGGGGCGCGGGCGATCGGGGTGGCGCAGTCGGCGCTAGAGATCGGGATGAAATATGCCCAAGAGCGCAAGCAGTTCGGCAAATCACTGATCGACTTTCCGCGCATTGCTGGAAAACTGGCGATGATGGCGGTCGAGATCATGATTGCACGCCAGCTCACCTATTTCTCGGCATGGCAGAAAGACCACGACAAGCGGTGCGACCTAGAGGCAGGGATGGCCAAGCTGTTGGGCGCGCGGGTGGCTTGGGCCGCGGCCGATAACGCGCTGCAAATCCACGGTGGCAACGGCTTTGCGCTCGAGTATCAGATCAGCCGGATTCTCTGTGATGCCCGTATCCTCAACATCTTTGAGGGCGCGGCAGAAATTCAGGCGCAGGTGATTGCACGGCGATTGCTGGACTAAGACCCCAAGCGCTGCGCCCCAAGTCGCGGGTGCAGCCGTCCCGCGATACCAAAGGCGGCGGCAAAGGCCAGCCCCGATGCCGCAAAGATAAAGCCAAGCGGCGCGACCCACAGCACCAGCCACGCCATCCCCGGCGTGGCGATGCCAGAGACATCGCGAAAGCTGGAATAGACCGCGGCCATCTCAGACCGCTCTGACGGTTTCACCGACATCATGAACGGCAACCCGCCCGCAACGTCCAGCATAACCAGACCAAACGACCCAAAGAACAAAAACGCCATCGTCATCTGCGGCAGGCTGGCCGTCGCGGCCACCGTCGCCAAGCAAAACAGCACGGCGCAATAGGCAAGCGTCCGTCGCATCGCCAGCCGAACCGAGCGCTTGCGCACCCAAGCCGCCATAAAGGGCGACAACAGCAGCGTCGCATTTGATGTCGACAGCAGCATACCGCCAAGCTTGTCCCCCAACCCGTTCTCGATGCAAAAAATCGGGACATAGACGACATAGACCCACCAGCCGCAGCTGCGGATCACCGCAAACAGCCAACCCGCAATCAAGCGCGGCTGTTGAAAAAACCGCCCCAGATAGGCCAGCGGGTTGACGGCTGGCCCTTTGGCACGGCTGATCTGCTTGCCATTGCCCAACCGCAACAGCCAAAACACCACCAACAGCACGATGGCAAAAACGCCCGCGACGATGAACGGCAGCGGGGCCCAAAGGCTGCGCAGATAGACGCCGCTCAGCGGACCAATCGCCCAAGGCGCCGCCGCATACAGCATTTGCAGGCTTTGCGTCCGCCCCAAATCCAAGCGCGCCACATAGTCTAAAACATAGGCGTTAAAGCACACGAAACAGGTCACGGTCGCCATCGACATGGTCAAAATCGCCAGCGGCACTGTGATCGGCGTGCCAACCATAAACAGCGCCATCGCCACCAGATACAGAACGCAACCGCCCGAATAGACATAGCGGCGCGGCCAGATTTGCGTCAGTCGCGGCACCAACAGCCCCCAAAACAGCGTAATCACCCCCGAGGTAAAATACACCGTCGAAAGGTCCTGCGCCGAGCCAAAGGCATCATAAACCGCAATCGGAATAGTCGAGATGAGCATACCGCGCACGGCGGCCTCGATGCCGGCAAGCAGCGCAAAATGCTGAAGCTTGGGCGTGCCTGCGTGACGCAGCGTGATGGGTTGATACCTGAGAGCCATACCGCATGCTCGGCCGCGCAAAGGTTTGGGTCAACGCCTCTGGCGACACGAGATGTCGGCTTTGCGTCAAACTTCGCGGGCCAGCAACGCCACCAGCCGATTGCGCGCCTCGGGCAAAGGTTTGCCATTCAGCAGCGGCACCAAAGCGCGGTCCAAGAAATGCCCCGTGATTGCAAGACCTTGGCTCCGCTCTTGCACGCTCGCAGGCCCCTGCCCTAACAGCATCGGCGGCAAAGGCAGCAAACGCGGCGCCCAATCGGCCGCGGCTTGGCGCGATACGGCGCGACCTGTTTTCGGACTGACATAGGCCAGATCCTCACGACTGCCGGTGATCGCGCAACGGCTGAGATCAAGGCCATAGCCAAGGTCCTCTAGCAACCGCATTTCCCAGCGCAGATAAGTCAGAGGCCAGTCGCGCGCGGCTTGAAGCGCATCCAAGAGCGCGATCGAGGCACGGTAAAGTTCGGGGTGCGGCTCGCGGTCGGGCAAGGCCACGTGCAGCAGCGCGCAGGTCGCATTTAACCCCGCCAAGGCCAATCGGTCGGCCAAAACGCCTGCTCGGCTTTGCAGCGGCTCGACACGATAACTGCCGATCTGATCGTCAAGCCGCGCGCGCCACGTCACCTCGACTTGGCTGCCCGGCTGAAGCGTTGCGGCCATCCGACGGGACGCGCCCCCGCGCACGACGCCCGCGTGGCGGCCATGCTGGGCGGTGAACACTTCGATGATTGCCGAGGTTTCGCCATGCAAGCGCATCGACAAAACCGCCCCCTGATCGCGCCATTCCATCGGTCGATTATTGGCGAGCGGCGGACATCAGTCCAGCCCCTCTTGATCCAGCAAGGTCCTGCCGTCACGGTCCTCGATCTCGATCAGCCAGAGATCGCGGTCGCGCGCGCGCTGACGCGCCAGTAGGGCGTCGACCTCGGCCTCGGCCCCTTGCGCCAAAGTCACCCAAACGCGGCGGTCGGCATTGAGATCATAGCTGCGTTGAAAGGCTTGCGCCTGACCGTCAAGCGTTGCCAGCTTGACCAAGATCGCGCCTGCCGTAGCATCCCCGCGCGCCGTAAGGTACGCGGGGATATTGGCAAAACGCAGCCGCGCCAGATAGGCCGAAACCCAAAGATCAGAGGTCAGCCGCGCGGTCATAAGAAGCGCGCACTAGGCATCGCCGTCTTTATACTCAAGACCCATTTCCGAATAGCGCTCGGGTTCGTTTTCCCAGTTCGGGCGAACTTTGACCTGAAGAAACAGGTGCACGGTGCGATCAAGGAATTCCGAAATCTCGGCGCGAGCGGACTGGCCTATGGCCTTGATCGTCTCGCCCTTATTGCCCAAGACGATGCCTTTGTGACCGTCGCGGCCAACATAGATAATCTGGTCAATACGGGTCGAGCCGTCTTTTTTGTCCTGCCACTGCTCGGTCTCGACGGTCAGCTGATAGGGAAGCTCTTCGTGAAGACGCAGGGTCAGTTTCTCGCGGGTGATTTCGGCGGCAATCATGCGCATCGGCAGATCGGCGATTTGATCTTCGGGATAGAACCACGGGCCGAAAGGGATCTGCTCGGCCAGCCACGCGCGCAGATCCTGCACGCCATAGCCCTTTTCTGCAGAAATCATAAAGGTCTTCGCGAACGGGAAAGCCTCGTTCATTTTCTCGGCCAGCTTGAGCAAAACTTCGGCTTTGACGCGGTCAATCTTGTTGATCGCAAGCGCAACGGGGCGATCTTTTGGCAGCTCGTCGCGCATCCGCTCCACGATCAACTCGGCGCCCTCGGTCAGCCCGCGGTGCGCCTCAATCAGCATCACGATCACGTCAGCATCCGTAGCACCGCCCCAAGCGGCCTTCACCATCGCGCGATCAAGCCGGCGCTTGGTGCGGAAAATGCCCGGAGTGTCGACGAAAACGATCTGCGAGGTCCCCTCCATCGCAACGCCGCGAATACGGGTGCGCGTGGTCTGCACTTTGTGCGTCACGATCGAAACCTTGGCCCCGACCATACGGTTGAGCAGGGTCGATTTGCCGGCATTAGGCTCACCAATTAGGGCCACAAAGCCAGCGCGGGTGGTTTCGGTCATCTTTTCCTCATCTTTTGCAGTCTGCCGCATAGTCGATTGGGCAGCGATTGACCAGTTATATCACGAAAACCCCAGCAAAGCAGGTCACTCTGGCGCAGATTGTTCCATACGGGTGAGCAAGGCACGCGCCGCAGTTTGCTCGGCAACACGCTTGGACCCTGCACGCGCGGATTCGGCACAGCCATTGGCCAGCGTCACTTTGACAGTAAAGATCGGCTGATGGTCAGGGCCTTCGCGCGCCTCTTCGGTATAGGCCGGCGGCGGCATCGCACGGGCCTGCGCCCATTCTTGCAGCGAAGTTTTCGGGTCGCGGGCGTCTTGCTCGACCGCGCCGATGCGATTGCCCCAAAGCCGCAGCACCAGCGCGCGTGCCGCGTCAAAGCCTGCGTCAAGGTAAACGGCCGCGATCACAGCCTCCATCGCGTCGCCAAGCAGCGCCTCTTTGCGCCGCCCACCGGACAGCATCTCGGACCTGCCCAGCTTGAGCACGTCGCCAAGACCGATCTCGCGGGCAACCTCGGCACAGGTTTCCTTGCGCACCAAGGCGTTAAAGCGCGGCGCAAGCTGCCCCTCGGAGGCGCCTTTGTCCGCGCCAAGCAGCGCTTCGGACATCACCAGCCCCAACACGCGATCGCCCAAAAACTCGAGCCGCTGGTTGTCGGGCCGCGTTGCAGAAGAGATCGACGCATGTGTCACCGAACGCAGCAGCAGCTCTGGCGAGCGAAAGGCGTGGCCGATGCGGGTCTCGAAGGATTTCAGGTCAGCCGAGATTTTCATGTCAGATCAACGCCAAAAATGCACGAGCCCCGCGCGAGCGAGGCCGATGCTGTGAGTGTGAAAAAGGGAATACGAACCGCCATGCGCCGATCATATCACCTTTTTAAAGAAGCGGTCTGCGCGCCATGTCCAGAAATACAGCATGGACTTGCCCGCCGACGAGAAAATCACGCGATCTGCACGACCCACAAAGTTCTCAAACGGGACGAAGCCCACGCCACCCACGGCTTGCGAAAAGCGGCTGTCTTGCGAGTTGTCGCGGTTGTCGCCCATAAAGAAATACTGGCCTTCGGGCACGGTAAATACGTCGGTGTTGTCCGCGTAACCGTTGTCCTCGATGTTCAGGATCGAGTGGCTGCGGCCATTCGGCAAAGTTTCGGTAAAGCGCGAACGGGTGCAGATCGCGCCATCGCCAACGGTGCCGTTTTCACAGCGCGGACGGTTGCCCATCGGCCCCTGCGGACCCATCACTTCTTCGAACTGACCATCGAGGGTCTGCGGCACTTCGGCGCCGTTCAGGAACAGCACGCCATCTTTGACCTGAACCTTATCCCCCGGCAGACCGATCAGGCGTTTGACGAAATCCGAGCCATTGACGGGGTGGTGAAAGACCACAACATCGCCCCGCTCTGGCAGGCTTGCAAGGATGCGGCCGGAAATCGGGCAGATCGAGAAGGGGCAAGAATATTTGGAATAGCCATAGGCCATTTTGTTCACGAAGACGAAATCGCCAACCAGCAGCGTGTCTTTCATCGACTCGGATGGAATCCAGAACGGTTGGAACAGCAGCGTGCGGAAGGCACCTGCGATCAAAAGCGCGTAGACGACTGTTTTAATCGTCTCGACGATGCCGCCGTCTTTTTTAGCCATTACAGGTATCCTCTTGGTTTGGTGCGTTTTGCGCGTGCAAAAGGGTGGAGTCAAGTTCGGGCTGGCATAGGCCGCGCCTCGATGACCACGAAAGCCTGCGCCCAGGGGTGATCGTCGGTCAAAGTCACGTGAATGATCGCCTCGTGGTCGGGCGGCGTCATCGCGGCAAGACGGTCAGCGGCCCAGCCCGTCAGCTGCATCACCGGCTGCCCCGTGCGCAAGTTGGTCACCGCCATGTCCTTCCACGCAATACCCATCGCAAGCCCCGTACCAAGCGCCTTGGAGCAGGCCTCTTTCGCGGCCCAGCGTTTGGCATAGGTGGCCGCAATCGCACGCGGTCGAACTCGGCCTTGGCTTGCTCGCGCTCGGTGAAAACCCGCGCTTTGAATCGGTCGCCATGGCGTTCAAGCACGCCTGCAATCCGGTCGATATTGGCAAGATCAGAGCCGATGCCAAGGATCATGTCAGGCGCGCGCCGCATCCATACGGGCGCGCATCCCCTCAATCGCCGACCCGAGGCCAAGGAAGACAGCCTCACCGATCAGGAAATGCCCGATGTTCAGCTCGCGAATTTCGGGAATCGCAGCGATAGCGGCGACGTTATCAAAGGTGAGCCCATGCCCCGCGTGGACTTCTAGCCCAAGCGAATGCGCAAGCGTCGCGCCAACACGCAGCGCCGCAAGTTCGGCCTCTGCCTCTGCCATGCGGCCTTCGGCGTGCAGATCGGAATAGAGGCCGGTGTGCAGCTCGATCACAGCGGCGCCAATGCGGGCGCAGGCGTGAATTTGCGCGGCATCATGGCCAATAAACATTGATACGCGGCAGCCCGCCTCGCGCAGCGGAGCGATATAGGCGGCAAGCCGTGCTTCGTCGCCCGCAACGTCCAGCCCGCCTTCGGTCGTGCGCTCTTGGCGCTTTTCTGGCACAAGGCAAACGGCATGCGGCTTTAGACGCAGCACAATCTCGGCCATTTCATCCGTCGCCGCGCATTCAAAATTCAGCGGAATGCCAAGACCTGCGCGCAATGCCTCCATATCAGCATCTCGGATGTGGCGGCGGTCTTCGCGCAGGTGCGCCGTGATTCCGTCGGCACCCGCAGCCTCGGCCAGCAGGGCCGCACGCAGCGGATCAGGCCAAGCAGAGCCGCGCGCATTGCGAACGGTGGCGACGTGGTCAATGTTGACGCCTAGTCTTTGCTTGATCGAAGTCATTGTTTTCTCTCAACGTTATGATGTCGCGTCGGTATCGTCTGTGCTGTGCTTTTCGCTGCGATGTTTAAGCCGCGCCGCGGCCTCGGCCACGGTGGCACGCAACTTGTGACGGCGGGCCTTGCGGTCCTCGTGTTTGGCAGCGCGGGCCTTTTGGTAGGCCTGCACGACCGGAATGGTGACGTAATAGGCCACCGCCGAAATCACCAAGCCCGGCAAAAGCGCGCCAATGAAATAGGGCACATAGATATCGTGCCAGAACCGCTTGAGCCCACCCCAATGCACCGGATCCGAGGTAAAGATCGCTATAAAGTTATGCCAAAGCTCGACCCCGGCATGGCCAAAGGCGCCTGCAATCGCCTCGGCGGTCAGCGGCGCCTCGACGCCAAGCAACCAGTGGCCAAGCGTCATCGCAAAAACGGCAAAGAAGGGCGTGGTCACAGGATTGGTGTTAAACGTGCCCAACAGAGCCGCCAGCAGATTTCCGCGCACCAACCGCGCTGCAGCCCAAGCCGCAACGAACTGCAACCCAGGGAGCGGCAAAAATCCGATCAAAAACCCTGCAAAGACACCGCGTGCGATTCTATGCGGCTCGTCCGGCAGGCGGCTCATCCGGTGGATGACATAGCGAGTCGCGCGCTTGAAGCCCCCCGACGGGTAGACCATCTCGCGCATCCAAGCGAGCCATCCAAGCGGTTTGCGACGTTTAAAGACCACTTTGGTCTGTCCTTCCCTTCCCCAACTGCCAAACTTGGCCGCGTTAGGGTTTACGTGTCATATCGCGGTGACGTGAAACCTGTGCAACATCAGTTTCCGCCTCTAGTGCGGTCATCACCATGTGCAAGTGTTCGGCGTCGCGCAAGTCCACATCAATGATAAGTCTGTAAAAATCCGGTTTACGTTCGATGAAACGTAGATCGGATATGTTGGCTTTCTGCTCGCCAATCAAGGTGCAAATGCGCCCGAGCACGCCTTCGTCATTCGAGATGGCAACGTCCAAGCTGACCGTATTGACGGCAGCGTGGCGGCCTTGGTTCCACTGAAGATCGACCCAGCGGTTTGGTTGCTCTTCAAACTCCTCAAGCGCGGGGCAGTCAATCGCATGAAGCAAGATGCCCTTGCCGCGATAGGAAATGCCGACAATACGCTCGCCCGGAACGGGTTGGCAGCACGCGGCCCGTTTGAAGGTTTGATCGTCAGACAGGCCGATTACCGCGCGCGCCGAGGAAATCTCATTGGCGGGGGCAGAGGCCAGCTCTGGATAAAGGGTCTCGACCACTTTGCGGGCGGTCACGTCGGCAGCGCCAAGGGCGGCAAGCAGATCGACGTCATCGCTAAAGCCCAGCATCTTCGCGGCCGTCCGCATGGCCTTATCCGTGGCTTTTTTGCCGTGATGCTCGAAGGCGGCGCGGGCAAGCTCTTGGCCCAAGCGCACAAAACGGCTGCGGTCTTCTTCGCGCAAGGACCGGCGAATCGCAGCTTTGGCCCGACCGGTCGAGACAATGTCGATCCACGAGGACTGCGGCTTTTGACCTTCGGCGGTGATAATTTCGACCGACTGACCGTTCTTGAGACGGGTCCAAAGCGGCACGCGGATGCCATCGACCTTGGCCGAAACACATGAATTGCCGATTCGCGTATGGATGGAATAGGCATAATCGAGCGGTGTCGCCCCACGCGGCAGTTGGATCACATCCCCCTTGGGCGTAAAGCAAAACACCTGATCGGAATACATTTCCAATTTGACGTTTTCGAGGAATTCGTCGTGGTCGCCCTCATCAAACCGCTCGGTCATCGAGGAAATCCACTTGGCCGGATCGACAGCAAAGGGGTTCTTGGCGCGCACGCCTTCACGATAGGCCCAATGCGCCGCCACGCCTGCTTCGTTGACTTCGTGCATCTCGCGGGTGCGGATTTGCACCTCGACCCGCTTGCCATCGCGCCCCGACACCGTGGTGTGGATCGACCGATATCCGTTTGATTTCGGCTGGCTCAGATAGTCTTTGAACCGTCCCGGCACCGCACGCCAGCGTTGGTGGATCACCCCCAGAATACGATAGCAATCGGGCACCGAGCCACAGATCACCCGAAAGCCATAAATGTCGGACAGCCGCGAAAAGGCGAGGTCCTTTTCCTTCATCTTGCGCCAGATCGAATAGGGCTTTTTAGCGCGTCCATAGACGTCAGCCTCGATTTCGACCTTATCAAGTTCCGTGCGAATATCGGCGGTGATCTGATGCACCACATCGCCCGATTCGCGCTGAAGCGTCAAAAAGCGGCGGATGATCGAGTTACGCGCCTCGGGGTTGATGACACGAAAGGACAAATCCTCGAGCTCTTCGCGCATCCACTGCATCCCCATGCGACCGGCCAGCGGGGCATAGATTTCCATGGTTTCGCGGGCTTTTTGAACCTGCTTTTCGGGGCGCATCGACTTGATCGTGCGCATGTTGTGCAAACGGTCGGCAAGCTTGACCAAAATAACCCGAAGGTCTTTGGACATCGCCATGAACAGCTTGCGAAAGTTCTCGGCCTGTTGCGATTCGGTGTTGGAAAGCTGCAGATTGGTCAGCTTGGTCACGCCATCGACAAGCTCTGCCACCTCTTCGCCAAACAGGCTCGCGATCTCGGAATAGGTGGATTTGGTGTCTTCAATCGTGTCGTGCAAAAGCGCCGTCACGATGGTCGCGTCGTCAAGCTGCTGTTCGGTAAGGATGGCCGCAACCGCGACGGGGTGGGTGAAATACAGCTCACCCGACTTGCGATACTGGCCCTCATGCATCGCCATGCCATAGTCATAGGCGCGGCGGATCAGATCGGCATTTGCACGCGGATTGTAATTGTGGACAAGGGCGATGAGGTCTTCGACGTCGATCAACTTCACCGCCCCTATGGCCGTAAATTCGGCATTATCAGTATGTTAGAGCTCGCCTTGTGCTTCCATCAGGGCGCGCAAGAGCTTCTCTTCCGACATATCATCCTGCATCGGGCGATCAACTTCACCAGACATAAGAAGCGCCATTTGGTCTTCTTCTGGCTCATCCACCTCGATCTGAGTTTGGTGGCTTTCGATCATCCGCTCGCGCAGGCTATCAGCAAGCTGGGTCTCGTCCGCGATTTCACGCAGAGCGACCACAGGATTTTTATCGTTATCACGATCAACCGTCGGCGCATCGCCAGACTGGATTTCGCGGGCGCGATGAGCGGCCAACATAACCAGTTCAAACCGGTTAGGGACTTTATCAACGCAATCTTCAACCGTCACGCGGGCCATGAAAGACTCCAGTAAGGATGGGGGCTTTGGAGAGGTCTATTTAGGGGCGATGACGCAGATTGACAAGCGCATAATCAAAAAGCGTCATCCTGCGGCAATACGCGCACGGCGTCTCGGTCGGCTGCAGGTAAGGCTTGAAGCATCTGCATGACGGTTTGGCCCGACACCGGATGACGCCACTCTGCAGCAATCTCGGCCAGCGGCACCAAAACGAAGGCGCGGTCCTGCAAGCGCGGATGCGGCAAGATCAACTCTGCGGGCGCCAGCTGCGCTTGCTCGGCGGGCGCAAGTGTTTGCCAGCGCTGATAGGTCGCAAGATCAGGCGCCACAGCCGCCCCCACCGCCAACAGGTCCAAATCAAGGCTCCGCCCCGCCCAACGCGAACTGCGACTCCGGCCAAAATCGTGCTCGATCTTATGCAATGCAGCAAGAATTTGCTCGGGCGTCTGATCGTGCCGTAGCGTCACAATCGCGGCTGCGTTCACATAGTCGGGCCCCGCCCCAGCAGGAAAACATGGCGTTTCATACAATCGGCTGACTGCACTCAACTCCAATCCCTCATGAGCAAAACAAGCCAAAGCCTTCTCAACAATCGCTTTCGGCGGAAAAGTTCCGAAATTCAGATTTGCGCCTAATGCAACCAGAGCGTGCTTTTCTGCCGCCATAATCGGTGTTACCCTTGCTTTTATGCTGCCTTGCCGAGTCCAGAGCGACTCACTTATATGCAGAACTTCGTACAGAGCTTTTTTTAAGGTATTTTTCCTTGTCACTGAAGAGACTTTGTCGAAGTGTGTTTTCAAGGGGATAAGACATGTTTTACAAGGACGAGCGGCTCGCGCTGTTCATTGATGGGTCCAACCTCTACGCTGCAGCAAAAGCGCTTGGGTTCGACATCGATTACAAGCTTTTGCGGCAGGAATTTATGCGTCGCGGCAAGCTTTTGCGCGCGTTTTATTATACCGCACTGCTGGAAAACGAAGAGTATTCGCCTATTCGACCTCTGGTTGATTGGCTGAACTACAACGGCTTTACCATGGTGACAAAGCCCGCCAAGGAATACACAGACAGCCAAGGTCGCCGCAAAGTCAAAGGCAACATGGATATCGAGTTGGCCGTTGACGCGATGGAATTGGCGCCGCGCGTCGATCATATCGTGATCTTCTCGGGCGACGGCGACTTTCGGCCGCTGATCGAAAGCCTTCAGCGCCAAGGCGTGCGGGTTTCCGTGGTTTCGACCATCCGCAGCCAACCGCCGATGATCGCCGACGAACTGCGCCGCCAAGCCGACAACTTTATCGAGCTGGACGAACTGCGCGACGTGATCGGCCGCCCTCCGCGCGAGCCGCGTGCAGATGAGCTCGACGATACGGTCGTCAACATCAAATAAGCCTATGCCAGCGCGGCCCCCGCGCTGGCTGGACCTGCGGGCGATTGCATGCCCCTGCTCGATCCGATAGATTTGCGGCAAAAGGATGCTGCGATGACAAAACCTGCCCTGATGCTTTATCTTGCTGCCCCGCGCGGTTTTTGTGCCGGCGTTGATCGCGCCATTCGCATCGTCGAGCTGGCAATCGAGAAATGGGGCGCGCCGGTTTATGTGCGCCACGAAATCGTTCACAACAAATATGTCGTCGACAGCCTGCGCGCCAAGGGCGCTGTTTTCGTTGAAGAATTAGACGAATGTCCCGTCGATCGCCCCGTGATTTTCTCGGCGCATGGCGTGCCGAAATCCGTTCCTGCAGCCGCCCAAGCCCGCGAGATGATCGCCGTGGATGCCACCTGCCCCTTGGTGACCAAGGTGCATTCCGAGGCGCAGCGCCATTCCGAAGCTGGGCTTCAAATGGTGATGATCGGTCATGCGGGCCATCCTGAAACCGTCGGTACGATGGGGCAACTGCCTGACGGCGAAGTGCTTTTGGTCGAGACTGCCGAGGATGTGGCGGGCCTTTTGGTCCGCGATGAAAGCAAACTGGCCTATATCACCCAGACCACGCTTTCGGTCGACGACACCGCAGGGATTGTCGCAGTGTTGCAAGCCCGCTTTCCGGCGATCGTCGGCCCGCACAAGGAAGACATCTGCTATGCCACCACCAATCGCCAAGCGGCGGTAAAGGCGATTGCGGGCAAGATTGACGCGCTTTTGGTGATCGGCGCGCCGAATTCGTCCAACTCCAAACGGCTGGTCGAGGTGGGGCGGTCTTCGGGTTGCGCCTATGCGCAACTGGTACAGCGGGCGGTCGATATCGACTGGCGCGCGCTTGATGGGATTACCTCTGTTGGCGTCACGGCGGGGGCCTCCGCGCCTGAAATCTTGGTAAACGAGGTCATCGACGCTTTTCGCGAGCGGTTCGATACGACGGTAGAGATCGTGGAAACCGCACAAGAGCATATCGAGTTCAAAGTGCCGCGCATCCTGCGCGAAACCGCATGAGCGTCGATAAATCCACGTTAGAGTTCTATGCCCGCGAGGCCGCGCGCTATAATTCAGTCGTACAGGAAGAAAAGTTTCCGCCACTGTTTGACGCCTTTGTGGCGCGCCTGCCTGCGGGGGCGAGCGTGCTTGATTTCGGTTGCGGTGGCGGGCGGGCGGCCTTGGCCTTGCAGCGGCGCGGCTTTGCGGTTGCGGCGCTTGATCCCTCGGCCGAAATGCTCGCGGGTTTGGACGGCAGCGGCATTCCCACGATCTGCGGCGATATCGAGTCCCTGCCCTTGGACGCCAAGTTCGACGCGGTTCTGGCGCTGTTCTCGTTGCAACACATTCCCCGTGACGACTTGGCCGCGAGCCTTGCACGGCTCTGCGCCTCGATCTCGGCAGGAGGCACAATCGCCATTGCCATCCACGAGGGCGACGAGTCCGTGCGCGATGCGCTTGATCGGCTATACAACCATTGGTCCGAAGCCAGTCTGCGCGAGATGCTGGCGCAAAGCGGTCTCACCGTCGATTGGGTAGAGCGCGAACCAAGCAAAGGCTTTGACGGACGCCGCTTTACCGCGCTTTACCTGCTTGCGGCGCGACCGCCCGTTGACGCCCCGCACCCTGCCGCCTAAACCGCTGGCAAAGGAGCACCCAATGGCCGAGCTTTTTGCCTATACTGACGGAGCCTGTTCGGGCAACCCTGGCCCCGGTGGCTGGGGGGTTTTGATGATCGCGCGTGAAAATGGCGCGGTGATCAAGGAAAAAACTCTGAACGGTGGCGAAGCTGATACCACCAACAACCGGATGGAGCTGCTGGCCGCGATCTCGGCGCTCGAGGCTTTGACGCGAGTCAGCGACCTCACGATTGTCACCGACAGTGCCTATGTGAAAAACGGCGTGACCGAGTGGATACACGGCTGGAAGCGCAACGGCTGGAAAACTGCAGCGCGGGCTCCGGTCAAGAATGTTGATCTGTGGCAAAGGCTTGACGCAGCACAAGCGGCGCATCGGGTGACGTGGCGCTGGATTAAAGGACACGCGGGCCATGCCGAAAACGAGCGCGCCGATGAGTTGGCCCGCATGGGAATGGCACCGTTCAAAACGGCGAAATAGGCCGGAGGGTCGCTCCGGCCCTTTGGCTTAGTCCTCGAGCGCTTGCGACGCATCGACGCCGATCTGTTCGCACATCCGCGCGGCATAAGAATTCGGCAGCGGCACGTTGCGACGCCACCAAGGCTTGGTGCCGTTGGTGTAGAGGTGGACCGAAAGCGTGTTGTCAGTAAAGTGCCCCTCCACGCGCCCATAGGGGTCATAAAAGATGTCATTCAGCTGGAACGGCACCGGATAGAGGTAGTCCGACGTCAGCGCCTTTTCAAAATCGCCCGTCTGCTGCGCGAAATAGGTAAAGGCTTGCGGGCCAAAGGCGGTGCGCTCGGCGTTATAGATGCGCACGGCTTGCGGCAGGCTGCTGTCTTGTTTGTCGAGCTTCTTGCGCTGCTGCTTGTTGAACCAAGCCGGCGCTTCTGGAAGATTGGTATAGTAGTCAATAAGTTGATGGATCAGCTCACCCTGCTGCGGGATATAGACCACGCCGCAGTTCAGCGCGCCGCGAAAGCCGTGACCCGCAAAGATGTTCTCCATCTCGTCGGGGAAAGGCTTGTGGCAGAAAGCGTCGCAATCAATCCAAATCGCGTTGGTTTGCTGAATCATGTGGTAGCGAAACACGTTCGACAGAAAGCTTTCTGAAGTCTGGCGCACGATGTCCATATCGATTGGCATGATATCTGTGGCCGGACGCACAGTGACACCTTCGGGCACATTGGTGACCGTATCGGTGCAATACAGCGTCGTCGGGTGACCCTGACGCACATGCGACAACAGGCAAAGTTGGTTAAGATACTGAAGCTTTTCGCCAATCCAAAGCGAAGCGACGGGTCTGCGGACGGGGGTGGACATGAGCTGCCTCTGGGTTTGTTTTGTTTTCATGGACAATGGCGCAAGCCATCCGGCGTGTCTAGGCGATTGCCGCGGCGTGAAAAACCCGCAGCAGGTTAGGATCAAAGCCGTCCTGCGCAATAAACCCCGTCGGCGCAAAAGCAGTCGCGTGATGCGCCTCAAGCCAGCGGCCATAGAGGAACAGCTGCGTTATACCAGTCTTGGCCAACAGAGCATCAATATCTTGCGGCAGAACGGCGGCATCCGCGATCAAAAGCGCAGAGGGTTTGTGGTCAGTGATAAGCTGCGCGGCGTCTTCAACCTTATGATCTTCAAGGACAAACCGATCATTGAAGGCGCGATTGCTTAGGCCGCAAACAACCCCCAACATCTGCCGCAGACCCGCATTGTCCTCTTGCAAAACCCACGTCAGGTCTGGCCGCTCATTGGCGCAATGTCCGGCCAGAAAACCAACAGCAGAGCCAAGTTCCAGCACCGTCGCGGATTTCTCAAGCGCCTGCGGCATCTTGCGGGCAAGGCCACGTTCAAATTTGCCTTGCTGGATTTGTGGCAGCACATGCGCGGCAAAAACACGGGGGTCGGCGGGCAGCTTCATCGAGTGGTTTGGATAAACGTCGAGCGTAGCATCTTGGGTCAACGAAATCTCACCGTGGTGGTAGGATCCCATTGGCACTGCCTCGACAGGCTCTTTGGGTTGCTCCGCGCGCTCGGCTTTGGCTTTCGCGCCGCGACGTTTTTCGACATCCGACATGAGGGCTGCGATTTTCTCTTTGTCGCGCGCCTGTGGCGGCTTGGCGACGATCTGCGTGATCGGCACTTCCGACGCGCGTGCAAGATCAGCGACAAGATCGTGATAGGCTTGGGTAGTCCGCAACTCGTCAAGGCGGGCTTCGGCACGGTCAATCGCCGCGTGATGCAAACGGTTCAACACGGGATCAGTCAGCAGCTGATTTATCAACTGATTGCGGATTTCCGTATACCGCAACATGGTATCGTCGCGCACTTCGTTGCGATCCTGAAGCGACCAATAGTCAGAATTATACTTATCCTTCTTATTGTTCACATTGCCGCGCATCTTGCGAATAGCATAGCTGTCGACCGATTTGACGGCGTAATGGTTAAGCTGCACCCAGTCATACCCCACTGTGCGCGTAATCGACCGCCAGCCGCGAAATTTGAAGTAATCCTCCATCTCGCGGCCCGACCCGTTAAGCCATTTCACCTCGTCCGGAAACGGTGTCTCAACCCATTTTGCCTTCATTTTGGGGCGATGAATCCCAAGCTTCCACTTGGCATCGTCAAACGTGAACAGGGTCTTCACTCCCCACCCCTTGTTCCACGTTGTCGGTGCTGCCCATAGATATTGTTCCGTTACCGGCGCACGGCTCCAATCGACGACACCACCAGACCCAAAGATCCGCCACGTCACAACGATACCGTTTGCCCCCTCGGCCTTGGTGGCAGTTAGCAAGTCATCAAGCGTGCCATTGCCGTAACGGATGGACAGAAATTCATCCGCATCAAAAACCATAACCCAGTCGGATTGCTGCACGACGGGCTCTGCCTGAGCATAGTTCAACGCCGAAGGTTGGGGGCGGATGCCTTCGGGAATGTCATTGCGGCGGTGATGGCACAGGCCCAATTCCTCGAGCCTGATCAGCATGTCATCGGTGCCATCTGAACAATCGTTCGTATAGACGACAAGGTCTGAAAACCCGACAGCAAGATGATGTGCAACCCACTCGATCACAAACGGACCTTCGTCCTTCATCATCGAAACTGCAGTGACTTGACCATGCGGGCTATGATGACGCTTCAGCGGGAAATCAACGCTGCCCCATAGATCCGCGGCACCACTTGGGCGTGGCATAGACGCACCCGCTTTGGCTTGTTTCACTGTCACCTTGGCCCTGCCACCTAATCGTCCTATGATTGGAGATTACCTTAGCCCGCGCGGTAATTCTGCGACAAGGGGGGCGATCAAACACTCTTTGCATGTTGCCGGAATGCAGGAACACGACTCTGAGGTCAGAAATGTTTTGCTTTTTGTGACTCTTCATTCAATCTATTAGCATGGCACGCAATAAGTTAATTTCTGACGCAGACGTTTTGGCTCATGTTCTAAAGCTGTTGCTTTTGAGCGGTGAAAAATCTGTGACATTTTCTGCCGTCGCACAAAAATGCAAACTAGCGCCTCCAACCTTGGTGCAGCGTTTTGGCAGCTGTAGTGCGATGACCGAGGCCGCCCTTGACCATGCCTGGCAGCAGCTCGAAGACCAAACCGTTGAGGTCTTTGCAGCCGCTGAACCTAAAGGCAAAGGCGTCCAAGCCATCCTCAAGGCGCTTTCGTCGCCCATCGACTCGCCTGCATTGCTCTCGGCAAGCCTTAATCACGCAGCCCTAGCAGCGCGGGCAAAAGCATGGCGTGACCAAGTTGAAACGGCATTGGCAGAAAAACTTGGAAATGGCGCGAAGGCAAAGGAAACCGCAGCCGTAACATTTGCAGCTTGGCAAGGCCGCTTGCTTTGGGATGGCGCTGGTGGCAAGGGTTTCAAACTGGGCGAGGCACTCAGGCGCCTAACTTAGCGATTAATATAGGCTTTATATAACCAGATGAGCGCCATAGCGCCCAAGATGCCGCCAATAAGCCCCGCAGCAAGTCCAGTAAGTGCAAGTAAGCCGCGCAAAACGAACGACCCAGCAAGCGCGCCAGCGATTCCGATCGCAATCGTCGTCGGCACATCCGTCTGAACGTTCATCAAACGCGTGGCAAGAAACCCAGCTGCGATTCCTACAATGATTAACAAAACCATGCCGGTCCTCCTTACGGTTCACCATAACATGGGCGCCCTGCAGCATAAATTAAAGGGCAAGCGTTCAAGGACTAAACAAGCACCTCTGGCAAAACGAGACCACGCAGAATATCGGCGGCTGGCATCGGGCGCTTGCCCTCACGCTGCGCCAATGTAATCGCCACGGCATCTTGCCCACAAGCAATAGTAAAGCCGTGCAAAACCTGTCCGGCCGTACCATGTTCCGCAACCAGAGCTGAACGCAGAAGCTTTACCCTCTCGCCAGCAACATCACACCAAGCCCCAGGAAAGGGCGAAAGACCTCGAATTTGCCGATCAACCTCGGCCGCAGGTCGCGACCAATCTATCCGTGCCTCAGACTTTTCGACCTTGGCCGCATATGTGACGCCCTGTTCACTTTGTGCTATAGCTGGCAAAGGCAAGGCATCAAGCGTTCGCAAAATGAGCTCTGCCCCCATCCCCGACAGACGGTCATGCAAGTCGGCGGTCGTCTCGCTCGGCGAAATTTGCGTCGATTGGCGCATAAGAACGGGACCTGTATCAAGGCCCGCCTCCATCTGCATTATGCAAATTCCTGTCTCTGAATCCCCAGCCATAATCGCACGATGGATTGGGGCCGCCCCTCGCCAGCGCGGCAAAAGCGACGCGTGGATATTGAGGCATCCAAGACGCGGCGCGTCCAGAATAGCCTGCGGCAAGATCAACCCATAAGCCACGACGACAGCGATCTCGGCACCAAAGGCCTTAAAGTCGGCCAAAGCTTCGGGCGTCCGTAAAGACGTCGGGTGCATGACCCGCAGGCCAAGCGTCTCGGCGCAAACCTGCACAGGGCTCCGTCGATCAGCCTTACCGCGCCCTGCAGGTCTGGGCGGTTGGCAGTATACCGCAACGATCTCGTGCTCTTCGACGAGGCTTTTCAACACCGTGACTGAGAAGTCTGGCGTGCCCATGAATATGATTTTCATAGGTTTTTCCGAAGTTTCGACGCCCGAGCAAGCAGCATTTTACGCTTCAGCGGCGAAAGGTGATCGAAATACATTTTGCCCGCAAGATGGTCTATCTGGTGCTGAACCGAAGTCGCCCAGAGGTTCACAAAATCACGATCCTCGATCTCACCCGCAGCATTCATATAGCGCACGGTTACAGCGCGCGGGCGTCGGATGACGGCAGAAACACCAGGCACGTTCGGCGAAGCTTCGTCATGTTCGCGGAATTGCCCTGACGCATGCAAGACCTCGGGGTTTGCCATAAGGATAGCCTGCCCTCGTTCATCAGAGCAGTCCACGACCGCAAGACGCAAAGGCACACCAATTTGCACAGCTGCCAGGCCATAGCCCGGCATGGCATCCATCGTATCAACCATATCAGTCCAAATCGCCCGATGTTCATCGGTAATCGACGAAATTGTCGCGGCAGGCGTTTTCAAACAAACGTTCGGAAATGGGATGCAAAGACGCGCGACCATCAGCTTCTCGCCCGTTCGCGCTTGAGTTTTTCCATCTTGCGAGTGATCATCTGCCGCTTGAGGGGACCAAGATAGTCGATGAATAGTTTGCCATCGAGGTGATCGATCTCGTGCTGGACACAGGTCGCCCAGAGACCTTCGAACTGTTGTTCACATTGCCCGCCATCAAGCCCCATCCAGCGCACTTTGACCGTGGCGGGGCGTTTGACTTCGGCATACTGGTCCGGAATCGACAGACACCCTTCCTCATAGGTCGAAAGGTCTTCGCCAGACCAAATCACCTCGGGGTTTAGCAAAACCATCGGTTCCGGTGGGCCATCTTTGATGCAATCCATCACGATAATCCGCCGCATCACACCAATCTGAGGCGCCGCAAGGCCTATGCCCGGCGCATCATACATGGTTTCAAGCATGTCAGCTGCAAGTTGCGTAAGCTCTGCCGTCACCTCTGCGATTGGCTCGCAAGGCTTTTTCAGGCGCGGATCGGGGTGGATCAGAATATCGCGGATCATTCTGCCGATTTACGGCTTGGGGGTTCAACGTGCAAGAGTTTGCTGCGATGATACCTGCATCATCTTTTGAAACAGGCAGCACAGCATGGATTTTGACACTCCGATCAACCGTTTCGGCACACATTCGGTAAAATGGGACGCGATGGAGCCGATTTTTGGCGTGCCAGCCCAGGACGGAATTGCGATGTGGGTGGCCGATATGGACTTTCGACCGCCGGCCTGTGTCCAGCGCGCGCTTGAAGGCATGTTGGCGCATGGCGTCTACGGCTATTATGGCGATGACGCCGAGTATCTGGATGCGATCCGTTGGTGGATGAAAGAGCGTCACGGCTGGGTCGTCGAGCGCGAACAGATTTTCACCACGCACGGCTTGGTTCATGGCACCTCGATGTGCGTCGATGCCTTCACGGCGCCGGGCGATGGCGTGGTCCTGATGACACCTGTTTACCATGCTTTTGCGCGCGTGATTAAAGCTGCGGGCCGCGAGGTCGTTGAGTGCAAACTGCGCAACGCAGGTGGCCGCTATGAGATGGATTTCGACGCTTGGGATGCGCAGATGACAGGGGCGGAAAAGATGCTCGTCCTCTGTTCGCCCCACAATCCGGGCGGTCGCGTTTGGTCGCGGGAAGAGTTGCAAGGCGTCGCGGATTTTGCCAAACGCCACGATTTGGTCCTGGTGTCTGATGAGATCCACCATGACTTGGTGATTGGAGCGCAACAGCATACTGCGATGGCGTTGATCGAAGGTGTGGCCGATCGTCTTGTGATGATGACCGCAACGACCAAGACCTTTAACATCGCGGGCGCACATTCAGGCAACGTCATCATTGCCGACCCAGCTTTGCATGCCAAGTTTTCGGCACGAATGAATGCAATGGGGATCTCGCCGAACTCGTTTGGTCTTTTCATGGCAACGGCCGCCTATTCGCCCGAAGGGGCCGATTGGGTGGATGCGCTGCGCGCGTATCTTACTGAAAATGCTCGTATTTTTGATGCGGGTATCGCCGAAATCCCCGGTCTGAGATCAATGCCGCTCGAGGCGACCTATCTGGCGTGGGTCGATTTTTCAGATACGGGCATGGCGCAAGCTGAGTTCATTGAGCGGGTTGAAAAGGTTGCGAAAATTGCAGCCAACCACGGTGTTTCCTTTGGTGCAGGTGGCGAGAACTTCCTGCGCTTTAACCTTGCTACGCCGCGCGCGGTGGTGATTGAGGCGGTTGCGCGGCTTCGGGCTGCATTTGCTGATCTGCAATGAAAGCACTTGCGCGGTTTTTTTCCGCGCTGGTTTTACTGTGCGGTATTGGGTTGGTGGCGCTGTGGGTTTATCCGCAGTTTGCCCCCGCCCCTTTGCCCCCGCAGCCTTTGGTCGGGACGATTGATCGCATCGTGATTGAGAAATCCGCCCGCCGGATGGTCGTCTATCACAAAGCCGAGGCGCTAAAAGAATACCGCATTGCGCTCGGATCGCAGGCCGTAGGCGACAAGGTACGTCAAGGTGACATGCGCACGCCAGAAGGTGTCTTCACCATAGATCGAAAGAATTCTGCTTCGGCCTTTCACCTATCCTTGGGGATCAGCTATCCGCGGCCTTCGGATCTAAAGCGTGCGAAACTCGGGGGCTATGACGCTGGGGGCGATATTATGATCCACGGCCAACCCAATAGCCTGCCCGTGGATTTTGTCGTGCCTTATGACTGGACAGCGGGATGTATCGCGATCTCTAACAGTGAAATCGCCGAGGTTTTCGCCGCAACTGCCGTCGGAACGACCGTCGAAATCAGGCCCTAGACAAATACGCCACGGGTTTGCTTTCGTCACGCTCGTAATCCAATGGAGGTGTCGCTTGCACGGCAGTTGACCGCTTGAATTCGCAAAGCAGGTCACCGTTTTCCGCTGTGGATGCAACGATCAAGCACTGGGAGACATGTTTGGCGCCGTCATAAATATCGACCAGGCCGCGCATATTGGGGGCAAGCGCTGCGTCCAACGCAAAGCCATTTTCCCACATGCGCGTGATCGGAAACACGGCTTCGCCGACCTGCACCCGCATACGTGATTTTCGCTCAGAACTGCGATTACGCGCTGCGGCTAATCCTTCAAAGACATCCTTTGGCAAAAATTCAAACATAAAACCCTCCCCCTTCAAGACTCATCCTGCCCATACAAAGGTTAAGACTGTGACAATGGCTCCTGCATTTCAATAAACACTTCTATCTGTTGCGAAAGTGTCACTTATTTCGGCGATCCGCGGCCTATCTTTGCCCCTCTCTTCAGGTCAAACTCTGCGGGATTCGAATTTGGAGAGCGACCGTGCTGCAAGACTTGATTACCCGTGCCGAACTGGATGCCGCGTTAGAGCATGTTATGGCGGCGCCGAAGACCAATTCTGCGGTGCAGAGCCTGTGTCGGCGCCCCGAGTTCAACAAACGACAACTGGTTGATCGCATTCAGTTTACCCGCGCAGAAGGCACACCGGGGGAGCGTTGGTCGACGCTGCCTTGGATGCGCAACGAAGATGGCACGCCGCACCCAGGGATTCAGGTTTCGATCTTGGGCAGCCGCGTGGTCGATCTGGTTTGGCGCAACCGCGACACCGTGGTCCACCCGGGCGATCCGATCGTCGCGGACCTTGATACAAGTGAGGCGAATTTGCCGGTTGGCACGCTTATTCAGGCGGGAACCGCGGTGCTGCGCGTGTCGGATGTGCCGAACCTTGGCTGCGTAAAGTGGAAGGTGCGCTATGGCGTCGATGCCTTGCGCTGGGTCGAAAGCCGTCCGGAATTGCGGCTGCGGGGCGTCCTCTGCTCGGTCGAGAGGGACGGCGAGATCAATATGAACGATCGTTTACAAGTCCTGAGCTAGCTACATACCCTCGTCGCGCTGACGTGTGGCGCGACGCCATTCGGTGCAATGGGCGACCATCACATCGATTTGCGCCGCCCAAGCCTGCAGGGCCTTCGCCTCGGCAAGGATATGCGTTCGAATACGCGTCTCGCCGAGGTGAAGGTCCATCGGCATGGAGGGGTTCTGGTCATTCCACGCCTCGATCTGTGCCGCAGTCGCCCGCAACGGCCATGCAAAAGCAAGCCCCCAACCGTCCGCATCTGGCGTTGCTGTGAATTCAGGAAGATGCGGTTGCGAGCGGGCAAAAATCACCTCATCCAAGGCCTCTACGCCCGAAAAACCAACAGATTTCAGAAGGCTAAGCATCACGCAACCATCGCCTCGGCACGTTTCAGATCGACGGACACTAGTTGGCTCACCCCTTGCTCTGCCATGGTGACGCCAAACAAACGGTCCATGCGCGCCATGGTGACAGCGTGATGCGTGATGATCAAAAAGCGCGTGTCGGTGCGGCGGGTCATCTCGTCCAACAGGTCGCAAAAACGCGTGACGTTCGCGTCATCAAGCGGCGCGTCGACCTCGTCCAGCACACAAATCGGCGCCGGATTAGCAAGGAAAACGCCGAAAATCAGCGCCAGCGCGGTCAGGGTTTGCTCGCCCCCCGATAGCAGCGACAGCGTCGCAAGCTTTTTGCCCGGCGGTTGGCACATAATCTCAAGCCCCGCCTCAAGCGGATCATCCGACTCGACCAGCACAAGCCGCGCCTCGCCGCCGTTGAACAGGTGGGTAAACAGCGTCGCAAAGTTGGCGTTGACCTGCTCGAATGCGGTAAGCAGCCGCTCGCGTCCTTCGCGGTTCAAACCGGCAATCCCCGAGCGAAGCTTTTTAATCGCCTCTTCCAGATCGACCTTTTCCTGCACCAGCGCATCGTATTCATCCGAAACGGTTTTCGCATCTTCTTCGGCGCGCAGGTTTACGGCCCCAAGCGCCTCGCGTTGGCGTTTCAACCGCTGCACATCCACGTCAAGCGCCTCGGCGTCGGGCATCCGGTCGGGGTCAACTTTGAGCGTGTCCAAAAGTTGCTCGGGGGTGGCAGAGGCCTCTTCGGCAATCCGCGCCGCGGCGGCGGCAACGGTTTCGCGGGCAGCTTCGGTGCGGGCTTCGGCACCAGCGCGAGCCTCGCGCGCTTCACCGGCAAGGCGTTCCCCGTCGCGCTCGGTATCACGGGCGGTGCGCAAGGCGGATTCGGCGGTTGAGAGCGCATCGGCGGCAATCGCACGACGTGATTCTGCCTCGACGATGGCCTCGTTCAAATCCTCGCGCTTGATCGCAATTTCTTCGGGGGCAGCGGCGGCATCAACTAACTCTTCCGCCGCTTCGGCACGGCGGGTCGAAAGCTCTGCCATACGTCTGCCAGCGGATTCAAGACGCTGTGTCCAGCTTGCCAGCTCTTTGGTCGCGTCTTGGCGGCGGCGCACACGGGCCTCGCCTTCGCGACGCAGCTCGTCATGGTTGGACCTGCGCGACATCATGGTGATGCGAGCGGCCTCAACAGTGACCTTGGTGGCCTCAAGCGCGGCGCGGGCGACGTCAAGATCGGGCAAATCCTCGGCAGAGGCCATCGCCTCTTCCATCCGCTCGCGGGATTCCGCGACCTCATCATGATAGCGCGCGACCGAGGTTTTGGCCGCGTCAAGTTTGCCAGCAGCGATGGATTTATCCGCCTCGGCACGCGCAGCCATGCGCCCCGATTCCGCCACCCGCGCATCCGCCGAGCGACGGGCATCACGGGCGATTTGGTCGGCACGGGCAAGCTCTGCCAAGCGCGATTGCAGCGCGGCATGGGCCTGCGCGGCCCCTTCTGCGCGCGCGGCCACGTCTTCAAGATCGCGCTTTAGCGCAGTCAGACGGTTGATCTGTTGCAGCCGTGCAGCAGCGGCAGACGGTGCAGCCTCGGACCCTGCCCGAAAGCCGTCCCAGCGCCAAAGATCGCCCTCTAGGCTAACAAGCCGTTGACCAGGCTGCAAATCTGCTTGCAGTCGGGGGCCATCGGCGCGCGACACAAGGCCGATTTGCGCCATGCGACGGGCAAGAACGGCAGGCGCTTGGACATAAGTGCCAAGCGGTGCGGCGCCGTTGGGAAGTGGTGCCTGATCGGCATAGGGCGGCAGCGGCACCCAGCCCGAGGCTTGGTCGGCGCCGACTTCGGGTGCGCGCAGATCGTCGGCAAGCGCAGCCCCGATCGCGGCCTCATACCCCGGTTCAACCGTCAGAAGGTCAAGCAGCTGCAACCCCGACTGCGCCTCGCGCTGCACCAGTTTGGTCAGGGCAGAGACCTCTGCACGCAAAGCGGTGGCCTCGCCCTCGGCCTCGGATTTGGCGGCGCGGGCGTCGGCCTCGCGGGCCTGCACCTCGGCGCGGGCATCTTCGGCGGCAAGTAGGGCTTCTTCGGCGGCCTCGGCAAGCTCTGCGGCTTCGGTCTGCAATTCCTCGGCGGCGGCAAAGGCTTCGGCAGCGGATTCAAGCGCCTCGGACGCGGCAGTGACCGCTTGGGCGGCACGGGCGGCCTCGGATTCGGCCTTTTGCACAGTGGCGCGGCTGTCGGACAGCAGGCGTTGCACCGATTGGTGACGTGCTGCAAGGCGCGCGGCATCTTCGGTCGCCTGAGACAGGATATTCTCGCGCTCGGACAGGGCAGCAGAGGCTTCGCGGGCGATCTCGGCGGCCTCGATCAGCTTGTCCTCATGCCCCTCATGCGCACGCAAAAGCTGCTCGATTTCCCATTCAAGCCGTTGAATAACCTCGCCTGCATCGCGGTTCAGACCTGATTCGCGCTCGGTATCGCGGTCAAGTTCGGCAATCCGCGCGCGCAGGGTCTCGATCAAGGCGCGCGCACGGGCGTCCTCATCGCCAAGTTGATCGCGCTGCGCCATCAGGCGTTGCAAGATAGCGGCAGCGACGGCTTCTTCTTGACGCAGAGGCGGCATCGCTTCTTCGGCGGCATCGCGCTGCGCCGTGGCAAGGCGGGCTGCGGCTTCGGCGTTGGCGGCAAAGGTGATGCGTTGGCGCAGCAGACCGTCGGCTTCGGCGCGGGCCATCTCTGCTTCACGCCAGCGGCGATACAGAAGCTGCCCTTCGGAACGGCGCAAATCCTCGCCAATCTCGCGATAGCGGGCGGCTTGTTTGGCTTGGCGTGACAGGGTCGAAAGCTGTTGCGCAAGGCTTTCCAGCACGTCATCGACCCGCAGCAAATTTTGCTCAGCCCCGTTGAGTTTCAGCTCGGCTTCGTGACGCCGCGCATAAAGCCCCGAGATGCCAGCCGCTTCCTCAAGGATACGGCGGCGGGCTTTGGGCTTGGCGTTAATCAGTTCAGAAATCTGCCCCTGCCGCACCAGCGCGGGCGAGTGTGACCCCGTCGAGGCATCCGCAAACAGCATCTGCACGTCGCGGGCGCGCACGTCCTTGGTGTTCAGCTTATAGGCCGAGCCCGCGTCGCGCGTGATGCGACGGATGATCTCAATGGTATCGGAATCGTTAAACCCAGACGGCGCAAGCCGGTCCGAGTTGTCCATCACCAGCGCGACTTCGGCAAAGTTGCGCGCCCCTCGCGCCCCCGAACCGTTAAAGATCACATCCTCCATACCGCCGCCGCGCATTGCAGACGGGCGGTTCTCGCCCATCACCCAGCGCAGGGCTTCGAGAAGGTTGGATTTGCCGCAGCCGTTCGGGCCAACCACACCGGTCAGACCGTCGTGGATCACCAAATCGGTGGGGTCCACAAAGCTTTTGAAGCCATTCAGCCGCAGTTTGTTAAAGCGCAAAGGGGGTTGGCCTTGTGATTCCGTTGGGGTGTCAGTTTTCGCAGCTATCCCCCGCAAGTCAACGCGATAGGGCTGCATCTGGCAGGCGCAGCGCGCTTATCCCCACAATCTTGGGCGCTTGGCTTGACCTTGGCGGGGTGTCGCATCAGGTTCGCTCAAAAGGAGCTTGATATGATCCACGCGCTGCTTGTTATTCTGGGCTGCCAGTTGGTTGGGGAAGTGGCGTCGCATTCGCTTTCGCTGCCGATTCCGGGGCCGGTTTTGGGGATGATCCTTTTGGCGTTCGCGCTCCAATTCATACCGGCGCTGCGCGAGGTCGTGCGGCCCGTGGCGCAAGGAATTTTGGCGCATATGTCGCTGCTGTTTGTGCCTGCGGGCGTGGGCGTGGTGGGGCATTTTGCGGCCTTTGGCGGGCAAGGGCTGGCGATTGGGGTGGCGATTGTCGGCTCTACGGTCGCGGCGATTGCGGTCGGGGCGCTCAGCTTTGTGGCCGTGGCGCGGTTGACGGGCAATCACGATGACTGATTTCACCGATATCTGGAGCTATCTTTCCCGCGGCCCGTTGCTGTGGCTGACCGCGACACTTGCGGCCTATGCGATTGGGGACGCATGTTTTCGTGCGGCAAAACGGCGGCCCATCTTCAACCCCGTGCTGATTGCGGTGGCGATTTTGGCGGCGATGCTGGCAGTGACCAAGACGCCCTATGCCACCTATTTCGAGGGCGCGCAGTTTGTGCACTTTTTGCTGGGGCCCGCGACGGTCTGCCTTGCCCTGCCGCTGTGGGAGAATTTGCCAAAGGTGCGGCGGGCGGCTTTGCCTCTGCTGGCGGCGCTTTTGGCGGGATCCGCGACGGCGGTGGTCTCGGCTTTGGCGATTGCAAAGGCAATGGGGATTTCAGGTGAGACACTGGCCTCTTTGGCGCCCAAGTCCACGACCGCTCCTGTGGCGATTGGCATTTCGCAAGCCATCGGCGGGTCGCCCACTCTGACGGCGGTGCTGGTGATTTTGACGGGGATTACGGGGGCCGTTGTCGCGACGCCGCTGCTAAATCTGTTGCGCATCAAAGATTGGCGGGCGCGAGGCTTTGCGACAGGCGTTGCCGCCCATGGCATCGGCACGGCACGGGCGTTTCAGGTTCATCCCCGCGCGGGTGCCTTTGCGGGGCTTGGCATGGGGCTGAACGCCGTTTTAACCGCGCTTATCGCACCGATCTTGCTGCGGCTGTTTCAGTAGTCAGCGCAGATACGGGCGGAAGTGGTCGACGACCTCTTGGTAAACCGCGCGCTTGAACGGCACGATCGAGGCAACCATCTCATCCGCGCCGATCCAGCGCCACGCACCAAACTCGGGGTGGATGGTGGCGATATTGACCTGCGCGTCGGTGCCCAAATAGCGATAGAGATACCATTTTTGCTTTTGGCCACGGAACTTACCGCCCCAAACCTTGCCCAAAAGATCGGGCGGCAGATCATAAGTGACCCAGCCTTTGGTCTTATCCAGCGGTTCGACCAAATCGGCAGTGACGCCGGTTTCTTCCCACAGCTCGCGCAGCGCGGCGGGGCGGGGCTTTTCGTCGTCGTCAATCCCGCCCTGCGGCATTTGCCACGCAGCGACTTGGGAATCGAGGCGCTGGCCCGCAAAGATCAAGCCTTGGGCGTTGATCAGCATGATGCCAACACAGGGACGGTAGGGCAGTTTTTCAGGGTCTATCATAGGGTGTGAGATGGGCCGCAGCTTGCGCCACGGCCCCCTTTCATCGTTATTTCTTGGCCACAGCCGACAGGCCGCGCAAGATGTCGATGGCATAGGCCAGCTGATAATCCTCGTCCCGAAGCTTGGCAGCCTCTTCGGTGCGGGCGCGGTCGGCCTCGAGTTGCGTCTTTTCGTCTTCGGTCATCGAGTCATTGCTGATCGCACCCCGCAGCGAGGCCTCGGTCCGCTGTTTGGTCTCTTTGTCCGCAGCGGTTTCCTCTGTGCCTTTGGCATTCGGGTCGACGACAGGCTGGTTCACGACGATATCCGGCATCACGCCCAGCGATTGGATCGAGCGCCCCGACGGCGTGTAATAGCGCGCCGTGGTCAGACGCATCGCGCCCTCGCCCTTGAGAGGGATCAACGTCTGCACCGAGCCCTTGCCAAAGCTCTTGGTGCCGACAACAATCGCGCGGCGGTGGTCTTGCAACGCGCCGCTGACGATCTCGGAGGCCGAAGCAGAACCGCCGTTGATCAACACGACCAATGGCTTACCCTCGGCCAGATCGCCTGGCGTGGCGTTCTCGCGCGTGCTTTCCTGCGCGTTACGGCCACGGGTCGAGACGATCTCGCCTTCGTCAAGGAACGCGTCCGAAGTCAGGATCGCCTGCTTTAGCAAGCCGCCTGGGTTGTTGCGTAGGTCGATGACAAAGCCGTTGATCTTATCCATGCCACCAGCCTCTTCGGCCAGTTTTTTGATGCCCTCTTGGACGCCTGGATAGGTCTGGTCGTTAAAGGTGGTGATGCGCAGGATGCCGGTGCTGCCGACAAGGCGGCTCTTGACTGCGACGAGTTTGATGGTGTCGCGGATGATCGAAACGTCAAACGGCTCTGCCACACCTTCGCGCACAACGGTGATGACGATTTCCGACCCGATCGGGCCGCGCATCTTGTCAACCGCTTGATCCAGCAGCAGACCTTGCACGCTTTCGCCATCGACAGCGGTGATAAAGTCGCCCGACTTGATACCCGCCGCATCCGCAGGGGTGCCATCCATCGGCGAGACCACTTTGATATAGCCGTCCTGCTGGGTCACTTCGATGCCCAGACCGCCGAACTCGCCACGGGTTTGCGTGGTCATATCGGCAAATGCGCCCGCGTCCATATAGCTGGAGTGCGGGTCAAGCGAGGTCAGCATGCCGTTGATCGCCGCTTCGATCAGCTTTTTGCTGTCCACATCCTCGACGTATTGGCCGCGAATACGCTCGAACACATCGCCAAACAGATCAAGCTGTTCATAGACGTTGGCGTTCTTGCTGGCATCTTGGGCAAGCATCGGTCCGGCGATCTGGGTGGTTAGCACCCCGCCCGCGATGGTGCCGCACAGCGCCGCGATAAGCATTTTCTTCATGGGTCGTCCTATTCCTTTGCCGCGGTCAGTGCCTTGAACCATTCCATCGGGTCCACAGGCGCCGCCCCTTGCCTCAGTTCCAAGTAAAGCGTTTCCGTCTCGCGTCCGCCAGTGCCTTCTGTTGAAGAAGCCAGCAGATCGGCGGTTCCTGCCTCTGATCCGCCCATCAAGCCCAAAGCCGCGCCCTTTGCAATCACTTCACCGACTTCGCCATAAACCTGACTTAGCCCTGCTAATATCAAAAGATAGCCGTCTCCGGGTTCAATGATCATCACATTTCCGTAGTCGAGCAGCGGCCCGCGATAGCGGATCGTCGCCGGCCACGGGCTGGTCACCAAGGCCGCGGCACGTGTGGCCAGCGTTACCCCCGGCCGCGTCACCCCGCGCGCATCGGTTTCATTCGGGCGCAGCAGCAGCGTCCCAAGCACGGGCAAATCAAGCGTGCCCTTGGCGTCGGCAAACTGCGCCGTGCCACTATCATCAAGCGCCAGACCAGCAGCAAAGGCCTCAAGCGTGTCCGCGCTTTCCAGCAACCCGCGCAGCACCTCGGGGTCTTCGGTAAAGCGCTTTGGCAAAGTGGTGCGGTCAGACATCGCCTGCGACAGTTCCGAACGCGCCGTCTGCGCCGCCCCCAGCCCTTTGGCCAAAGTCTCGCCCGCCGACTTTTGCAGCGTGCGGATCTGCGCCAACTCTTCCAGCTGCCCCTTCAGCACATTCGCCTCGGCTTGCAACGCGGGCGTCACATCGGCAAGCATCATCCCAGACCGCACCGTTCCCAAAGGCCCCGTGGGGTGCAACAGCAACAGCGGCCCAGGCTCTGCGTCAATGCGGCTTAGAACGCCCAACAGCTGCGCAATGCGGTCGCGCTTGGTTTGAAATTGCAGCGTCAGCTGGTCTTGACGCAACTCGGCCTGCCGCAAGGCTTGGCGCAGCGCGGCCAGACCGGCCTCATAGGCCTTGATCGTGCTGGTCAACGCCGCCACGCGCTCTTTGGACGCAGAGGCCTCTTGCAGATCGGCCACCGCTTGTTGCAAGTCCGCCGAAGCCTGCGCCGCATCCTCGGCAACGCCGCCAAGCGCCGCCCCAGTTGTCAGCAAAAGCGCAAGGACGGCGGCGCGGATCATACCAGCATCAAGTTCCGGCCGGTCATCTCTTCGGGCTGTGGCAAGCCCATCAGCGCAAGGATGGTCGGCGCCAGATCGGCAAGCTTACCGCCGTCCCGCAGCACCGCGCCCGCAGGCCCCCCAACCAGCACCACAGGCACAGGATTGACGGTATGCGACGTATGCGGCCCGCCGGTGATCGGGTCGATCATCATCTCGCAGTTGCCGTGGTCCGCCGTCACAATCATCGAGCCCCCCTTGGCCTGCAGCGCAGCCAAGGCGCGGCCAAGCCCCAAATCGACCGCTTCACAAGCCTTGATCGCGGCAGGCAGGCTGCCCGTGTGGCCGACCATATCGGGATTGGCAAAGTTGACCACGATCAGATCATAGCCCTTTTCAATCGCATCAACGAGGTGGCCAGACACCTCTGGCGCGCTCATTTCCGGTTGCAGATCATAGGTCGCGACCTTGGGCGATTTCGGCATAGCGCGGTCTTCGCGGTCAAACGGCACCTCACGGCCTCCGTTCAGAAAAAACGTGACATGAGGGTATTTCTCGGTCTCGGCCAAGCGGAACTGCGAACAGCCTTGCTTGGCAACCCATTCGCCCAAGGTGTTGGAAATGCTGCGCTTTGGATAGGCGGTCTGCATATAGCCGTTATGCGCTTGCGAGTATTCCACCATCCCAATCAGCGCCGCCCAGACGGGACGCTTGCCCGTGTCGAAGCCGTCAAAATCAGGCGCAGCAATCGCCGCAAGGATTTCGCGCGCACGGTCAGAGCGGAAGTTCAAACAAAAGAACCCGTCGCCATCGCGCGCGCCTTTGTAATCGCCGATCACCGTTGGCGCGAGGAACTCATCCGTCTCGGCCTTGGCATAAGATGCTGCCACCGCGGTTTGCGGCGTCACCGCAACTTCGCCCTGCGCGTTGATCATGGCATGATAAGCGCGCGAGACCCGCTCCCAACGGTTGTCACGGTCCATCGCCCAATAGCGGCCAATGACTGTGGCAACCGTCGCACCCGCAGGCAGTTGCACCATCAGCGTCTCAATAAAATCGGCAGCCGACGAAGGTGCTACATCACGACCATCGGTGATCGCATGCAGCGCCACAGGGATGCCATGCGCAGTGATCGCGGCGCAGGCAGCAATCACGTGCGACAGATGACCATGCACACCGCCATCCGACACCACGCCCATCAGATGCGCCGTGCCACCCGAAGCCTTCATCTTGGCAACAAAGGCCAGCAGGCTTTCATTCTTGGCAAAAGAACCATCCTCAATCGCAAGATCAATCGCGCCAAGATCCATCGCCACAATGCGGCCCGCGCCAATGTTGGTGTGGCCGACTTCCGAGTTGCCCATCTGCCCCGTCGGCAAGCCGACCTCTGGGCCAAAAGTGGTCAGAGTGGAATGCGGGCACTCGGCCCAAATTCGGTTAAAGTTCGGCACATGCGCTTGTGCGGGGGCAGAGGCGGTCGGATCAGCGTTAATCCCCCAGCCATCAAGAATGCACAAAACTACGGGCTTGCGGGTCATGGCGGCACCTTTTCAATCTATGCCGCCCTTGTATCGCCCCGCCCCGCCTAGGGCAACGCCTCTGTCAAACGCGGTGATAGGGACCACCGCCCAGAATCGTCGCGGCACGGTAAAGTTGCTCGGCCAGCATCACCCGCACCAGCATATGCGGCCAGACCATCTTGCCAAAGCTCAAGCTAAAATCGGCACGCGCCCGCAGTGACGGGTCAATGCCATCTGCGCCACCAATCACAAAGGCAACATCTTGGCGGCCACCGTCGCGCCATTTGGCAAGCTCGGCAGCAAAGTCGGGACTGCTCAGCACACGGCCACGCTCGTCCAGCGTCGCGATCAGCGCCCCCGAAGGAATGGCGCGCTCCAGCAGCACCGCCTCGGCGGACATGCCAAGGTTCTTCTTGTCCTCGACCTCATGTTCGGAAACCGGCCCAAGCCCAAGCGGGCGGCCGGTGCGATCCAGTCGAGTATAATAGTCGTCGGTCAGATCCCGCTCTGGGCCAGCCCGCAGGCGGCCCACAGCGCAGACATGCAGCCGCAAGGCTTAGGCGCCGAGATGCGCGCTTCCTGGAAGCCACATCTTTTCAAGCTGATAGAACTCGCGCACTTCGGGACGGAAGACGTGAACGACAACGTCGCCCGCATCGATCAGGACCCAATCGCCCGTCTCTTTGCCTTCCATCTTGGGGGTAAAGCGATACTTCTCTTTGATACGGTCAGCGAGCTTTTCCGAGATCGACGCGACTTGACGCGAAGAGCGGCCCGAGCAGATGACCATATAGTCAGCCACGTCAGAGCGCCCGCGCAGATCGATATGCACGACCTCTTCGGCTTTGTCGTCGTCGACCGAGGCGAGAACCATCGCCAACATGTCTTCGGAGCTATAGTCTTCGGCGGTCGCGCGAGCTTCGCGTGGGCCGACCGGAAGACCGGTGGTGGGATCAGAATGCGACAGGACAACGTCCTCCAAATAGCGCGCCGATGCGGCCCCGGCGTTGGGCTTGTATAAACGTAGCACCGTCAGACGATAATCTCAACGGCAGGCAAGCGGCGCGCATACTTGGCTAAACGCCACAAAGCAAGGGCGTTATGCCACAAGCGGCGGCAGGTCGGGGAAGAATTCCGCGTGCATCCGCTCAATATACGCCAAGGTTTCGGGTTTGCGGCGCAGATAATCGCCATACTCTGACCGAAATCCGGGCGCAAAAACCGTAGCGAGAAAGGCATAGGCCGTGGCATCGAAACCGCAGACCCGCCCGCCCAAAAGATAGATCTGCCCCGCGATCATCGCCTCGAACGCGTCCAGCGCACGCCGAACAAGCGCCAGCCTCTCGTCCGGCAACAGCTTGCCCGTGCCCTGCATCTCGACCTGTTTGCGCACTTTGCGCAGCACCATGCGAATAATCAGCGGCCGGATTAACGCGGGGGCCGCGTCAAAGAACTGCCGCGGGCCACGGTCAAAATTATCAGGTTCCAGCCAGCGATTGGCGATCGAAAAGAAATAGAGGTGATCTTCCAACATCCTCTCAATCGCCAAGCCGTAGCCCAAAGCACGCGGGGCATAGTCCCCTGTGAAATCAATGCCATGCCGAGTTTCCAGATGCGCTTTGATAAGCCGGCTGTCGGGAATAATCTCGTCCCCATCGACGATCCACGGCATCTTGCCACGCGGCGCCTTGCGCAGGTCCGCGCGGGCCACGGTATAGGGCAGACCCGACAGTTTCAGCAGCAACTCGGCCTTAATCGCAAAGGGGCTGGCGTGCGGCAAGCCCAACATCGGGCCGGTGCCATAAAGCGTAATCATTCTTTAAGTTCCTTCGGGTCTACTGCACCCAGAATACGAATTTCGCGTTGTGGGAAAGGAATCGAAATGCCTTCGGCTTGAAATGCGTCCCAAAGCGCAAGAAATACCGAACCGCGCACATTGGTCAAACCTTCGCGTGGGTCAATGATCCAAAACCGCAGCACATAGTTCACCGAACTATCGCCAAAACTGGTGATATGGCAAACTGCATCGCGGGTTTTCAACACACGGTCCACCGACAGGGCAGCGGCCACTGCGACCCGGCGGACTTTGTGCGGGTCGTCGTGATAAGAGGTGCCGAAATCGAGGTCGATGCGCACGAACTCGTTGGAATGAGACCAGTTCACCACTTGTCCGGTGATGAGATCTTCGTTGGGAATCAGGTATTCGCGGCCATCTCGGGTCACGACAGAAACATAGCGCGCGCCCAGAATTCTCGATCCAGCCAAAGGTATCCCCAAGGCTAATCACATCCCCCGGTTTAATGGATTTATCCAAAAGAATGATGATACCCGACACAAGGTTTGACACCACTTTTTGCAGGCCAAAGCCAAGGCCAACACCGATTGCGCCCGACAGCACCGCAAGTCCTGTCAGGTCAAACCCGACCGCCTTGAGGCCAAGAAAAAAGGCCGAGCCATAAAGCACGACCTGCATCACCTTGACCGCAAGCACACCAAAGGATGGGGCAATATCGCGGTTGCGGGCGATCTTGCGCGCCGCACCCTGTGTGATCAGCCGCGCCCCCGCAAACAGCGCTCCGGTGACCACCACCGCTTTGAACACCCCCAAGGCCGAGATGCGAAAGTCGCCAAAGCTGAGACTAAGCGAGTCGAGGAACGTGCTGGCCGATTGCAAAAAGCCTAGATACAGCAGCGTGACATAAATCCAGCCAAGCCAAGTCACGAACCGCCGCATCAAAGGGTTGCTTATCAGCCGCGTCACCAGACCAATGATGACCCAAGCCGTGGCGATCGTCGCCCAAAGCACCACAATATAACGGCGCGAAGGGAACGGAGTATACAGGTATATCCCCGCGACCGAGACCCACGCCATGGCGACAAAGAACAACCCTCGCAGCCGATTGCGCAGCACCACCAGAAACCGCAAACGGGATTTGCTTAGGCTGGCTTGATCGCAAATCCACGCATCAAAGCGCGGTGCAATCAGCGCCGCCAGCAGCCACGCCAGCAAGAACAACCCAACCAGCAAGGCAACCTGCAAGAACCGCGACGGCAGCAGCATTGATTCTGCATAGCTGACCAATTCGTTGATCAGGTCTTGTGCACTGCCAACAACATTCGAATTCAGGGGGTCCATAGCGCTCCTTGTTTTGGGCAAGTTTGACACTGCTTGCGCATCAAGGCAAATGCCAAAGCCGCGCCGCTATGCGCCAGACGCAAGGCGGCTTTTCGAATGTAGCGGTGGAATATCCCGCTGCGACGCAGCATATAGAAGGAAGGGAGGACACAAAGGAGCAGTACTATGGCCTTCATCCGCCGCCTATTTCCACGCAATCCAAGCCGCCAAGAGCTTGAAATCGAATACCTTAACGGCTCGGTCAGCCTTTATGACCTTGAATGCCGCGAGCGCGAAATCGCGCAAGGGAAATTCGCTTAATCCTCGAGCCAAAAGCTGCCGCGTCGCTTTGCAGGACAAAGCCGCGCGGCTGCATCTTATTGCACATCCTCGCAGCAGCTATCGGCCAATACAGACGCAGCTTTTGTGGCTTCAGGCTTGCCACAAAGCCCTTTTGCGCGTATTTCGACGCCATGAAACGGTTTCTCAACATAACCGACCACGATCGGCTGCCTTGGCGCTTTTATGGCGCAACGCTTGCTGTGCTTGCACGCGGCTAAGGTTTCGCAGGCTTTGGCATGACCCGAGGGGGCGTGCCCGTTTGATATTTCCCCAATTCCAACTTCGAGGATGAGCCATGACTGCTCGGACGCTTTACGATAAAATCTGGGACGACCATATGGTTGACCAAGCCGCAGACGGCACCTGCCTGCTGTATATCGACCGCCACTTGGTGCATGAAGTCACCAGCCCGCAGGCGTTTGAAGGCCTGCGCATGTCCGGCCGCACCGTGCGCGCACCGGAAAAAACCATCGCCGTGCCCGATCACAACGTGCCAACCACGCTTGATCGCGCCAATGCCGCGACGATGACCGAAGACAGCCGCATCCAAGTCGATGCGCTGGACAAGAACGCCAAGGATTTCGGCATCAACTATTACCCCGTGTCGGATGTTCGCCAAGGCATCGTCCACATCGTCGGCCCCGAACAAGGCTGGACCCTGCCCGGCATGACCGTCGTTTGCGGCGACAGCCACACCGCGACACATGGCGCGTTTGGCGCGCTGGCGCATGGCATCGGCACGTCCGAAGTCGAGCATGTCCTAGCGACTCAAACGCTGATTCAGCGTAAGGCCAAGAACTTCAAGGTCGAGATCACTGGCTCGCTGCGCGAAGGCGTGACCGCCAAAGACATCACCATGGCCGTCATCGGCGCCACCGGCACGGCGGGCGGCACGGGCTATGTCATTGAATACTGTGGCCAAGCGATCCGTGAGCTGTCGATGGAAGGCCGCATGACCGTTTGCAACATGGCAATCGAAGGCGGTGCCCGCGCTGGCCTGATTGCGCCTGACGAAAAGACCTACGCCTATTGCATGGGCCGCCCGCATGCGCCCAAAGGTGCCGCTTGGGAAGCGGCTCTGACCTATTGGAAGACGCTCTTCACCGACGAAGGCGCCCATTTCGATAAGGTCATCACCCTCAAAGCCGAGGATATCGCGCCGCTCGTCACTTGGGGCACCTCGCCCGAAGACGTGCTGCCGATCACGGCTGTTGTGCCAAACCCTGCCGACTTTAGCGGCGGCAAGGTCGAGGCCGTTCAGCGCGCTTTGGACTATATGGGCCTCAAGCCTGGTCAAAAGCTGTCGGAAATCGCGATTGATACCGTGTTTATCGGTTCGTGCACCAATGGCCGGATCGAGGATCTGCGCGCTGCTGCTGCAATCCTCAAAGGCAAGAAAAAGAAAGACGGCATCCGCGCGATGGTCGTTCCGGGTTCGGGTCTTGTCCGCGCTCAGGCCGAAGAAGAAGGTCTGGCGCAGATCTTTATCGACGCAGGCTTTGAGTGGCGGCTTGCCGGTTGCTCGATGTGCTTGGCGATGAACCCTGACCAGCTTGCTCCGGGTGAGCGCTGTGCAGCGACGTCGAACCGCAACTTTGAAGGCCGTCAGGGTCGTGGCGGACGCACGCACCTGCTGTCGCCTGCGATGGCTGCGGCGGCTGCGATCACCGGTCACCTGACCGATGTCCGCGACATGATGACTGAAACCGCGTAAAGGACCGGAAAGATGGAAAAATTCACCAAACTGACCGGCATCGCGGCGCCTATGCCTTTGGTCAATATCGACACTGACATGATCATTCCAAAGCAGTTCCTCAAGACCATCAAGCGGTCGGGGCTGGGCGTGAACCTGTTCGACGAGATGCGCTATAATCTCGACGGCTCGGAAATTGCGGACTTCGTGCTGAACCAGCCCGCCTATCGCAAAGCCGAGATCATCGTTGCTGGCGATAACTTTGGCTGTGGTTCTTCGCGCGAACATGCGCCTTGGGCTCTGCTGGATTTTGGCATTCGCTGCGTGGTTGCCACCAGCTTTGCCGACATTTTCTACAACAACTGCTTTAAGAACGGCATCTTGCCGATCGTTGCCTCGCAAGAGGTGGTCGATGTGATGATGGCCGATGCCAAGCGCGGTGCCAACGCGCGCCAAACCGTTGATCTGGTCGAACAAACCATCACTACATCGGACGGGCAAGTGTTCCCGTTTGAGGTGGATGCGCACCGCAAGCACTGCCTGCTGAACGGTCTGGATGACATCGGTCTGACGCTTGAGAAAGCCAGCGCGATTGACGCGTTTGAGAGCCGGAACGCAGCGCAGCGCCCTTGGGCCTAAGGCTAACCAAACCACAACATCTAGGGCCGCCCTTCGGGGCGGCCTTTTTATTGCCCGAAGTATGGTCCAATCCTGCAACACTTTTACCGCAGAAATGCCTCAGTTGCCTGCGAAAGTAAGGCTTACAGTTGCCGTGAACGATGAAAGAAGGCAAGAATTGGGCAAGATTGAGGCAAGCCGCCACAATGTGCGGGACATCGTTAGGAATATTGTCTGGCTATGCATCAGACAAATCCGTTTGAAGGGTAATGGGCAGTTGGTTTCGCAGCTTACAGGCGCGATTGTTCGCATGATTCTGGTGATGATTGTTGTCATCATGCCGTCGGTGCTTTTGCCCGACGTGACGTCTGATACAAAACAAATGGTGTCGCTTGTGGCGCTGTTTTTGGGCGTGCTCACCTTTGTGGAATATAACGCCACCTATCCCAGCCTTGTAGAATTTCGCGATGCGCCTCCGTTCAATCGCATGCGGTATCTGATGCTTTTGGCGACCGTGTTTTCGCTGTCGATGATTTCGCGCGGGAAAGTGTTGCCGACGACCTTGACCCAGTTCATCGAAGCGATCGGCACTTTGATCGGTTTGGCGATGGATTTCCCCTATAGCCCCGTGCGGCTTGCGACGTTGATGCTGCCAAGCGACGCCACCGTCGAGCAAGTGCAAAACCTGCGCACAGCGGCAGGGATGGCTTATCTTATCTCGTTGATTTCGCTTTCTGTTTTTGTGGTTCTGATGAAAGCGGGACGCTGGCCACGCCGCGACCAAGCCTTTAACGTCTGGATCAACCTGCCGACCTTTGACCCCACGGCTGGCGCAGATGTAGTGATGCGGTTGACAAGAGACGCGCGCATTAACATTGCATTAGGGTTTTTGCTGCCATTCTTGACACCTGCGGTGGTCAAGATCGCGTCGACGGGATTCGCACCGCTGACGCTGGCTTCGCCACAAACCTTGATTTGGATTGTGACAGCATGGGCGTTTCTTCCTGCAAGCCTGTTCATGCGCGGTATCGCGATGGGCCGGATTGCCGATATGATCAGCGAAACCCGCGCCGCCAATCAGTTGGCCGAGGATGGCAAGCGCTTTGCGCATGCCTGATTTGGGTCTTTGCTTGGCCCTGTTGGGCCGAGCCGCTTCGAATTGCCACGTATAACGCCAAGATCTCGCGGGCTGGGCCTGGGCTGGTGCTGCAAGCTATTATCAAGGGCGAAGATAAGCCGCTGATCGCCGCTGCCGAGGTGGTCGCAGCGCTTGATGCCGATGTGCTGCTGCTGACGGGTATCGATTATGACCTGCGCGGACAGACGCTTGCGGCCTTTGCGGCCAGTATCCCCGCCGCGCCCTATCCTTATATGATCGCGCTGCGGCCCAATACGGGGGTGGCGACGGGGCTTGATCTGGACGGGAATGGCCGCTTTGGCGAACCGCAAGATGCAATGGCCTATGGGCTGTTCGCGGGGCAGTCTGGGATGGCGATTCTTTCACGTTTTCCGATAGATACCGAACATATTCGCGACTTTAGCGGGTTTCTTTGGCGCGACCTTCCGAACGCGTTGATGCCGCCAGAAACGCCCGAGACGCAGGCCCTTTCAACCGCGGGACATTACGAGGTGCCGATTCTGCTGCCTGACGGGCAGAGCCTGCGTCTTTTGGCATTTTACGCCACGCCGCCCGTCTTTGATGGCCCAGAGGATCGAAACGGCAGGCGCAACCACGATGAGACCGCCTTTTGGCTCAGGCTAATGGCGGGAGATTTGCCTTTCGATCCACCGCAAAAGCCGTTTGTGATTTTGGGTCAGAGCAACCTCGACCCGATAGATGGCGAGGGCAGGCCAGAGGCAATTCGTGCGCTGTTGGCCTCAGCGGAGCTTCAGGACAGTCAGCCGAGGGGAATAGCCTCAACCTCCAGCCCGCGCCAAAAAGGCGACCCGACCTTGGACACTGCCAGCTATGACAAGATTGGCGGGTTGCGGGTAGAGGTGATTCTACCGTCCAAAGACCTGACGATTGTGGCGTCTGGGGTGCTGCGTCCCGCTGGAACGGATGCACTGGTGCCCAAACTGGCGACCGCCTCACGGCATTGGCCAGTTTGGGTTGACCTTGTCCCGCCCTAGCCGTTCTCGCGTAGGACGCCGCCCGCAAGATAGAGAGATCCGCAGATAAGGACCCGCGCATTCGGGTTCACGGCGACAATCGCAGCCAGAGCCTCAGCGACCGAATTCGCAGCTACGGCATCCATCCCAACGAATGCGGCAGCTTCGCGCGTGGTTTCAGCGGGAAGCGTGTTTTTCTCATCAGGGATAGACACCGCGTGCAGCCGTGTCACATGCGGCGCCAACGGCTGCATATACCCACGAACGTCCTTGGTGTTCAGCATCCCGCAGATCAAATGCGTTTCACGGGCAGGCATACGCGCCAAAGTCTCTGCGACGGCGGCACCGCCCGCAGGATTATGACCACCATCGAGCCACAGCTCGACCGACGGAGCGGCCTCGATCAGCGGCCCAAACCGCAATCGCTGCATCCGTGCAGGCCAAAACGCGCGGGTCACCGCAGCTTCACACGCGGCGGCGTCTTTACCCAAAGCGCGCAACGCCGCAATCGCAGCCCCCGCGTTAAAGATCTGGAACGGGCCAGGCAAGTTGGGCAGGGGCAAATCCAGCAACCCGTTTTCATCCTGATAGATCAGTCGGCCGCGCTCTTCTGCGACGGACCACTGCTGACCATAAGCCAAAACCGGCGCACCAAGACGCGCGGCGCGCGCTTCGATCACCTCAAGCCCCGCAGGCTCTTGTGGACCGACGATCACGGGAACCAACCTCTTGAGAATACCCGCTTTTTCGCCAGCAATCTCTGGCAAGGTTTCACCAAGATACTGTTGATGGTCGATCGACACAGGGGTGATGACCGTCAGAATCGGGCTTTCAACGACATTGGTAGCATCCAGCCGTCCACCAAGACCAACCTCAAGCAACGTATAATCGGCCTTTTCCCGCGCAAACGCGAGGAAGGCCGCACAGGTGGTGATCTCAAAGAAAGTGATCTCATCTGGACCATTCGCCTGCACGCATTCGTCCAGCAAATCGGTCAGCGCCTGCTCGGAAATCAGCTCGCCCGCGAGCCGGATCCGCTCGTGAAAGCGTGCCAAATGCGGCGAGGTATAGGCATGGACAAGCGAGCCGCCAGCCTCAAGCCCAGCGCGGATCATCGCCTGCGTGCTGCCCTTGCCATTTGTGCCTGCGATGTGGATCACCGGCGGCAAGGACTTCTCAGGATGACCCAAAGCCGCCAAAAGGCGCTCGACCCGCTCCATCGTCAGATCAATGATCTTCGGATGCAGGGTCATCATCCGCTCAAGAACGGCATCCGACCCGTGCGTTGTCATGCAGGCTCTCCGGCTGGCTCGCCCGAGGTCAACTCACCCGGAGGCGGCAACTCGCCCGCAACGGCAGGCGGCATCCCTGTCAGCATACGCAGAATGGTGATCAGCTCATCCCGCAGCGCTTTGCGATGGGTGACGCGGTCCAACATGCCGTGATCCAGCAGATATTCTGCGCGCTGGAAGCCTTCGGGCAGCTTTTCGCGGATGGTTTGCTCGATCACACGCGCGCCAGCAAAGCCGATCAGCGCATTCGGTTCGGCAATCTGCACGTCGCCCAGCATCGCATAAGACGCGGTCACGCCGCCCGTTGTCGGATGCGTCAGCACCACGATATAGGGCAGGCCCGCTTCTTTCAGCATCTGCACAGCCACCGTCGTGCGCGGCATTTGCATCAGGCCAAGGATGCCTTCTTGCATCCGCGCGCCGCCAGCTGCCGAAAACAGCACGAACGGACGCTTCAGCTCAATCGCTCGCTGCGCACCCGCAATGATCGCGTTGCCGACATACATCGACATCGAACCGCCCATAAAGGCGAAGTCTTGCGCCGCAGCGAGCGATTGAGCTGAAGCGTCCGTTCGTGCTGTTTTCGGCAGCTGGCGGCGCGCGGATGCAAGAAGGCATCCTCGGCCTGATGCAAATGCCGCGCACGACGGTGGCTGTGCAGATGCTGAAAGAAGCGGGCCTGCCCTATATCGTGGTGCTGACGCATCCGACAACGGGCGGCGTGACCGCGTCTTATGCGATGCTGGGCGACGTGCAGTTCCCGAGACCGAATGCGCTGATCGGCTTTGCTGGCGCGCGTGTGATCGAGCAAACCATCCGCGAAAAGCTGCCGAACCGCTTCCAGCGCGCAGAATATCTGCTGGATCACGGGCGTGTTGGACCGCGTCACCCATCGCAAAGCACTCGGGATGAGCTGATCACCATTCTGCGTATGCTCACGGGAGGTTTCGGCCCTCCGTTGCGGGCGAGTACCACCTGCGGTAAGTTGACCTCGGCGATGAAAACTATCATGACAACGCACGGGTCAGATAGAGCGGATGATGACCCTGCATCCGAAGATCATTGATCTGACGATGGAGCGGGTCCGTTTTGGTTTGGGTCATCCTGAGAAGTCCTTGCCGCCGTAATGCACATCGCACACAAAATGGCAAGGGCGGCGCGCGCGGCCCCTCGCGCTGGGCTTAAAGTGCGCGCTCGCTTCTCCATGCCTATACCTCGCCGCATTTGGCACGCTTTCACGAGCGGATCCGGCTCCGCGGCCTGATTTCCGAGCAGGTGCTGACCGATTTGCTGGACGAATGCGTGCAGGCGAATGGTCCAGATGAGATCACTTTCTTTAAATCGCCGTCTGCGGCCTTCCTCGCGTTTGCGCGGGGAAAAGAGCCAATTATACGTTGCTTGAGGTTGGTCTTGGTAGACAGCTATTGATGCTCCCAATCTCATTGAAAGCCCAACTCTAGACGGTCATCACCCCTGTGTCGATCGACCATCAACAGTATCTTGGTGAAACCTTTGCCAGAGATTGCTGGCGAAAAAGCGGGTATTCTCAAGAGGTTGGTTCCCGTGATCGTCGGTCCACAAGAGCCTGCGGGGCTTGAGGTGATCGAAGCGCGCGCCTCGTGCGCCGGTTTTGGCTTATCGTCAGCAGTGGTCCGTCGCAGAAGAGCGCGGCCGACTGATCTATCAGGATGAAAACGGGTTGCTGGATTTGCCCCTGCCCAACTTTGCCTGGCCTCCAGATAACACCGGGGGCTGCGATTCGGTGTTGCGCGCTTTGGGTAAAGACGCCGCCGCGTGTGAAGCTGCGGTGACCCCGCGCGTTTTGGCCTGCACGGATGCAGCGATTGCGGTTTGGGCCGCTGATCAAAGGTTCACTCCAGTCGGTCGAGCTGTGGCTCGATGGTGGTCATAATCCTGCGGCAGGTGCCGCCGTCGCGGAGACTTCGGCATATGCCGCCGTGAAACGCATTTGGATCTCCGGATGCTGAACACCAAGGACGTTCGTGGGTATATGCAGCCGTTGGCGCCGCATGTGACACGGCTGCACGCGGTGTCTATCCCTGATGAGAAAAACACGCTTCCCGCTGAAACCACGCGCGAAGCCATTCGTTGGGATGGATGCCGTAGCTGCAAATTCGGTCGCTGAGGCTCTGACTGCGATTGTCGCCGTGAACCCGAATGCGCGGGTCCTTATCTGCGGATCTCTCTATCTTGCGGGCGGCGTCCTACGCGAGAACGGCTAGGGCGGGACAAGGTCAACCCAAACTGGCCAATGCCGTGAGGCAGTCGCCGGTTTGGGCGCCAGTGCATCCGTTCCAGCGGGATGCAGCACCCCAGACGCCACAATCGTCAGGTCTTTGGACGGTAAAATCACCTCTACCCGCAACCCGCCAATCTTGTCATAGCTGGCAGTGTCCAAGGTCGGGTCGCCTTTTTGGCGCGGGCTGGAGGTTGAGGCTATTCCCCTCGGCTGACTGAAGCTCCGCTGAGGCCAACAGCGCACGAAGTACCTATCGCCTGCCCTCGCCATCTATCGGGTCGAGGTTGCTCTGACCCAAAATCACAAACGGCCTTTGCGGTGGATCGAAAGGCAAATCTCCCGCCATTAGGGCCTAGACCAAAAGGCGGTCTCATGAGGTGTCGGCCCTCCGTTTCGATCCTCTGGGCCATCAAAGACGGGCGGCGTGGGCGTAAAACGCCAAAAGACGCAGGCTCCGTCAGGCGGCAAAATCGGCGGAGCCTCCCGTAATGTCCCGCGGTTGAAAGGGCCCCGTCTCGGCGCTTCTCGCAGCATCGACGCATTCGGAAGGTCGCGCCAAAATCCGGTAAAGTCGCGAATATGTTGGTATCTATCGGAAAACGTGAAAAAATCGCCATCCCAGACTGCCCCGCGAACAGCCCATAGGCCATTGCATCTTGCGGTTCGCCAAAGCGGCCATTTCCATCCAGATCAAGCCCCGTCGCCACCCCGTATTGGGTCGCAGCGCGGGGCGCGGCGGGGATACTGGCCGCAAAGGCCGCAAGCGTCTGTCCCGCGGAGACCCATCAGCGGCGCGCATCCGCATCAAGCGCTGCGACCACCTCGGCAGCGGCGATCAGCGGCTTATCTTCGCCCTTGATAATAGCTTGCAGCACCACCCAGCCACCCGCGAGATTGGCGTTATACGTGGCAATTCGAAGCAACTCGGCCCAACAGGGCCAAGCAAAGACCCAAATCAGGCATGCGCAAAGCACTTTGCCGTGCCTCGGCCAACTGATTGGCGGCGCGGCCCTCGGCAATCCGGCCCATCGCGATACCGCGCATGAACAGGCTTGCAGAAACGCCCATGCTGTCACAATCCAAATCAAGGTTTGTGGCGAAGCCAGCGTCAGCGGTGCGAATCCCGTGCCGACACCGCAGGTGTCAAGAATGGCAGCAAAAATTCTAATGCAATGTTAATGCGCGCGTCTCTCTACGAACCGCATCACTACATCTGCGCCACATGGGGTCAAAGGTCGGCAGGTTGATCCAGACGTTAAAGGCTTGGTCGCGGCGTGGCCAGCGTCCCGCTTCATCAGAACCACAAAAACAGAAAGCGAAATCAACGAGATAAGATAAGCCATACCCCTCGGCTGTGCCGCAGGTTTTGCACTTGCTCGACGGTGGCGTCGCTTGGCGGCATTCTCGACGTCGCAAGCCGCACGGGGCTATAGGGAAATCCATCGCCAAACCGATCAAAGTGCCGATCTGAATTGGGTCAAGGTCGTCGGCAACACTTTCCCGCGCGATTCATCGACAGCGAAAACACGGTCGCCAAAAGCATCAGATACCGCATGCGATTAGAAAACGGAGGCGCATCGCGAAATTCTACAAGGCTGGGATAGGTGGCGTTATATTCCACAAAGGTGAGCACGCCCAAAAACAGCGCCACAAGCGACACCATTTGTTTTGTATCAGACGTCACGTCGGGCAAAAGCACCGACGGCATGATGACAACAATCATCACCAAAATCATGCGAACAATCGCGCTGCTGACTGCGAAACTCCGACTGTACCCTTCAAACGGATTTGTCTGATGCATAGCCAGACAATATTCCTAACGATGTCCCGCCGCATCTGGCGCTTGCCTCAATCTTGCCCAATTCTTGCCTTCTTTTCATCGTCGCCGGCAACAGCCCTCGATGTTGTGGTTTGGTTAGCCTTTAACACGGAGGATGCATGCGTTCCGGCTCTCAAACGCGTCAATCGCGCTGGCTTTCTCAAGCGTCAGACCGATGTCGTCAGACCGTTCAGCAGGCAGTGCTTGCGGTGCGCATCCACCTCAAACGGGAACACTCGCCCGTCCGATGTAGTGATGGTTTGTTCGACCAGATCAACGGTTTGGCGCGCTTGGCACCGCGCGAGCTTGGCATCGGCCATCATCACATCGACCACCTCTTGCGAGGCAACGATCGGCAAGATGCCGTTTTTAAAGCAGTTGTTGTAGAAAATGTCGGCAAAGCTGGTGGCAACCACGCAGCGAATGCCAAAATCCAGCAGAGCCCAAGGCGCATGTTCGCGCGAAGAACCACAGCCAAAGTTATCGCCAGCAACGATGATCTCGGCTTTGCGATAGGCGGGCTGGTTAAGCACGAAGTCCGCAATTTCCGAGCCGTCGAGATTATAGCGCATCTCGTCGAACAGGTTCACGCCCAGCCCCGACCGCTTGATGGTCTTGAGGAACTGCTTTGGAATGATCATGTCAGTGTCGATATTGACCAAAGGCATAGGCGCCGCGATGCCGGTCAGTTTGGTGAATTTTTCCATCTTTCCGGTCCTTTACGCGGTTTCAGTCATCATGTCGCGGACATCGGTCAGGTGACCGGTGATCGCAGCCGCCGCAGCCATCGCAGGCGACAGCAGGTGCGTGCGTCCGCCACGACCCTGACGGCCTTCAAAGTTGCGGTTCGACGTCGCTGCACAGCGCTCACCCGGAGCAAGCTGGTCAGGGTTCATCGCCAAGCACATCGAGCAACCGGCAAGCCGCCACTCAAAGCCTGCGTCGATAAAGATCTGCGCCAGACCTTCTTCTTCGGCCTGAGCGCGGACAAGACCCGAACCCGGAACGACCATCGCGCGGATGCCGTCTTTCTTTTTCTTGCCTTTGAGGATTGCAGCAGCAGCGCGCAGATCCTCGATCCGGCCATTGGTGCACGAACCGATAAACACGGTATCAATCGCGATTTCCGACAGCTTTTGACCAGGCTTGAGGCCCATATAGTCCAAAGCGCGCTGAACGGCCTCGACCTTGCCGCCGCTAAAGTCGGCAGGGTTTGGCACAACAGCCGTGATCGGCAGCACGTCTTCGGGCGAGGTGCCCCAAGTGACGAGCGGCGCGATATCCTCGGCTTTGAGGGTGATGACCTTATCGAAATGGGCGCCTTCGTCGGTGAAGAGCGTCTTCCAATAGGTCAGAGCCGCTTCCCAAGCGGCACCTTTGGGCGCATGCGGGCGGCCCATGCAATAGGCGTAGGTCTTTTCGTCAGGCGCAATCAGGCCAGCGCGGGCACCGCCTTCGATTGCCATGTTGCAAACGGTCATGCGGCCTTCCATCGACAGCTCACGGATCGCTTGGCCACAGTATTCAATGACATAGCCCGTGCCGCCCGCCGTGCCGGTGGCGCCGATGACGGCCATGGTGATGTCTTTGGCGGTCACGCCTTCGCGCAGCGAGCCAGTGATCTCGACCTTGAAGTTCTTGGCCTTACGCTGAATCAACGTTTGAGTCGCTAGGACATGCTCGACTTCGGACGTGCCGATGCCATGCGCCAGCGCGCCAAACGCGCCATGTGTCGCGGTGTGGCTGTCGCCGCAAACGACGGTCATGCCGGGCAGGGTCCAGCCTTGTTCGGGGCCGACGATGTGGACGATGCCTTGGCGAACATCCGACACGGGGTAATAGTTGATGCCGAAATCCTTGGCGTTCTTGTCCAGCGCATCGACTTGGATGCGGCTGTCTTCGGTCATCGTCGCGGCATTGGCGCGATCAAGCGTGGTTGGCACGTTGTGATCGGGCACGGCGATGGTTTTTTCCGGTGCGCGCACGGTGCGGCCGGACATGCGCAGGCCTTCAAACGCCTGCGGGCTGGTGACTTCATGCACCAAGTGGCGGTCGATATACAGCAGGCAGGTGCCGTCTGCGGCTTGGTCAACCATATGGTCGTCCCAGATTTTATCGTAAAGCGTCCGAGCAGTCATGGCTCATCCTCGAAGTTGGAATTGGGGAAATATCAAACGGGCACGCCCCCTCGGGTCATGCCAAAGCCTGCGAAACCTTAGCCGCGTGCAAGCACAGCAAGCGTTGCGCCATAAAAGCGCCAAGGCAGCCGATCGTGGTCGGTTATGTTGAGAAACCGTTTCATGGCGTCGAAATACGCGCAAAAGGGCTTTGTGGCAAGCCTGAAGCCACAAAAGCTGCGTCTGTATTGGCCGATAGCTGCTGCGAGGATGTGCAATAAGATGCAGCCGCGCGGCTTTGTCCTGCAAAGCGACGCGGCAGCTTTTGGCTCGAGGATTAAGCGAATTTCCCTTGCGCGATTTCGCGCTCGCGGCATTCAAGGTCATAAAGGCTGACCGAGCCGTTAAGGTATTCGATTTCAAGCTCTTGGCGGCTTGGGTTGTCGTGGAAATAGGCGGCGGATGAAGGCCATAGTACTGCTCCTTTGTGTCCTCCCTTCCGTCTATATGCTGCGTCGCAGCGGGATATTCCACCGCTACATTCGAAAAGCCGCCTTGCGTCTGGCGCATAGTGGCGCGGCTTTGGCATTTGCCTTGATGCGCAAGCAGTGTCAAACTTGCCCAAAACAAGGAGCGCTATGGACCCCCTGAATTCGAATGTTGTTGGCAGTGCACAAGACCTGATCAACGAATTGGTCAGCTATGCAGAATCAATGCTGCTGCCGTCGCGGTTCTTGCAGGTTGCCTTGCTGGTTGGGTTGTTCTTGCTGGCGTGGCTGCTGGCGGCGCTGATTGCACCGCGCTTTGATGCGTGGATTCGCGATCAAGCCAGCCTAAGCAAATCCCGTTTGCGGTTTCTGGTGGTGCTGCGCAATCGGCTGCGAGGGTTGTTCTTTGTCGCCATGGCGTGGGTCTCGGTCGCGGGGATATACCTGTATACTCCGTTCCCTTCGCGCCGTTATATTGTGGTGCTTTGGGCGACGATCGCCACGGCTTGGGTCATCATTGGTCTGGTGACGCGGCTGATAAGCAACCCTTTGATGCGGCGGTTCGTGACTTGGCTTGGCTGGATTTATGTCACGCTGCTGTATCTAGGCTTTTTGCAATCGGCCAGCACGTTCCTCGACTCGCTTAGTCTCAGCTTTGGCGACTTTCGCATCTCGGCCTTGGGGGTGTTCAAAGCGGTGGTGGTCACCGGAGCGCTGTTTGCGGGGGCACGGCTGATCACACAGGGTGCGGCGCGCAAGATCGCCCGCAACCGCGATATTGCCCCATCCTTTGGTGTGCTTGCGGTCAAGGTGATGCAGGTCGTGCTTTATGGCGCGGCCTTTTTTCTTGGCCTCAAGGCGGTCGGGTTTGACCTGACAGGACTTGCGGTGCTGTCGGGCGCAATCGGTGTTGGCCTTGGCTTTGGCCTGCAAAAAGTGGTGTCAAACCTTGTGTCGGGTATCATCATTCTTTTGGATAAATCCATTAAACCGGGGGATGTGATTAGCCTTGGGGATACCTTTGGCTGGATCGAGAGTTCTGGGCGCGCGCTATGTTTCTGTCGTGACCCGAGATGGCCGCGAATACCTGATTCCCAACGAAGATCTCATCACCGGACAAGTGGTGAACTGGTCTCATTCCAACGAGTTCGTGCGCATCGACCTCGATTTCGGCACCTCTTATCACGACGACCCGCACAAAGTCCGCCGGGTCGCAGTGGCCGCTGCCCTGTCGGTGGACCGTGTGTTGAAAACCCGCGATGCAGTTTGCCATATCACCAGTTTTGGCGATAGTTCGGTGAACTATGTGCTGCGGTTTTGGATCATTGACCCACGCGAAGGTTTGACCAATGTGCGCGGTTCGGTATTCCTTGCACTCTGGGACGCATTTCAAGCCGAAGGCATTTCGATTCCTTTCCCACAACGCGAAATTCGTATTCTGGGTGCAGTAGACCCGAAGGAACTTAAAGAATGATTACGCTTTATGGCACCGGCCCGATGTTGGGCTTGCCGCACGCCAGCCCCTTTGCGATTAAGGCCGAGTTGCTGCTGAAACTGTCGGGTCTGCCCTATACCGTGGCCCGCGCGGACCTGCGCAAGGCGCCGCGTGGCAAGATGCCGTGGATCGTCGATGGGGACGAGATTGTTCCCGACAGCCGGCTTATCAAAGCGCATCTGGAAACTCGGCATGGCATTGATTTCACAGGGGATTATGCGCCGCGTGCTTTGGGCTACGGCTTGGCGATTGAGAGGATGTTGGAAGATCACCTCTATTTCTTTTCGATCGCCAATCGCTGGCTGGAACCTGATAATTTTGACCGTGGCCCACGGCAGTTCTTTGACGCGGCCCCCGCGTTAATCCGGCCGCTGATTATTCGCATGGTGCTGCGCAAAGTGCGCAAACAGGTCGAGATGCAGGGCACGGGCAAGCTGCTGCCGGACGAGAGGCTGGCGCTTGTTCGGCGTGCGCTGGACGCGTTCGAGGCGATGATCGCGGGGCAGGTCTATCTTTTGGGCGGGCGGGTCTGCGGTTTCGATGCCACTGCCTATGCCTTTCTCGCCACGGTTTTTGCGCCCGGATTTCGGTCAGAGTATGGCGATTATCTGCGCCGCAAACCCGAAACTTTGGCGTATATTGAGCGGATGCACGCGGAATTCTTCCCCGACCTGCCGCCGCTTGTGGCATAACGCCCTTGCTTTGTGGCGTTTAGCCAAGTATGCGCGCCGCTTGCCTGCCGTTGAGATTATCGTCTGACGGTGCTATGTTTATACAAGCCCAACGCCGGGGCCGCATCGGCGCGCTATTTGGAGGACGTTGTCCTGTCGCATTCTGATCCCACCACCGGTCTTCCGGTCGGCCCACGCGAAGCTCGCGCGACCGCCGAAGACTATAGCTCCGAAGACATGTTGGCGATGGTTCTCGCCTCGGTCGACGACGACAAAGCCGAAGAGGTCGTGCATATCGATCTGCGCGGGCGCTCTGACGTGGCTGACTATATGGTCATCTGCTCGGGCCGCTCTTCGCGTCAAGTCGCGTCGATCTCGGAAAAGCTCGCTGACCGTATCAAAGAGAAGTACCGCTTTACCCCCAAGATGGAAGGCAAAGAGACGGGCGATTGGGTCCTGATCGATGCGGGCGACGTTGTCGTTCACGTCTTCCGTCCTGAAGTGCGCGAGTTTTATGCAACTTGAAAAGATGTGGCTTCCAGGAAGCGCGCATCTCGGCGCCTAAGCCTTGCGGCTGCATGTCTGCGCTGTGGGCCGCCTGCGGGCTGGCCCAGAGCGGGATCTGACCGACGACTATTATACTCGACTGGATCGCACCGGCCGCCCGCTTGGGCTTGGGCCGGTTTCCGAACGTGGTCGAGGACAAGAAGCCTCGGCATGTCCGCCGAGGCGGTGCTGTTGGAGCGCGCCATTCCTTCGGGGGCGCTGATCGCGACGCTGGACGAGCGTGGGCGTGTGCTGAGGAGTCCTGACTTTGCTGAGCTTGCCAAATGGCGCGACGGTGGCCGCCAAGATGTTGCCTTTGTGATTGGTGGCGCAGATGGATTGACCCCAGCTTGCGGGCGCGTGCGGATTTTTCTTGAGTTTTGGCAAGATGGTCTGGCCGCATATGCTGGTGCGGGTGATGCTGGCGAGAACTTTCCCCCCGTGCGGC
>CAWJOY010000031.1:0-2500 GCA_963844505.1 uncultured Alphaproteobacteria bacterium
CCTGTGACCTTCAGGTTATGAGCCTGACGAGCTACCGGGCTGCTCCACCCCGCGACGATTTCCCTGGTGGGTTGTTATCAGGGTTTGTTTTTGTATCGTTTAGAGAGGATGCTTCTTTTTAGGTTTGGCGGTGACCTACTCTCCCACGTCTTAAGACGCAGTACCATTGGCGCGACGGCACTTAACTGCCGAGTTCGGGAAGGGATCGGGTGTTTTGCTCGTGCTATAGCCACCAAACCGAAGAAGAAGCATGGGTCGGTCGCTTTCGCGTATCCGACCCAAAAACATCAGTTTGTTCCAAGTTTAGTCTACTTTAGTTTGTGTAGCTTTTGACAAGGCTGCGTAATGCAGCGTTTGTTTTGCTGACTGTTCCAGGAGCTTCGACACGTTTGAGCGTGCCTTGCTGTTTCTGGATCAAATCAAGCCTATCGAGCAATTAGTACCAGTCAACTGAATGCATTGCTGCACTTACATCTCTGGCCTATCGACGTGGTGGTCTTCCACGGCTCTCAAGGGAGACCTTGTTTTGAAGGGGGCTTCCCGCTTAGATGCCTTCAGCGGTTATCCTGTCCGAACATAGCTACCCAGCACTACCGTTGGCACGATAACTGGTCCACCAGTGGTTCGTTCACCCCGGTCCTCTCGTACTAGGGGCAACTCTTCTCAAGTCTCCTACACCCACGGCAGATAGGGACCGAACTGTCTCACGACGTTCTAAACCCAGCTCACGTACCTCTTTAAACGGCGAACAGCCGTACCCTTGGGACCTGCTCCAGCCCCAGGATGAGATGAGCCGACATCGAGGTGCCAAACGATGCCGTCGATATGGACTCTTGGGCATCATCAGCCTGTTATCCCCAGCGTACCTTTTATCCGTTGAGCGATGGCCCTCCCACTTGGGACCACCGGATCACTATGACCGACTTTCGTCTCTGCTCGTCTTGTCAGACTTGCAGTCAGGCAGGCTTCTGCCATTGCACTCAACGACCGATTTCCGACCGGTCTGAGCCTACCTTCGCGCGCCTCCGTTACTGTTTGGGAGGCGACCGCCCCAGTCAAACTCCCCACCATGCAGGGTCCCGGATCCGGATAACGGACCGCGGTTAGATATCAAGAGTGCGAAGGGTGGTATCTCAAGGTTGGCTCCACGAAGACTAGCGTCCCCGCTTCGATGCCTACCACCTATCCTGCACATCACAATCCTGATACCAGTGCAAAGCTGGAGTAAAGGTGCATGGGGTCTTTCCGTCTAACCGCGGGTAGTGTGCATCTTGACACACAGTTCAATTTCGCTGAGTCCGCATTTGAGACAGCGGGGAGATCGTTACGCCATTCGTGCAGGTCGGAACTTACCCGACAAGGAATTTCGCTACCTTAGGACCGTTATAGTTACGGCCGCCGTTTACTGGGGCTTCAATTCAGAGCTTGCACCCCTCCTTTTAACCTTCCAGCACCGGGCAGGCGTCAGACTGTATACGTCGCCTTACGGCTTCGCACAGCCCTGTGTTTTAAGTAAACAGTCGCCACCCCCTAGTTTGTGCCCCCCACCAACAGTTGCCTGCTGATGGGGCCTCCTTCTCGCGAACTTACGGAGGCATTTTGCCGAGTTCCTTAAATGCGGTTCTCTCAAGCGCCTTGGTATACTCTACCAATCCACCTGTGTCGGTTTAGGGTACGGTCTGATGGAGGGCTATTTCCTGGAACCTCTAAACGGCCCACCCAATCCGATAAGGGCAGACAATCTTCGAGATCCGTCACTTCCTCCTGGCCCACGAATATTAACGTGGTTCCCATCGACTACGCCTTTCGGCCTCGCCTTAGGGGCCGGCTTACCCTGCTCAGATTAGCTTTAAGCAGGAACCCTTGGATTTTCGGCGAGAGGGTCTCTCACCCTCTTTATCGCTACTCATGTCAACATTCTCGCTTCTGATCTCTCCACCGGATGCCTTACAGCCCGGCTTCACAGAAAGCACATTGTGTACGTTATGTTCAGCAAGCTAAACATAATTACACAGCGTCCTATATCACAGAACGCTCCGCTACCACGCATATTGCTATGCATCCTGAGCTTCGGCTCGTGGTTTGAGCCCCGTTACATCTTCGCCGCAGGACAGCTTATCTAGACCAGTGAGCTGTTACGCTATCTTTAAAGGATGGCTGCTTCTAAGCCAACCTCCTGGTTGTTTTGGCCGTCCCACATGCTTTCCCACTTAACCACGAATTAGGGGCCTTAGCTGCAGGTCAGGGTTGTTTCCCTCTTCACGACGGACGTTAGCACCCGCCGTGTGTCTCCCGGATAGTACTCCACGGTATTCGGAGTTTGCTTAGGCTCAGTAAGGCTGTGGGCCCCCATCACCCATGCAGTGCTCTACCCCCGTGGGTATTCGTCCGAGGCGCTACCTAAATAGCTTTCGCGGAGAACCAGCTATCTCCAGGTTTGATTAGCCTTTCACCCCTAGCCACAAGTCATCCGGACCCTTTTCAACGGGTGTCGGTTCGG
>CAWJOY010000031.1:7500-66085 GCA_963844505.1 uncultured Alphaproteobacteria bacterium
CGTCTTCGACAGAGCGTTGAAACAAAGCGCGCATAGAACAAAGGGCGGCCCCGTGGACCGCCCCCTGCCTTAGCCTTTCATTCCGTCCCAAAAGCTTTTGACTTTGGTAAAGAAGCTTGACCCCTCGGGGTTGTTGTTGGTCCCCAGCGTATCGAATTCCCGCAGGATTTCTTTCTGCCGCGAGGTGAGGTTGACTGGCGTTTCAACCGCAAGCTCGATCACCATGTCGCCATGACCACCGCCGCGCAGCGCTGGCATCCCCTTGGACCGCAAGCGCATTTGCTTGCCCGTCTGAGCGCCCGCCGGAACCTTGACGCGCGAGTTGCCGCCGTCGATCGTCGGAACCTCGACCTCACCGCCCAAAGCCGCGGTGGCAATCGAGATCGGCACGCGGCAGAACAGATGCACGCCATCGCGCTGGAACAGCTGATGCTCTTTCATCTCGATAAAGATGTAGAGATCGCCCGCAGGTCCGCCCCGCGCGCCCGCTTCACCCTCACCCGCCAAGCGGATGCGTGTGCCGGTTTCAACCCCCGCAGGGATATTAACCGAAAGCGAACGCTCTTTTTCGACGCGCCCATGACCTTGGCACGACTTGCATGGGTTTTTGACGATCTGCCCTGCACCGTTACAGGTCGGGCAGGTGCGCTCGACCGTAAAGAAGCCTTGCTGCGCCCGCACTTTGCCCATGCCGGAACAGGTCGGACAGCCAACAGGCTCTGCCCCACCTTCAGCACCGGTGCCACGACAGGTGTCACAGGCCACGGCAGTCGGGACGTTGATGGTCTTTTGAACGCCGGAATACGCCTCTTCCATGCTGACGCGCAGGTTATAGCGCAGATCAGAGCCGCGTTGCGCACGGCTGCGTCCACCGCCACCGCCGCCGCGACCGCCCATAAAGTCACCGAACAGATCCTCGAACACATCCGAGAACGCCGACGAGAAATCGCCCTGCCCGCCATAACCGCCGCCGCGTTGGCCTCCGCCGCCCATGCCGCCTTCAAAGGCCGCATGACCATAGCGATCATAGGCCGCCTTTTTGTCGGCGTCCTTCATGACCTCATAGGCTTCGTTCAGTTCTTTGAACTGCGCTTCGGCGTTGGGATTGTCCGAGTTCCGGTCGGGATGCAGCTCTTTAGCTTTGACCCGATAGGCCTTCTTCAATTCGTCCGCCGAGGCACCCTTCGAGGCGCCAAGCACCTCGTAGTAATCACGCTTTGCCATTGCAAAACCCTTATCCTTGGAAAGAAAAGGGCGGCCCGATTAGGCCGCCCCCCTCAATTCCTGGCGGTTTATTTCCGCTTGTTGTCCCCGAGATCCTCGAAGTCTGCGTCGATGATTTCATCGTCAACGCTGCGCTGCTCGTCTTCACCGTCACCGCTGTCGCCGGCTTCGGCGCTGGCTTTGTAGATCGCCTCGCCAAGCTTCATCGCGCATTCGGTCAGGTTCTGGATCGCGCCCTTGATCTTGCTTGCGCTTTCGCTGGTCAAGGAGTCTTCCAGAGCAGACATCGCAAGCTCGATCACTTCGACGGTCGATGGATCGACCTTGTCAGAATGCTCGGCAAGCGACTTCTTGGTAGAGTGCAACAGGCTTTCGCCTTGGTTCTTGGCTTCGACCAGATCGCGACGATCCTTGTCAGCCTCGGCATTTTCCTCTGCGTCGCGGACCATCTTTTCGATGTCCTCGTCCGAGAGACCGCCCGAAGCCTGGATCGTGATCGCCTGCTCTTTGTTGGTGCCTTTGTCCTTGGCCTTAACCGACACGATGCCGTTGGCGTCGATGTCAAAAGTCACCTCGATCTGCGGCATACCACGTGGTGCTGGCGGGATGCTTTCCAGATTGAACTGGCCCAGCATCTTGTTGTCAGCAGCCATTTCCCGCTCGCCCTGGAACACACGGATGGTCACGGCGTTCTGGTTGTCTTCTGCGGTCGAGAAAACTTGGCTCTTCTTGGTCGGGATCGTGGTGTTGCGGTCGATCAAGCGGGTGAACACGCCGCCAAGGGTTTCGATGCCCAAGGAAAGTGGCGTGACGTCCAACAGAACCACGTCTTTAACGTCGCCCTGCAAAACGCCGGCTTGGATCGCAGCACCAGCGGCAACAACCTCGTCAGGGTTCACACCCTTGTGCGGCTCTTTGCCAAAGAACTTGGTCACTTCTTCGATCACGCGTGGCATACGGGTCATACCGCCCACAAGCACCACTTCGTCGATGTCGGACATGGTCAGGCCAGCGTCTTTCAACGCGTCCTTGCAGGGCTTCATCGACTTTTTGATCAGGTCGTCAACAAGGCTTTCCAGCTTGGCACGGGTCAGCTTGACCACCATGTGCAGCGGCTGGCCAGTGTTCTTGTCCATCGAGATGAACGGCTGGTTGATTTCGGTCTGCTGGCTGGAGGAAAGCTCGATCTTTGCTTTTTCCGCAGCTTCTTTCAAACGCTGAAGCGCCATCTTGTCCAGCGACAGATCAACGCCATGCTCTTTTTTGAATTCGTCCGCCAGATAGTTGACGATGCGCATGTCGAAATCTTCGCCACCAAGGAAGGTATCGCCGTTGGTCGATTTCACTTCGAACAGACCGTCGTCGATTTCCAGGATGGTAACGTCGAAAGTACCGCCGCCAAGGTCATAAACCGCGATGGTGCGCGATTCCTTGCGGTCAAGACCGTAAGCCAACGCAGCCGCAGTCGGCTCGTTGATGATGCGCAGCACTTCAAGACCGGCGATTTTGCCCGCGTCTTTGGTGGCCTGACGCTGGGCGTCGTTGAAATAAGCCGGAACCGTGATGACAGCCTGAGTGACTTCTTCACCCAAGTAGCTTTCTGCGGTTTCTTTCATCTTTTGCAGGATGACGGCGGAGACCTGTGCTGGCGAGTACTTCTCACCGCGCACTTCGACCCATGCGTCGCCATTGCCGCCGTTGACGATTTTATACGGCATGTTCTTTTGGTCTTTGAGGATAACCGGATCGTCGTGACGACGCCCGATCAAACGCTTGACCGCAAATACGGTGTTGGTGGCGTTGGTTACAGCCTGACGCTTGGCGGCTTGACCGACCAGACGTTCATTTTCCGTGTAAGCAACGATAGATGGCGTCGTACGCGCACCTTCGGCATTTTCGATGATCCGGGGCTGCGAGCCATCCATGATAGCTACGCAAGAGTTAGTCGTCCCGAGGTCAATACCAATGACTTTAGCCATGAGTGGTCCCTTTCATTCGGCGATGTTGTGGGCGGAACCCGTTAAGGCATTCCGACCCGATCCCATGAGACACGGAAATAGACTTGCGCCAATTTCCGGCTTCTGGGGGTATATAGGGAGGTCAATTTAAGCCTGCAAGCGGTGCCGCTCGGATAAATCCAAAGGAATTTGCCGAAAACCCAATAAGATTGGACTTTTTCGCCAAAAACCCTGCTAGCGCCTTGCGCCCCAGCTGGCCGACGCGTGCCTGCGGGTAAAGTTCTCGGCCATCAAGCCAACCAAGATCAGCACCAGCGTCACCTTGATCGGATAGCTGAGCGAGCTGTTGTGCGGGTGATAGTTCTCAAACATATAGCCGCGGGTCTGGTCAATCGTGTGGAACAGCGGGTTCCACGTATAAAGCCGCAGCATGTGGTCGGGCAAAGAGTTCGCCAAAAACATTTTGCCCGAAAAGATCATATTCGCCCGCGCATAAAGCGAGGTGACGATTGTCATCGCATCCGGGGCCCAAGGCGTTGCGGCCTTGAGAATCATCCCCACACCGATGCCCGAGGCCCACGACAGCATATAGAGGCCCAGCACGCCAACAGGGTCGTGAATGTAGATCGGCGTAAAGAGCGTGTGGTAGAAAAACAGAATGCACATCGCGCCAAGCGTTTGCAGATACAGCGCGCCAAGCGCCGCCGAGCCAATCGCAACCAGCGTGTTCATCGGCGAGTGCTTCATCATCGCAGAGGTCGGTCCATCCGACCGCGATACCGCGCTAAGTGCTTTGGAATGCGTCGCAAAATTGAAAACGCCTGACATGATATACAGGACGAAATCACCCCGAACCGCTGACCCACGCATGCCCAAAATATTGAACATGGCGATCATCACGCCCACCATGACCAGAGACTGAATGATCGCCATCAACAGCCCGATCACCGCATTGCCGTGCGATTTGCGCACAGATCTGACCGCGCCATGAAAGATCAGCTCGAACAGCGCAAGCGTCGTCGCAAAGCCGGACTTTTTTACAACTGGACGAAACATCTCACCTGACCTCATCATCTGAGCTGTGCCCAGCATATACGGGAAATCTTGCCGTTCCCTTTCGAACTGACGATAAGGGTTTCAATGCTATTTATCAACAAGCCGGCAAAAGCATGGCATCTCTCTGACATTTGCCGACAGGAGCGCATATGAACCACGCAGACCTTATCCCCGTTATCCGCCGTCTTGCCCTCGAAGCGGGGGACCGGATCATGGAGATTTACAACGGTCCGGATTTCGAAGTGAAGTCGAAGTCGGATGCCAGCCCTGTCACCGAAGCAGACGAGGCTGCCGATGCACTGATCTCGGCAGGACTGCGAGCGGCCTTTCCGGATGTAACCCTGATCACCGAAGAGCAAGCCGACAGCCACGCCTTGACCGCAAGCACCTTTCTGATCGTTGACCCGCTGGATGGCACCAAGGAATTTGTCCAGCGTCGCGGCGATTTCACCGTCAACATCGCCTATGTCGAGGACGGCAAGCCCCTGCGCGGCGTGGTCTATGCTCCGGCCAAGGGGCGGCTGTTCTACACGCAAGCCGATGGCACTGCGGTCGAAGAGGCGGGCCCGTTTGACAAGGCAACGGTTGGCGCGCTGACACCGCTGCGGGTCTCGCAGCCCGACAATGCCGCGCTGATGGTTGTGGCCTCCAAGTCGCACCGCGATGCTGCGACCGACACCTATATCGCCAAATATCAGGTTAAGGACATGACCAGCGCGGGCTCGAGCCTCAAGTTCTGTCTGGTGGCAACGGGCGAGGCCGATCTCTACCCGCGCTTGGGCCGCACGATGGAATGGGACACCGCAGCGGGCGACGCAGTTCTGCGCGGCGCGGGCGGTATGATGGTGCGCTTTGACGACCACAGCCCGCTTGCCTATGGCAAAGCCGGTTGGGACAACCCCTTCTTTATCGCGTTCGCCCCTGGGGTGACGCTGCAAAAATGAGCGCCCTGATCGTAATTCCCGCCCGCTATGACAGCACCCGTTATCCGGGCAAGCCATTGGTCAACCTGCGGGGGCCGGATGGGGACAAGACCCTTATCCGCCGTTCATGGGAGGCCGCAATGTCGGTCGCCTCGGCGGATCGGGTGGTGGTTGCCACCGATGACGCGCGTATCGCTGACCATGCCAAAGCCTTTGGTGCCGAGGTGGTGATGACCTCGTCCAAGGCGCAAAACGGCACCGAGCGCTGCGCCGAGGTTTTGGCGCAGGTCACGGGCTTTGACTTGGTCGTCAATCTTCAAGGCGATGCGCCACTGACGCCGCCTTGGTTTGTCGATGATCTGATCGCGGCGATGCGGGCAAACCCTGACGCGGACATCGCGACGCCAGTGCTGCGCTGTGATGGCAAAACCTTGGCGGGGCTGCTGACCGACCGCAAAGCAGGCCGCGTTGGCGGCACCACTGCCGTCTTCGATCAACAGATGCGGGGGCTCTATTTCTCAAAAGAAGTCATCCCCTTTACCGCGAAAACCTATGCCGATGATGCGCAAACGCCCGTGTTCCATCACGTTGGCGTCTATGCCTATCGGCCCGCGGCTTTGGCTGATTATCCAGCATGGCCGATCGGTCCGCTTGAAACGCTTGAGGGGCTGGAACAGTTGCGGTTTCTGGAAAACGGTCGGCGGGTGCTCTGCGTGCAGGTCGATGCCAAAGGTCGCCCGTTTTGGGAGCTGAACAACCCCAGCGACGTGCCCGTCATCGAGGCCATGCTCGCGACCACGCGATGAGCCAACCGCCCGTCAGTGTCATCGTTGTCAGTCGCCACAGGCCCGTGGCGCTGCGGCGCTGTCTTGTCGGGCTGTCGCAGATTGACCACACCAACTTCGAGCTGATCGTGGTCGCGGACCCTGCGGCTGCGGCAGAAGTTGCGGCACGCCACAGCTGCGCCAAAGTCATCGCCTTTGACCTGGCCAACATCAGCGCCGCGCGAAACTTGGGGCTGGAGCATGCTGCCGGCGAGGTCATAGCCTTCATCGACGATGATGCCGTGCCAGAGCCGACGTGGCTGTCTCGCCTCTGCGCGCCTTTTCACCAGCCAGACGTTATTGCCGCGACGGGCTTTGTCAGGGGGCGCAACGGGATTTCCTATCAATGGCAAGCCTGCGAGACCGACAGCCTCGCCCAAGATCACCCGCTTGCGATCACCGCGACCACCCTGCGCCAAAACAGCCCCTCCCGAGCGGTCAAAACCCAAGGCACCAACTGCGCCTTTCGCGCTCAGACGCTGCGGGAGATCGGCGGCTTTGATCCCGCGTTCCGCTTTTTCCTTGATGAGACCGACGTCAACCTGCGGCTTGCCAACAGCGGGCTAACCGCCATCGTGCCCGACGCCCAAGTTCATCACGGCTATGAGGCCAGCGCCCACCGCGCCGCAAATCGGGTGCCGCTCAGCCTCTATGACATTGCCGCCAGCACCGCGATTTTCCTGCGTCGCCACCAGCCCTTGGCGGATATGGACGCCGCCTTTGCGCGGCTGAGCCAAGACCAATCCAAGCGCATCGCGACACACCGCCGTGCAGGTCGCCTGACTGCGGATGCCGAGCAGGATCTGCTGATCTCGCTGATCACGGGCTGGCGCGACGGCCTTGTGCATCCGCTGGCGCCGCTGCCGCCCCTGCCTGCGCCAAGCGCCAGCTTCACCCCATTTCCCGCCCTCGGACCGCAATCTGGCCAAATCTTCGCGGGCCGGTTTTGGCAAAGGTCCACCCTCATCGCCGCAGCCAAAGCCGCCCGCCCCGCAATTGCCACGGTGATCTGCCTGTCCCCCACCGCAAAGCCCCACAAGCTTAAATTTCAACCGGAAGGATATTGGCTGCTCACCGGCGGCATTTTCGGCCAAAGCGACCGCAGTGGCCCAAAGATTTGATTCGCTACGTTTAAGGCCCGAATAGCTGAAGAAGTGCAGCGCATTTCCCCATTTCGGCCAACACGCTAAAGGCGACTACAATCGCGACGCAAATTCCCAAGAATTCCCCCTGCCAGATCAGCAGGTTGCAGAATAAGCTTGAATGGTGCACATACCGCCCGATTGTTGCCTAAATTAAAACAAACTATACAGAGAATGTGGTAGCGAAGCGAACAACAGGTTTCGCCGCAGACCTTAGACAAGCGAAGGCATGAACAAAATGAAGAGCAAAAAAGTTACCAAAGCTGTATTTCCAGTTGCGGGCATGGGCACTCGGTTCCTGCCTGCCACGAAATCCATCCCTAAAGAAATCATGACTTTGGTCGACCGCCCGCTGATCCAATACGCGATCGACGAAGCGCGTGCGGCTGGCATCAAAGAGTTCATCTTTGTGACCTCGCGCGGAAAATCTGCGTTGGAGGACTATTTTGACCACTCGCCAGAGCTGGAAAACACCCTGCGCAAAGCGGGCAAAGACAGCCTGCTGGAAATCCTCAAAGAGACCAATATGGACTCCGGTGCAATTGCGTATCTGCGTCAAAATCGTCCAATGGGGCTTGGCCACGCTGTTTGGTGTGCGCGCCGCTTGATCGGTGACGAGCCTTTTGCCGTTCTTCTGCCCGATGACGTCATTGCCGCTGAAAAGCCCTGCTTGCAGCAAATGATCGAAGCCTATGAAGAAACTGGCGGCAATATGGTCGCCGCAATGGAAGTTTCGCCAGAAAAGGCGTCGTCCTACGGCGTTCTGGATATCGACGAAGACAACGGCGCCATCGTCCGCGCCAAAGGCATGGTCGAAAAGCCCAAGGCCGAGGATGCACCGTCCAATCTGGCTGTGATCGGTCGCTATATCCTGTCGCCAAAAATCCTGACCAACCTCAACAAGCTCAAGCAAGGTGCTGGCGGTGAAATTCAGCTGACCGACGCGATTGCCGAAGAGACCAAAGAGGGCAACGTCTATGGCTATCGCTTTGCGGGCCAGCGGTATGACTGCGGCTCCAAGGCGGGCTTCTTGCAGGCCACCGTTGCCTTTGCGCTTGCCCGTCCTGACCTGCGCGATGAGTTCAGTGTCTATCTGAACGAGTTGAACGCGCTGCAACAAGCGGCACAGTAATCTCGTGACTTCGGCACGGCTCCTTGACCTGACACGGCTTGCGTCGCGTATGGGAAAGGGGCCGCAGACCGGCGTTGACCGTGTCGAGCAAGCCTATCTTACAGAAATCCTCTCTCAGAACGCACCTGCCTTCGGGCTGGTGCGTTCTGCATTCGGCTTCCTGCTGCTGGACCGCGCAGGCCTGAGCGCGGTGCGCGACGGCTTGGTTGACCGCAGTCGTGCCGATTTGGCCAGCCGCATTGCTTGGCGCAAAGACCCAGCGCGCGGACGGACGGAAACCGCATTGCGACGGCTGGCTGTGGCCCGATGTTTGCGGCGCAACCTGATGGGAATGCTAAAGCATCACCTGCCCCACGGTTACGGCTACTTTAACGTCGGCCATAGCAATCTTGACGCACACACCCTGCACAGCATCGGCCAATCGGACGGTCGTGCGGTTATTCTTGTGCATGACACCATCCCGCTTGATCACCCCGAGCTTTGCCGCCGCGACACGCTTGCCAGCTTCGCACAAAAGATGCGCAACGTGGCGCGGTATGCCGATTTGGTGATCTTCAGCACCCATGATGCCCGCACAAAGGCCGAGGCGCATTTCCAGCGCTTTGGTCGCGCCCCCAAGGCCGTCGTCGCCAAACTGGGCGTTACTTTGGCCGAACCCACCCCGCTGAGCTTTACGCCACAGCCGCCCTATTTCGTTTGCTTGGGCACGATAGAGCCGCGCAAAAACCACGCCACCCTGCTGGATGTGTGGCAGCGACTTGGGACGGCCGCGCCCCTGCTTTATATCGTCGGCGCGCGAGGCTGGGCGAGCGATGCGCTTTTCACGCGGCTGGATGCAGCAGAGGCCGAAGGGCGGGTCAAAATTCTGTCGGGTCTAACCGACGGTCAGGTCACGACATTGCTGCAAAGCGCACAAGGGTTGCTGTTCCCCAGCCTGGCCGAAGGCTTTGGAATCCCTGCGATAGAGGCCGCGAGCCTTGGAACCCCCGTGATTTTATCCAATCTGCCCGTATTTAAAGAGATCCTGCCTCACTCCGCCGTTTACCTTGAGCCAGAGGACAGCTATTCTTGGCTGGAAACAATCGCCCGACTGGCAGCGCAGAAAAAAAATGACACGATTGCAATGACTCCGCCAAGTTGGGGCGAACATTTCAACGAAGTCTTTACCGCGCTGTCCTAAAATACGAGGCGAACAAGGGTGAAAAGGTAAGAGTTGGGCATTCTGTCTCAATATATGCTGCGATTGGCGCGAAAACGCTGGCGTATTAGGGCATTTCGCAAGCGGCGAGAGCTAAAAGGCATTGCCAATCGCACCAAGAAAATTCAGCCCGACCAAATCCTTGTGTTCTCGACCCTGCGCAATGAACGGGTCCGCCTGCCTTACTTTTTGAATTATTATCGGGGCCTTGGCGTCAATCATTTCCTAATCGTGGACAATGATAGCGATGATGGCAGCCGCGAGTATCTTGCAGCGCAACCCGATGTCTCGGTTTGGACCACCAAGCACAGCTATAAACGGGCAAGGTTTGGCGTCGATTGGCTGAATTGGTTGCAGTATAAATACGCGCATGGGCATTGGTCGCTGGTTGTCGATCCGGATGAGTTTTTCGTCTATCCGTTTTGCGATACCCGCCCGCTGCGTGCGCTGACGGATTGGCTGGACGCAAGCTCGATCAAATCCTTTTCCGCCATGCTTTTGGATATGTATCCCAAAGGCCCCTTCGATCAAATCCCCTACCAAGAAGGCCAAGACCCACTCGAGGTTGCGCCCTATTTTGACAGCGGCAATTATCTGATCCAGCGGAACAGAAAATACGGCAACCTGTGGATTCAGGGCGGCCCGCGGATGCGGATGTTTTTCCAAGACTTGCCAGAGCGGGCACCTGCGCTGAACAAAACGCCTTTGGTCAAATGGGACCGCGACTATGCTTATGTCAGCTCCACCCATATGCTGCTGCCACGCGGCCTGAACCTGACCTATGACGAATGGGGGGGTGAAAAGGCTTCGGGCTGCCTAATGCACGCCAAATTCCTCGACACATTTTCGCATAAGGCCGAGGAAGAAATGACGCGCGGCCAGCACTACGCCAACAGTCATGAATACCGCGCCTATCGCGCTGGCATCAGCACGCAACCAGATCTCTGGTGCAAGTGGAGCGAGAAATACATCAACTGGCGGCAGCTTGAAATCCTTGGCCTCATGTCCAAAGGAAACTGGGCATGACGATTGGTTTTGTGATGCTTTGCCATACGGCCCTTGATCGTGCGGCAGAGGTGGCGCGCCATTGGGCGACGCGGGACTGTCCTGTGGTGATCCACGTCGATCGTCGGGTTGAACGGGAAAAGTATGACGGGCTGGTCAAATCGCTGGCAGACCTAAGCAATATCCGGTTCTCGGGCCGCCATGCCTGCGAGTGGGGGACTTGGGGGATTGTTGCCGCGACGCAAGAGGCCTCGACGATCATGCTGCGCGAATTTGCAGCGGTGCGGCACGTTTATCTGGCGTCCGGTTCTTGCCTGCCGCTTCGCCCCGCCGAGGATTTGATCAGCTATCTGAACGATCGGCCCAGAACCGACTTTATCGAGTCAGTCACGACCGAAGACGTCGGCTGGACCATCGGCGGACTGGACCTTGAGCGATTTACACTGCGCTTTCCGTTTAGCTGGCGCAAACAGCGGAACCTGTTCGATGGCTATGTGAAACTGCAACGGCGGCTGAAGTTTCGGCGCAAAATCCCCCAAGGGCTGGTGCCCCATCTTGGCAGCCAGTGGTGGTGCCTGACCCGCCAAACCCTAAGCGCCATTCTTGAAAATCCAGAACGGGATGAGACCGACGCCTATTTCCGACGGGTGTGGATTCCGGACGAAAGCTATTTCCAGACGATGGTTCGGCAGGTGTCGGCCAACGTCGAAAGCCGCTCTCTGACCCTGTCCAAGTTCGACTTTCAGGGCAAGCCGCATATCTTTTACGACGATCACTTGCAGCTTTTGCGGCGCTCGGATTGCTTTGTGGCGCGCAAGATTTGGCCCCATGCAGATCGTCTCTATGCGGCCTTCCTCGGCGATGGCGCCAGCGCGCAGCCCAATGGCGAACCAAACCCAGGCAAGATCGACCGCCTGTTCAGCAAAGCGGTAGAGCGTCGGACCAAGGGCCGCCCCGGCCTCTATATGCAGTCGCGCCATCCGAATGACGGCTGGGAAAACGGCAGAACAGCCGCGCCCTATTCAATGTTTGAAGGCTTTTCCGATCTTTTTGAGAATTTCGAAGTCTGGCTGGGCAAGGCGACAGGAACCCGTGTCCACGGCCATCTGTTCGCGCCGAAGACTGTCGAGTTTGCGGGCGGTGAAAAGATCTATAACGGCGCGATGATCAACAGTGCGGAAATACGGGACTATAATCCGACCAGTTTTCTGACGAATCTGATTTGGAATACCCGCGGTGAACGGCAGTGCTTTCAGTTCGGCCCGCAAGACAACCAAACCCTAAAGCACTTCATAGCTGGAGACCCGAATGCACAAATCTCTGTAATTTCAGGGGCTTGGGCTATTCCATTGTTCCACTCGAACCGGAATTTTTCTGACATCCGCAAGGATGCCGCAAATATGCAAAAGGTCGAGGCGGATTTTCTATCCGAATTACGCAAGCCTTGGGTCAAGGCCCGCGTGCGGACGTGGACCTTGGCAGAGTTCGTTGAAAACCCGATGGAACCGCTGCAAACCATTGTCGATGAAATCAGCCCGCGCGCGATGCGCCGCCTAACCGAAGCGCCGCGCCTTGCCGACCTGACGGGCTTTGGGCAGTTCTTGCAGAACCTCCGCAATCAGGGCATGCAGCCTGTGTTGATGGGCGACTTTCCAACGGGCGACGATCCCCGCCCCTCCACGGCGCGCCGCGGGCGCCCCTATCTGGTGAAATAGTGTGACGAAATTTACTTCTTTTGTAGTCTTTGCCGAGATGCGCACGGGCTCGAATTTCCTTGAAGCCAATCTGAATGCGCTGGACGGCGTCAAATGTCATGGCGAGTCCTTCAACCCCTATTTGATCGGCGGGGAAGGCAAGCAAGAAATGTTCGGCATCGACATGGCTGGCCGGAATGCCGATCCCGCCGGTTTTTTGCAGGCGATGCGCAAGCAAACTGACGGACTGGCGGGCTTTCGCTATTTCTCGGACCACGACCCGCGGGTGTTTGATCTGGTGATGAATGATCGGCATTGCGCCAAGATCATCCTGACCCGCAATCAACTGGAAAGCTTCATCAGCTGGAAAATCGCGAAGGAAAGCGATCAGTGGTGGCTGGCGAATACCAAGCACCTGAAAACCGTGCGGCCCGCGTTTGACTTGGCAGAGTTCAACGAACGCACCAACGCCCTGCATCAGTTTCAGGTGCGGCTGGTGAACCGTTTGCAGGTCACGGGCCAAACCGCATTTTACATCGATTACGAGGATGTGCGCGATCTTGATGTGCTCAATGGTCTTGCGGGCTTTTTGGGGATCGAATTCGCGGTTGAAAGCGCTGGATTTCCGTTTCAAGAAGCAAAACCCAGAGCCAATTGCCGAAAAAGTTTCGAATCCAGAAGAGATGCGCGCTGGATTGGCGACCGTCGATTGGTTCAATCAGACCCAAGCCCCCAACTTTGAGCCACGTCGTCAGGGCATGGTGCCCCAATATGTCGCGTCAGAGGGGGCGCCATTGCTGTTTATGCCGATCAAGGCTGCGCCGGAATCTCCGATCAAGAAATGGCTGCAAACCTACGGCGCCTTGATTCAAGATTTCGACCGCAATTCCCTGCGGCAATGGAAAGCTGCCAACCCAAACCAGCGCAGCTTTACCGTGTTGAGACATCCTTTGGTGCGCGCCTATTCCGCCTATTGTGACCTGCTAAACCGCGACTTCATGCCCGAACTGCGCCCCTATCTAAAGCGCGTTCACAAGTTTGTCCTGCCACCCAAGGGCAAAGGATTTGAGACCGAGGCAGAGTTCCGTGACGGCTTTATGGTCTTCCTTGAGCTGGCGAAATACATGCTCGCCGGTCGGACTGAGCTGCGGATTCTGCCCGCATTTGCTTCTCAATCTGCGCTGGTCCAGGGGTTTTCACAGGTCCAAAGCCCAGACATGCTGATCCGCGAGGATCGGCTTGCGCAGGGGCTGGCCTATTTGACCGAAGAGGCGGGTATTGCCCTGACACCACCGCCGGCGATCAAGCTGAACGGACCCTATGCGCTTGAGTCAATCTATGGCCCCGACATGGAGGCAGCCGCCCAAGCCGCCTATACCCGCGACTACACCGGTTTTGGCTTTAAGGCGTGGCGCTAGGCTGCGATCTGCGGCGTTCTGGTCTCTGTCAGGATCGCGTGAAGCTTGTTTGGCTCGGTATTGGCGCGCAGTTTTGCGCAGGTGTTGGGGTCACGCATAGTGCGCGACACCGATGCCAAAGCCTTTAGGTGGTCGACACCCGAATCCTTTGGAGCGAAAAGTCCAAAGATCAGATCAACCGGTTGCCGATCCACGCTTTCGTAATCCAGCGGCTTTTCCAGCCGGATGAAAACGCCGTAGATCTGTTCGATGCCCTCAAGGCGCGCATGGGGCAAGGCAATGCCATTGCCAACGCCGGTCGGACCCAGACTTTCGCGTTCCTGCAAGCCATCAAAGACATATGCCGAGCTAAGACCATAAGCCTGCGCGACAAGCTCTCCCAATTCATGAAAGAGGCGTTTCTTATTTGGCATTTGACCAAACACTTTGACAGCAGTGGGAACAAGCAGTTTCGAAAGATCCATCCGGCGTTCTCTTTATCCCCTAAGGGCCCTCTTTATTTCGTGTGCCGCGGGTCGATCCAGCCGATATTCCCGTCTGCACGACGGTAAACCACATTCACGCCCGCATGTCCTTCGTTGCGAAACACCAAGAAATTCTGATTCGACAGCTCTAACTGAAGCACCGCTTCGCCCACTGTGATCGACGGAATTTTTGCTTCCATCTCTGCAATGATGATCGGTTCAGCCGCTGCGCCATCGTCTTCCTCGGGCTCTTCGCCTGGCGCGATGATATAGGACGCACCGCCGCCGAACTCAACAGGCTCCGGCCGATTCTGGTGATGGTTGCGGATTCGCCGCTTATAGCGACGCAGCTGCTTCTCCATCTTTTCGCGGCAGGATTCGAACGCGGCATAGATTTCGGTCGAATGGCCTTTGGCAGACGCACTAAGACCCGTGGACAAATGGATCACGGATTCACAGACATATTCATGCGCCGACTTCGAAAAGATGACCATCGCGTCCGTTGGACGTTGCGCATATTTCTCGATGACCTCACCGAGTTCAGACTTCACATGGGTCTGAAGGGCTTCACCGATGTCGATGTGTTTTCCACTGATCTGATAGCGCATAATGCCTCCTTTAGCGCGAATGGTCTTTTCCCACCGCAGTACACGGAAAGATTGACTTGCTTTAGTTTACATGAAGTTAACGAGGCCAATCGCCTTCTGTCGCGGGGCCAAGGACTGGCCGCTGAAGTCTGGAAGGGCAAGGCGCAATAGACTCGCATCCTTTATAGTTGGGGATGCATGAGGCCAGTTGTCAACTGCGCTGTTACAAAACAGTTAGCTGATCCGAAAGTTTTCGCCCAAATAGACGCGGCGGACCATTTCGTCCTGCACGATTTCGTCGGGCGTTCCAGTTTTCAGCACAACGCCATCATGCAAAATATATGCGCGATCAACGATGTCCAAGGTTTCACGCACGTTGTGGTCGGTGATCAGCACACCAATTCCGCGCGATTTCAAATCATGCACAAGGTGGCGAATCTCACCGACAGCGATCGGGTCGACACCGGCAAAAGGCTCATCCAGCAGCAGATACTTCGGGTCCGCCGCCAAACAGCGCGCAATCTCGACGCGGCGCCGCTCGCCCCCCGACAGCGCAAGCGCCGGAGCCCGCCGCAGATGTGTCATCGAGAACTCGCTCAGCAGCTCTTCCAGCCGCTCGCGACGCTTGTGGCGGTCGGGTTCGCGGATCTCCAGCACGGCGAGGATATTGTCCTCGACCGACAGCCCGCGAAAGATCGAGACCTCTTGCGGAAGATAGCCAATCCCCAACCGCGCCCGCCGATACATCGGCAGCGAGGTCACTTCCCGCCCGTCGATCATCACTTGACCGCTTTCGGGCGTCACAAGGCCTGCGATGGTATAGAAGGTCGTCGTCTTGCCACAGCCGTTCGGCCCCAAAAGCGCGACCACTTCGCCGCGCTGAAGCTCGATCGAGACATCACGGATGACCATGCGACGCTTATAGCTTTTGCGGATGTTGCGGATCGACAGACCCGTCACACCGCCGTCAAAGCTTGTTCCATCCATGTTACTTTTTCCCAGGCATAAAGGTCGCTGTGACGCGGCCTTCCATTTGACCGGTGCCCGTGGTCAGGTCAACCACCATCCGAGAGCCTGAAATCGTCGCAGCACCTTGGGTCATCAAGACATTGCCCGTCAGCACAACAATCCCCGTAGCGACGGTATAGACGGCTTTGTCGGCCTCGACCTCATCGGTCACACTTACCAACAGCACGTCGCCCGTGGCGGTTATGGTGTCGATGGTCTTTTTGGCTTCGGTATAGCTGGCCAGCACCAATGCAGAGGTCAGCCGCATCGTCCCCTGTGTCACGACCGCATCGCCAGAGAACAGCGCGGTGCCATCCGTCTGATTGATTTCCAACGTATCCGAGTTCACCTCGACAGGAAGCGTCGGATCCCCCTTCACGCCGCCAAAGCTGACCGAAGTGGTTTGCGCAACCGCCCCCCCCGACAAAACCAAGACACATAGCGCCGCCTGAACAACTGCCCTGATGAGCATAGGAACTCCTGTCAATTCTGCGGCTGGTATATCAGCCGGACCTTACCATTGAAAACGAGAAGATAGGGCCCGCCTACTTCTGACTGCGAAAGAACCATTTTATCTGCTTCAAGATGACCGATTGGGCCATTCACATCAACGGCTCCGGTGCTTTCGACATGGGTGCGGTCGGTGGCCACGTCGAAACCCGGTGTGTTGACCGTATACCCCCCCGCCGAGCGAAGCTCTGCGCCCCCCGCCAGCTTTAACATCTGCAGCGCGCTCTTTAGCGTCGCCGTGGCCGAGGTCAGATCGGTCGCGCTGCCAGAGGGCGAGGTCAGCGTGCCAAACACCGTCGTCATCTCGCCGCCATCGACGCCGGGCCGAGCCTCTAGCGCGTCGACTTTGATCTCTGATCCGTCTGCGGTCATGCCGACATAGCCTGCATCCGTCATCTTGGGGTCACGAAGCCTGTCCGCGACATCGACGGTGGCATAGGGGATAGCGTCTTCTGGGTTGATTTTTTGCGAGAACAAAAACAGCGTCGACAGCAAGCCAAGCGCCACCAATGGCAGCACCAGCTTCAAGATCGAGACCAGCCACGAACGGGTGTTAAAGCCTGCTCCGCCCGCCATCATACCACCCCCGCCCGCAAGCAATCGTGAATATGCACAATGCCAATCGCCGTGGCGTGATCGCTTGGCTCTGCCACGAACAGGCAGGTGATCTTTTTGTCATTCATGATGGCCACAGCAGTCTCGGCCAAGGCATCGGGTGCGACGCTGCGCGGGTCGCGGGTCATCACAGCCCCTGCCTGCAAGTCCAGCAGGCCGCTCATATGCCTGCGCAAGTCACCATCGGTGATGATACCGACCAGCTTGCCCGCCTCGGTCACCCCCACCACGCCAAACCCTTTTTGGCTGATCACCAACAGCGCCTCGGTCATCGGGCAATCGGCAGCAACCAGCGGCAAGTCGGTGTGCATCAAATCCCGCACTTTCAACAGCTTGGCTCCCAGCTTGCCCCCAGGGTGGAACACGCGGAAATGCTCTGGCGTAAAAGCGCGATGCTCCATCAGCGCCACCGCCAAGGCATCCCCAAGCGCCAGCGTCATCGTCGTCGATGTCGTCGGCACAATGCCGTTTTCGCAGGCCTCGGGTGCTTGCGGCAGAATAATCGCCACATCTGCTTGTCGTACCAAGGTGCTATCGGCACGACTTGCCACCGCGATCAATGGAATACCAAAGCGCCGTGTATGCGCGACAATATCGGCCAGTTCGACCGTCTCGCCCGAATTGGACAGAACCAAAGCCACATCGCCTTGGGTTAACATGCCCAGATCGCCGTGGCTGGCCTCGGCGGGATGCACGAAATGCGCGGGCGTGCCGGTGCTGGCAAAGGTCGCCGCGATCTTGCGCGCGATATGCCCAGACTTGCCCATGCCCGAGACGATAATCCGCCCCTTCGCCGCCATGATCAGCGTCACCGCCGCGGCAAAGCTGGCATCAAGTCCCGACGCCAAAAGCGTCAACGCCTCTGCCTCGCGGGCAATCACCCGCCGCCCCGCTGCTATGAAGGCTTGTTCAGTGGTGGAACAGGTCATGCGGCTCATCCCAGCCCAAGAGGTCAAGCTCTGCCCGCGTCGGCAGGAAGTCAAAGCATCGCTGCGCCAGATCAAGCCGGTCTTCGCGGATCAAAATCGCCTCAAGCGCCTTTTTCAGACGGTGCAGGTAAAGCACATCCGAAGCCGCATACTCTTTCTGCGCCTCGGTCAGAACCTTGGCACCCCAGTCCGAAGTTTGCTGCTGCTTGGACACATCGACGCCGACCAACTCGCTCAGCAGGTTCTTCAGCCCGTGACGGTCGGTAAAGGTGCGCACCAGTTTGCCGGCGATCTTGGTGCACCAAACCGGAGAGGTCGTCACGCCAAACGCCTTTTGCATCGCGGCAATGTCAAAGCGGCCATAATGAAACAGTTTGATCACTTCGGGATCGGTCAACAGCCGCTCAAGGTTAGGCGCCGAAGTCTGCCCCTTGGCGATCTGCACCAAATGCGCATTGCCGTCCCCCGACGAAAGCTGCACCAAACACAGGCGGTCCCGCATCGGGTTCAGGCCCATGGTCTCGGTGTCAATCGCCACAACCGAGCCAAGCTTCAGGCCTTCGGGCAAGTCATTTTGGTAAAGGTGGATCGCCACGTGATCGTTCCGTTCATCTAAGGATGCCACGGAAGTAGACCCGCGCAGCCCCACGGTCAACTTCACAAGCCCAATATGCCGTAAAACCGCCGTCAAAACCGCGTGCAGTGCCCAAAGAAAAAGCCTCGCACCGTGAGGAGCGAGGCTTTCAGACGACTTGGTGCCCAGGAGAGGACTCGAACCTCCACGTCTTGCAACACTGGTACCTGAAACCAGCGCGTCTACCAATTCCGCCACCAGGGCAGGTGTCGTGGGGGCGATGTAGCCAAGCCGTATGGCGGAGTCAACGGGGCATCGGCGAAATCTGTGAAAATTCACCGCAATAGGATGGCTCCGATTGCGCTTGCCGCCTTGGCCTAGTCCGATTATTCAGGCAATGTCTTTTTTAGCCTGTCAAAGAGGGTTTCCCATGAGCAAGCTTGTCACGATCTACGGCGGTTCGGGTTTTGTCGGTCGCTATATTGCGCGCCGCATGGCCAAAGCAGGCTGGCGCGTGCGCGTTGCCTGCCGTCGTCCGAATGAGGCCCTCTTCGTCAAATCCTATGGCGCAGTTGGACAGGTAGAGCCCGTGCTCTGCAACATCCGCAACGACGCGTCGGTCCTGTCGGTGATGGCGGGCTCGGACGCTGTGGTGAACTGCGTCGGCACCTTTGACCGTGGTGGCAAGAACAACTTTGACGCCGTGCAGACCGAAGGCGCGGGCCGCATCGCGCGCATCGCCGCCGAGCAGGGCGTCGCAACGCTTGTGCATCTCTCGGCGATTGGTGCCGATGTGAACGGCGCTAGCCTTTACGCTCAATCCAAGGGCGAAGGCGAGAAAGCCGTGCTTGACGCCTTTCCAACCGCGATGATTTTGCGGCCTTCGGTGATTTTCGGCAATGAAGACGGGTTCTTTAACCGGTTCGGCGGCATGGCAAAGATGGGTCCAATCCTGCCTTTGGTCGGCGCGGGCACCAAGTTTCAGCCTGTTTACGTTGATGATGTGGCGGCTGCGGCTGTCAAAGGCATCATGGGCGAGGCGCAAGGCGTCTACGAGCTTGGCGGTCCAGACGTCGAAAGCCTGCGCGATATCATCGGCAAGATGCTGGTCGTCATTCAGCGCCGCCGCCTGCTCCTGAACATGCCGTTCTTTGCGGGCAATGCGATTGCAAGCGTGCTTGATTTTGCTTCGTTCTGCACTGGCGGTCTGTTCCCGAACAAGATCGTGACCCGTGATCAAGTGACCAGCCTGAGGTCGGACTCGGTGGTTTCGGCTGATGCCAAAACTCTGGCGGATCTGGGGATCACTGCGGTGGACTACGCTTCGGTCATTCCAGAATATCTGTGGTGCTACCGTCCGTCGGGCCAATACGCCGCGATCAAGGATTCGGCCAAAAACCTGAAGAAAGCCTGATTCTCTTTCGAGGACGCATGACATGACCTATCTGAACGACGTCCTCCTCGGGGTCATCGAAGGCATCACCGAATTTCTTCCGATTTCAAGCACAGGTCACCTGCTGCTTGCCGAGCATTGGCTGGGCGAGCGGTCGGACATGTACAACATCGTCATCCAAGCGGGGGCGATTCTTGCGGTGACGCTGATCTATTGGCGTCGGATCATGGATTTGCTGCTGAACTGGCGCCAAGCCGAACAGCGCGACTATCTTATTAAACTGTCCATCGCCTTTCTGATCACCGCAGTTCTCGGCCTCATCGTTAAAAAAGCGGGGTTCGAGCTGCCTTCGACCGTGCAGCCGATTGCTTGGGCCTTGGTGATCGGCGGCGTCTGGATGCTGGTGGCAGAGCATTTCGCCGCCAAGCAAGACGACCGCATCGCCATTACCCTGCGCGTGGCAATCGCTGTCGGCATTGCTCAGGTCATCGCAGGCATCTTTCCTGGCACCTCGCGTTCGGGGGCGACGATTTTTGTGGCGATGTTGCTTGGCACCTCTAATCGCGCTGCGGCGACCGAGTTCGCCTTTCTGGTCGGCATTCCAACGATGTATGCGGCCAGCGGCTATGAGCTGCTGAGCGAGCTGCGGCACGGCACGGGCACGACCGATTGGATTTCCGTCGGCATCGCCTTTGCCGCCTCGACTGTGACGGCCTTTGTCGCGGTAAAGTGGCTGCTGACCTATATCCGCTCGCACCGCTTTACCGCTTTTGCAGTTTATCGCATCGTATTCGGCGGCGCTCTTTTGGCGATGGTCTCGGCTGGAATGGTCATCTGAGAACGACGAATCATGGTGGATTTCCGTCGCCTGCAGGCAGATAGGTAAATCAAGCTGACCTTTATTGAGCCATGCGCAGCCACATTCTTTGCTGCAAGCTCAAAAAATCGCCAAATAGGTCAGTCATGCTGACTTTTATATTGATCTGAGGCAAAGTATCAACGCGCGACGGTGAAATTCCACTAAGGGGCGCATGATGGCCGGCCAGAAAATGCTTAAATTTGTCAGCTTGACCAGAGAGATGCCGCAAAAGCGTGCAGCAGACCTGCGCGCTCAGGATTTCGATGAGATTTATCGCGAATTCGCAGCAGAAAAAGCAGCCGAGCAAGCCAGCCGCTGCAGCCAGTGCGGCGTGCCCTATTGCCAATCGCACTGCCCGTTGCACAACAACATTCCCGACTGGCTTCGCCTGACCGCAGAAGGTCGGCTTGAAGAAGCCTACGAGATGTCGCAGGCCACCAACACTTTCCCAGAGATCTGCGGCCGTATTTGCCCGCAGGACCGCCTCTGCGAAGGCAACTGCGTGATCGAGCAATCGGGCCATGGCACCGTGACCATCGGCTCGGTCGAGAAATACCTGACTGACAAAGCTTGGGAAATGGGTTGGGTCAAACCAATCACCGCTCGCGTCCAGCGCACGGAATCTGTCGGCATCATCGGTGCAGGTCCCGGGGGTCTGGCCGCAGCGGACGTGCTGCGCCGTGCCGGCGTGCAAGTGACGGTCTATGACCGCTATGACCGCGCAGGCGGCCTGCTGACCTATGGCATTCCTGGCTTCAAGCTGGAAAAGCCCGTTGTCATGCAGCGGATTGAACAGCTTGAGATCGCAGGCGTGACTTTTGTTTTGAACTGCAAAGTCGGTGAAGACCTGTCGTTTGACGCCATTCGCGGCCAGCACGACGCAATTTTGATCGCTACGGGCGTCTATAAGGCCCGCGACATCGAAGCTCCGGGCGTTGGGGCCAAGGGCGTCGTGCGCGCGCTGGATTATCTGACCGCCAGCAACCGCAAAAGCTTTGGCGATGACGTAGCCGAGTTCGAACTCGGGCGAGCTGAACGCAGAAGGCAAGCGGGTTGTGGTTATCGGCGGCGGCGACACCGCGATGGACTGTGTCCGCACGGCCATTCGTCAGGGCGCGACTTCGGTCAAATGTCTCTATCGTCGCGACAAGGCCAACATGCCCGGTTCGCAGCGCGAGACCCAAAACGCCGAAGAAGAGGGCGTGGAGTTCGTTTGGCTCTCTGCGCCCAAAGGCTTTACCGGCGGTGACGCGGTCGAGGGCGTGATGGTGCAAAAGATGCGTCTTGGCGCGCCGGATGCTTCGGGTCGCCAGTCCCCCGAGCTGATCGAGGGCGCTGATTATGTCGAGCCCGCCGATCTGGTGGTGCAAGCCCTTGGGTTCGAGCCCGAGGATGTGCCGACCCTTTGGGGCGTGCCTGACCTTGCTGTGACCCGTTGGGGCACGATCAAGGCCGACTTCCGCAGCCACGCGACCAATCTTGATGGCGTTTATGCTGCGGGTGACATCGTGCGCGGTGCCAGCCTTGTGGTTTGGGCGATCCGCGATGGTCGCGAAGCCGCCGATTCCATCCTGCAATATCTGGCGCACCCCGCCGTTGTTGCCGCAGAATAGGTCCATGCAATGGCGGGCCCAGCGCTCGCCATTCGGTCAACCTTTGATCAGTCAATCGACTGGCATAGAAAACGGGTGAAGATATGAAGTCGCTTCTTACTTTCTCGCTGATCTGCCTAAGCACGCCGGTTCTTGCCGGAAGCTTTACGCCGCCCGAGGGCTGCACCGCGACGCTGACCGTGCAGTCGCGCGGCTGCTATGTGGCAAATTACTACACCTGCGAAGGCGACAACGCTGGCGATCAGTGGCGCGCGGATTACGATCAAGAGGGCGCGTTTTACCTGTCCAAGATCGACCGCGAGACTCAATGGGTCGAAAGCTATGATCTGAACCCCAAGGTGAAACAGACCCTTGACCCGAGCCCTAAGGATCCAGCGAACTTTAGCAGCCTGTTGTCGACGGGCCGCGATGACTTTCAGTTTGGCCTCACCAAAGACACAGGCGAGCATACGAATGTCACCGGTTTTGATAAGCTGACAGGCGAGATCGTGACCATCGACGGCGTCAAGCTTGAGGTCACCCAATACGAATACGTCGAAACCGATGATGCAGGCAACGAGCTGCGCAAGTCTCGCGGGCATGAATATGTCAGCCCCGATTGGCGCAACTTCTTTTCCGGCCCCTCCGAGTGGTGGGACGGCACCGAATGGCTGCCAATGGATGGCAGCCCGATGCAGTTCTTTACCCCCGGCGACGCAGGTTTCGCCTCGACCCAACCCCTTTTTGAATGCGACGCAGTGATGTCTTCACTGCCCCTGAGACCGGAGATTGCAAGCCATGACCATCTATAACGAAGACTGGGTCCGCGCCGAAGAAGCAAAACGCGCATGGATGGACGCCAACGGGCTCTACAAAACCGAGGACGAGCATTCGTCTTGCGGCGTAGGGCTTGTGGTCGCGGTTTCGGGCAAGCCCTCGCGCAAGGTCGTGGAAAACGGCATCAACGCTCTCAAGGCGATTTGGCACCGCGGCGCTGTGGATGCGGATGGCAAAACCGGTGACGGCGCAGGCATCCACCTGCAAATCCCCGTGCCATTCTTTTACGACCAAGTCCGCCGCACTGGTCACGAGCCTGACGTCAAAAAGCTGATCGCGGTGGGTCAGGTGTTTCTGCCGCGCACCGATTTCGGCGCTCAAGAACGCTGCCGGACCATCGTGGAAACCGAAGTTCTGCGCATGGGCCACTATATCTATGGCTGGCGCCACGTGCCCGTGGACATCTCGGTTCTGGGCGACAAAGCCAATGCGACCCGTCCAGAGATCGAGCAGATCCTGATCCGCTGCGAAAAAGACATCGACGAAGAGCAGTTCGAGCGCGAGCTTTACATCATCCGTCGCCGCATCGAAAAAGCCGCTTTGGCGAGCCAAATTCAGGGCATGTATCTGTGCAGCCTGTCCTGCCGCTCGATCATCTACAAGGGTATGATGCTGGCCGAGCAGGTCGCCGTGTTCTATCCTGACCTGATGGACCTGCGCTTTGAGTCCGCCTTTGCGATCTATCACCAGCGCTATTCGACCAACACCTTCCCGCAGTGGTGGCTGGCGCAGCCCTTCCGCATGTTGGCCCATAACGGCGAGATCAACACGCTCAAGGGCAACGTCAACTGGATGAAGAGCCACGAAATCCGCATGGCGTCCAACAACTTTGGCGACGCTGCCGAGGATATCAAGCCGATCATCCCCGCAGGCACCTCTGACTCGGGCGCGCTTGATGCGGTGTTCGAAGTGCTGGTGCGCTCGGGCCGTAATGCGCCGCTGGCCAAGACCATGCTGGTGCCAGAGGCTTGGTCCAAAGCCACAACCGATATGAAGCCCGCTTGGGCGGATATGTATTCCTATTGCAACTCGGTGATCGAGCCTTGGGATGGACCGGCGGCTCTTGCGATGACCGATGGTCGTTGGGTATGCGGCGGGCTTGATCGCAACGGCTTGCGGCCCATCCGCTATGTCGTCACCGGCGATGGGATGCTGATTGCGGGTTCCGAGGCAGGCATGGTTCCCGTCGACGAATCCACCATCCGCGAAAAAGGCGCGCTTGGGCCAGGTCAGATGATCGCTGTCGATATGGCAGAGGGCAAACTCTATCGCGACGTCGAGCTGAAGGACAAACTGGCCGCAGCACAGCCTTATGGCGAATGGATCGAAAAGATCGTCGATCTGGGCGCGCTGCTGCATGACGTGCCAGAAGAGGCGCTGTTCGAAGGTGCCGACCTGCGCAAACGTCAGATCGCTGCGGGCTTTACCGTCGAAGAGTTGGAGCAAGTGCTGGCGCCAATGGCCGAGGACGGCAAAGAGATGATCGCCTCGATGGGCGACGATACGCCATCTGCGGTGCTGTCGTCGGTCTATCGTCCGCTGTCGCATTTCTTCCGCCAGAACTTTAGCCAAGTCACCAACCCACCGATCGACAGCTTGCGCGAAGGTCGGGTGATGTCGCTCAAGACCCGCTTTGGCAACCTGCGCAACGTGCTGGACGAGAACAACGCCCAGAATGAGATCTTGGTGCTGGAAAGCCCCTTCCTTGCCAACTCGGAGTTTGACGTCTTGGTCAAACGCTTTGGCGAGCAAGTGGCCTTTATCGACTGCACCTTCCCAGTGGATTCGGGGCCAGACGCCCTGCGCCAAGGCTTGGAGCGAATTCGCGCCGAAGCCGAAGACGCCGTGCGCTCGGGTGCGGGCCAGTTGGTGATGACCGACCAACACCAATCCGCCGAGAAAGTCGCGATGCCGATGATCTTGGCGACCTCTGCCGTGCATTCGTGGCTGACCCGCAAGGGCCTGCGCACCTTTTGCTCGATCAACGTGCGGTCGGCGGAATGTGTAGACCCGCATTACTTTGCCGTGCTGATTGGCTCGGGGGCGACGACGGTGAACGCCTATCTGGCGCAGGATTCGATTGCGGACCGCATCCGTCGCGGCCTGATCGAAGGCAGCTTGCTGGACGCGATGCGCCGCTATGGCAACGCGGTCGATGCGGGCTTGCTCAAGATCATGTCCAAAATGGGCATCTCGGTGATCTCAAGCTATCGTGGCGGTCTCAACTTTGAAGCCGTGGGCCTAAGCCGCGCGATGGTTGCCGAGTATTTCCCCGGCATGCAGAGCCGTATTTCAGGCATTGGTCTGCAAGGCTTGCAGCTCAAGGTCGAAGAGGTTCACGCCAAAGGCTGGCTGGGGGGCGCTGATGTGCTGCCAATTGGCGGCTTTTACAAGGCGCGGCGCTCGGGTGAAAAGCACGCTTGGGAAGCGCAGACCATGCACATGCTGCAATCGGCCTGTGACCGCGCGTCCTTTGACATCTGGAAGCAGTATTCGGCGGCGCTGCGGGCGAACCCGCCGATCCACATCCGCGATCTGTTGGACATCAAGCCATTGGGCAAGCCCGTGCCGATTGAGGAAGTCGAAAGCATCACCTCGATCCGCAAGCGCTTTGTCACCCCAGGCATGTCGCTTGGCGCTCTGTCGCCAGAGGCCCACAAGACCCTGAACGTCGCGATGAACCGCATCGGTGCGAAATCCGACAGCGGTGAGGGCGGCGAAGATCCGGCACACTTCTTGCCCGAAGCCAATGGCGACAACCCATCGGCCAAGATCAAGCAAGTGGCCTCGGGTCGCTTTGGTGTTACGGCGGAATATCTTAACGCTTGTGAAGAGCTTGAGATCAAAGTCGCCCAAGGCGCCAAGCCCGGCGAAGGTGGCCAGCTTCCGGGGATGAAAGTCACCGAGCTGATCGCGCGTCTGCGTCACTCGACCAAAGGTGTGACGCTGATCTCGCCACCACCGCACCACGACATCTATTCGATCGAAGACCTTGCGCAGCTGATCTACGATCTCAAGCAGATCAACCCGCGCGCCAAGGTGACGGTCAAGCTGGTGTCGTCGTCAGGTGTTGGCACGATTGCTGCCGGCGTGGCCAAGGCCAAAGCCGATGTGATCTTGATCTCGGGCCATAACGGCGGCACGGGCGCAAGCCCTGGCACCTCGATCAAATATGCGGGTCTGCCGTGGGAAATGGGTCTGACCGAAGCGCATCAAGTGTTGGCGATGAACAACCTGCGCGAACGCGTGACGCTGCGCACCGATGGTGGCCTGCGCACAGGGCGTGACATTGTCATGGCTGCGATGATGGGGGCCGAGGAATACGGCATCGGCACCGCCGCATTGATCGCGATGGGCTGCATCATGGTGCGTCAGTGCCAAAGCAACACCTGCCCTGTTGGCGTTTGCACACAGGACGAGGCGCTGCGCGGCAAGTTCACCGGTTCTGCGGATAAGGTGGTCAACCTCATCACCTTCTATGCGCAAGAAGTGCGCGAGATTCTGGCGCAGATCGGTGCACGCTCGATTGATGAAATCATCGGCCGGGCTGACCTTTTGTCGCAAGTATCGCGTGGCTCTGCGCATCTGGATGACCTTGACCTGAACCCGCTGCTGATCACTGTCGATGGCGCGTCCAAGATCACCTATGACCGCACCAAACCGCGCAACCATGTGCCGGACACGCTGGACGCCGAGATCGTCAAAGACGGCGCGCGCTTCTTTGAAGACGGCGAAAAGATGCAACTGTCCTATGCGGTGCGCAACACGCTGCGGACCATCGGCACACGGGCGTCGTCGCATATCGTCAAGCGTTTTGGCATGAAGAACAACCTTCAGGCCGATCACTTGACGGTCAAGCTGTCGGGCTCTTGTGGCCAGTCGCTGGGTGCGTTTGCGGTACAGGGGCTGAAACTTGAGGTCATGGGCGATGCCAACGACTATGTTGGCAAGGGTCTGTCGGGGGGCACAATCGTCGTGCGTCCGCAGATGGCCTCGCCGCTGACGGCCGAGGACAACACCATCATCGGCAATACCGTGCTTTATGGTGCGACGGCGGGCTATCTGTTTGCACGCGGTCGGGCGGGTGAGCGCTTTGGCGTGCGCAACTCTGGCGCGTCGGTCGTGGTCGAGGGCTGCGGCTCGAACGGCTGCGAGTATATGACGGGCGGCGTGGCTGTGGTTCTGGGGCGGATCGGTGCCAACTTTGGCGCGGGCATGACGGGGGGCATGGCCTATGTCTATGACCCGTCGGGCGTGGCCGAGGACTTCATCAACGAAGAAACCGTGATCACCTGTGGCATCGGCCATCCGCATTGGGAAGCGCAACTGCGCGGCCTGATCGAGCGCCACCATGCCGAGACGGACTCCAAACTGGCCGAGCGGATTTTGGCCAACTGGCCTGCCGAGCGTGCGAACTTCCTGCAGATCTGCCCGAAAGAGATGCTGCCGCATTTGGCGCAACCGCTCTCGGACGAGGCTGCAAAAGTTCCCGCTGAATAAAGAAACGGCCCCCCTCGTGGGGGCCTTTCGTTTTCCCTTGGGTGCTCTTGACCCCGCAAGCCGCATGAGGCCTAAGATAGCCGATGGCTGCTAGACCCAAATCCAAAGCGAAAACCAAATCCGAACCGCGCGCGCGCCTGTCGCTGCGCCGGATGCTGTGGCGTGGGCTGCGGCGGGCGGCGCTTGGTTTGGCTGTGGTTTATGGCGTGCTGATCTTGCTGTTCAGCTTTGTGCCGCCGCCGATCAACTTTTATCAGCTGGGCGAAAGCTGGCGGCTGGGTGGCATCACCAAGGACTGGGTCAGCTTTGATCAGATCGCGCCGGTGATGGCCCGCTCGGTCGTCGCGGCCGAGGATGCCAATTTCTGCCAGCACTGGGGCTTTGACCTGACCGCCATCCGTGCGGCTGTGGACGGAGGCGGTGTGCGCGGTGGGTCAACCATCACGCAGCAGGTCGCCAAGAACGTCTTTCTCTGGCAAGACCGCAGCTATGTCCGCAAAGCGCTTGAGGCGCTGATCACCCCCGTGATCGAGCTGGTCTGGTCCAAGCAGCGCATCGTCGAGGTTTACCTGAACGTCGCCGAGTTTGACGAAGGCGTGTTCGGTGTGCAGGCCGCAGCGCAGCACTATTTCGGCGTCGATGCTGCGGACCTCAGCCCGTTGCAATCTGGCCGCCTTGCCGCCATTCTGCCCGACCCCAAGGACCGCTCTGCCTCCAAGCCGACTGCCTTTATCCGCAAGCGCACAGGCGCGATCATGTCGGGGGCGGCAACGATTTTGGCCGATGGTCGCGCCGATTGCTTCGAGAACCGCGACTAGACCCGCCGCCCCAAGGCCCTTAACGGCGATAGAGGTTGAATTCTGGCAGGCTTCGCGGCATTGAAGGTGAAACCCTGCATACAAAGACCGTAGTTCATGATCCGCCTGTACCACTTTCCGCTCTCTCCGTTCAGCCGCAAAGTTCGGCTTACCTTGGCCGAAAAGCGCCTAGAGGTGGAGCTTATCGAAGAGCGGTATTGGGAACCGAGCCCCGACTTCTTGCGGCGCAATCCCGCGGGCAAAGTGCCTGTGCTGCGCATCGACAACAAGGTTTTGTCCGAAAGCCAAGCGATCTGCGAATATCTTGAGGAAACCGTGCCCAGCCCTGCGCTGATGCCGCGCGATCTGGATATGCGCTATGAGGTCCGCCGTCTTTGCGCTTGGTTTGACGATAAGTTCAACGCCGAAGTCACCTCCAAGCTGCTGTTCGAGCGGGTGAACAAAAAGATCATGGGTCAGGGCTATCCTGACAGCAAAAACCTCAAGGCAGGCGCGTCGAGCATTAAGTATCACCTCGACTATATGGCGTGGCTTTTGGATCAGCGGCGCTGGCTTGCGGGCGATGTGATGACTTTGGCCGATCTGACGGCGGCGGCGCATATGTCTTGCCTTGATTATATCTCGGATGTGGACTGGAACCGCTCGGCGACCGTCAAGGATTGGTATGCCAAGATCAAATCCCGCCCGTCGTTCCGCACCCTTTTGGCCGACCAGATTCCAGGCTTTCCACCGCCTGCGCATTACGCCGACTTGGATTTCTAAACCCACCCCCAAGCAAAGAGATCGCCCGTGCAAACCCTAAAGGATCGCCTGACCGCGCGCGCCTTGGACGAAGGCTTTGCCAAGGTCGGCATTTGCACGCCTGATGCTGTGCCCGAGACCGCCACGCGACTGCGCGCGTTTCTTGAAGCCGAGCATCACGGTCAAATGGGCTGGATGGCCGAGCGCGAGCATTGGCGCGGCAACGCAGCCGCCCTTTGGCCCGAGGCGCGCTCGGTGATCATGCTGGCCGAGCCCTATACGCCGACCTATGATCCGTTGGCGGTGCTGGCACAAACCGACCGCGCTGCGATTTCGGTCTATGCCCAAGGCAAAGATTATCACGATCTGGTCAAACGGCGGCTAAAACGGCTTGGCGGTTGGTTCGCAGGCGTGGCACAGGCCGAGATCAAGGTCTTTGTCGACACCGCCCCCGTGATGGAAAAACCGCTTGCCCAAGCGGCGGGTCTTGGCTGGCAGGGCAAGCACACCAACCTCTTGTCGCGCGATCTGGGCAACTGGTTCTTTTTGGGCGCGATTTTCACCACCGCCGATCTGCCCAAAGACACGGCAGAGGTCAGCCATTGCGGGTCCTGCACTGCCTGCCTCGACATCTGCCCGACCCAAGCCTTTCCTGCGCCCTATCAGTTGGATGCGCGGCGCTGCATTTCCTATCTGACCATCGAGCATAAGGGCGAGATCGCCCCCGAGCTGCGCGCCAAGATGGGCAACCGCATCTATGGCTGTGACGATTGCCTTGCCGCCTGCCCGTGGAACAAATTCGCCCAAGCCGCCAAGGACATCGGCTATCAACCCCGCGTCGGTGCGCCCGAACTGGCAGAGCTTGTGGCGCTTGATGACACCGCCTTTCGCGCCCGCTTTGCTGGCAGCCCGATCAAACGCATCGGCCGCGACCGCTTTGTGCGCAACGTGCTTTACGCGATTGGCAACTCGGGCCAGCCCGCTTTGGCCGCACATGCCGCCCCATTGGCCAGCGATGCCGACCCCACCGTCGCAGATGCCGCCAAATGGGCGCTAGAGCGCCTGCAACAGCGGCAATAGTCGCGCAACCCGCCTTGCTCTTAACGTCAAATGCCAGTATTCGCAGGACAAACCCGTGATGGAGTATAACATGTCCGCACCGAAGAAAGTCGTCCTCGCCTATTCCGGCGGGCTTGATACCTCGATCATCCTGAAATGGCTGCAAACGGAATACGGCTGCGAAGTCGTGACCTTTACCGCCGATCTTGGTCAGGGCGAAGAGCTTGAGCCAGCGCGCGCGAAGGCCGAGCTGCTTGGCATCAAAAAAGAGAACATCCACATCGTTGACGTGCGCGAAGAGTTCGTGCGCGATTTCGTGTTCCCGATGTTCCGCGCCAATGCGCTTTACGAAGGTCTGTATCTGCTTGGCACCTCGATCGCCCGCCCGCTGATCTCGCAGCACCTTGTGCGGATCGCGCATGAAACGGGTGCGGATGCTGTGGCGCACGGCGCGACTGGCAAAGGCAACGACCAAGTGCGGTTCGAGCTGTCAGCCTATGCGCTTGACCCGACCATCAAGGTGATCGCGCCTTGGCGTGAGTGGGATCTGACCTCGCGCACCAAGCTGATCGAGTTTGCCGAAGCGAACCAAATTCCAATCGCCAAAGACAAGCGCGGCGAAGCACCGTTCTCGGTTGATGCGAACCTGCTGCACACCTCGTCCGAAGGCAAAGCGCTGGAAAACCCAGCCGATATGGCGCCTGAATACGTCTATCAGCGCACCGTTTCGCCAGAAGAAGCACCGAACACCCCAGAGTTCATCGAAGTCTCGTTCGAACGTGGCGATGCCGTCGCGATCAACGGCGAGGCGATGTCGCCTGCGACCATCCTGACCCGCCTGAACGAACTGGGCGGCGCGCATGGCATTGGCCGTCTTGATTTCGTCGAAAACCGCTTTGTCGGCATGAAGTCGCGCGGCATCTACGAGACCCCCGGCGGCACCGTTCTGCTTGAGGCGCACCGCGGCATCGAGCAAATCACCCTCGACGCGGGCGCAGGCCACCTCAAAGACAGCATCATGCCGCGCTATGCAGAGCTGATCTACAACGGCTTCTGGTTCTCGCCAGAGCGGGAAATGCTGCAAGCCTTGATCGACAAGAGCCAAGAGCATGTTACCGGCACCGTCCGCATCAAGCTTTATAAAGGTTCGGCGACCTGTGTCGGCCGCTGGTCCGAGCACAGCCTCTATTCCGAAAAGCACGTGACCTTTGAAGAAGATGCAGGCGCTTACGATCAAAAGGACGCGGCTGGCTTCATCCGTTTGAACGCGCTGCGGCTCAAGCTGATCGCGACCCGTAACGCACGTGTCGCCAAAGGCTAATCACTGCTGAAATTCCAAAACCCGCGCCCTCATCCGGCGCGGGTTTTTTCGTGCGTTGTTACAGCTTATAGGCCGCAAGCCGCTCGTAATAGGGCATCGCCTGCGCGACGAGGGCGTTATACGCGGCGGACAGCTGCGGCAGCTCGGCCTCGGGTTCCTCGAACCCCTGCGAGCGGTGGACGGCGTTATACCAATGCGGCGCCCAGACCCCGTCGAAATTCTTGGGGCCGGCGGGCCAGTGCAGCATTGCCTCGGTAAACTCGATCCCCAAACCGGCGCAAAGCCGCGTCAGCGCCCCCCGCGGATCGTCTCTCACATCGGCAGAGTCGAGCACAAGCGGCGGGCGCCCCAGCCAAGCCGCCACCTCGTCGAACAGCTCGGCCTGCTGCTGAAAGCCGATATCGGCCAAGCTGGGCCCTTCGCGCTTTTTGGCATAGCTGGCGACGACCCGTGCCGGATGACGGATAAGAAAGACGTTGGTCAACTGGCGCATAAAGCCGCGCGGGAATTGCGGGATCATGTGCAGCGTCATGTGCTTTTGATAAAACAGGCTCTGTTCCTGCGGAATAGGCCCGATACATTGCGCTGCAACGGCTTCGGCATCACGGTTTTGCGACGCGATCACCGCCTCGCGCATCGGGTGATCGACGCCCGTCGCGGCCAGATAGGCCCCGTAGAATGGCTCATCGACCACGGCGCAATCGCCCCTCGCGGCAAAGGCATACATCATCGCAGTCGACAGGTTCCGCGGTCCCGACCACATTGCAATCCTCATGCGCCCACCAGCTCTTTGTAGAGATCGCGCAGCCGTTCGGTCATCGGCCCCATTTTCCCCGTGCCAATCACCCGCCCGTCGATCATCCCGACCGGAGTCTGCGCCCCGAACGTCCCCGTCAGAAAGGCTTCATCGGCAGAATACGTCTCTACAAGGCTGAAATTACGCTCGTAAACCGGAATGTCATTGGCGCGGCAGAGGTCAATCACCTTTTGTCGCGTGATGCCATTCATGCAGTAATCGCCCGTCGAGGTCCAAACCTCGCCCTTGCGCACGATGAAAAAGTTGCAGGCATTGGTGGTATTCACAAAGCCATGCACGTCCAGCATCAGCCCCTCATCCGCCCCCGCCTTTTCCGCTGCAATGCAGGCAAGGATGCAGTTCAGCTTGGAATGCGAGTTCAGCTTGGGGTCTTGGGTCATCGGCAAACCGCGCAGATGCGGCACCGTCGCAAGCCGGATCGGGCGCGGCATATTGGGGCGGCTGTGTTCCATGATGATTACCACGGTCGGGCCTTGCTGCGACAGTTTCGGATGCTGGAAAGGCCGTGTCTTAACGCCGCGGGTCACCATCAACCGCGCATGGGCGTCGCTGGTCATGTTATTGGCCTTTTGCGTCTCTATTACGGCGGAAATCACCTGATCTGGCGTCATGCCGATGTCAAGGTCGATGGCCTTGGCCGCCTCGAACAACCGCTCGATATGCTCGGTCAGAAAGCTCCAATGCCCATGATAGAGCCTGATCCCCTCCCAAATCCCGTCGCCCAGCATAAAGCCCGAGTCATAGACCGAAACCGTCGCTTCGGCCTTGGGCACGATTTTGCCGTTCACATAGATTAAGATGTTCTCATTGCGCGCGTCGTCTTCGGCTTGGTGAGTGGAAATGTGATCTGTCATGGGACCTCCGGTTTGCAGCACGCTAAGACGCGAAATCGCAAAGGCCAAGGGGCAGTATCACCATCGCGTGACCTCACAGAGCGGTGAGTTGCTCGGACCTGCGCGGACAGGCACCCTAGACCGAACCTTGAAGGAGAATTTCATGCTACGTCTCGCCCTTGCTGCCAGCCTTGCCTTTGCGGGCGCCGCTGCCGAAGCCAAAACCCAAAAAGCCGTGGTTGCGGGCGGGTGTTTCTGGTGTGTCGAATCCAACTTTGAAGGCGTGAAGGGCGTCAAAGACGTGGTGTCAGGCTATACGGGCGGGTCGTCGTCCAACCCGACCTATGACAACCACGAGGGCCATTTTGAGGCCGTGCAGATCACCTTTGATGACGCGAAAATCAGCTATGACGAGATCATCGCCAAGTTCCTGCGCTCGACCGACGTGGTCGATGCAGGGGGGCAGTTTTGTGACCGCGGCAGCGCGTATAAATCCGCGATCTTTCCGCTGAACGCCGCACAGCAGGCCGTCGCCAAAGCCGAGGTCGCCAAGGCAAGCGCGGCTTTGGGGCAAAAGATTGTGACCCCTGTGCTGGCCGCCAAAAAGTTCTGGAAGGCCGAAGCCTACCATCAGGACTATTACAAAAGCTCCGAAGTCGTTTTAACCCGCCGCGGCCCCAAGTCAAAGGCCTCGGCGTATAAGTTCTATCGCGACGCCTGCGGCCGCGATGCGCGGATCAAACAGCTGTGGGGCTCGGCAGCCGAGTTCACCCACTAGCGCTTGGCAGCAGCCATTTCCGCGATGATCGCCTGAGCGGCGGCGGCTGGGTCCGTCGCCTGCCAGATCGGACGGCCCACCACGATGTGATCGACACCATCCGCAATCGCCTGCGCTGGCGTCGCCACCCGCTTTTGATCGCCAAGCGCCGCACCTTCTGGACGCACGCCTGGCGTCACGATCAGCTTGCCCACGGCTTGCGGCAGAGCGCGGATCGCAGCGGCTTCTTGCGGGCTGGCGATGACGCCATCGGCTCCGGCCTCGAGCGCGCGGGCGGCACGTTCCAAGGTGATCTCGCGCAGGTCGCCCGCTTTGATCAAGTTGGCATCCAGATCAGCGCGATCAAGCGAGGTCAACACCGTCACCGCCATGATCTTCAGATTGGTGCCAGCCTTGCCCTCGGCGGCGGCACGGACCACCTGCGGGTCGCCGTGGACGGTCAGCAGATCAAGGTCGTATTGCGCAAGCCCTCGCACCGCAGCTTCGACCGTCGCACCGATATCGAACAGCTTCATATCAAGGAAGATCTTCTTGCCGTGCTCTTGCTTAAGCTCATTGGCCAGGGCAAGCCCGCCTCCGGTCAGCATCCCCAGCCCGATTTTATAAAAGGACACGGATTTCCCAATCCGCCCCGCCAGTTCTAGGCCTTGCAGGATATTGGGCACGTCAAGGGCCACGATGAGGCGATCATCAGACATGGGAAGCTCCTATTTTTGTGGTTCGAGGGTCATTGGGCCTTGGGTCGGCCTGTGTCAAGCACCCTGCGGCTTTGGTTCGCGCAAAGCGGTGCTGATGGCCCGCATTTACCCGCGCTGCGTGCTTCACGACGTCGTGTGGCCTTAAATCGCAGGTTCTATCTTGCCAATTCCGCGCGGCGGGGACTTAGTCAGCGCATGACGCAGAACCCTCGTATCCTTCCGCTTATTATCGCCACCGCCTTGCTGATGGAGAATATCGACTCGGCGGTCTTGTCGACGTCCCTGCCACAGATTGCGCGCGATTTGGGGTCGGACCCGATCCACCTCAAGCTGGTGCTGACCACCTATCTGTTGGCGCTGGCGATCTTTATTCCCGCATCAGGTTGGGCGGCGGATCGGCTCGGAGCGCGGCGGGTGTTTCGTTGGGCGATTGTGGTGTTTGCACTGGGATCGGTTGCTTGCGGACTGTCAAACAATCTGTGGGAGCTGGTGGCGGCGCGGGCTTTGCAGGGCATTGGCGGGTCGATGATGACGCCAGTCGGGCGGTTGATCGTGCTGCGCGGCGTGCCCCGCGAAGGGCTGGTGGGCGCGTTGGCTTGGCTGACCGTGCCTGCGCTGATGGGGCCTGTGATCGGGCCGTTGCTGGGCGGCTATATCACGACGTTTTGGGATTGGCGCTGGATTTTCTGGATCAACATTCCGATCGCCGTGGTGGGGGTTGTGCTTGCGGGGCGTTATGTGCCGGATCTGCGCGAGCCTACGCCCAAGGGTTTTGACGGCTTTGGGTTCTTGCTGTTGGGGCCTGGGCTTGCGGGATTTTTGACCGGAACGACGCTGTTGGGGTTGAACCTTGCATCGCCGCTGGTTGTTGGCGTGTTGATCGTGGGCGGGGCGGGGCTGACGGTTGGCTATATTCTGCATGCGCTGCGGGTTGATGCGCCGCTGGTGGATCTGCGGTTGCTGAGCCTGCCGACCTTTCGCGCCACGATCACGGCGGGAACGCTATTTCGCATTGGTGTCGGGGCCTCGCCGTTTTTGCTGCCGCTGATGTTGCAGATCGGCTTTGGCCTGACGCCGTTTCAATCGGGGGCGCTGACATTTGTGTCGGGGCTTGGCGCGATGGTGATGAAGTTCGCCGCCCAGCCGATCTTGCGCCGGTTTGGCTTTCGCGGTGTGCTGGTCAGCAATGCGGTGATCGCGGCGGCCTTTGTCGCGGCGCCTGCGTTTTTTACCGTGACTATGCCGTGGCAGATCATGATGGGCGTGCTGTTTGTTGGCGGGCTGTCGCGGTCGTTGCAGTTCACCTCGATCAACGCGATTGCTTATGCCGATGTGACGTCAGAGCGGCTCAGCTCGGCCACCAGCTTTTCGGCGGTGATGCAGCAGTTGACGGGCACCATCGGCATCACCTTGGCGGCAATGATGCTTGAGCTGATGGGCGCGCTGCGCGGTGTGGCTGCGACGGACTTGGGCAACTTCCCTGCGGTTTATGCGGTGATTGCGCTGATGACTTTGGTCTCTGCAGTGGCGTTTATGCGGCTGTCGCGCGATGCGGGGGCGAATATGCTGGGGCGACGCGCCAATTGACAGCGCCGCCCTTTCGCGCAAGCTAGCACCAAAGCAAGAGGGCAGAAAATGGACATCAATCTGACGTTTGAACGGCCCGCCGAAGGGCCCAAGTCGGGGCCGATCACGGTGGGTTGGTTCCTGACCAGCGACAAGGGCGCTGTGATGTATGACCCGCCCGAGCGGGTGTCCTTTCGCCAGACCAATAAAACCCATGCGAAATCAGCAAGCCGTTGCCCTGCGGTGATCCAGCTTGAGAGCCGCTATTTCATGGTGAAATGCCCCTTCGACCTGCACATCGGCTTCAAGCGCGATGAAAATGGCAAGCCGCAGTTGGTCAACCGTGCAAGCGTCGGGTCAACCATTCGCGGCAACAAGATGGGCGAGGTGCTGACCTTGGTCAACGAAGCCGAGTGGCGCTATCCGGATCGCCCGACGGTGCAGCTGTCCTTGCCCTATTGCTTCATTGCGGACGAGTTGGTCTATCTGACGCAGCTTTCGGCCTTTGCGCATTACCGCCGCGACCCTTTGCCGGGCACGATCTTTGGCGGGCGTTTTCCGCTGAACATCTGGCCGCGCCCGTTGATGTGGGCGTTCGAGTGGCACGAGCCGGAAAAGGACATCGTCCTGCGGCGCGGCGAGCCGTTGTTCTATGTGCAATTTGAAGGCGAAGGCCCAGACCGCCCCGTGCAGGTAATCGAGGCAGAAAAGACCCCAGAGCTGGCGAAATACATGGAGCAGATCGGCGGCGTGGTGAATTACGTCAACCAAACCTTTGGGCTGTTCAAAGCCGCCGAGGCGCTGCGGCCCAAGTCCCTGCTGACGCCCAAGACGAAGCTCTAGGCCCCCAGCGGCGGCGGGGTCAGCGACGGCGGTAATGTGCCCCAGACCGAGACAAAGACCTCGGCTTGACGGCTTGGGCTTAGGTGCTCTGGCGTCAGGCCGACGATCCGCACACGCAGGTGCATCTCGTCTTGCAGCGGGGTTGTCAGCATGGCCGTGGCGCTTGGCCCCATTTGACCAAGCCGCAGGGTTCGGCTGCGCGGGATGAACCCCAGCCACGGTTGGTTGCCACGTGCATAGACCGCGATTTGGCCGTCCTCTAACAGCCGCAGATGTGCAGTGTCCCCGATGCAAAGACCCGTCTTGGTGACATTCACCCGCAGGCCCCTGATCTGAGCTTTGTTGATTAAAGGTTGCAAAATATCCTGCATCGATCCGCCTTCTTTGGGGGTTTCTCTGGTGATTGCGTGAATGAAACCTCGGCGCAAGGACGGAGTCTGCGACCAAGTCTTGCGGGCGGCATCACGCCGAGCCCTAGGGGCAGTTTAGGCGGGTTTGCGCAGGTGAAAAACCTGAGCGTTGGACAAAGTGCCCCATTGCAAACCAGTCTGGGGCTTCCCAGATTGAGTGTAAGGCCAAAGCAGCTGTGCCAAAGTTTGGGCAGCGCAGAGGTGCTTTTGAAAAGGAGTATGACCGATGAATTTAGAGAAATTCACGGAGCGGTCGCGCGGCTTTATCCAAGCAGCGCAGACCATTGCGATGCGTGAAAGCCACCAGCGGCTGGCGCCCGAGCATTTGCTCAAAGCGTTGATGGATGACGATCAGGGCCTAGCGTCCAACCTTATCAGCCGTGCGGGCGGTGAACCCAAACGCGTGACCGAATCGCTTGCGCTGAACATGGGCAAGTTGCCCAAAGTGACGGGTGACGCGCAGCCCTTTATGGACCCCGGCTTGGTCAAGGTGCTGGATGAGGCTGAACAGCTTGCCAAAAAGGCGGGTGATAGCTTTGTGCCGGTCGAGCGGGTGCTGATGGCGCTGGCGATGGTGGCCTCCAAGGCCAAAGATGCGCTGGTGGCTGGGGCGGTAACGCCGCAGCAGTTGAACTCTGCCATCAATGACATTCGCAAGGGCCGCACCGCCGATAGCGCCAGCGCCGAGGACAGCTATGACGCGCTGAAGAAATACGCGCGCGATCTGACCGAAGCCGCCGAGCAAGGCAAAATTGACCCGATCATTGGCCGTGACGAAGAAATTCGCCGCACCATGCAGGTTCTGTCGCGCCGCACCAAGAACAACCCCGTGCTGATCGGCGAACCTGGGGTCGGGAAAACCGCGATTGCCGAGGGCCTTGCGCTGCGGATTATCGACGGTGACGTGCCAGAGTCTCTGCGCAACAAAAAACTGATGGCGCTGGACATGGGCGCTCTGATTGCGGGCGCCAAGTACCGCGGCGAGTTTGAAGAGCGGCTGAAAGGTGTGCTGAACGAAGTCACAGCGGCGGACGGCAATATCATTCTGTTCATCGACGAGATGCACACGCTGGTTGGCGCGGGCAAATCTGATGGTGCGATGGATGCCGCCAACTTGATTAAACCTGCCTTGGCGCGGGGCGAGTTGCACTGCGTTGGCGCGACCACCTTGGACGAATACCGCAAGTATGTGGAAAAGGATGCAGCGCTTGCGCGGCGGTTCCAGCCCGTGTTGGTCGAAGAACCCACGGTCGAGGATACGATCTCGATCCTGCGCGGCATCAAGGAAAAATACGAATTGCACCACGGCGTGCGGATTTCGGACAGCGCTTTGGTGGCCGCGGCAACTCTGTCGCACCGCTATATCACCGACCGTTTCCTGCCCGATAAGGCGATTGACCTGATCGACGAAGCCGCCAGCCGCTTGCGGATGGAGGTCGACAGCAAACCCGAAGAGCTGGACCAGCTGGACCGCAACATCCTTCAGCTTCAGATCGAAGCCGAAGCCCTCAAGAAAGAGGACGATGCGGCGTCTAAGGATCGGCTTGAAAAGCTTGAGGTCGAACTGGCCAACCTGCTGGAGCAGTCGGATGCAATGACCGCGCAATGGCAGGCCGAGCGCGACAAGCTTGAGGTCAGCCGTGATCTGAAGGAACAGCTTGACCGTGCGCGCGCCGATCTGGACCAAGCCAAGCGCGACGGCAATCTTGCCCGCGCAGGCGAGCTTTCCTACGGCATCATCCCCGGGCTTGAGAAAAAGCTGGGTGAAGCGGACTCGCGCGAGGGCGATCTGTTGGTCGCGGAATCTGTGCGGCCAGAGCAAATCGCCGAAGTCGTCGAGCGTTGGACGGGCATTCCGACCACCAAAATGCTTGAGGGTGAACGTGAAAAGCTGCTCAAGATGGAGGATGTGCTGGGTCAGCGCGTCATCGGGCAACGTGCCGCTTTGACGGCTGTGGCCAGTGCTGTGCGGCGGGCTCGGGCGGGCTTGAACGATGAAAAGCGGCCTTTGGGCTCGTTCCTGTTCCTTGGGCCAACCGGTGTGGGGAAAACCGAGCTGACCAAAGCGGTGGCCGAGTATCTCTTTGACGACGACGCCGCGATGGTGCGGATTGATATGTCCGAGTTCATGGAGAAACATTCGGTCAGCCGCCTGATCGGCGCGCCTCCGGGCTATGTTGGCTATGACGAGGGCGGCGTTTTGACCGAAGCTGTGCGGCGCAGGCCCTATCAGGTTGTGCTGTTTGACGAGGTTGAAAAGGCGCATCCGGACGTGTTCAACATCCTCTTGCAGGTCTTGGATGATGGGGTGCTGACCGATGGTCAGGGCCGCACGGTCGACTTCAAGCAGACGTTGATCGTGTTGACGTCCAACCTTGGGGCGCGGTCGTTGTCTATCTTGCCCGAAGGCGCGGACCCAACCGAAGCGCGGGCCGAGGTGATGGAAGCGGTGCGGCAGCATTTCCGCCCCGAATTCCTGAACCGTCTGGACGAGCAGGTGATCTTTGATCGGCTTGATCGTGCGGATATGGGCGCGATTGTCGACATCCAACTGCGCTTGCTCGAAGCGCGTCTGGCCAGCCGCAAGGTTACGCTAGAGCTGGACGAAGCCGCCAAAGTCTGGTTGGGCGATGAGGGCTATGATCCGGTCTTCGGGGCACGGCCTTTGAAGAGGGTAATGCAGAACCACCTGCAAAACCCCTTGGCCGAGATGATCCTAGGTGGCGAGGTCATGGACGGCGCCACCGTCAAGGTCAGCGCGGGCGCAAACGGTCTGATCATCGGCGATCGGATCAGCGCCTCGCGCCGCAGCCCAAGCAAGCCGATACATTAACGTCTTGCCCCGCGCGTCAATGATGCGCGGGGCTTGACTTCGGTTAGGCAGAACCCTAACAGATCGCGTAAGAAAGTGCCGCTGTAGCTCAGCTGGTAGAGCACATCATTCGTAATGATGGGGTCGGGGGTTCGAATCCCTTCAGCGGCACCACTTTCTGAAAAAAATGTCCCACACATCGCTGCTTAAAACGACTTCTCCGCGCTTTGGCGTTGGACCTATGATTCGCAGCCGCGCTTTTCGGGGTCAGCGCAAGCGGCAGGCATGACCGATACCCGTCTCACGCCGCGATTCTATCAGGAAAGGCGGCTGCGAGGCACGTCTCAAACCGAGCGCGTGCGCCGTGAACCCTAAGGAGTGTCAGCAGACGGTGCGAAGGTCCGAAACGCGACCAATAGCATGAGCAGGCTAACGATTAGCCCCATAAGATCGCCCACCGCAAAGGCCAAAAAGGTCTCAAATGCCTGATCGGGCACAACCATGCCGCTGTATACAACGCTCTGACCAATCGAGTTCAACAGTGACGCAACCAGCCCCGAAAGCAGCACTTGCTTCCAGTGCATCGGGCGGGTTGGATGCGCATAGCAGTTCAGGCCAACCAGCCGCAAAATCTCAAACGCCAAGAACGCACTCATCGCGCCAACCAACACTGACAGGTAAATCACCGGCTCAGCGCGCAGCTGAAAATCGTCGGAATTCAGAAGGATATGTCCAACGAGCCCAGCAAGGAACAACACCGGCACGGCCCGCAGTCGCCAGAAATACGTGGTCAGCACCCGCACCCCATGCGGCAGGAAAACCAAGCTCGCCAAGGTCGTATTCTCGCCAAAGAAATAGCGCTGAATCGGCGCGACACCCCACACCGTCGCCCCATAGCACAGCTGATAGAGGACAATTACGCAAAACCCGCCAAACACCGCATCCCAGACAGAGTCATAGGCGGGGTCGGGCATGGGACCCAAGGAAATCGGCGGTTTCGGAGGCTCGTCCAACATCTCTTTCCTCAGAGAAAAACTCGCGCTTTGCGACAGACAAAACCACGTTTGCTTTCCCGTCAGCTTATTGCCTCACCCTCACCTAAGCAAGAGCCGAGCGCCAAGCTGAAAAGCTGTCCAAGGCTGTCGGGCCACGGCAATAGCCGTGCGAGGCCAGAGACAGGACAGATTTAAGGGGTTTAGGGGCAAAAAACCAATTTGCTTGCGGACAGAAAAATCTATCCGCAAGCCAACATTGGTCTAAAATGCTCGTACTACAATACTCTTAAAATATCACTTTGAGATATTTACCAGATTCTCCGCCGAAATCCAGAGCTATTTTGACCGCACGGTCAGGTCGCAGGGCCAACGCACTTGCCTGCAATGTGGGAAAACCGCCGAAGTGCTGAGCCGATGCTTGATGAGGCGTGGCTTTAACTGAATATTAACAGCAAAAGCGCATGATTCTCACTGTGAGAGTGTATCTTACGGATAGGTCGGGGTGAAAAGTCTTGATTTAATATTAAGTATTTGTGACGGGTAGCAACAGAAATGTCGCCCTCGTGCGTTCAAGGCTTGAAAGAGCAGCTTGGCTCGCACCTTACGGATAAAGAAAGGGAAGGATATGACCGACAGTAAGTTCTCGTATCTGGCAAAACTCAAGGAACTTGTCGCCTCGATGGAGCGCGATCTGGGTCTGGTGAAATTCAGCAATGATGAGCTGAATGTGATTTGCGCCCTGCGCTCAATGTCGAGCGACGACAGCCAAGGCGTCAAAAGCAGTGAGCTTAAGTCGCATGTGCTGTGCAGCACGATTTCTAATCCGACGTTCTATCGCGTCCTGCGCGGGCTACTGGACCAAGGTGCCGTTGTTCGCTTTGGAGAGTTGAAAACCGGCAGCTATAGGCTCGCCGACACCTATCTATAGCCATGATCTGTTGGGATTAACCAAAGCTGGATCCGTTTACACGACCCAAAAATCGGCAGCGGTAGGCTGCAGGCCCGCCGCCAAAACGGCAAAGCACGTTGCGGCTGCGCTGCCTGTGCCATCGCTGTCAAACCACAGCTTGCCATTGCTGCGGTCATAAATGATGCGGTCACTGGCATCCAGAGCCAGGCCTTGAGAGTTGCTGGAAAAACTGTCGGCCGCGAGCCAGCCTTTGGCCAGCCCTCCGAAAACCGGCGCAGCAAGCACGATCACGTCATCGACAGGACTAAAGTCTGTGATCGTATCGACATTATTTGCCCCCAGCGCTGTGTCGAACACAAAGCTGTCCGCACCCGCGCCACCAGACAAAGTGTCATTGCCTAGGCCGCCGTTCAACACATTCGCGCCCGCGCTGCCGGTGATCACCTGTGCAAAGCTGTTGCCGGTCAGGTTCAGCCCCGCATCGCCCATTATGCGGAGCGCTTCGATCTCGAGGCCCGCGGCAAGCGTATAGCTAAAGGCCGTGTAGATCGTGTCATAGCCGCCACCCACAGCCTCGATCACCTGATCTGTCGGCTGAAAGATGTAATAGCGGTCATCGCCCAAGCCGCCGATCAGCGTGTCGCCCGCGCCTGTGGTGCTTGCGATGCCATTCGCCCCCGCGTTGCCGACGATCACCTGCGCAAAGCTGTTGCCGATCAGGTCCATCGCGGTGGTGGCAGTGGCGTCGATGGTCTCAAGCCGCTCGATCTCTTGGCCGGCGGTCAGCGCATAGCTCGCGCTGATGATCACCCGATCATAGCCGCCGTTCGCAACCTCGATCACGATATCGGCGGCGTTGTAGACATAGTAAGTGTCATTCCCAAGCCACCCCAGCAAAGCATCCGCCGCCCCGCCCCCCGTCGACAGAATATTCGCCCCCGCATTGCCCGTGATCGACTGCGACAGCGCATTCCCCGTCAAGTTGATCGCCGTCGTCGCACCCGCGTCTACGGTCCACATCACCTCGACCGCCTGCCCCGCCGTCAGCGTATAGCTCACCGCCGCATAGACCCAATCATAGCCGCCGTTCGCAGCCTCGATCACCTGGTCGTTGGCGTTGTACACATAGTAGGTGTCGTTGCCCAAACCACCGATCAGCGTGTCCGCAGCGCCACCGCCCGTCGACAACACATTCGCGCCCGCGCTGCCGGTGATCACCTGTGCAAAGCTGTTGCCGGTCAGGTTCAGCCCCGCATCGCCCATTATGCGGAGCGCTTCGATCTCGAGGCCCGCGGCAAGCGTATAGCTAAAGGCCGTGTAGATCGTGTCATAGCCGCCACCCACAGCCTCGATCACCTGATCTGTCGGCTGAAAGATGTAATAGCGGTCATCGCCCAAGCCGCCGATCAGCGTGTCGCCCGCGCCTGTGGTGCTTGCGATGCCATTCGCCCCCGCGTTGCCGACGATCACCTGCGCAAAGCTGTTGCCGATCAGGTCCATCGCGGTGGTGGCAGTGGCGTCGATGGTCTCAAGCCGCTCGATCTCTTGGCCGGCGGTCAGCGCATAGCTCGCGCTGATGATCACCCGATCATAGCCGCCGTTCGCAACCTCGATCACGATATCGGCGGCGTTGTAGACATAGTAAGTGTCATTCCCAAGCCACCCCAGCAAAGCATCCGCCGCCCCGCCCCCCGTCGACAGAATATTCGCCCCCGCATTGCCCGTGATCGACTGCGACAGCGCATTCCCCGTCAGGTTGATTGAGGTCGTCGCATTGGCGTTCGCGGTGTAGATTGCTTCGACTTCGCTCCCTTCGGTTAGGACAATACTGACCGAAGCAAAAATCTGATCATAGCCCTCGCCCAGCGCTTCGATCACTTGATCGTTCGGGTTGAACACATAGTAGGTGTCGTTGCCCAAGCCACCGTAAAGCGTATCCGATGTGGCTCCGATGCCACCGTAAAGCGTGTCATTCCCCGCCATCCCGAACAGCCGCTCACTTACCGCGGTTCCGACAAGCACCTCTCCGCCAGCGGCCCCGACCAAATCGCCGTTTTCGCCGCCGATGATCAGCCGCGGCTCTGGCACGGGATCGGGGTTAACGCAGACCTGGCTCAGGTTAATCAGATCGCCCCATGCGAATTGCGACGCCTGCAGGGGGGTCCCCGCCGCGCTGATGATGGTCAGCGTTTCGGTGTTAAAGGTGATCTGGATGCCCGTGGCGGTCGAGGTCATCTTGAGCTGTTCGAAATTGCGCAGAAATTGCCAGTCCGACAGGTCGATCTTATCCTGACCAAGCGTGAAATCCGCGATGGTGTTCACTTTACCGTCTGCGGTCATCAGGAAGGTATCCGCCCCCGCGCCACCATAAAGAACGTCAACGCCAGCGCCATCTTGGAGGGTGTCGTTGCCAGCGCCGCCATAGATCTGATCATTGCCAGCGCCGCCGATCAGCACGTCATCGGCAGCGCTGCCATAAAGGTTGCCGCCACTGGCCGCTGCTTGAAGGTTCACCCCCTGCACTCCCAAGCTATAGTGCAACTGGGTCACGCCGGTCTCAACCGAGCTGGCGGCAAAGATGTCAAAGCCATCGCCCGCCGCCCGCAGCTCGAGCGCCGAAATCTTGGCCAAACCCATCAGCACAGTGTCGGCCAAGGTCTCTAGGACCATCAACCGACCCGTCGGCAAAAGCTGAAACAAGGTGAGGCCGTTGTCACTGCCGCCGGCCACAAGATAGCTTCGCCCCGCCAGATCAAGCGACGCCAGCGCCGTTACCCCTGCAAACCGCGTGTTCAGATCATCAAGCACATGCGCGGCCATGGTCAGCGTGCCACCCGTTCCGACCTCTAGCACGCTCAGCGACCCCGACCCTGCCGCCGCGACCACGACATAGGTGCGCCCCGCAACCGTCGCAACCTCTAGCGCGGTCGGGGTCGAAACCCACAGCCCTTCTTCGACGCCAATGTTCGCCGTCGCGGTCAAATTCCCGTTCGCCGCCACCGCCCAAGCCGTCAAGCCCGGCCCATTGCTGCCAACCGCCGTGCTGACCGAGAACAAATACGCCTGCCCGCCTACCGTCGCATGCCCCAGCGCCACCACCCGATCCGCATAGGTCGCAGCCGTATCCGCGATGGTGGCAAGCCCCGTCAAAGCTGTGCTGGCGTTGGTCGCGTTGGCATTGAACAGCATCCGAGCGATGCCACTGCTGCCAAGGATGCCGCCGTAAACCGCTGTCACCCCATTCGCCAGCACCACAGTCTCAAGCGCGATCAGATCGCCACTGAACTGCGTGAAGGTGCCCAGACTATAGGCCGTGCCAAATCCCCCCGAGGTTTGCAGCGACCGCAGCATCATCGCCCCGCCCTGCCCGCCTCCGGTGATCAGATATTCCGTGCTGCCAAGCGTTAGCTCGCCGATACCCGCAACCGCCCCCGCCGCATCATTGCGCCCAAGCGATGTGCTGGCCAAAGCCGTCAACGCACTGCCACCCAAGGTCCATGAACTCAGAACGCCGCCAAAGCGCGTCGTCGCATAAAGCGCATCCGCCCCGCCCGCCCCCAATGGGTTCAGGTAAAACGCCGTGATCCGCGGTAAGAGATCATCCCCCGCTGCAATTCGATAAGTCACTAAATTTAACATTGCATTCGTCGCCCCACGCGCCCGTTTACGCCTCAAACTTGGGGGATCGGTCGGCGCGATGACGGGGCGCAAATGCGACAGGCTTGCGACCATTGCCAAAGTATTAAGTCGCATTTTTTCCAAACCAGAGACAATCTTGGACGCCCAGCCCCCTGCGACCAGAGTTGCACTGCGCCTCGATGAGTGGTCTTGTAGAGCAAAAGAAGGCCCCGCTTGGCCACAGCAACAGGATTGCCCACCATGACCGCGAATAACATCAGACGTTGGCTGCAAGAGCGCCCCGAAATTGAGACCGTTTTCGCCTGCGTTTGCGACCTTAACGGCTCGATGCGTGGCAAGCGGCTGCCGATCGAAAAGGCCAAAGAGATCATGGACGGCGGCTTGCGGATGCCTTTGTCGGTGCTCAGCGTCGATATCTGGGGCGAAGACATCGAGAACAACGCCTTGGTGTTCGAGACCGGCGATGCCGACGGGATTTGCGACTATACGGGGCGTCCAATTGTTATGGTCAACTGGACCAGCCGCCCCTCGGCGCTGGTGATGTTCTGGATGAGCACCGAAGACGGCACCCCTTTTCCGGGCGATCCACGTTATGCTTTGTCCAACATCGTCGACCGCTATAAAGCGCTTGGCCTGACGCCCGTGGTGGCATCCGAGCTGGAGTTCTACCTCTGCGACCCGACCGAGGCTCAGCCTTTGCCACCGCGCTCACCCGTGACGGGCAAGCGGTTGGATTCCGATGGGGCGCTGTCGCTGGATGAATTGCAGCACTTTGATGCGTTTTTGAACGACGTCTATGATGCCTGCCACGAGCAAGGCATCCCCGCAGATGCCGCCATCTCGGAAAACGGCGCAGGCCAGTTCGAGATCAACATGGTCCACGTCGCCGACCCCTTGCAGGCGGCCGATGATGCGGTGCTGTTCAAGCGGCTGGTGCATGGCATCGCGCGCAAGCATGGCATGGCGGCGACCTTTATGGCCAAGCCCTACGGTGACCGCTCGGGCAGCGGGTTCCATGTGCACTTTAGCCTTGTCGATGAGAACGGCGTCAATATGTTCGACAACGGCGGCGAAGAAGGCACCGAACTCATGCTGAACGCCGTCGCCGGTTTGCTTGAGACGATGCAGGAAAACACCCTGACCTTCGCGCCACATATGAATTCTTACCGCCGCTTGCTGCCTGGGGCACATGCGCCGACCAGCGTGGCTTGGGGCTATGAGAACCGCACCGCCGCCATCCGTATTCCCGGCGGCAGCCACAAGGCGCGGCGTATCGAGCATCGCGTCGCAGGCGCAGACGCCAACCCCTATCTGGTGCTGGGCAGCATCTTGGGCGGCGCTTTGGTCGGCATTGAAGGCAAGCTGAAGCCCGACGCGCCGATTGAGGGCGACGCCTATAGCCAAAAGCTGGACCACCTGCCGCTTGACTGGGCGACGGCGATCCAAGCGTTCCGGCGCGGTAAGAACGTCGAGAATGTCTTCTCGAAGCGACTGCAGACCATGCTTGTCGAATGTAAGATGCAAGAGCTGAAACGCTTTTCGCGGCAGGTGACCGATTTCGAATATCACAGCTATTTGGAGACCGTTTGATGGCGATTGAGACCTTTGCGACCAACGGCGAAACCAAACACACGGGCAGCTATTACGCCGCAAGCGCCAATCCCTCGCCCGAGCGGCCCGCTTTGCTGGGCGATCACGAGGTCGATATTTGCGTTGTCGGCGCGGGTTATAGCGGCCTGTCAACGGCACTGCACCTTGCTGAAAAAGGCTACAAGGTCGCGATCATCGAGGGTGCGCGCGTCGGCTGGGGCGCCTCTGGGCGCAATGGCGGGCAAGTCGTCAACGGCTTGAACGCCAGCCTGCAAACGATCAAGGGCCGCTACGGTCAAGACACCGCCAGCTTTGTCGCCTCTTTGGTGCAAGAAGGCGGCAATATCATCCGCGAGCGGGTGGCAACCTATGGCATCGAATGTGACCTCAAGCCGGGCAATATCTTTACCGGCCTGACCTCGGCGCATATGCGCGAACTTGAGGCGCGGCGCGCGCTTTGGGCCAGCTATGGCATTCACAACCAAGACATGCTGGACAAGGCGCAACTGCGCAAACACATCGGGTCGGACAGCTATGTCGGCGGCATGATCGACCACACGGGCGGTCATATGCACCCGCTGAACCTTGCCTTGGGCGAGGCCGCCGCGTTCGAGAGCCTTGGCGGCGTGATCTACGAGCAATCCCCCGTGGTCAGCACCGACACCCAAGCCGCCATGCCCGTCGTGCGCACTGCGCGCGGCAGCATGACCTGCAAGACGCTGGTGCTTTGCGGCAACGCTTATCTCGGCCATGTGGTGCCAGCGCTGACGGCGCGGGTGATGCCTGTGTCGACGCAAATGATGGCGACCGAAGTACTGGGCGAGGCGCGAGCGAATGCGCTGTTGCCAACCGATGCCTGCGTCGAGGACGTGCGCTATATCCTTGATTACTTCCGCCTGACTGCTGACAAGCGGCTGATCTTTGGCGGCGGCACGGTTTACGGCGGCACCGATCCTGCCGATGTGGTCGCCAAGCTGCGCCCCGCGATGGAGCGGGTTTATCCCGAGCTCAAAGGTGTGAAGATCGACTTTGCATGGAGCGGCAACTTCGCGCTGTCGTTCAGCCGCGTGCCGCAGATGGGGCGCTTGGGCAACAACACCTATTTCGCCCACGGCTATTCGGGCCATGGGGTCACAGGGTCGCATACCTTTGGCAAGATCTTGGCGCAGGCGATTGACGGCGACCGCTCGCGGTTTGACGTCTTTGCGAAACTGCCGTGGATTCCGTTCCCTGGGGGGCGGATGTTGCGGGTGCCTTATTCGATGATCGGCTCTTGGTATTACGCGCTGCGCGACCGCTTGGGCGTCTAACGCCGCGGCGGCGGACCGACAGAGTTGCGCACCACCAAATCGGGGCGCAACAACACCTCGGTCTCGGCGGGCTGTCGGTCTGACAGCAACCCAAGCAGCAGCGACATCGCCTGCTTGCCGATCTGACCGCGTGGCTGGCGCACCGTGGTCAGGCTTGGCTGCATAAACGAGGCCTGCGGCACATCGTCAAAACCCGTCACCGAAAAGTCGCGCGGCACCTGATAGCCGCGCGCCGACAACCCCAGCATCACGCCAATCGCGGTTTGGTCGTTAACGCACATGAAGGCGGTCGGCAGCGTATCACGCAAGAAAAGCTGATCGACGGCCAGCCGCCCGCTCTCGATCGAGCCGTCACCCTCAATCACCATCCGCGAAGCCGCAGGAATCCCCGCCGCATCCAGCCCCGCCTCACAGCCCAAACGGCGGCGACTATAGGCAAGGCGGCTGCGATTTTCACCGATAAAGGCGATCTTGCGGTGACCTTCAGCGATCAACAACTCCACCGCTTTGCGCGCGCCTTCGACGTCATCGACGCCGACATAGGGGATGCCGCCGTTGAAAACAGGCTCGAACACACCGACAGTGGGGGGCAGGCGGGCGGTCATCGACTGATGGCCAAAGGGCAGAATGCCCGTGAACAGAATCATCCCTGCGGCTTGGTTCGAGCTGAAAAACTTCAGATACTCCATCCCGCGCTGCGCATCGTTTTGGGTATGCCCGATCAGCACCCCATAGCCATGCGCGCGGGCCTCATTCTCTAGCCCGATCAGGATGTTAGAAAAGTTCGGATCACCAATATCAGGTGCGACCACAAGGATCATATTGGACTTGCCCAACCGCAAACTGCGCGCATTTGCGTTGGGGGTATAGCCCGTCATCGCGATGGCTTGGTTGACCTTTTGTCGGGTCGAATCCGCGACCTTTTCAGGCAAATGAATTGCCCGAGACACCGTGGCGATGGACACCTCGGCCAAGCGGGCAACGTCTTCGATGGTGGCGGCGGGGTTGGTCACGGCTGCACCCTTTGTGGTTCCTCTGCACAATAGTCCCAGCCCGCACGGCGTGCAAAGCAGTTACGGAGCGCGCGCAATGTAAACCTTTACACAAACATTTTCGTTGTCTACAAAAAATGGGCGGAGAGGAGCCGCGAGGGGGGACTTCATGGAGACAGGGCCTTTGGGCGTTGGCGACATCGTTTTGTCTGCACAACGTGTCAGCAAGTCATTCAGCGGCGTTCAGGTGCTGTTCAGCATCGATTTCGAGCTGCGGCGCGGCGAGATTCATGCGTTGATGGGCGAGAATGGCGCGGGGAAATCGACGCTTGTAAAGCTTTTATCGGGGTTCGAGCAACCAACGTCGGGCGAGATTTTTCTGGACGGTCAGGCTGTCAAGCTGCCTGCCAATGGCGCGGCAGAGGCGCTTGGGATTGTGGTGATCCATCAGGAATTTAACCTTGCCGAGCATCTGACCGTCACCGAAAGCCTGTTCCTTGGCCGCGAAGTTGCGCGTTTTGGCGTGTTGGACCGCGGCTTTATGCGGCGCGAGACGCGGCGTATTCTGGATATGCTGGGGTCCAAGATCAACGAGCTTGCGACGATCTCTCAGCTTTCGGTCGCGGACAAGCAGATGGTCGAGATCGCCAAAGCCATTAGCCGCGACGCGCGCATTGTGTTTATGGACGAGCCGACCGCCGTGCTGTCGCGCGAGGAAACCGAAGCCCTGTTTACGCAGGTGCGCAAGCTGCGCGATCTTGGCACCAGCTTTGTGTTTGTGTCGCACAAGCTGGACGAGGTGACAGAGCTGACCGATCGCGTGACGGTGCTGCGCGATGGCCAATGGGTCAAAACCGCGCCGACTGCGCTGCTGGACGGCGAGTTGATTGCGCAGCTGATGGTCGGGCGCGAGCTGTCGAGCCTTTACCCCAAAAAGTCCGAGCCCAATGTTGACGAGGCGCGGGTGCTTTCGGTCACGGGGCTGACCACGTCGCATGTGCGCGATGCACATTTCGATCTGCGGCGCGGCGAGATTTTGGGCTTTTCCGGCATGATAGGCTCTGGTCGGACCGAGCTGATGGAGGCGATTGCGGGCCTTTATCCACGGCTTGAGGGCGAGGTTCGGATCGGATCTGACCTGATGCCAGCGGGCGATGTGCAAGCAACGGCAGCGGCGGGTCTTGCCTATATGACCAAGGATCGCAAGGCCAAGGGGTTGCTGCTGGGGTCGGATATGACCGCGAATTTGACGCTGCAATCCTTGGACCAGCACGGGCGGTTTGGCTATCTTAGCCCTGCCAGCGAGGCAAAGGCCTTGGCGCGGGCACGGCGGCGGTTTGACATTCGCGTGCGCGATGCGGGCGTGGTGGCGGGGCGGATGTCGGGCGGCAATCAGCAAAAGCTGCTGCTGGCCAAGGTGATGGAGATCACGCCGAAAATTCTGATCATCGACGAGCCAACCCGCGGCATCGACGTGGGCACCAAGCAGCAGATTTACCACTTTATCGCAGCTTTGGCGCGTGAGGGTTGCTCGGTGATCGTGGTGTCCTCGGAGATGCCAGAGATTATCGGCCTGTGCACGCGGGTGGTGGTGATGCGGGCAGGGCGCATCGTCGGGGTGCTTGAGGGCAGTGAGATCAACGAGCAGGAAATCATGCGCTATTCGGCAGGATTAAAGCGCAAGGCTGTAGCATGAGCAGGGGGCAAAGGTGACGTCAGAAACCGAAGATCAAGCGACCGCAAAGGGACGCTGGCAGGATGTGGATATGCGGGCGGTCGCGCCCTTTTTGGCGTTGGCGCTTTTGCTGTTGTTGGGGGCCTTGGTTAATCCCAACTTCATCAGCGTCAACAACCTTGCCAATGTGGCAACGCGGAGCGCCTTTATCGCGCTGATCGCCGTGGGGGCGACTTTTGTGATCTCGTCGGGGGATCTTGATCTCTCGGTGGGCTCGATGGTGGCGTTTGTCGCCAGCCTGATGATTTTGTTCATGAATTCTGGGGCGATTGCCGACCCACATATGATGATTGCCGCAGCGATTGCACTGGCGATCGTGGTCGGCGGTCTGTGCGGTTTGGCGAATGGCCTGATCACCACCGTCGGTAAGATCGAGCCCTTTATCGCCACCCTTGGCACGATGGGGATTTATCGCGGCCTAACGACCTGGCTGTCGCAAGGCGGCGCGATCACCCTGCAATCGTCAGAGCAGCAAGACATCTATCGGCCCGCGTATTTCGGCAGCCTTTTGGGCGTGCCCGTGCCGATTGTTGTGGTGCTTGCGGTGACGTCGGTGGCGGCGTTTGTGCTCTATCGGATGCGCTTTGGTCGGCATGTGGTGGCAGTCGGGTCCAACGCCAATGTTGCGCGCTATTCCGGCATCAAGGTCGACCGCGTGCGGACGTGGGCCTTTGTCATCCAAGGGCTGTGCGTGGCGATTGCCGTGGTGCTTTATGTGCCGCGCTTGGGGTCGACCTCGGCCACGACCGGCATCCTGTGGGAGCTGCAAGCGATCACCGCCGTAGTGATTGGCGGCACAGCACTCAAGGGTGGGGCAAGCCGTGTTTGGGGCACGATCTGCGGCGCGTTTATCCTCGAATTGGTGGGGAATATCATGCTGCTGTCGAATTTCATCAGCGAGTATCTGATCGGCGCAATCCAAGGCGCGATCATCATTATCGCCATGCTGGTGCAGCGCTCGCTTGTGCGCAAATCGTGAATTCTCGGTCGGAAAAGGGTCGTCCGGCCGTTGCTCTACAGACCCAACAAAAGGGAGGAAAACATGCGTAAAGGACTTCTAAGCCTTGCCACTGTTGCATCTTTGGCGATGGCAAGCACTGTCGGATTTGCTCAGGAAAAATCCGTCACCATCGGCGTCTCTATCCCCGCAGCCGACCATGGCTGGACTTCGGGAGTGGTGTTTCATGCCAACCGCGTTGCCGATATTCTGATGGCCTCGCATCCGGGTTTGAACATCATCGTCAAGACCTCGCCGGATGCTGCGAGCCAAGCAAACGCGCTGCAAGACCTCGAGACTCAGGGGATCGACGCGTTGGTTATTCTGCCAAGCGACCCCGATCCGCTGGTCAACTCGATCAAAGAAATCAAGTCCAAGGGCACGTTTGTCGCAATCGTTGACCGCGCGCCTTCGGTGAACGACGATTCGGTGCGCGATCTCTATATTGCGGGGAACAACTATTCGCTGGGCGAGGTTGCGGGCAACTATATCAAGTCCACAACCCCAGACGCCGAAGTGGTGGTCATCCGCGGCATGCCGATCCCGATTGACCAAACGCGTCAGGACGGTTTTGACAAGGCGATCGAGGGCTCGAACGTCAAGGTTTTGGACCGCCAGTATGGCAACTGGAACCGCGACGATGCCTTCAAGGTCATGCAGGACTATCTGACCAAGTTTCCCAAGATCGACGTGGTTTGGTGTCAGGATGACGACATGGCAGTCGGCGTGCTGCAAGCGATCGAGCAAGCAGGCCGCACCGATATCCAATATGTCGTCGCGGGCGCAGGGTCCAAGGACATGATCAAGCGCGTAATGGACGGTGACAAGATGATCCCCGTCGACGTTCTCTATCCACCAGCCATGGTGGGCACGGCGCTTGAGATGACGGTGGCCAATCTTTACGGTCAGGTGCCGATGCGTGGCGTGTTCACTCTGGATGCGACGCTGATCACCAAAGAAAATGCGGCGGATTACTATTTCCCCGACTCGCCGTTCTAAGCGAAAACCGCGCCTGCCCATCGCTTTGGGCAGGCGCTTTTGACCTAGCTGTGTTGGGCCTGAAATGCCCGCACTTCATCCAGCTCTGGAATGGCGGGCACAGCCCCTTGGCGCGTGACTTGGATCGCCGCCGCTGCCATCGCCGTGCCAAGCGCTTTGGCAACAGGCTCGCCTGCGTCGATGCGCGCAAGAAAGTATCCCAAAAACGTATCGCCTGCGCCCGTGGTATCCACCGCTTGCACGCGGAAAGCCTTGGCTTCGGTGCTTTCGGACGCGCTTTGATATTCGGCACCCTCGGCACCTTTGGTGATCAGAACCGCCAGACCCTCGGGCAGAGGTTTACCCGCAAGCGCCTCTTGCAGCTGGGAAAACTCGACGGCGTTGACCGACAACAGGTCCAAAATCTCTAGATGCGGTATCACATCCTCGGCACGAAAGGGGGCCGCCGAAAGCGCGATGCGCAGGCCCCGCTCTTTGGCCTGCACCAGAGAAAACTCTAGCAGGTTCGTCTCGTTTTGCATCAAAAGCCAATCGCCCGGCGTGGCACGATCAAGCGCTGCCAGCACAGCGGCCTCGGGGATTTGACCATTGGCGCCGCGATCCAGCACGATTGTATTCTCGGCCCCATCATCGACAAGAATAAGAGCCGAACCGGTTTCAACCCCAGACAAAAGCGCCAGCCCCTCAACATCCAGCCCCAAATCCGCCAGCGCTGCGATCATCCGCGCATCATCTGCGGCAATCGCCCCCACGTGGTGCACCGCACCCTGTGCACGCGAAATCGCCACCGATTGGTTCAGCCCTTTGCCGCCCAGCCCGACAAACGCGCTCTGCGCCGCAATGGTTTCCCCCGGAGCCGGAAAGTGCCGCACGCGGTACACCCGATCCCAGTTGATCGAGCCTATGTTCAAAATCGTCATCGCGGGTTCCTCATCTCTCTTGGCACTATCGAACACCAGCGCAGAAGGCGGCGCAAGCCGCAAAGATTGTTGCCATAATTGCACCAAAGTTACGCCGAAAAGCTGAATTACCTATCGTCAAAGCACAGTTCATAAGGCCCTTTCCATGCACTCTTTTGAGATTTCAGCGTTCAAACCTCGTCACTACACCCTGATTGGCGTGATTATTGCAGCGGTGATTGCTTTGTCGATGCTGGGTGATGTTGGGCGGGCGCGGACTTTCCTCATATCGGGTGATAACGATGACATTATGCGCTGGATGTCGATTAAGGATTGGCTGGCGGGGCAGGGCTGGTTTGACATGAACCAGCACCGCGTCGAGGCCCCCGAGGGGCTGTCGATGCATTGGTCGCGCTATTTGGACGCGATGATCGGGGGGCTCTACAGTCTTTTGCTGCTGGTTATGTCGCCCGAGGCAGCCGAGCGTTGGACGCTCGTGCTGTGGCCGAACATCCTATTGGTGGCGCTGTTGGTGCTGGTTGCAAAGGGGACGGCCCGCATTTTGGGCAACGCGGCGGCGGTCTTTGCCGTCTTGTTGGTCATGACGTGGTTTCCGCTGCGCTATATCACGTTTCAAAATGCACGCATCGACCACCATAACCTGCAAATTCTGCTGATGACCTGCGTCACTATGGCAATGATTTGGCCACGCTATTCGATGCGCACGGGACTTATGGCAGGCACGGCGGCGGCGTTTTCGCTGGCGATTGGGCTCGAGATGATCCCCTTTGTCGCTGTTGCAGGCGTGATGCTGTTCTTGCGCGCGGTCTTTAACGCCGAAGGTGCTGTGGCGCGGCTTGCGGGGTTTTGCATCGCGCTGTTGGCGGGCAGCGTCGTGTTTTTTGGCGGCCAAACCGCGCCTTCCGAGTGGCTGACGCCGCATTGTGACGCGCTATCGACGCCCTTTCTTGCGATTTTGTTAATTGCTGCTGTGTCTTGTGGTCTGCCGCTCGCGTTTTATGGGCGGATGCGGGATCCGGTTGCGCGGATCGGTGTGACGGTCGCATTGACGCTGGCAGGGCTTGCGGTGTTCTCGGGGTTGATTTCGCCTTGTTTGGCGGGGCCTTATGGTATGCTGCCGCCCGAGGTGCAGAGTTTTATCGTCACCGGGATTTCCGAGGCCCTGAACGGTTTTGCCTTTGCCAAGCTGCGGCCGACGACCTTTATCAATGTGATTTTGCCGATCTTGAGCACCACCGTGTTTGCGACGTTTTACTGGCTGCGCCGCCGTCAGGATTGGACCGCCGTGCAACGCACAGCCATCGGACAAATGCTGCTGTTTTGCTGGCTTGGTCTGGCGGGAGCAATGCTGCAAATCCGGTTGAATATCATCGCAGCACCTGCACTGCCGTTCCTTGCAGGCTTTGTCCTAACGCAAGTTGTGCGCGATTGGCAGCACAGCCGACGCAAACGAGACGCAACTGTCGCGATCAGCGCGGCGCTTACGATCATATTGGTGACCACAATCAGCCTGAACCTGCTGGGACTTGCGATCAAATTCGCCCCACCCGCAGTTGCCTCGACAATGAAGGGCGTGCCTAACGACAACGCTTGCCGCAGCGATGAAGCGCTTGCGCCCCTGAACACCCTGCCCACAGCAAGGATGCTGACGACGATGGACATTGGGTCCAGCCTGCTGCTGACCACGCATCACATCGCGCTTTCAGTGCCTTATCAGCGCGGCAAGTATACCTTTTGGAACGGCGCCTTTGCCTACAAGAGCCAAGACCTGCTGCTCCAAGCGATTGCGCAAAGCAAACCAGACTATGTTCTGATCTGTAAAACCGCGAAATACGGCGGCAGAAGCGCTTATGCCCGCACGCTGCAAGAGGGCGATCTGCCTGCGTGGCTCAAGCCCGTTTCCATAGGCTCGGATGATCTGTTGGTCTTGCAGGTCGAGACGGCTTTGCTGCCTTAGGGCGCATAGCGGCCCAAAGCAGCAGCAAAGGTCTGGCGCAGGATTTCAACCTTGCCGCGCCAGCCCGCAATCTTGGTCGGTGTCGCCGCATTGGTGGGATAGCTGCGCTGCACGGGCACTTGGGACACGCGCAGGCCAAGCTGCCCCGCCCGCACAGTCAGGTAGAACAACAGCTCATAACGCATAAACACGTCACGAAACGGCTGAACTTTGGGGTGCAACAGATAGGCGCGCGAATAGGCGCGAAAGCCGTTGGTCGTGTCGGTAAACCAGTGCCGCCCCGCAAGGCTGAGCACAGGAGCGTGGATGCCACGGTTGGCAATCGTGCGCTCTAGCGGTGTGTTCTCGGCCAAACCGCCCGCCATATAGCGCGAACCCTGCACATAGTCGTCGCCCGCCTCAAGCCGTGCCACCATATCCCGCACCGCGCCAAGCCCGTCCTTGCCGTTGCCGTCAATGGTCAGAATGCCGTCATACCCTTGTTCAAGGCACCACGCATAGGCCATGCGCAACTGCGCGCTCAGCTTACCCGCGCCAGTTTTGGTCAACAGCGCCCGCACCCCAACCGACTGCAGAAACACAAGGTCCAGCGACCCATCCGTCGAACCGCCATCCGCGACGATCACATCGACAGGCAAGTTTTCGGCCTTGGTGCGCGCAAGCTGACCGCGAATACGGTCGCCCTCGTTGATCACAGGGACCACAAGAGCATAGCGGTGCAGCTTGGCGCCAATTTCTTCGGCGTCAAAGCTGGGCAGTTGCCATTCGGCAGGCATCGGTGCGGTCATGCGGCGTTCCCGTTTTGGCCTTTGCGAAAGACCATGAATTTTGTCGCTATGAAGCTGACGGCGAAAGAGAATGCAACACTTGGCAGCAAGATCGCCATCGGATGCGCCTGCGGGCCCAACACCGCGCCAAGCGTAAAGACCGCCACCAGCCGCGCCCCAAGCGTCAACCCAAGCGCCCCAAGATAGCGGATCACGCGCGCGCGCTCTGGCCCTGCCTGCACGCCACCAAAGGTCCAGCGTCGGTGCAGCACATAGTTCAGCGTCGCCGCAACAGCAAAGCCCGCAACCGCAGCCAGCCACAACGGAACCCCAGCATGCGCCAAGGCCCAAGAGATCCCCAGATCAACCACGACCCCCACCACCGAGACGATCACAAACCGCAAGAACTCCATTCAGCCGCCCGCTTTCAAAACAAAGTTGTCCTGTGCCGCAACGAACTCTGGTTCGGTCTGGCGCACCAATTCGAACAGGTCATAGATGTTGTCGATCTTGGCCCCCAAAATCGAGATCACGCGGCTGGTCTTGGGGCTGCGCTGATAGAGGATCGGCCGGCCGTCGTCGCGCTCGTTTTTTACAAGCACCGCTTTGACCTCGTAGAGCGACTTTTGATAGGTCGCCCCCGCAATTGCTGGCACATAGCGTTTGCTGTCCAAAATCATGTGCCGCGCCATCGACTGTTTGGGGTCCGCCGCAAGCCGCGCATCTGGCGACGCGCCGCCATCAACCCAGCTTTGCTGTGGCGTATAGCGCACATGCGTCAGCGAATGCAGTTTTTCGGCGGGGTAGGGCATGCAGGAAAAGAACGGCCCATCCATCACAGTCAAACCATAGGCCTGCAGCTCTGGCGGTGGCTCGACCAAAGCAAGCTCGGTCACCTCGTATTTCAGATGCGCTTGCGGCAGGTCAGCTTTGGCCAGCAATTGGTTGATCAGCGCATAGGTGACGTTGAACCCGTAGCGCGCCGTGACCTCGGACCCGTCTGACAACTGGCAGACCAGTGCCGCAGCCCCGTCTTGCAGGGCGGTCACAGAGGTGTTCAGCAGAACCTCGACCCCAGCTGCGGCAAGCCGTTCTTGCATCAATCCGCGCAGCACGGTGTAGTCAAAGGACAACTCGCGGCAGGCAAAGGCCTCTTCGATCAGGTTGCTGTCAAATAGCGCGGCCTGAGACGCATTGGCAGGCGCAATCGGCGCGCCCAGATCGCGAAACATCCGATAAAACCGCTTGGCCGAAACCTTGGACCGCCTGCGCGCAATCGCATAGAGCATCTGGAAGTCGTCCCGCACCGCTTGTGGAAAGTCGCGGGCAAAGCGGTCGTGCAGGATCATCGACTTGACCGCCGTCAGGGCCGAGCGCGGATAGTGAAACCCCGTATGCACCCGTGCTTGGTTCACCCGCGAGGCACGCCCCAACAGCACATCCCCCGCCTCGACCAGCAGCACCCGCTTGGACAAAGACCGCAAGAAAAGCGCAAGGCAGCAGCCGTAAAAACCGCCGCCAATCACGATGTAATCCACGTCCCGCGTCATGAAGATTGCGTCTCGGTCACAACTTCGACGTTCAGATCGGCAGCAACCTTGCCAAAGAGGTCAACGCGATTGACCTCACCTGCGAC
>CAWJOY010000032.1:0-54752 GCA_963844505.1 uncultured Alphaproteobacteria bacterium
CGCCAATCGCCGATAAGATTCCCCTCAGTTACTCACGTACCCCTAAAGGCCCTCTAACCGCTTTTTGGCGTTCTCTGGCACAGGAGGAGTATCTGCGTGCCTACAACGCCGCCCGCCCCGTCGATCTGACCCAAAAAACGCGCTCGGTGCCCCTTACCTGGGAGACGTGGATTAGTGTGGAGGCAGGAAATGCGGTTCTTCGACTGGCTCCGAAGCATGTCCGAGCGCAGGAGATCGCCAGCCACCTCAAGGCCGTGGCGGCGCTTCCCCCCGGCCCCATCACGCCTCTGATCTTCTCGCTCTCACACGCCCAGCCACTGGAGAGCTTGCTGGCCCCCGACAAAACCGTAACGTTTAATCTGGATGGGCACGGTACGCCCCAGCGCTGGCCGTGGGTACAGCCCAAGACCGCGTTTCTGGTCTGGCAGCCCGATGGGCACTCCCCTATTCGCTCGGGCCGTCAGCTCTTTGGCTCGGCAACCTGGTGGCTGATGTTCAAGGATGCCTACGCGGCTCTGGAGGCGCTAGACAACAACGGCGATGGCTGGCTGACAGGAAGCGAGTTGACGGGTCTTGCCGTGTGGCGCGACCAGAACCAAAACGGGGTCTGTGAGCCGGGTGAAGTAGCTCCCCTAAGCGCCGTCGGAGTGACAGGGCTTGCGACACGCGCCACCCAGCAGCTTGGACACTCGCTGGCAAACCCGACGGGCCTGCGCCTACGCGATGGCCGGACACTCCCCACCTACGACTGGGTCACTGCCCCCGCTTCGCCAAACTAAGGCTCAGGAGCAGTGTCCCGATCAGCGAGAGAGGCACGAGCGCCAGCGCACCTTGCCAGCCGAGGCTGGTAGAGGCAAGTGCACCGACCACCCAGGGAATCACCGCGCCACCGACTCCTCCAGCCGCGACCACACCTCCAAAAGCCGTGCCCGCGACGCTCGGGAAGCGCTCGCCTGCTTCAGCCAGCACCAGGCTAAAAATGCCCGCAAAGCAGAGCCCCGCGAGCGCAACACAGACCAGAACCGGAAGCGGCGTGTGCCCAAGAAGCGCCAGCGCGGCAAAGAGCACGCCGCCACCCGCAGAGAGTGCGTTGAGCATCATGAGCGGAAAGCGCCCCAGCAAGCCTCCCAGTGCGAAGCGCCCAACGGTCATCGTGATCCAGAAGAGGGTGCCCACACCCGCCATCCAAGCCGCGCCGCCAAGAATCTGTTTTTCAAAATAGGTCGGGAGCCAGGAAAAGAAGCTCACCTCGGCTCCCACATAGAGCGCCTGCATGACGCACAGACTCGCAAAGCTCGGCTTCTGCAAGACCACACGCAGCGCCGAGAGCTCCAGCGCCTCAGGGGCGGCACTCTTAGGAATGCGGCAGACGCTAAGAATCACAAACACAACAAGATTGATCCCGGCTAGCCCAAAGTACAGCCAGCGCCAGTCGGTGCCGTGCGTAAGTAAGTAGCGGCACAGAGTTGGGGAGGAGGCGGCTCCGACGCCAAACGCGACTTGCAGGGTATTGAGCAGAAACGCACGCTTTTCGGGGTAGAGATCGGCGGCCAGCGCATTGGCGACTACCTCCATCGCCCCACTCCCCGCTCCCACCAGTAGCGCCGCCGCCAGGGCGAGCGTATAGCTCCCGGAGCTTCCAAAGAGCACCAACCCCGCCGCGTAGATCGCAATCCCCATCAGCAAAACGGCCTTGCGTCCCCAGCGATCCGAGAGATAGCCACAGAGCAGCACGCCCACCACAAAGCCCGCAAAGTTGGCTGGAAAGAGCCGCCCCTGCGCCTCCGCGCCCAGAGAGAACGCGGTTCCCAGATACGGTAGGAGCACCCCCACCGCACCGAGATAGACCGAGTAGAGCAGCATCGCGATGCAACAAAGCGCGGCGAGAACGAGGCGCGGCGTGTCGGCATCAAGCAGCCTGCAGCCTACACAGCATGCTCCGCCACATAGATCGGTGCACGCACCCGTAGCGCCCACGCGATCGCGTCGGAGGGGCGGCAGTCCAGCTCGGGAGGGGGACTTCTCGCGCACGAGGTGGAGCTTCGAGTAGAACGTCCCCTGCCACAGATCGTCGATCACCACCCGCTCCAGAGTCGCCGCCAGTCGATCGAGTACGTTGCGCATCAGATCGTGGGTCTGGGGACGCTCGGGTGCGACTTTTGCAGGGCATTGTGGATCGCCATGCTCTCAAACGGGCCGATGTGCACGGGGAGCCGTCGCCCCTCCACGTCGCGCAGGAGCAAGACGACCTCGCCAATCGGCTCGAGGGTGACGGGAACGTGGCGATCGACGCCGGACCCGAGTCCTTCACGGTGACCGACATCGATAGCACCTTCCTGTCCAGCCTGACGGTGCGGATCACAGCTGGTGCCAACACCGGCATCGACACGCTCGCCTGCCCCGCCTGTGACGAGCTGGGAGTCACAGCAGCCTTCTCCCTGACCTCCAACCGGCTCACCCTGTCCGGCCCGGCCTCTCCGGCCGACTACCAGGCGGCACTGCAATCGGTCACGTTCGGCAACGCCAGCGACACCCCGACGGGCGCCGACCGCGTGCTGACGGTCATCGCCAACGACGGCTCGGCCGCCTCGGCTCCGGTCACCATGACGTTCGAGTTCATGGTGACGGGCGACATCGTGATCATCAAGGATGCCGACCCCGACAACGCCCAAGACTTCGGATACACCGAGAACATCACCGACTTCCCGGCCGTGACCGGTTTCAGCCTGGACGACGACGCCGACTCGACGCTGTCCAACACGAGGACCTTCAACAACGTGGTCCCCGGCACCTACGAGGTGACCGAACTCGACGTACCCGGCTGGGACCTCACCGGTCTCAACTGCAGCGACGTCGACTCGACCGGCGACACCCTGACCGGGGTCGCCACCATCAGTGTCGAGCAATACGAGACCGTCACCTGCACCTTCTACAACGACAACCTGGGCACGATCACCGTCGTCGACGACACGGATCCCGACGACGCCCAGGACTTCGACTTCGCCCATACGATCACCGCCGTTCCTGCGGTTGCTGCGTCCTTCACGCTCGACGACGACGCAGACGGAACGCTGTCGAACGAGCAGATCTTCGAGAACGTGGCCCCGGGCATCTACACCGTCACCGAGACCCCGGAGTCGGGCTGGGACCTGAGCAACATCGTTTGCACAGGTGGCGCCAGCACGTTCACCTACGGCTCGGGCAACGGTCTGACGTCACCCCGGGCGACACCTACGCCACGATCACGCTCGCCTTCGGCGATGATGACGTGAGCTGTACGTTCACGAACACCGAGCAGAGCACGATCGAGATCGTCAAGGCCACGGTCGGCGCCGACGGAACCTTCGACTTCATCGACGCCACCGCCGGTGACCCGCTCGGCGACTTCAGCGTCACCACGGTCGGTGGCACGGTCACCGAGACGTTCGAAGACGTCGTTCCCGGCGTGTACACGATCCGCGAGACGGTGCCGGTAACCGGCTGGGACCTCACCGACATCGTGTGCAGCTCGACCGCTACACCGGCGAGCACGTTCACGTACGCCGGTGCCTCCGTCTCCCCGACGGCAGGCTTCGAGCCGGGCGACAACCGGGCCACGATCACCCTCGCCCCCGGCGACGACACGGTGAGCTGCGAGTTCACGAACACCGAACGCGGCACGATCGACGTCACCAAGACCACCGTGGGCGGTACGGGCGAGTTCGCCTTCACGGAGAACACGACCGGGTCCGCCGCCGGCTTCGTGCTGGACACCGAGTTCGGCGACGACTCCGAAAACCTGACCGAGGTGCCGGGCGAGAACACCTACACCGTCACCGAGACGGTGCCGGTCGGCTGGGACGTCACCAACATCGTGTGTCTCGGCGCCAGCGAGTTCGCCTTCCAACCCAGCGACGAAGCGACCTTCCAGCCTGGTGACACCTCCGTCGAGATCGACCTCGCCGCTGGTGACAGCGCCGGCTGCACGTTCGAGAACACCGAGCGCGGCACGATCGACATCGTCAAGACCACCGACGGCGGTGACGGCACGTTCACGTTCACCGACGACATTCCCGCCAGCGGCGGATTCACGATCGACACCTCGGAGACCAATACCGAGACGTTCGAGAACGTCGTCCCCGACACCTACGTCGTCACGGAGTCGCGCGAGGTCGGTTGGGACCTGACCGGGATCGCATGCACCTCGACCGGCGGCAGCACCTTCACCTACACCGGCAACGGCGGCGTCGACACCGACGCCTTCGAACAAGGCGACAACTCCGCCAACATCACCCTCGCTGCCGGCGACGACACCGTGAGCTGCGACTTCACCAATGTCGAGCGTGGCACGATCGACATCGTCAAGACCACCGACGGCGGTGACGGCACGTTCACGTTCACCGACGACATTCCCGCCAGCGGCGGATTCACGATCGACACCTCGGAGACCAATACCGAGACGTTCGAGAACGTCGTCCCCGACACCTACACCGTCACAGAGACCGCGGAGATCGGTTGGGACCTGACCGGGATCGCATGCACCTCGACCGGCGGCAGCACCTTCACCTACACCGGCAACGGCGGCGTCGACACCGACGCCTTCGAACAAGGCGACAACTCCGCCAACATCACCCTCGCTGCCGGCGACGACACCGTGAGCTGCGACTTCACCAATGTCGAGCGCGGCACGATCGACATCGTCAAGACCACCGACGGCGGTGACGGCACGTTCACGTTCACCGACGACATTCCCGCCAGCGGCGGATTCACGATCGACACCTCGGAGACCAATACCGAGACGTTCGAGAACGTCGTCCCCGACACCTACACCGTCACAGAGACCGCGCGAGATCGGTTGGGACCTGACCGGGATCGCATGCACCTCGACCGGCGGCAGCACCTTCACCTACACCGGCAACGGCGGCGTCGACACCGACGCCTTCGAACAAGGCGACAACTCCGCCAACATCACCCTCGCCGCCGGCGACGACACCGTGAGCTGCGACTTCACCAATGTCGAGCGCGGCACGATCGAGATCGTCAAGACCACCGACGGCGGTGACGGCACGTTCACGTTCACCGACGACATTCCCGCCAGCGGCGGATTCACGATCGACACCTCGGAGACCAATACCGAGACGTTCGAGAACGTCGTCCCCGACACCTACACCGTCACAGAGACCGCGCAGATCGGTTGGGACCTGACCGGGATCGCATGCACCTCGACCGGCGGCAGCACCTTCACCTACACCGGCAACGGCGGCGTCGACACCGACGCCTTCGAGCAAGGCGACAACTCGGCCAACATCACCCTCGCCGCCGGCGACGACACCGTGAGCTGCGACTTCACCAATGTCGAGCGCGGCACGATCGACATCGTCAAGACCACTGTCGGCGGTGACGGCACGTTCACGTTCACCGACGACATCCGCCAAGCGCCGGCTTCACGTCACCACCGTCGGGGACCGGACACCGAGACGTTCACGAATGTCGTCCCGGGCACCTACACCGATCACTGAGACCGCGCCAGATCGGCTGGGACCTGACCGGGATGAGCACCTGACCGGCGGCGACCTTAGGCGACGACGGGTCCACACCGTGCTGGGAACAGGCGTCGCCACGATCGACCTCGATCCCGGCGAAACCGTGACCTGCACCTACACCAACACCAAGCGCGGCACGATCAACATCGTCAAGACCGCCGTCGGCGGCGACGAGCAGTTCGACTTCACCGACGACACCATCGGTGCCCCGCTCGGCAACTTCGGAATCGACACCGCCACAGCTGTGGACCAACACCGAGACCTTCACCAATGTGGTCCCCGGCACCTACACGATCACCGAAACCGACCAGACCGGCTGGGACCTGACCGGCCTGAGCTGTGTCGACCTCGGTGACGACGGATCCAGCTCCGTGCTGGGAACCGGCGTCTCCACGATCGACCTCGATCCCGGCGACAACCGTGAGCTGCACCTACACCAACACCAAGCGCGGCACGATCGACATCACCAAGACCACGATCGGCGGCGACGGCATCTTCACCTTCACCGACAACGTCGAAGCACCCAACACCTTCGACATCGACACGACCGGAGACGCCGACCCAGTCCTTCACTGCGGTCGTCCCCGGCGCCTACACCGTCGCCGAGACGGCCACGGCCGGTTGGGACCTGACCGGGATCGAGTGCACCTCGACCGGCGGCAGCACGTTCACCTACACCGGCGCCGCGAGTTGACACCAACGCATTCGAGCAGGGTGACACCTCTGCCAACATCACCCTCGCCGCCGGCGACGATACCGTGAGCTGCGAATTCACCAACACCGCAGAGGGCACGATCCAGATCGCCAAGGACACCTCCCCCGACAGCGGCCAGGCCTTCGGGTTCACCGAGGACATCCCGACCGGAACCGGCAGCTTCAGTCTCACTGATGACGGCATCTCAGCGAACAACATCCTCTTTACGCCGGCGGGCGACCGGTACCTTCACGGTGACCGAGCCGATCGTGTTCGGTTGGGACCTGACGGGCATCGAGTGCAGCGGCACCGCCACGTCGCCTACGGCTCCGGAGCCAACCCGGCGTTCACGACGGGCGACACGTTTGTCGCCATCACGTTCGGAGCCGTCGATGACACGGCGAGCTGCCTGTTCACCAACGTCGAGCGCGGCGACATCACCATCGCTCAGGACACCGACACGTTGCCCGTGAACGGCCAGAACTTCTCGTTCACCGAGAACATCCCGCCGGCCATCCCGAGCACGTTCCAGCTCGACGACGACACCAAGCCGCCGCTGTCGAGTTCCGGGACTTCCCCAACGCTGTCCCGGGCCTCTACTTCGTCACCCAGGGCCGTCGAGGCGGGCTGGGACCTGAACAGCATCGAGTGCAGCTCGTCCGGTGGCAGCACCTTCACCTACACCGGCAGCGGCGGCACTCGGTACCGACGCCTTCGAACCAGGCGACCACACCGCCAACATCACGCTCGCCCCCGGGCGACCACGACGTGTCGTGCACCTTCACCAACGACGACAAGGGCACGATCGACATCGCTCAGAACGCGCTCGGAGACGAGGACTACGTCTTCGACTTCACCGAGACCGTCCCACCGGCCGACCCCGAACGTTCCAGTTGCGACGGCAACTCGGGACCAGCTTCGAGGGCGTCGTGCCCGGCGTCTACTCGGTCACCCAAACGGTGCCGACGAGCGGCTGGGACCTGACCGACATCGAGTGCACCTCGAATGACCTCACCACCTTCACGTACACCGGCGCCGTTGGCGGACACCGCCGCCTTCGAGCCGGGCGACACCACTGCCAACATCGACCTCGCCGGCGCCGATGACACCGTGAGCTGCACGTTCACGAACACCGAACGCGGCACGATCGACATCACCAAGGAAGCGCTCGGCGACGACGGCACGTTCACCTTCACCGACACCGTCGAGGCCCCCAACACCTTCGATCTGGATACGACCGGCACGCCGGTCCAGTCCTTCACCGAGGTCCTGACGGATACCTACACGGTGACCGAGACGGTGCCCACGACCGGGTGGGATCTCACCGGGATCGTCTGCACCGACAACGGCGGCACCAGCGGCTTCACGTATGGCGCCAACTCGGTCGAGATCGACCTCGCCCCTGGTGACGACGTCGACTGCACGTTCACCAACACCAAGCGCGGCACGATCGACATCACCAAGACCACCGTCGGTGGCACCGGTGAGTTCGACTTCACCCACGACACGATCGTCGCCGACCCCGGCGGTTTCGACCGGCTTCACGCTCGATACGACGGCGGGCCCGACACGCAGCAGTTCCTCGAGGTCGCACCCGGCACGTTCACGGTCACCGAGACCGAGCCGCAAGGCTGGGACCTCACCGGGATCGAGTGCACGAGCGCCCTCACCACCAGCACCTTCAGCTATCTCGGTGGCGCTGATGATGTCGACGACACGGTCTTCGAGGCCGGCGACAACTCCGTCGAGATCACCCTTGGTGCCGGCGACGCCGCAGCCTGCGACTTCACCAACACCGAGCGCGGCACGATCGAGATCGTCAAGGACACCGTGGGTGGCGACGGCACGTTCGGCTTCACCGACGACACCGTCGACACTCCGCTTGGCGACTTCACGATCGAGACCGAGCAAGGCACCGAGACAGAAGTCTTCGAGAACGTCGTGCCCGGCACCTACGCCATCACCGAATCGGCAGAAGCCGGCTGGGACCTCACGGGCCTGAGCTGTGTCGACCCCGACGATGATTCCAGCGTCAACCTCGGTACGGCCACGATCGATGTCGATCCCGGCGAGACGGTGACGTGCACGTTCACGAACACCAAGCGCGGCACGATCAACATCGTCCAGGACGCCAACCCCAACGATGCCACAGGCGTTCGACTTCACCGACAACATCCCAGGGTCCGCCGGCTCCTTCTCGCTCGTCGATGACGGCGTCGCCGACAACATCGAGACGTTCGACAACGTGCTCCCTGGCACCTACACGGTGACCGAGAACGGCCCGACACCGGCCTTCGACCTCACCGGTCTGAGCTGTGTCGACTCCGATGCCGTTGGAACCAACTCCTCAGGCGTCACCGGAACAGGGATCGCCACGATCAACGTCGATCCTGGCGAAACGGTGACCTGCACCTTCACCAACACGAAGGACGCCTTCATCGTGGTCGACAAGGTGACCGATCCGGCAGACGAGCTCGACGTGTTCGGTTTCGATGCCTCGTGGATCGTCGGCGACGACGATTTCCAGCTGGCCGATACGACCGAGCCGTTCACTTCGGACGACCTCGACCCGGGCAACTACTCGGTGGCCGAACTGGACGCCGACGGTTGGGACCTGACCGATACGACATGCGTGTCCTCGATCGGCGACACCGAGACGGCAGACGACATCGAGCTCGATGCCGGCGAGACCGTGACCTGCACGTTCACCAACACCGAGCGCGGCACGATCGCGATCGTCAAGAACGCCGATCCCGAGGATCCCCAGGACTTCAGCTTCAGCGCCGGCACCGGAATCGGTGGCGTCTCGACGACCGACATCCCGGTCGTGGAGGTCGAGCCGAATGACTCGATCCCGGGCGCCCAGAACGTCGACGGCGCCGGCTGGAACCTCGTGTCCAACCCGGACATCGGCGACCGGACGACCAACACGTCGACCTCGATTCCGCACATCAGCATCCTCGGTACCGGCAACGACACGTTCGACTACTACTCGTTCACCGTCGCCAACGCCGGCGACAAGGCCATCTTCGACATCGACTACGGCTACCTCGCGGGTGGGAGCTTCGATCCGTGGCTGGACCTGTTCGACGGCGCCGGCCTCTTGCTGGCGACGAGCGACGATGAGGTCATCTCGTCCGGCCAGGGCGGTTCCGTCCATGGCTTCGACTCCTACATCGAGTACACGTTCAGCACGCCCGGGGTCTACGTCATCAGGGTCGGCGGCTTCCCTGAGCTGCCCGTGCCGACAAGTGGCGATTACACGCTCCAGATCTCGCTCGAGAACGCGACGGGCGGCACTACCTTCACGCTCGACGACGACGGCGAGACCGACATCTCGCCTGACACCCAGGTCTTCACCGACGTGGTACCCGGCGTCGACTTCACGGTGTCCGAGGCCCCACAAACAGGATGGGACCTGACCAACATCGAGTGCAGCGGCGCCACCGGCACCACGTTCGACATCAACGGCAACGAGGGCACTGATACCGCTGCCTTCGAGCCGGGCGACACCGCCGTGACGATCAACCTGGCCTCCGGCGACGACACCGCCAGCTGCGCGTTCAGCAACACCAAGCGCGGCACCATCAACATCGTCAAGAACGCAGTGGGTGGCAACGACACCGAGACGTTCACCTTCGTCGAGGACATCACCGAGACCGGCAACTTCGAGCTGACGCCGACGCCGACGCCGGGTACCGACACCGAGACGTTCGAGAACGTGCTGCCCGGCACCTACGTCGTTTCCGAGACCGAGCTGCCCCAGGATTGGGACCTCACGAACCTCGAGTGCGTCTCGACGAACACCACCAGCACGTTCAGCCTGACCGGCTCGAACGTCGACACCCCCGACTTCGAGTTGGGTGACGACACCGCCACCATCAACCTCGCCCCTGGCGACACCGTCAACTGCACCTACACCAACACCGACCGTCGAGGCACGATCGAGATCGCTGCCCAAGCCGGCGAGAACATGTTGCTGCAAGGGTTCGTAGCTCCGCAGATCGTCATCGAAGACGGGACGTTCTCCTACGGGAGCAACATCCCTGACGGCGGCAACTTCACCATCGATACGAACGGCGGCACGGCGTCGACCGAATTCGCGGACCTCGATCCCAGCAACTACTTCGTCACCCAGACCCTGGTGGCCGGTTGGGAACTGACCGACATCTACTGCATCTCCAGCCGCGAGGTCAGCACGTTCACCTACTCGGGCGCCACCGTGTCGCCGACCACCGGGTTCGAGCCAGGCGATCACACCGTCAACATCACGCTCGGCGCAGGCGATGACGGCGTGAGCTGCATGTTCACCAACGTGGACCGGCGCGGCGCGATCACGATCACCAAGGACACCGATCCCAACGATGGCCAGGAGTTCCAGTTCACCGAGAACATCGTGAACGATGATCCATTCACCCTCTACGACGACGGTGATGCGGAAGGCAACAGCCTGACGTTCGGCGACGTCCTGCCAGGTGACACCTACTCCGTCACGGAGACCCAGGTGCCGGGCTGGGAGCTGACCAACATCCTGTGCACCTCGACCGGCGGCAGCACCTTCACCTACACCGGCGCCAACGCCGATCCCGCGTTCCAGCCGGGCGACGACACGGCCAACGTCACGCTCGCCCCCGAGGACACCGACGTGAACTGCACGTTCACCAACACGGATCGGCGCGGCACGATCATCATCATCAAGGACGCCGTTCCGAACAGCGCCCAGGACTTCGCGTTCACCGAGGACATCACCCCTGAAGGACCGACGGCGTTTACCCTCGACGACGATCTGGGCCTGGGTGGCGACGAAGCAACCTACTCCAACACCCGGACCTTCGAGAACGTGTTGCCCGGCACGTACACCGTGACCGAGGCGCTCGTCGCGGGCTGGGTCGTGAGCGGCATCAACTGCACCGACGCCAACTCGACCGGGAGCACCGACGGTACCCGCACCGCGACCGTCAGGCTCGAGGCCAACGAGACCGTCACCTGCACGTTCACGAACGTCACCTCTCAGATTCAGCGATAGTCCACGACTGACCCTTTGGGCCCTCGGCGACCGTCTCGGTCGCCGAGGGCCCCGACGCGTGATGAGCATCTCACCGAGTGGCCCGTCATAGCTTCCAGGAGCTCGCACGACCAGCATTCCACGACCAACTCTTGACAACTTCCTTACGAACGCATGTTCTATTCATGCGTCTTGAGCTGGTAGATTGTGGATCTCAACCCCGATCAAGCCACACAACACGCGGGAGGGCCACGGTGCGCAACGACGGAGTACTCGACACACTCACCTCGCTGCTCGACGCCGACCCCGACGTGGCCGATCGCGACCAGATCGGAGAGATGATCCGCCACAACGCCCAGCTCCGCGGTTGGGTCGACGCCGCCGATGTGCGCCTCACCCGACGCCTCAAGCAACTCGAGGCCGAAGGCAAGTCCGAGAACGCCGGGATGGCGTTCACCGACGAAGGCCGGCGCTCCGGCAAGGAGGCCAAGGCCACCGAGAACCGCGAAGAGATCTGTTCGGAGTTCCCGGCCCTCGAAGACGCGTTGGCGACCGGTGCCGCATCGGCCGATCACCTCGACGTGCTCGCACGGCTGACCCGCAACCTGGCAGACCGAGCGCGACAAGCTCGAGGTGGCGCGCGGCTTGAAAGAGCAGCTGGACCGTGCCCGTGCCGATCTGGATCAGGCCAAGCGCGACGGCAATCTCGCCCGCGCGGGCGAGCTGTCTTATGGCATCATTCCGGGGCTGGAGAAGAAGCTGGTCGATGCGGAAACCCGCGAGGGGGATCTGCTGGTCTCGGAATCCGTGCGGCCCGAGCAGATCGCGGAAGTGGTCGAGCGTTGGACGGGATTCCCACCAGCAAGATGCTGGAGGGCGAACGCGAGAAGCTTCTCAAGATGGAGGAGGAGCTGGGCAAGCGGGTGATCGGCCAGCGCAAGGCCCTGACCGCCGTGGCCAATGCGGTGCGCCGGGCGCGGGCGGGGCTGAATGATGAGAAGCGGCCCTTGGGCAGCTTTCTTTTCCTTGGGCCGACCGGCGTGGGCAAGACCGAGCTGACCAAGGCGGTGGCCGAATACCTGTTTGACGACGACGCGGCGATGGTGCGGATCGATATGTCGGAGTTCATGGAGAAACATTCGGTGTCGCGTCTGATCGGCGCGCCTCCGGGCTATGTCGGCTATGACGAGGGCGGTGTTTTGACCGAAGCGGTGCGGCGCAGACCCTATCAGGTCGTGCTGTTCGACGAGGTGGAAAAGGCGCACCCGGATGTGTTCAACGTGCTGTTGCAGGTGCTCGACGATGGGGTTTTGACCGATGGTCAGGGCCGCACGGTGGATTTCAAGCAGACGCTGATCATCCTGACCTCGAACCTTGGTGCGCGGGCACTTTCGGCGCTGCCTGAGGGCGCTGATCCGACAGAGGCGCGGGCCGAGGTGATGGAAGCGGTGCGCACCCACTTCCGGCCGGAGTTCCTTAACCGTCTGGACGAGCAGGTGATCTTTGACCGGCTCGATCGCAGCGATATGGGGGCGATTGTCGATATCCAGCTGCATCTGCTGGAGGCACGGCTGGCCTCGCGCAAGGTGACGCTGGATCTGGACGAGGCCGCCAAGCAGTGGCTGGGCGACGAGGGCTATGATCCGGTGTTCGGCGCAAGGCCGCTGAAACGGGTGATCCAGAACCACCTGCAAAACCCGTTGGCCGAGATGATCCTTGGCGGTGAGATTCTTGACGGCTCGACCGTCAAGGTCAGTGCTGGTGCCGGGGGGCTGATCATCGGCAGCCGCGTCTCTGCTTCGCGGCGCCCGGATGCAAAGGGTGTGCCGCTGCACTAAGGCAAAAGGGGGCTTCGGCCCCCTTTTTCATGGCTCGGTCCGGTGGCCCGGCTCGGCTTACGGCAAGCCGGTTCCATCGCCGTTGATGGCGCGTTGGCCGCGTGTTAGGCTTTCTTGAAAACGTTCAGCGGGGGATGCGCCATGGCCAAGGGATACAAAGAGATGCTGGCCGAGGCCGATGCGCTGGTGGCGTCGGTCGAGGCTGTCGAGATGGCGGCTTTGCCCAAGGACAGCGATGTGGTGCTGGTCGATATCCGCGACCCGCGCGAGTTGGAGCGTGAGGGCATGATCGCCGGGGCTTTTCACGCGCCACGCGGCATGCTGGAGTTCTGGATCGACCCGGAAAGCCCCTATCACAAGCCGGCTTTCGCCCAAGACAAGACCTTTGTGTTCTACTGTGCCTCGGGCTGGCGGTCGCTGCTGGCCGCAAGGCTGGCGCAAGAGATGGGGCTGCGGGCGCGCAGTCTGCGCGGCGGGTTTTCCGGGTGGAAAAGCGCTGGGCATCCGGTGGCGCAGAAGCCTGTTCGGGCCGGTTAGAGCCTGAAAAAACTGTCGGGCAGGCGGCTTCCCTGCCCCGCAGTTCAGGCTTTGACGTCGATCACCACGCGGCCCTGAATGCGGCCTGCGACGATATCCTCGGCCAGCTGCGGCAGCTTGCTCAGCGGTTCGACCCTGGCGATGCGCGCAAGATGGGCAGGGTCGAGATGGGCGGCAAGCGTGGCCCAGGCGCGGGCGCGTTTGGCGGCAGGGGCCATGACGCTGTCGATGCCGATCAGGGTGACACCGCGCAGGATATGCGGCGCGACAGTGGCGGGCAGATCCATGCCGCCCGCAAGGCCGCAAGCCGCCACCGCCCCGCCATAGACCGTCTGGGCCAGCACATTCGCCAAGGTGGTCGAGCCAACGGAATCCACCGCCCCCGCCCAGCGCTCCTTTTGCAGCGCAGCGCCTTTTTCCGCGAGCGTCGCCCTGTCGACAAAGCCCGTCGCGCCAAGTTCGGCCAGATAGGCATGGGTCTCGGCACGGCCAGTCGAGGCAGTGACGCGGTAGCCCTTGGCGGCCAGCAGGCTGATCGCCGTCGAGCCGACACCGCCTGCCGCCCCGGTCACCAGAACCTCGGCCGCATTTGGGGTGATGGCGCCCCAATCCTCCAAAGCATCGACGCAAAGCGCCGCAGTATAGCCCGCGGTGCCGATTGCCATGGCCTGCTGCAGCGAAAACGCTTCGGGCAGGCGGGTCAGCCACTGCGGCTTGACGCGCTGGAACCGGGTGTAGCCGCCCCATTCGGTTTCCGAGAGGCCCCAGCCGTTGACGATGACCTTGTCCCCCGCCTGCCATTCGGGCGAGCGGCTTTCGACCACCGTGCCGGACAGATCCAGCCCCGCCACCATCGGCAGCCGCCGCGCAATGCGGCCCTTGCCGCTGACCGCGAGGCCGTCTTTGTAGTTCAGGGTGGAATAGGCAACCTCGACCAGAACGTCGTGATCGGGCAGCATCGCCAGCGTCAGCTCGCGGAACTCGGCTTTGGGCTTGCCGTCTTGATCGGTGATCATCAGGGCGCGGAAGGTGTCGGTCATGGCTTGGTTCCCTTGGTAACGTGGGCGCTGGCACGGCAGCACCTTGCGCGCTGTCTCGGGGGTCAGACTAGGGGAATGTCAGGCGGGATAAAAGCTGCGATCCGCCGGGTAGCGGCGGCGCAGCACGGGGGTGTCATTCAATGCCAGCGTCTTGAGCAATCATTGCCGCCTGGGTACGATTGGTCGCGCCTATTTTGCGAAACAGGGTTTTCAGGTGAAGTTTCACCGTGGGCTCCTGCAGGCCAAGATCGCGGGCGATTTCCTTGTTGGAGCGGCCTTTGGTCAAAGCAACCAGCACCTCGCGTTCGCGGGGCGTGAAACTGTCGGTCAGCGGGCTGGACCGACTTGCGCTTGGGCCAACAAGAAACTCGACCGGCACGAAGATTTCCCCCATCGCCATGAACTTGACTGCACTGACCAGTGATTTCGCCGAGAGTGTCTTGGGAATGAACCCCGCTGCACCAAGGGCAAGTGCCTGTTCTGCAACGGCTTTCGAGGCCACACCCGACATCAGAGCCACGCGCTGGCCCGATCCTATTGCCAGGGCCGCCGCCAGGCCATCCAGCCGGTTCATGCCAGGCATGTTGTAGTCCAAGATCACCAGATCAAAGCTTGGCTCGGTCTCGATCAGGGCTTTCGCCTGGGCAAAGGTGCCGACGCCAGTCACCGCGAAACCATCTTCGGTTGCCAGAAACATCGTCAGCGCGTCCCGAAACAGGTCATGATCGTCGGCCAGCAAAATGCGCATCTGTCGTCCTTGTTGGGCTTTCCCGCCTGCTGCTGGCAAGACTATCACCGCTTTGCGCCTAAAAGCCAATTTGTCTTTGGGCTGCCTGAACAGTGCGGAACCTCCAAGACTTTTCCTATCCATTCGGGTAGGTCACCCATCTCTATGCCCACAGGACATATCCAGCAGAGACTGATATCTCAGGGGCAGACATCTGGGAGTATCATGATGACTTTCTCGATCAGAAACCTGACGGCTGCGGTACTTGTGGCGGCGGCATTGACTGGCGGCGCAGCTGCGGCGCAGGACGCAACTTTGCTCAGCGTCACCGGCGCAGATGGGGCAGAGCTCAAATCCTATGATCTCGCCGCGCTCAAAGCCTTGGGGACGGAAAGCTTTGAAACCACCACGATCTGGACCGACGGCAAACAGCGCTTTACCGGGGTGCCGCTGACGGTGCTGTTCAAGGATATCGGCGTCACGCAGGGCGAGGTGAACGCCATCGCGGTCAACAATTACTCTGTGCCGATCCCGGTTGCAGATGCTGTTGAAGGCGGGCCATTGCTGGCATTCGAAATCAACGGTGCCGCTATGTCGATCCGTGACAAGGGCCCGCTCTGGATCGTCTACCCCTATGACAGCAAGACCGACTACCAAAGCGAGACGATCTATTCGCGCAGCATCTGGCAATTAAACCGCCTGCAGATTGCTCAGTGATCAGCGGCTGATCTTTCTGTAGCTCTTATCCAGGAACTCTACCTTGCGGTATTTCGGACCCCTCAGCGTCGTGGCTATCCTTGCGATGGCCATCCTCGGCATCGTGATGCTGGGCCTCGATGTGGGCAAAGATATGAAGCTGTTGCAGACCGCGAGTTCGGACAACGTGCAATGGACCTTGTCGCAGGCCGAGGTCGAATATCTGGAATACGAAAAAGCCCTCGACGATGCACGCGTCTCGGCCAGTCCCGATCTTGATCTGGTGCGGCGGCAGTTTGACATATTTTTCAGCCGGATATCGACGCTCAGCAATGGCAGCCTTTATCGCGGGGTGCAGAATGTTCCCGAGGCGGCGGCGGCGCTGGCCCAAATCAGGGCAGTTCTGAACAGTTCGGTGCCGATCATCGATACGGACAATGCCACCCTGCGCAGCAAACTCGCGCAGCTGGATGAAACCACCAACCCCTTGCGCGAGGAACTGCGCAATCTGTCCACGGTTGGCCTGCGCTATTTCGCTCAGCAGGCCGACAGCCGCCGCACCGGAATATCCGAGACTCTGTCGCGGTTGGCGATTGTCACAGCTCTGCTGATCTCGGCGCTGATCGTTCTGGCCTTCCATTCCAACCGGGTCAGCCGCCAGAACCTGCGGCGGCGCAATCAAGTGCAGCAAACCAGTGCCCGGCTTCAGACAGTGATCGCGACCTCGCTGGATGCGGTGATCGTAACCGACAAGAACGGCATCATTCTGGAGTTCAACGGCTCTGCCGAGCAAATTTTCGGCTATGATCGCGGCGCAGCTTTGGGCCAATCCATCGGCGCGCTGATCGTGCCGGACCATCTGCTGTCGGCGCATGAGGCGGGCATGCAGCGCATGCTTGCGGGCGGCGTGCCTCATGTCGTCGGCAAAGGTCTGGTGCGTCTGGAAAGCAAATGCGCCAATGGCCGGATTTTTCCGATCGAGATGTCGATCCAGGCCGCGCGTCAGGACGAGCAGGATATTTATGTGGCCTTTGTCCGCGATATTTCGCAGCGCGTCAGAGCCGAGCGGGATCTGGTTGAGGCCCGCGACAGGGCTTTGGCGGGCGAGCGGGCAAAGGCGAATTTCCTTGCCGTGATGAGCCATGAAATCCGCACGCCGCTGAACGGTCTGCTTGGCAATCTGACCTTGATGAAAGACACCGCACTGGACTTGCGGCAAAAGGAACTGGCGCGGCGCATGGATATGTCGGGGCGCCTGTTGATGAATCACGTCAACGATGTGCTCGACATCTCGAAATACGAGGCGGGCAAGCTGACCTTGCTGAAAGAACCGGTCAACCTGAACGACATGTTGCAAGGTCTGGCCGATGCGCAAAGCACCGATGCAGCGGCGGTGGGAACCACACTCCACTGGCATTGGGTCGGCACGCCGCAGGATTGGGTGTGTTCGGACCGGGCCAGGTTGGAACAATTGTTGATCAACCTTGTCGGCAACGCAATCAAGTTCACCCGCGACGGCCGGGTCTTGATCGAGGCCGAGGTTGTGGCCCGGCAAGAGACCAGCGCGACGCTGGAGTTCCGCGTCAGCGATACCGGCATTGGCATCGCGGCTGAGGATATCGAGCGGATTTTCGGCGATTTCGAAACCCTGGATTCGTCTTATGGCCGCACCGTTGGCGGCACCGGCCTTGGACTGGGTATCGCCCGCCGCATTACCCAGGCAATGGGCGGCGAGATCGGGGCCGACAGCACGCTTGGTCGCGGCAGCGTGTTTCGGGTGCGGCTGCCTTTCGAAACGGCATCGGCCCCCGAGATGCTCGCTGAGCAGCCTGTCGCTGCGCAAACCGCACTTTCCCCGCCGCAGCCGACCGCGAAATCGATCCTCTTGGTTGAAGATAACGAGGTCAATCGTCACATCGCGCGCGAACTCTTGCAACGCGACGGCCATAGGGTCAGCGAGGCCAATGACGGCGCCCAGGCTTTGACCCTGACGGCAGATGAGCGTTTTGACCTCATCCTGATGGATATCTCGATGCCCGTCATGGATGGACGCCAGGCGACGCAGGCGATCAGATCCGGCAGCGGCGTCAATGCCGCAACGCCGATCATCGCCTTCACCGCCAATGTCATGCCCGAGGAAGTGGCCCGCTTTCGCGCTGATGGTATGGACGGCACCTTGTCCAAACCCATTGCGGTCGAGGCCCTGCGCGAAATCATCGCAACGTTTGCCGCCAGTCCGCCACTCTCTGGAAATTCAAGCTGAGGTGACCATGAAAGCGTCAGAGTTAATCGATCACGACAGGTTCAGCGAAACGCTGGATCTGATCGGCCAGCAGAGCTTTGAAACCTTGTTTGGCCGTTTCAAGGCCGAAATGGACGCTCTGAGCTGCTTGGTTGCAGGACGGGCCCGCTGGAGACCTGGCCGAGATCGAACCCCGCTGCCACAAAATCGCGTCAAGCGCCGGTACCTTCGGCGCGACCGATCTGCGCAACGCCCTGATGCAGGCCGAGATGGCGGCGCGTGGAGAAGACCGCCAAGCGCTCGACCTGGCCTGCAAATCCGTCGTGACCCTCTGGGAGCAAACCCGCAGGGCCTTTGAGGCAAAGCTCGCGCATTAATCCGGAATGAGAGCCTTCCCCGATATGTTCCCCGTCAATCCCACCTCTTGGTCCCGGCAAATCCTGTCTGCGCGCCGATGCATCCGCCCTGCCATTTCGCGGGCAAGACGAGGGTTCCGACCTGACATCGACCGGAGCTTTCCTGACAGCTGTATACAGTGGCCAAGATGCAAGTTACGGTTGCCTAAATGACACGCGACGGGTCGCACAAATACCCGACCTGGATAGGGTTAAAACCGAACGCATGACCTCGCCAAGCCCGCCCTTGAAGATCGTGGTTGCCGACGATGACGAGTTGATGCGCGCAATCTTCACGGCCATCTTGACCCAAGCAGGCTATCAATCGATCGAGGCTGACAACGGTATGCGGGCGCTGGAATTGCTCAGCGAGCACCGGGCCTCGATTCTGATCTGCGATCTGACCATGCCGGGGATGGACGGCAACGTCCTGACCCAAGAAGTTCGCAAGACGATCAAGGACCGCTATATCCATATCATCATGGTGACCGGGCGCGACCAGCAGACCGAACGCAAGACCGCTTTCGAGCTGGGCGTTGATGAATTCATGGGCAAGCCGGTCGACAAGACAACTTTGCTCGCCCGCATCAAGATTGCCGAACGGCTGTTGAAACACGAGGAATTGCTGGTCGAGAAGAACCGCGTTTTGCTTGAGGCACAGCGCACGATCGAGCAGGATCTGATGGATGCCGCGCGGGCGCAGCGCCTGATTTTGCCACCTGCCCATGTCGATCTGCCCGGCTGCAGCTTTTTTCAACCTTCGTGCCCTCCTCCTACGTCTCGGGCGATATGTTCGCAACCTTTGCGCTTCCGGGGCCTTGACCGGATTTTATGCGATTGACGTCTCGGGCCATGGTGTGCGCGCGGCCCTGCTTTCGGTTGCCATCGGCCACCTTCTGACCGCTGAATACTTTGCCCGGCACAGCTTTGCCGCGGACGGCAGCCCCGATCCTGCAAGCCTGTCGCAAGCCCTGAATCAGCGCTTTTGTGATGCAGAAAGTGACCAGTATTTCACCATGTTTTGCGGCATTATCGACCACAAGGCAGAGCTTTTGCACTTTTGTCATGCGGCCTATCCCGGGCCGGTTATTGTCTCTGACACGCAGCCGCCGCGCGTTGTCGGCACCGGGGGATTTCCGGTCGGCATGTTCGAGACGGCGGAGTTCATCTCGGAAACCACTCCGCTCGGCCTGGACGACACCATGGTGTTGTTTTCCGACGGCGCGCTTGAGGCGGAAAACCCCGAGCGCCAGCCCTTTGGGGAAGATCGCCTGACCCAGGCCATCGCCGCCGCGCGCAAAGTAGAGGTTGCCTCGATTCCCACCGCCATTGTCCGCGCCCTGACCCAGTGGCGCGGGCGCGAAACCCTTGAAGACGATCTTACCGTCCTCATCTGTCAAAGGAGACCCTATCCTGATGAAACATGAAATTCTTGACAACGACATCTGCTTGTTGATCCCGACGCCCGACCGGTTGACCGCCGTGCAGGGTGCCGCCTTCAAGGATCAGGCCATAAGCCTGATCGAAGCTGGCCATGCCCGCCTGATCGTCGACATGGCCGGCATCACTTTCATCGATTCCTCGGGTCTTGGGGCATTGGTCAGCGTGTTGAAGCGCGTCGGCAACCGGGGTGAGATTGTCGTCTGCGGCTTGTCCAGCGCCCTGAAACAGATGTTTTCGATCACCCGGATGGACCGGGTCTTTGCCGCCTATCCTGACCGCGCTGCTGCAATCGCCGCGCTAAAAGAGGGTCTTTAGTGCGCCTCAGCCTCGAGATGCCGGCACAGCTGGAAGCCATCGACGCGATGGTGGTCACGCTGCGCCAAGCGGTGCAGAGCTTGCTTTCGGCCGAAGATCTCTTCGGCTTTGAAGTCGCGGTCTCCGAGGCTTTGACCAATATTGTCAAACATTCCTTTGACGCCACGGTGCAGACCAGCGCTGCGAACGTAAGCCTGACGCTTACCTGCGGCGACCAGACCATTGCCCTCGATCTGATCGACCACGGCAAGCCAGGGCCTGCCGATATGTTTGCCAAAGTGCCCCGGCTGGAAGATATCGACATTCTCGCCGAACACGGTCGTGGCCTAGCGCTGATCCGGCATTACAGCGATTTGGCCGAGTTCAGCACCGGCCCACACGGGAACCGATTGCGCCTGACATTCAAACCCTCGGCGTCTGCGCAACGTGAAGGCGACTAGCCACTAATCGGCCCGCAGCACGGCGAGACCAGCGGAAATCAGGTTTCCGCCTCTATCTCTTTCATCCCGTAAACGGATCTCTGAAAATTGCCGCAATTTGACCATCAGTTGAATACAATCTTAGGTGTAAGTTATCTAGCGCAGGTTCGCGCCTTAAAGGGTGAATCTCTTCTCCCTATTAACCAAGAATAAATCGGTGTTGGGGAATGAGCAGCCTGAACTATGCCTTGAACGCGGGAATTGCGCTGGTGCTGTCTGCCGCGACAGCCGGCGCGGTCTTTGGGCAAACGCAAGCCAGCCCGCCTGCAGCTGCAGCCGAGTTGCAAGCGGTCGGCCAAAACGCCCCAGCCGCTTCGGCGACAGAGCAGATCTTGCCTTTCTTCGGACGGCATGGTGCCTTGAACGCGCGCGAGAAGGCCATGGCCGAAACCGCCTGGTCCTATTTCATCGACGGCTTTCAGCCTGAAACCGGGTTGGTGAACGCAGTCGGCTCTTATCCATCAACCACGCTTTGGGATACCGCTTCTTATATTTCGGCGCTGGTTTCGGCTTATGAGCTTGGAATCATTGATAAACGCGAATTTGACAAACGCGCCACGCTTTTGATCGCAACGCTGCGCAACCTTGATCTGTTTCGCGGCGAATCCCCGAACAAGGTTTACAACACCAAGACGGCCGCGAAGGTCGATTATGCCAACAAACCTGGCGAGGTTGGCAGCTCTGCGCTTGATCTCGGTCGCCTGCTCGTCTGGCTGCGCATCCTTAAAGAGCGCTATCCCTACCTTGCCAATGGCGTCGACAATATCCCGCTGCGCTGGAATTTCTGCCATCTGGTCGAAGACGATGGCCGCTTGTTCGGCTCTATCGTCAAGAAGGACAAGACCATGGCCTATGTGCAGGAAGGCCGTCTTGGTTATGAGGAATATGCCGCCAAGGGCTTTGCACTTTGGGGCTTCGACGTTGCAGGCGCGCTGGACCCCGCGCCGCTGCAATATACCCCGATCTATGGCATCGACGTGCCCTATGATGGCCGCGACCCGCGCATTTTCAACACCCAGAATTATGTTCTGACCGAAAGCTATCTGCTTGACGGGCTGGAACTTGGCTGGGATCTGCCGAAAACCGACGATAAGGCACCGGGGGTCGCTAGCCAGGGTTGGCGTGCCGAATTCGCCCATCGCATCTTTGCCGTGCAACAGCGCCGCTTTGAAGAGACCGGCATCATTACCGCGCGCTCGGAACATCAGATCGATGGCGCGCCCTACTTTGTCTACGATTCGATTTTTGCCAATGGCTACGCGTGGAATACGCTGGACCCGACCGGGGTTTACCAACCCGACCGTGCTGCGGTCGCAGCCAAGGCGGCGATCGGAATGTGGGCCTTGTGGGACGCGCCCTATACCGACCTGTTGTTTGATACCGTCGCTGATCTCTCCACCTCGCCGGGCGGCTTTTACGAAGGGCTCTACGAAAACGGTAACGGCTTTATCCCGCTGCAAACCGCCAATAACAACGGCATCATCCTTGCGGCCCTGCTTTATAAGGTCGAAGGCCCGATCTTGCAGCGGCTGAACGGCAATACCCAATACTGGGATGTCGCCTTTCAGGGGAGCGATGCGCGCAAGAACAAATGCTTGCCCCAGCCCGACAAACCCGCGCTTGCCAACGCAGCTGAGGCCGAGCAGCCACCCGCTGTGAAGCTTGAGGACTTTCGCTACTGCAAGCCGATGACCACCCCCGACGGTATTTCTGCGACCCAATGCAGCACCGAGCCGAAACCCGCAGTGACCGTCCCGGCGACGCTGCCCTTGTCCTGCCCAACCCCAGCGAGCCAACCATGAGCGCCCAAGCCAAACCCCGCCTGAGATGGTTCGATGCCAACCGCGTCTTTGCCGCGATGGGAGTCGTGCTGATCCATTCGACCGCCGATTTCAGCGGGCAGGCCTTTCCCAATGCTTCGGTCGCCGAACGGGTTGGTCCGGTGATCGTCCGGTCCATCGCAGAATTTTCCGGCTCGGAGATGTTCTTCTTCTTCTCGCTGTTCCTGATGGCGATGCGGATTGACCGGGGCCGTCCGACCTACGGCTCTGCGATCTGGTTGCAGGCTGAACGTCTGCTGATCCCCTTTGCGTTCTGGACTGTCTTTTACGCCTTCTTCCGCATGTTGAAGGCCGATAGCTTTAATTACCTGCCGAGCTATCTCGACAGGCTTGGAGATTGGCAGAGTTGGGTCAGCTTTTTCCTGCTCGGCACGGCGCAGTATCACCTGCACTTCCTGCCAACGCTGTTTTTGCTGTTCATGCTTTACCCGGTGATGCGGCTTGGAATGCGCTATCCGATCCTCTCGCTGACGCTCTTTGCCACGTTGGGCGCGATGAACAATGCTCAGGGTTTCCTGTGGTCGCAGCCGATTGACCCGATGCTGCGCGACTTTCTGATCCGTGGGCTCAAGGTCTTTGGCTATGTCGGCTATGGTCTTGCCGCCTTTGCCATCTACGGGTTGTGGAAAGACGGCATCCCGCGCGGCGAGTCCAAGCTGATCCGGCGCGGCTGCCTTTATTTCGCGGCGATGGCCTATTTCGCCACCCTGCCCTTCTTTGGAGAAGCCCTTGCGACGGGCAAATGGGGCGCGCGCACGGATTGGAGCTTTTATGGCCACTTCCTGATGCCGGTCTTCATGTTCGGCCTGTTCATGGGCGCGCAATATGGCGAGTGGTCGCCACGCTGGAGCAAGCTCGCGCAATTTACCTTCGGCGTCTATCTGGTGCATCCGATCATGATCGACCTGTATGACATCGCGATCTACCGAGTTGGCCTTTCGGCGATGATGCCGCCGACGCTGATCGTGCTGACGCGCTACGCAGTGGTGCTGCCCGCTGCCTTCCTGTTCTCGGTCGGGCTGAGCCGTCTGAAGCTGACAGCCTGGACCATCGGCCTCGGCGAGGCGCCCTGGGCGCGCGCCCGTCTTGCCCCCAAACCGCAAAGCTGACCCCAGATATGGACGATTATTTCCTTGCTTTTGAAGGGCGCAAGCCACCGGAACCGCTGAGCTATTCGCCCTGGCGCGAGGCGCTGTGGCAATTTCTTGCGATCATCAGCCTTATGATCGGGGCCTGGTATCTGACCTGGCGCTGGCTGCATTCGCTGAATCCCGAAGCGATGTGGTTCGCTTTGCCCTTGGTGCTGGCCGAGAGCTTTGCCTATGTGGGCCTGCTGCTCTTTGTCTTCAATCTGTGGAAAGACCAGCCGCTGACCCTGCCGCTTGCGCCCGCCACTTTGGGCGATGTTTCTCCGGGCCGCCCTGACCCTGCCAGCCAGATCAGTGTCGATGTGCTCTTCGCCACCTATAACGAAGACCCGGAGCTGGTGCGCCTTGGCATCCGTGACGCCAAGGCAATGATCTATCCGCACCCGATTGCTATCCGGATCCATGTGCTGGATGACGGCCGCCGCGCCGAGATGAAGGCCGTGGCCGAAAGTGAAGGCGTGGGCTATATCGCGCGGCCGACCAATGAAGGCTTCAAGGCCGGCAATCTGCGCTATGCAATGGAGCGGACCTCGGGCGATTTCCTGCTGATCTGTGACGCCGACACCCGCCCCTTTCCGACCCTTCTGGCCCATACCCTCGGCTATTTCCGCGATCCGAAAATGGCTTGGGTTCAGACACCACAATGGTTTTATGACCTGCCCGAAGGCACAACTCTGGCCCAACGCATGACCCGCCGCTTTGGTCCCGGTTTGGGCAAAGTGGCAGAAGGTCTGGAAAAGCTTGTCGGCCCGATCCGCAAGGGCGACGACCCCTTCGTCAACGATCCGCAGATGTTCTATGATGTGATCCTGCGCCGGCGCAATTGGGCCAATGCCTCGTTCTGCTGCGGGGCTGGCTCGATCCACCGCCGCGAGGCGGTGATGGAGGCTGCCCTGCGCAGCTTTGGCAGCTCGGTTGAACGGCGCGTGATCGCTGCCGAGGAAGAAATTACCCTGGAAAGCAAAGAGCGCAGCGTCGCACCAGAGCTTTTGCATGCCATCCGCACCGAGGCGGTGACCACCGAGATCCTGACGCCCTACCGCTTCCACGTCTCGGAGGACATCTATACCTCGATCGAGTTGCATTCCGACCGCGAACGCGGCTGGAAATCCTACATGCATCCCTATGTCGAATCGAAAATGCTCTCGCCGCAAGATCTGCTGACATGGATCATCCAACGCTACAAATACGCCGGCGGCAGTCTGGATATCCTGATCCACGACAACCCGTCTGTTCCGCCCCGGCCTGACCCTGCCGCAGCGGATGATGTATGGCGCGACCTTCTATTCCTACCTTGGCTCGATCTGGAACGTGATTTTTCTGGCAGCGCCGATCCTCTATCTCTTTCTGGGGATCTCGCCTGTAAAGGCCTATTCTGAAAGCTTTTTCCTGCATGTCATCCCCTTCCTCATCTCGCTGGAACTGGCGATGATGGTCGGAACATGGGGGGTTTCCGGCTATGCCGCAAAGACGGCCTATCTGTCGTTCTTTCCGATGGGTCTAAAGGCGCTTTGGACCGTGCTGCGCGGCAAGAAGATCACCTTTCACGTCACGCCAAAAACCCGCCAATCCGGCCGCTTCCTCGCCCTCGTCCGCCCGCAGATCGCCGTGATCGTCCTGACCGCCCTCGGCGCGCTTTGGGCTATTGCTGCGCTGATGCTCGGGGGCACCAGCCACACCACCACCGCCGTGGTGACCAATATCCTCTGGGGATTGAACAACTGCCTGGCGATGTCGGGCATCATCGGCGCTGCCCTTTGGCAACCGAACGCGACCAATCAAGGACCACAGTCATGAGTTTCACCCAAAACCTAATCCGCGCCCGCGGCCATATCGTCTTTCTTGCCGCCCTTGTCGCAGGCTTCTTCCTTGTGCAATGGCTCGACTCGCAAGAGACCGCAGAGGGCGCGCAGAGCTCCTCGGGATCGCAAAGCCAGATGCAAGCCTTCGACCAGATCACGCCCCTGCCGCTGAGGCAGCCAAAACCCAGCTCCGAGGCCGATCTGAAAGCCGCCCGCACTGCCTGGACATACTTCCAGAACAACACCAACCCGCAGACCGGTCTGGCGAATTCCGCCAATAACTACCCCTCGACCACGATGTGGGAGACTGGATCCTACCTCATCGCTATTCTTGCGGCCGACCGCCTTGGCCTGATCCAGGACGCCGAAGCCGATGCCCGCATCCGCGCCGTGCTCGCCAGTCTGCAAAAGCTGCGCCTCTTTGACGGCAAGCTGCCCAACAAGGCCTATAATACCGAGACGCTGGAGTTGGTCGATTATACCAACAAGCCCTCGAAAGTCGGGCTTGGCTGGTCCGCTTTGGATGTCGCCCGCATCCTGTCGGCCTTTGCTCTGATCGAGCGCAACCGCCCGGAAGTGGCGCCGCAGGTCGAGGCGCTGCTGAAAACCTGGCAGCTTGATCAGATGATCGAAGGCGGCCAGTTGATTGGCACCAATATGGCCGATGGCAAGATCCGCCGCGATCAGGAAGGCCGGCTTGGCTATGAACAATATGCCGCCAAAGCCATGATGATGTTCGGCTATGACGCCAGCCGCGCCTACGGCATCGAAGGCAAGCTGATGGTGCAGCAGGTCGAGGGCCTGCCGATTGCGGTCGACTCGCGTCTCCAGCGTGGCGGCGCACCGGGTTTTGTGGTCAGCGAACCCTATCTGTTCGACGGCCTTGAGTTTGGCTTTGACGCGCGCTCGCAGCTTTTCGCGACGACCGTCTACGGGGCGCAGGCCGCGCGCTTCGCCAATACCGGTCGCCTGACCGCTGTCACCGAAGGCCATCTCAACGAAAAGCCCTATTTCTCTTATGCCACCGTCTGGGGCGGCGGTGCGCCCTGGGCCGTGCTGAGTTTCAAGGGCGAGCGCATGGATAGCCGCCGCACCCTCAGCACCAAGGCGGCCTTTGGCTGGGATGCGCTGTTCGGCACCGAGTACACGGCGAAACTGGTGGCCGCCGTCGCCGCAAACGCCGATCCCGCCAAGGGCTGGGCCGAGGGCATCTACGAAGAAGGCGGCGCGGTGAACACCTCGGTCACCGCCAACACCAATGCCGTCATTCTGGCCGCGCTCTCGTTCAAGGCCACCGGCCCGCTGATCCGGCCGGTGAAATGACACAATGGGGCAGTGCAGTTCTGGCAGGGCTTATTGCCCTGCCCTCTGTCGCGGTGGCGCTGCCCCCCTGCGTCGGCGCTGATCTTGCGACGCCCTTGCCGAAGGCCACCGAAGTCGCTCAGACCACGATGGACATTCCTACCGCCAGATTTCCGGGCATCTGGCAGCAGGGACAGCTCGACGGCTTTGCCTATCGCATCTTCCCAGACCTGACCGCTGTTGTATTCGACGAGCGGGCAAACACCGGCTGGCGCATTGATCTGCTTTGTACAGCCTCCGCGCGCTGTGTGCAGAAGGTTGTCGGCTCTGCCCCAGAGGCCGCAAGCGCGGCGGCAAAGGCTATTGGCGAATGCCTTGTCCCTGTCGAGGAAAGGCCACGCCCGCCTTCCCCTGCGCCTCCTGCAGCCCCACCGCATGACGGAAAGGCAACCGCAGTTCCACCCGTGATAAAGCCGGCAGCTAAACCTGCGCCGGTTGCAAAGGCGACTGTTCCTACGCCAGTTGAAAAGTCTGTCACAGGTGCACCTTCTGGAAAGCCCGCGAAACCTGAAGTCGCCGCAAAAGCATCGCCGCCCTCGCCTGCTGGAAAGAAAGCCGCACCATCGGCACCAGCGCTGCCCGCCACGCCTGCGCCCAAGGCAAAGATGGCGGCAGCTGCGACTACCGCAACTCTGCCCAAACTCGCGACAAATCCTGACAGGCTGACTCCTGCCAGACCAGATGCGTCGAAGAACAGTGCCCAAGGTCTTGCAGCGATCCCTTCCTCCGCGCCGAACGAGACCGTGGCGCTTGGGGCATCGCGGCTTCCAGTTGGACCTGTTGCGGCGAATGTGACTTCAAAATCGACGCGCCTCTGCCCAGCGCCTTCGGCACAAGATCGCGGCTCTGCGATGCGGGCGATCCAACGGATGCTCGTGTCGCTGGGGTCAGATCCCGGCCCTATCGACGGGGTCAAAGGCAAGCGCACGGTCGTGGCCTTGGAGGCAATTGTCGGGCCCGATACCACGCGTCTTGATCCGGTCAGCGTGCTGATTGTTCTTACAGGCCTCATCTGCGCCGATACTCAGAAAGCAAAGTGAGATCGCTGCGTCCTTCAGCCGGAAGGCCGCAGAGGTTGCACCCGAATTGATCGGGCTAACGCTGCATGAGGCGGGGATCTGCTGGATCATTGTCGAGACCGAGGCAGACTTAAACTAGTTTAATGCGACTCAAAGTCGTTGGAGATACTCATCAGGTTCACAGAGTTTCACAAAGGTCAGATCAATGTCACAGCTGAAACTTGCCGCCCTCGTGTTTGGTCTGAATTCAGTCGTGGCTCTGGCAGCGTTCTTTTTGATGTCTATCTACTGAACGCGCAGGGCGGGGCTTGCCGCAACGGAGCGACGCGAACCTCCATCTTCAGCGTCTTGAATCCACCACCAACTTGCGGGTGACTCGTTTGCCAGGAAGCCCTGCATAAACGGGGGATGGGGAAAAGAAGAAGATCCGCAATATTATGATATTGCTTGATTTTCTTTAAGAAGTGGTGCCGCTGAAGGGACTCGAACCCCCGACCCCATCATTACGAATGACGTGCTCTACCAGCTGAGCTACAGCGGCACTTTTCTGGTGTGGCTTCTCCTAGGGTGCGGCTTGGGTGAAGTCAAGGCAAAGAACTTGCCGAACAGGCAGGGTCAGCCGGGCTTCGATCAATGGCAGGCACCGGCTGCACCTTTCGCGTGTCAGCGGTTTTCCGGGGTGCTGATGGCGTCGATCACATCATCGATCACCACCGGCTGTTTGCCATCGGCGACCATCAGCGGCAATAGCTCTGCCCCGGTCGCGCTGCTGCGGTCGGCCTCGACCGGTTCGCGCCAGCTCAGGGTGTCAAAGCCCTCGCAATTGGCGCAGATCGGTTGCCAGGTGGCATGGATCGCCTGACATTTGTCGCAGCACCATTGCGGGCCGCGCGGGGCGGTCAGCGCCTTGGAGAGCCAGCCGCGCACCACCGCCTCGTCCGAGCCTTCGCCGCGCTCGATGGCCGCCATGATCGCCAGCGCGCGCTGCGTCGGGTGGCGTGTCGGCATATCGCCCAGCGCGCGGCGGGCGTCGGGGAAATCCTCGGCGGCGATGTTCAGCTCGGCCAGCAGCATGCTTGGTCTCGTCGCTGTCGGGGTGTCTGCGCGGTCAGCAGCTTGAAGCGTTTCAGGCGCTGCGGCCGGGGTTTCGTCGGGCTCGATCTCGGCAAAGACGGCGGCGAGTTCGGGGTGCGGCTGGGCACCCCAGGCCTTTTTCAGAATCGCGGGTCGCCGCCTTCTTGTCGCCCTTGTCGATCAAGCCGCGCCCGGCCATCACGGCGGCCGGGATCAGGTCGGGCGAGCGTTTGTTGGCCTCGATCGCCGCCTCGCGCGCCTCGATGCTGGCGATTTCGTCCAACACGCCGCTGCGCCTCTTGCAGGGCCAGAACGGCATCGCGGCGGCGGTAAACGTCCTTGGGCAGGCGACCCGCCTTTCAGCTTGGCGCCCAAGCGTCGCCCGCGCGCCCTTCCAGTCGGCTTTGTCGGATTGCAGTTTCAGCAGGATATCCTGGGTTTCGGCATGCTGGGCTTCAGCGCAAAGGCCTTTTCGGCCAGCTTCAGCGCGGTCTCGCGGTCCCCTTCGGCCAGCTTCTGGTGCAACAGCCCGCGCACGCCGACAAAGCGGGTCGCCTCGTTGGTCACAAGCGTCTTGTAGGCCTCGGTCGCGCGCTGGGTATCGCCCGCAGCTTCGGCGGCCTGCGCCACCAAAAGCGTGGTCAGCTCGGGCTTTTCCAGAAACTTCTCGGCCCGCTGCGCGCGCATCATGGCCAAGCCGCCCCTCGCCCGAGGCCAGCGCCATGCAGGCCATCCGACAGCGCCTGATAGCCCTTACGCTCGCGGTTGCGGTCGAAATAGCGCGAGATCGCGGTTTCATCGCCGTTCAGAAAGCGCAGGGTCGCCACCAGGCAAACCGACCAGCTTCATCACCAGCCACAGCAGCGCGACCAGCAGCAGCAAGCACGATCGCGGCCTGCAACGGGCCCAAGGGTGAATTCCCAGCCTGCGACGGCGATGCGCAGACCCTCTTCGCTGTGCAGCAAGAGATCCGCGCCATAGGTAAGCCCGGCAATCGCCGCGATGAAAAGCAAGACCTTGATCAAAGACCACAACATGCCGGACCCCTTACTTGTTCATCTGAGCTTCAAGGCCCGCCACGGCCTCGAGCGCCGCTTGCCGCTTGTCAGCCTGCGCCCGCCACTCGGCCATTTCGGTCTGCGCCACCGCAGGCAGGCTGTCCATTTCGGTCAGACAAGCCTTCAGATCGCCCGCATTCAAGGCGGCTTCGGCGCGGGAGAGGATGGCATCGGCGTCGCTGCCCTGCATGCGGATCGGTAGAGCGGGCACCGGTCTGGGTGCGCAGGAAATTGGTGGCGCGGTCGGTCCAACTGCTGCCCATATTCTCGCGCAGCGCGGCGTCAATGGCACGGCGGGCGGCGGCGGGGAAGCTGTCGATCAATTGTTGCTGGGTCGGCACGCCAGAACTGGCAAGATCGCTGAGGCCAGCGGGGGCTTCGCCCAACTGTGACAGGCTCTCGGCAAAGGGCGCGCCGTTTTCCAGCGCCGATCTGACCGAGGCAAGGGCGAGTTTGGCATTGGCGGCTAGGCGCGTCGCCTCGGCATCGGCGCGGATCTTGGCGGCGGCGGCTTCGGCCTCTTGCAGGAAGGCCTGTGCGGCAGCCGGATCAGGCGGCGCAGACTTGAGGGCCTCAATCTGGGCCTGCAGGTCATTCAGCGCGGCGGATTGATCCGACGCAGGGCCGGGGCGGGCCTCAAGCTCTGCGAGTTTGCTTTGCAGTGTGGCGATCTCGGCGGTCAGGCCAGAGATATCCTGCGCGGGGGGCAGGGCCGCCAGTTGCTGTTTCAGGGCGGTGATTTCTGCCGCCTGTGCGTCGAGATTGGCCTGCAAACCCGAGGTGTCCTGAATAGGCCAGCCCTTGGGCACATATTGCGCCAGACCATAGCCCAGCCCTGCGGCCAGAACACCCCCGATCAAGCCGCCGATCAGCCCGCCCCGGCGGGGTTTTTGCGGGGCAAGCGGTTGGGAGCGGTCCTGAGGATTTGCGACGGTTTCTGTGCCAGCCTCTGTGCCGGTTTCAGCCAAGGTCGGTTCGGTCAGGGCAACAGGCTCTGCGTCGGGTGCTGCTTTGTCTGGACCTTGATCTGCCATCTCGCTCACTTTTCTCATTCCCGACGCTTTGATCTGCGCCGCTTTCCAAGGTAACGCGCAGATTGCGGCAGGATCAACCGCGCAAGGCCTGCTGCGTCACTTCGCCAACTGCCAGTCGCATCGCGGTTGAATTTGGCGCGGTCGCGACCCTCACACCCTGCACCTGAATATCCAGCTGTGCAACGACCGCCGCACTCATCGCGGCGATATAGAGCGGGGCATTCAGCGCAATTCTGCGGCATTCCTGCGCGAAGATCCGCGCAGAGCGGGGGGAAAACAACGGCACCACGACAGGCGTCTGACCGTGCAGCAGCTTGACCGCTTCTGCCGTAAGGCTAAGGGGTTTCTGGCGGTAGACCACGGCTGAAATCGTCTCTATTCCTGCGGAAATCAAGGTCTGTTCCAAATTGCCTGCAATGTCTTCCGGTCTCAAGATCAAGATCGGCCCTTCGATGGTTTGCGCAAGGATCAGGGCTGCCAAAGCCTGCACATCGCCCTGTGCCGAATGCGCATCCCACCCGGCGGCTTGCGCTGCCATGGTGGTCCGCTCACCAATGCAGAACGCGCGGTCGGGCAGTCTGGTTCCCAGATCCCGCAGGCGACCGCCCGCTTCAACACCGGTTTCGGAGGAAAAGACCACGGCTTGCCACTTGCGCAGAGGGATCTGCGGCGTCAGAAACTCCGGCTGCATCAAAGGCGAGATCACCACCCGCCCCGGCAGACCCTGCGCAAAGCGCTGGCTTTGCGCCAGAGGTCGCGTCAACAGAAAGTTCGCTTGGGATTGTCTGACCATGGCCTAGGTGTTACCTGCCATAAGCAAAGCAAGCAACGGCGGAACATGGCAGAGACGCTTACCTTTCTGGGCATCGAGTCGAGCTGCGATGACACCGCAGCCTCGGTGGTGCGGCATCGGATCGGTGCGGCGGCCGAGGTTTTGAGTTCGATCGTCGAGGGTCAGACCGCCCTGCATGCGGCTTTTGGTGGCGTGGTGCCCGAGATTGCGGCGCGCGCCCATGCCGAGCGGCTGGATCTCTGCGTCGAGCAGGCACTGGCAGGCAGCGGCTTGCGGCTGGCCGATCTGGATGGGATCGCGGTGACGGCGGGGCCGGGGCTGATTGGCGGGGTTTTGTCGGGGGTGATGCTGGCCAAGGGGCTAGCGGCGGCCACGGGCTTGCCGCTGTTCGGCGTCAACCATCTGGCGGGCCATGCGCTGACGCCGCGGCTGACCGATCAGACCGCCTTTCCCTATCTGATGCTGCTGGTCTCGGGCGGGCATTGCCAGTTTCTGATCGTGCATTCGGCGGAAAGGTTCGAGCGTCTGGGCGGCACCATTGACGATGCGCCGGGCGAGGCCTTTGACAAGACCGCAAAATTGCTGGGCCTGCCGCAGCCCGGTGGCCCCTTGGTGGAGCAAGAGGCGGCTTTGGGCGATGCGCGGCGCTTTGGCCTGCCGCGCCCGCTGCTGGACCGGGCGGGCTGCGATATGTCGTTTTCGGGGCTCAAGACCGCGGTGTTGCGGGCGCGGGACGCGGTGATTGCCGAAAAGGGCGGACTGACGGTGCAGGACCGCCGCGATCTGTGCGCCGGGTTTCAGGCGGCGGTCGCGGATGTGCTGGCGGAAAAGACCCGGCGGGCGCTGGCGGTTTATCTGGCGCTGAACCCTGCGGTGCCGGTCTTTGCCGTCGCGGGTGGCGTGGCGGCAAACAGCGCGATTCGGGCGAAGTTAGAGACGGTTTGTGCGGAAGCCGGTGCGGGGTTTCTGGCACCACCGCTGGCGCTTTGCACCGACAATGCCGCGATGATCGCCTGGGCGGGGATCGAGCGGTTTCGGGCGGGATACCGGGATGATGCAACGCTGTCGGCTCGGCCGCGCTGGCCGCTGGATGCCGCTGCCGCGCCTTTGCTTGGATCGGGCAAGAAGGGGGCCAAGGCATGATCGGGATTGTCGGAGCCGGGGCCTTTGGCACAGCACTTGCCATCGCACTTGGGCGCGAAGGGCGCGAGGTGCGGCTGTGGGCGCGCGATGCAGCCCAGGTCGCCGAGATGCAGGCCAGCCGCCGCAATGAGGCGCGACTGCCGGGTGTGGATCTGCCTAAATCCGTCACTGTTACGGCGAAAATCGCCGATCTGACGCGGGCCGAGGTGGTTCTGCTGGCGCTGCCGATGCAATCACTGCGCGGCTTTCTGGCAGGAGCGCCAGAGCTGAACGGCCTGCCGCTGGTCGCCTGCTGCAAGGGCATTGACCTGACCACCCTGCAAGGCCCGACTTCGGTGATTGCGGCGGCCTGCCCTGGGTCGCAGGTGGCGATTCTGACCGGCCCAAGCTTTGCGGCGGATATTGCGCGCGGCCTTCCGACGGCGCTGACTTTGGCCGTTGCGGAGGGCGAGGCGTTGCAGGCGTTGCTGTCCACGCCCGTTCTGCGGATCTATCGCACCGCGGATGTCACCGGGGCGGAGTTGGGCGGTGCGCTGAAGAATGTCATCGCCATTGCCGCCGGCGTGGTGATCGGCGCGGGCCTGGGCGATTCGGCGCGGGCGGCGCTGATGACGCGGGGCTATGCCGAGATGACCCGCTTTGCGATCGCGCGCGGTGCCGAGGCCGAGACGCTGGCGGGGCTTTCCGGCTTTGGAGATCTGGTGCTGACCTGCACGTCGCAGCAATCGCGCAATTTTCGCTTTGGTCAGGCCTTGGGGGCGGGCAAGGCCTTTGATGCTTCGATCACGGTGGAGGGGGTTGCGACGGCAAAGGCCGTCTCTAACATGGCGAAAACTGCCGGAATCGAGATGCCGATCACCGCAATGACCACCGCGCTTATCGAGCAGTCCATCACCTTGCCGCAAGCGATATCCGCCTTGCTTTCCCGCCCTTTGAAACAGGAGTAACCCATGCGCTATGCTCTGATCTGCACCGACAAGCCCGACCACCTGCAAACCCGGCTCGACAATCGTGCCGCCCATCTGGGCTATATCCAGACCACCGGCGTGGTGGAAATGGCGGGGCCTTTCCTGAACCCCGAGGGTCAGATGACCGGCAGCCTTGTGGTGGTTGAGGTCGGCTCGCTGGCCGAGGCAGAGGCCTGGGCGGCATCGGACCCCTATGCTCTGGCGGGGCTGTTCGAGAATGTCCGGGTGACCGAGTGGAAAAAGGTCGTCGGATGAACCGCTGGCTGTTCAAATCCGAGCCCGACACCTGGAGTTGGGCTGACCAGCTGGCCAAGGGTGCCGCGGGCGAGGAGTGGGGCGGCGTGCGCAACTATCAGGCGCGCAACAATATGCGGGCGATGAAGCTGGGCGATCAGGGGTTTTTCTATCACTCCAACATCGGCAAAGAAATCGTCGGCATTGTCGAGGTTTGTGCAGAATCCGCGCCCGACAGCACCACGGAAGATCCTCGTTGGGATTGCGTGCATATCCGGGCGGTGCGGCCCTTGCTGCGCGCAGTGACGATGGAAACGTGCAAGGCCGATCCGCGATTGCAGGAGATGGTCTTGGTAAAGAACTCACGCCTGTCGGTGCAGCCTGTGACTGAGGCAGAATGGCGGTTGATTTGCGAATTGGGTGGCGTAGATCCTTAGCGGGGACACCTTGAATTTGGAAAAGGGGGACCCTTACCCCTAAAGGACCCCCTTCCACCCCACGTGCTCCCTTAGCACCACACGTGTTCTCTTAAAGGTCCCGGGCTCCTGCCCTATGCGGTCACGCTAGCAAAACCCGTGGCTTGCCACAAATGCCAAGCCCGGAAAACTTGACTCAACCCCGCCAATACCAAAGCCCGCCGCGGGGCGACGGGCTTTGTTGCAATCAAGACAGGCTTATTTGGCGTAGGCCGCTTCTTTGCCGAAATGCTTGACCAGCATGTAATAGACCACGGCGCGATATTTGCTGCGTTCGGACCGGCCATAGGTGTCGATCACGGCATTGATCGCTTCCATCAGCTTGTCGCCATCGGGCAGGCCGAGCTTTTTCATCAGGAAGTTCTTCTTGATGGTCTCAAGCTCGGACGGATCACTGCCCGCCACGGTGGCGGCGTCGTCGTTGTAAATCGCCGGACCGCATCCGATGGTCACTTGCGTCAAAAGCGCCATGTCGGCGGTCATTTTGCATTTGTTCTGTAGATCGGCCGCGTATTTCGCGATCAGCTCATCCCGTTTGCTCATTCCAATATCCCTTTTGGTGTTGGCCCCAGTCATAATTGCCAGGGCTCGCAAAACCGGGCCAGCTTAGGCCAAGCCCGGCCATGCACAAAGGGAAATTTGCCCGCAAGTTCCCCGCAGGGGCGGCATGAAAAAGGCCCGGCAAAAACCGGGCCTTCTTTTCATTGCCACGTGGATCAATAGCGGTAGTGATCCGCTTTGAACGGGCCTTCGACCGGAACGCCAATGTAATCGGCTTGGTCTTTCTTCAACTCGGTCAGTTTCACGCCAATCTTTTTCAGATGCAGACGGGCGACTTTCTCATCCAGCTCTTTCGGCAGGATATAGACGCCGGGCGCATAATCGGCGGTCTTGGTGAAAAGCTCGATCTGCGCCAGCACCTGGTTGGTGAAGGAGGCCGACATCACAAAGGAGGGGTGGCCGGTGGCATTGCCGAGGTTCAGAAGGCGGCCTTCCGAGAGCAGGATCAAGCGGTTGCCCGAAGGCATCTCGATCATGTCGACCTGCTCTTTGATGTTGGTCCATTTGTGGTTGCGCAGGGAGGCGACCTGAATCTCGTTGTCGAAGTGGCCGATGTTGCCGACGATCGCCATGTCCTTCATCTCGCGCATATGCTCGATGCGGATGACGTCCTTGTTGCCGGTGGTGGTGATGAAGATATCGGCAGTGGCAACTTCGTCTTCCAGCAGGGTGACTTCATAGCCATCCATCGCGGCCTGCAGGGCGCAGATCGGGTCAACTTCGGTGACCTTGACGCGGGCACCGGCACCGCGCAGCGAGGCAGCGGAGCCTTTGCCGACATCGCCGTAGCCGCAGACCACGGCGACCTTGCCCGCCATCATGGTGTCGGTGGCGCGGCGGATGCCGTCGACGAGGCTTTCCTTGCAGCCGTATTTGTTGTCGAATTTCGACTTGGTCACCGAGTCGTTGACGTTGATCGCCGGGAAGGGCAGCTGGCCCTTTTTGTGCAGATCATAGAGGCGGTGCACGCCGGTGGTGGTCTCTTCCGAGACGCCCTTGATCGCGGCTTTGGTCTTGGCAAACCAACCCGGCGTGGCGGCCATGCGCTTTTGGATCTGCAGCTTGATGACTTCTTCTTCTTCGGACTGCGGCACCGCCAGCACGTCTTCGCCCGCTTCCATCCGCGCGCCGAGCAGGACGTAGAGCGTCGCATCGCCGCCATCGTCGAGGATCATGTTGGCGCCTTCGGGGAACATGAAGGATTTGTCGAGGTAGTCCCAATGCTCGGTCAGGCTCTGGCCCTTGATCGCAAACACCGGAATGCCAGCGGCGGCGATGGCAGCGGCGGCGTGATCCTGGGTCGAGAAGATGTTGCAGGAGGCCCAGCGCACATCAGCGCCCAGCGCCACGAGGGTTTCGATCAGGGCAGCGGTCTGGATCGTCATGTGCAGCGAGCCGACGATGCGCGCGCCTTTCAGCGGCTTGCTGGTGCCAAATTCTTCGCGGCAGGCCATCAGGCCCGGCATCTCGGTTTCGGCGATGGTCAGCTCTTTTCGGCCGAACTCGGCAAGGCCGATATCCTTAACGACATAGTCCATATCTGTGCTCACTTATCCATTATTTGCAGCGCACCTACCACGCGGGCGGGTCTGAGGCAATCGCGCCAACCGCCTCGCAATTTCGAGAAAGCAATGCTAATTCAAGGCGAGGTGCGGGGAGGATCTATGTGGACTTGGCTTAAAACTCCGGCGCGTCTGGTGCCGCTGGCCTTTCTGCTGGTGATCCTGATCGGGACGATGCTGCTGTCGCTGCCTCTCGCGCGCGCCGGCGACGGGCATGCGCCGCTGCTGACGGCACTGTTTGTGGCTACCTCGGCTGTCGGCGTGACCGGGCTTTCTCCTGTCGATACCGCGCTTTACTGGTCGACCTTTGGCCAGGTGGTGATCTATCTGCTGTTTCACCTTGGCGGCTTTGGCATCATGTCGGCTTCGACGTTAATGGGCATGGTGGTGTCGCGCCGCATCCGGCTGGGGCGGCAGTTGATCGTGCAGGCCGAGGCGCGGGGGATTGCGCCCGGCGATGTGGCTTCGGTGTTGAAGTTCGTCGTCTCGGTGGCGCTGGTGGTCGAGGTCTTGGCGACCTGCGTGTTGAGCTGGCGGCTGTTGGCGGCGGGTGAGCCGCTGGGCGCTGCGCTGTGGCACGGGGCTTTTTACGCCGGGGCGGCTTTTACCAATTCGGGATTTTCAAGTTACAGCACGGGATTTGGCGGCTTTACCCATGATATCTTCGCCCAAGGCATCGTGATGTTCGCGGTGATTGTTGGCGGCCTGGGCATGCCGGTGCTGCATGACCTGCGGCGCAGCACCACGGCGCGCTGGTCGTTGCACACGCGCTTGACGCTGATGGGAACAGTAGTGCTGACCCTGGGCGGCGCGGTAGGGTTCGTGCTGTTCGAGTGGGACAATGCCGCAACTCTGGGCGGCATGGATCTGCTGCACAAGATCTCCAACGCGTTCTTTCATTCGGTCAATGCGCGGTCTGGCGGGCTGAGCACGCTGAACAACGCGGATCTAAGCGAGGACACCATGCTGATGACCTATGGTCTGATGTTTGTCGGCGCGGGCAGCGCCAGCACGGGCGGCGGCATCAAGGTCACCACGATGATGGTGTTGTTCCTGGCGGTCTGGTCAGAGTTGCGCGGCGATCCGGACACCACGGCCTTTGGACGCAGGATGTCGCCCACGGTGCTGCGCGAGGCGCTGGCGCTTACCGCTTTGGCGGTTGCCGTGCTGATGGTGGCGATTCTGCTGTTGCGCGGCATGAGCGATCTGCCGCTGGGCCGGCTGGTGTATGAGGCGATCTCGGCCTTTGGCAATGTTGGCCTGTCGATGGGGATCACCGACAAATTGCCCGCCAATGCGCAGATGGTGATCATTGTCTTGATGTATCTGGGCCGGGTTGGCATCGTCACCGTGGCGACCGGCATTGCCCTGCGCAACCGCCAGACCGATTTCCGTTATCCAGAGGAGCGTCCGATTGTTGGGTAAGTTACTTGGCCGCGCAGCCGGCCCAGAGGGGGATTCCGTTGTCGTCATCGGCATGGGACGCTTTGGTCAGTCGGTGGCGACCAGCCTTGTGCAACTGGGCCACGAGGTCTTGGGCATCGACGAAGATCCGGGGCTGGTGCAGGAAATGTCGGGGGTTCTGACCCATGTGGTGCAGGCCAATGCCACCACGGTCGAGACCCTGCGCCAGTTGAATGTGGCAAGCTATGCCCATGCGGTCGTGGCGATCGGCACCGATCTGGAGGCCTCGATCCTTTCGGTGCTGGCGCTGTCGGAGTTGGGCGTCAAGGATATCTGGGCCAAGGCGGTCAACGAGAGGCACGGGCGGATTCTAGAGCGGACCGGCGCGCATCACGTCGTGCAGCCGGAAAAGCGCATGGGCGAGCGGGTGGCACATCTCGTCACCTCCAAGCTGCTGGATTACATTGAATTTGATGACGAGTTTGCCATCGCCCAGGCCCATGCGCCGCAGGAAACCATTGGCAAGACGCTGGCCGAAAGCGCGGTGCGGCAGGCCTTTAACGTGACCGTGGTCGGCATCAAGCGGCGCGGCGAGGATTTCACCTATGGCCGTCCGGAAACCATGGTCAAGCAGGGTGACGTGCTGATCATTGCGGGCAAGATCCGCGATGTCCAGGCCTTTGCGGGGCAAAGCTGATGGCCAAGCAGGCCCGCGCCTGGCAACGCATGCTTTCGGGGCGCAGGCTTGATCTGCTGGACCCGACGCCGATGGATATCGAGATCGAGCGACATCGCGCATGGGCTGGCCTTTGTGGCGCGGTGGAATGGCCAGACGCGGGGCGACTGGCCCTATTCGGTGGCCGAACATTCGCTGCTGGTCGAAGAGATTTACACGCGGCAGACCGGGGTTGCGCCCAAATGGCAATTGGCGGCGCTGCTGCATGATGCGCCGGAATATGTCATTGGCGATATGATCAGCCCGGTCAAAGCCGCGGTGGGGCCAAGCTATGGCGAATTGGATCTGCGGCTGACCGCGGCGGTGCATATCCGCTTTGGCCTGCCCGCGGTTCTGCCCGCCGCGATTAAAAAGGCAATCAAGGCGGCGGACAAGATTTCGGCCTGGCTGGAGGCGGTGCAAATCGCGGGGTTCAAGGAGGCAGAGGCGGACAAGTTGTTCGGACGCCCCAACTCTGCGCTGTTGCGGGGTTTGGAGATAAAACTGCGGCCGCCCTCGGTGGTGCGGCAGGATTTTATTGAACGGCACGAAGGGCTTTTGTCGCAATGCCGCTGAGATGAAAAAAGCCGCCCAAAGGCGGCTTTTGATCAGATTGCCATGTCTTGCGGATTTTTGCCGGCGGCAAGCGCCTCTGCAAACCAACGCGGTTTGCGACCACGGCCGGACCAGGTGTCCGAAGCATTCTGCGGATTGGCGTATTTCGCCACAGCCGGAGCGCGCTTTCTGGGGGCAGAAATCCCGGTCAACTCGGCCAGAGAAAAGCCCTTTTTCCGGGCCATTTCTTCAAGTTCGACCAATGCTTCTTTGCGTTTGCGATCTTCAAAGGAACCGATTGCCTTAGCAACTTGGGATTGAAGATCTTTTAACTCTTTAAGGGACAGGTTTTCGATATCAATGTTCACAACAGCGCCCTTTCCAAAGCAGGATAGCGCTTAATATGCCGAATTATTTATTTTAGCAAGACGCGGCTTATTTAGGGCTGCGCTTGGCCAAAATCCGCTGAAGCGTGCGGCGGTGCATGGATAGTCGGCGCGCGGTTTCCGAGACGTTGCGGTCGCACATTTCATAGACGCGCTGAATATGTTCCCAACGCACCCGGTCGGCAGACATCGGGTTTTCCGGCGGGGCAGGCATGGCGTCGCCTTTGGCCAAAAGCGCGTTGGTCACGTCATTGGCATCGGCCGGTTTCGACAGATAATCGGTGGCACCGAATTTCACCGCCGCCACGGCGGTCGCAATCGCGCCATAGCCGGTTAGAACCACGATACGGCAATCGGGCCTGCGCTCGCGCAGGGTTTCCACCACGTCGAGGCCGTTGCCATCCTCGAGCCGCAGATCGATCACCGCATAGGCGGGCGGGCGGGCGGTGGCGATTGCGCGGCCTGCGGCAACGGAGCTTGCCGTCTCGGGCTCGAAGCCGCGTTTTTCCATGGCCTTGGCCAGACGCTTGACGAAGGCCTCGTCGTCATCGACCAGCAGCAAGGACCGATCCGGCCCAATCTCTCCGCCCAGATCTTCCGGCATATATCCCCCTGCGTCTCTTTCGTTGGCTAACCTAGGCTGCAATGCTCAGCCGGTCAAATCCGCTGTTAGCTGTGGTCAACATAGCAAGCGACGCGGTCGGCCATTTGCTCAGGCGTATCATCGCGGCCAAAGAATTCGGCAAATCCGGTTTTGGGCAGCATCAGATAGGTGAAGGTCGAGTGATCCATCAGATAATACTGATCCCCGGTTTCCTGTTTCTTGTAATAGGTCTTATAGGCCTGCGAGGCAGCTTTGATCTGCTCTGGCGTGCCGGTCAGGCCAATCATCTTGGGGTGCAGGTTTTCGGTAAAGTCTTTCAGCACCGCCGGGCGTGTCGCGCTCTGGGTCGATCGTGATGAAGACCGGCGTGACATCATAGCCCTTGGCGGCAAGCAGATCGACGGCCTCGGCGTTGCGGGCATTGTCGAGCGGGCAGACATCCGGGCAAAAGCTGTAGCCGAAATAGACCAGCGAGGGCTTGGCCAGGACCTCTTTATCGGTCACGGTCTTGCCATCCTCATCGGTCAGGGTGAAGGGCCCACCGATTGCACCGCCCCCGGCCACGCTGGCTGCGCGGCAACTGGCAAAGGGGTCGCTCTGCCGCTGGTTCCAGACCATCAGCGAGGTGCCCGCCAGCAATCCTGCCACGGCGACAATTGCCACCACCGAATAAATCCTTAGCATCGCCCTGCCCTCACTTGCGCAAATCTGCCCCTATCAACCGCAAACTCGCCTGAAAGGCCAGACCTGCCAATGCCAAATCAACGTGACAAAACAGCCGAGGCTTATGGATTTCTGCCCGAGCGCAGCGACTGGCTGCGGCTGCGCACTCTGATCCTGTTGCGCTGGACGGCGATTGTCGGCCAGCTTGTGGCGCTGGGGGTGGCGACGCAGGTCTATGCGATGCAGATCCCGCTTGGTCTGTGCTTTCTGGCGATTGGTCTTGCGGTGATCGCCAATCTGGTCTCGATCTTCATCTTTCCGGAAAACAAGCGTCTGACCGAAGCCGAGGCTCTGCTGACGCTGCTGTTCGACCTCGCCCAACTGTGCTTTCTGCTTTATCTGACCGGCGGGTTGACCAATCCCTTTGTGGTGCTGATCCTTGCCCCGGTTGCCGTCTCGGCCTCGGCGCTGGAGCTGCGCAGCACGGTCGTGCTGGGGCTGGCGGCGGCGGTGCTTGTCACGCTTGTCGCTCTGCTGAACATGCCGCTGCATTACGCGGATGGCACGCAGTTTCAGGTGCCGCCGCTGTTCACCTTTGGCTTCTGGATTGCGCTTCTGATCGGCATCGTGTTTCTGGGCGGCTATTCGCGGCGCATCGCCACCGAGATGCAGTCGATGTCCAATGCTCTGATGGCGACGCAGATGGCGCTGGCCCGCGAGCAGAAACTGACCGATCTGGGCGGGGTGATCGCCGCGGCCGCGCACGAACTGGGCACACCGCTTGCCACCATCAAACTGGTCAGCACCGAGCTTATTGAAGAGCTGTCCGACCGCCCCGATCTGGCCGAAGACGCCAGCTTGATCCGCGAGCAGGCCGACCGCTGCCGCGATATTCTGCGGGCGATGGGCAAGGCCGGCAATGACGATCTGCACATGCATCAGGCGCCGCTTTCCATCGTGGTGCGCGAGGCTGCCGAACCGCATCTGGAGCGTGGCATCGCCGTGGAGTTTTCCTTGCTGGCCCCGCTGAACAGCGGCGCACAAGAGCCGCAGATCGAACGGCGCCCCGAGTTGATCCACGGTTTGCGCAATCTGGTGCAGAATGCGGTCGATTTCGCCCAGACCCGGGTTTGGGTCGATATGCAGCACAGCGAGGATCAGATCAAAATCCGCATCAGTGACGACGGGCAGGGCTACCCTTCGCAGGTGATCGGCCGAATCGGCGATCCTTTCGTGCGCTCGCGCACTGCACCGAAAGAGACGGGGCATGAGGGGGGGCGGCGCCCCGGCTACGAGGGCATGGGGCTCGGGCTGTTCATCGCCAAGACCCTGCTGGAGCGCACCGGCGCGCGGCTGTCTTTTGCCAACGGCACCGACCCCTTCCTGCAGCCCGAAGAGCGACCGGCGCGCAAGGGGGCCATTGTCGAAGTGGTCTGGCCGCTTGCCGCAATATCTGCCGATGTGCAGGGCGGTCTGGGCGCGAACCGCGCCTTCGATGCCTAAACCCGAAGTTGCAAATGGACCCGGTATTTTAACCTTTCATTAACGAAGGTCTCGCTAGGCTTCTGGCACGGAATTCCGTCAGGGAATCGGGGGCATAGATGGATTGGGGAACCGCTTTCGCGGCGATTGCTGCTGCATTGGCAGCCTCGGCCATCGGCATCGTGACGCTTTGGCTTGTGCCGGGCCGGGGCGATGACGGGGCAACACGGCTGTTTGATGGCGGCTCGATCGGGACGGTGCTGTTGTTTGATGGCGATGCCCTGCTCGATGCCACACCAGACGCCCGTGCCCTGCTCGCCGCAAGCCGCACGCCGGGCAGCGCCTGGGTAAGGCTGATGGCCTATCTGGCACCGCGCTTTGACCAGATGGACGCGCGGCTGAAAAACCTGCGCAGCGACGGGCAGATCGAGCTGCACTCACCCTCCAGCGCGCATCCTGTCATCTTGCGCGCCGAGTATCGGGGCGGCGTGACGCGAATCGAACTGGTCGATGCCGCCGAGGCGGCGCATCAGGTGCGCGACCCGCTCGCCCTGCGTGCCATCCATGAGGAAATTACCCTGCTGCGCGAGGCGATCTCTTCGGCCCCCTTGCTGATCTGGCGCGAGAATATTCAAGGCGAGGTGATCTGGGCGAATGGCCCCTATCTGTTGCAATCCTGCGCGATTCTGGCCGAGGGGAAAGAGCTTGGCTGGCCGCTGCCCAAACTTTTCGCCACGGCTGCTCCCAATCAGCTTGCCAGCGATCACCGGCAAAGCCTTGATCTGCCTGCAGGGAAAAAGACCTGGTTCAACATCACCACCAAATCGGAAGAAACCGCCCTACTGCGCTACGCCGCCTCGGCCGATGCCGCCGTGCAGGCCGAGGCTTCGCTGCGTGATTTCATGCAGACACTGACCAAGACTTTTGCCCAGCTGCCGATTGGTCTGGCAATCTTTGACGCCGAGCGAAAGCTGCAGCTGTTCAATCCGGCCCTGCTTGATCTGACCCATCTGCCTGCGGACTTCCTGTCGATGCGGCCCTCTTTGCTGGCGGTGCTTGACGCGATGCGCGACCGCAAGATGCTGCCAGAGCCAAAGGATTACCGCAGCTGGCGGCGGCAGATCGTCGAGATGGAAAAGGCCGCAGCCTCGGGGCAGTATGAAGAGACCTGGAACCTTCCGGACGGGCAAACCCTCCGCGTCATGGGCAGGCCGCATCCCAATGGCGCCATTGCCATGATGATCGAGGATATTTCGACCGAAATGCTGCGCACAAGGCGCTATCGCGCCGATCTGGCGCTGGGGCAAGCCGTGGTGGATCAGGTCGAAGATGCCATGGCCGTGTTTGATCAGGGCGGTCATCTGGTCATGTCGAACACCGCCTATGCCCAGCTCTGGAGCCATGATCCCAGTGAGGCGATGGCGGAGTATTCCCTGCGCCGTCTGACCACCCATTGGCGCAGCGTCGCCGCACCCAGCGCGCTTTGGGCCGAGCTGGAGGATTACGTCGCCACCGTCGGCGACCGTGAGGCCTGGCAGGGCGAGGTGCGGTTTCTCGATGGCCGTCTGGTCGCCTGCCGCTTTGCGCCTCTGGCGGGGGGCTCGACGCTGGCGCAATTCCGCGTGCAGGTCCCGAAAGCCCCGGCCAAGCCGAAACTCGCCGCCACCAACAAACGCGGCGGCGCCTGACAATCCGCCCTTGCGGTGGCAGCCTCGCTGGCTAAACTCCGCGCCATGATGACGGGCTCCAAAGTTTCACGATTTCTGGCGGATGCCGAGCAGACCGACGCGCTGGGCGGCTGGTTTGCCGCGCGGCTGTCTGCGGGGGATACGGTGCTTTTGTCCGGGCCAGTCGGGGCCGCAAAAAGCCATTTTGCCCGCGCCCTGATCCGCGCGCGGCTGGGCCGGATGGAGGATGTGCCCTCGCCCAGCTTTACCCTCGTGCAAATCTATGAAGCCGATGTCGAGATCTGGCACGCGGATCTTTACCGGCTGAGCCATCCTGACGAGGTTCTGGAGCTTGGCCTTGCCGATGCCTTCGCCACGGCGATTTGCCTGATTGAATGGCCGGACCGTCTGGGCCGTTTGACCCCAAAGGATCCTCTGCGCATCGCTTTGGCGGTCGAGCAGGAGGGTCGCCGCGTGGAGATCGACTTTGGCACGCGGGGCGCGCTGCAAGCCGAGTTCCTGCGGGATTGGCCGCAATGAAGCCTCGTCAGGCCCTTTCGGAAGAGTTCTTGCACAGGGCTGGCTGGGGTGCGGCCCAGCGCAGGTTTCTGGCGGGCGATGCCTCTGACCGGAGTTACGACCGCCTGACCTTGGGCGGAAAGACCGCCGTGCTGATGGATGCGCCGCCCGGCAAGGGCGACGATCCGGCCAGCTTTCTGGCGATTGCGGCGCATTTGACCAGCCTCGGCCTCTCGGCACCGCGCTGTCTGGCGCAGGATTTGACGGCGGGATTTCTGCTGCTGGAGGATCTGGGCGATGCGATCTATGCGCGGGTGCTGGAGGCTGATCCTGCGGCAGAAATCAGTCTCTATGCGGCGGCAACCGAGGTTTTGGTGCACATGCAAGCGGCCCCAGCCCCGGCAGGCCTGCCCGACCTCTCGGCACAGGATTGGGCCGAGGCTGCGGGCTTTGCGCTGGATTGGTATGGCTTTGCCATCACGGGCGAGCGCGTCGGCAAGACGGATTTTACCTCCTGCCTGACCGAGTTGCTGCAGCGCCATGCCGATGGGCCGCGCGTGCTGATCCTGCGCGATTTTCATGCGGAAAACCTGCTGTGGCTGCCCGAACGCCGCGGCCTTGCCCGCGTCGGCCTGCTGGATTTTCAACTCGGCCAGATGGGCCAGCCGGGCTATGATCTGGTTTCCCTGCTGCAAGATGCGCGGCGTGATGTTTCGCTGGCCACCGAGCAGGCGATGCAGCGTCACTTCCTTGACCTGACGGGGCAGAGCGCGGCCGCTTTTCACCCGGCCTATGCCGCGCTTGGCGCGCAGCGGGCCTTGCGGATTCTGGGCATCTTTGCGCGTCTTTGTCTGAATGGCGGCAAGGCAGGCTATCTGCCGCTGATCCCGCGTGTCTGGGCGCAGTTGCAGCGCAATCTTGCCGCGCCGGACCTGCGGCCCTTGGCAGAAATCTGTGCCAGACTGTTGCCCGCCCCCAGCCCCGAACGGCTTGAATACATAGGATCGCAATGCGGCAATTTCCGGTAATGCTCTTCGCCGCAGGCTTTGGCACCCGCATGGGGGCGCTGACGGCGGATCAACCCAAGCCGCTGGTCAGGGTCGCGGGCAGGCCGTTGATTGACCACGCGCTCGGTTTGGTCGAGGCGGCGGGCGCGGGCCCCTGCGTGATCAACCTGCATTATCGCGGCGCGCAGATCGAAGCGCATTTGCGCGGGCGCGATGTCGGCTTTTCCTGGGAGCGGGAGCAGATCCTTGAGACCGGCGGCGGCTTGAAGGCCGCGCTGCCGCTGCTGGGCGCGGGTCCGGTGATGAGCTTGAACAGCGATGCGATCTGGACCGGGCAGAACCCGCTGCGCGAATTGATGGCGGCCTGGGACCCGGCGCGGATGGATGCGCTTTTGCTGGTGCTGCCCGCGCGCATTGCCCAAGGCCATGCAGGACCGGGGGATTTCCACCTGGACGAAGACGGCAGGATTTCTCGCGCCAAGGGGCCGGGTTCGAGCATCTATCTGGGGGCGCAGATTATCAAGACGGAGCGAATTTCCGCCATGACAGAGACGGTTTTCAGCTTGAATCTGGTCTGGGATGCGATGATCGCCGAGGGGCGCGCCTTTGGTCTGATCCATCAAGGCGGCTGGTGTGATGTCGGCCGCCCCGAGGGCATCACCCTGGCAGAAAGCCTGCTGGATGTTTGAGGGCCAGCATGTCTTTGCTCTGCCACCCGGCGCGGATTTTCCCGCCGAATTGGTGCGTGGGCTGATCGAGCGGCTTGCGGGGCAGCCCCCCGAAGCCATGGCGCGGGTGACGGTTTACCTCAACACCAGCCGGATGCGCCGCCGGGTCGAGGAGCTGTTTGCCGCCTCGGGGGCGCGGCTTTTGCCCAAGCTGTTGCTGGTGACGGATGTGGCGCAAGACCCTCTGCTTGCCCTGCCGCGCCCGGTGCCGCCACTGCGCCGCAGGCTGCAGCTGGCCGAGTTGATCGCCAAGCTGCTCGACAGCCAGCAAAGCCTTGCACCGCGTTCGGCGCTGTATGATCTGGCCGACAGTCTTGCCGGGTTGATGGATGAGATGCAGGCCGAAGGGGTAACGCCCGAGGCGATTTCCGGGCTGGATGTCTCGACCCATTCGGCGCATTGGGCGCGCACGCAGGCCTTCCTCAGCATCATCACGCCGCTGTTTACCGATGAGCGCGATCCGGCGGCGATCCAGCGCCGCGCGGTCGAGGCTTTGGCGGCGCGCTGGGCTGTGCGGCCGCCGCAAGATCCGGTGCTGATCGCTGGGTCGACCGGCTCGCGCGGCACCACGGCCCTGTTGATGCAAGCGGTGGCCCAGCTGCCGCAGGGCGCGCTGCTGTGGCCCGGTTTTGACGCTTTTACGCCGGAGAAAGTCTGGCAGGGCATGGAAGATGCGCTGACCGCCGAGGATCATCCGCAATACCGTTTTCGCCATCTGATGCAGCTTTTGCAGATCACCCCCGAGGCGGTGCGGCCCTGGCGGGACGTCGCGCCCCCGAACCTTGCGCGCAATCAGGTGATCTCCTTGGCGCTGCGGCCGGCACCGGTGACAGACCAGTGGCTGATCGAGGGGCCGAAGCTGCCCGATCTGATCGCCAGCACCGCAGGGCTGGAGCTGATCGAGGCGCCGACGCCGCGCAGCGAGGCCCTGGCGATTGCACTGATCCTGCGCGAGGCTGCGGAAAACGGCACCAAGGCGGCGCTGATCACACCAGACCGCAACCTTGGCCGTCAGGTGACAGCTGCACTGGACCGTTGGGCGCTGCTGCCGGACGATTCTGCGGGGCGTCCGCTGGCGCTGTCGGCACCGGGGCGCTTTCTGCGCCATATCGTGGCCCTGTTTGGCACACGGTTGACCGCAGATGCGCTGCTGACCCTGTTGAAGCATCCGCTGACCGCCTCGGGTGCCTCGCGCGGCGACCATCTGCGGCTGAGCCGCGATCTGGAACTGACGCTGCGCCGGAAGGGTCCTGCCTTTCCACAGGCCGCCGATCTGCTGGCCTGGGGCGAGGCGAAAGGCCCGGAGGCAGCGCTTTGGACGCAGTTTTACGCGGAAAGCCTTGCCGAGCTTGCCGATATGCCCGCAGCGCCGCTGTCGGAGCATGTCGCGCGCCACCTGAGCCTTGCCGAGGCTCTGGCGCGCGGGCTTGACCCGCTGGGCAGCGGGGGGCTTTGGCTGAAAGAGGCCGGCGAGGCGGCGCAGGCCCTGATGCAGACGCTGGCGGCAGAGGCCGGGCATGGCGGGATCTATACCCCCGCCGCCTATCGCGATCTTTTCGAGGCGCTGATCAATCAGGGCGAAGTACGCGAATCGGTGCAGGCGCATCCCGATATCATGATCTGGGGCACGCTGGAGGCGCGGGTGCAGGGGGCCGATCTGGTGATCCTTGGCGGGCTGAACGATGGCATCTGGCCGAAACTGCCGCCGCCTGACCCCTGGCTGAATCGCAAGATGCGGCAAAGATGCGGGGCTGTTGCTGCCGGAACGCCAGATCGGCCTGTCGGCGCATGATTTCCAGCAGGCGATCGCCGCGCCCCGCGTGGTGCTGACGCGGTCGCTGCGCAATGCCGATGCGGAAACCGTGCCGATCGCGCTGGCTGAACCGGTTGACCAATCTGCTGTCTGGTCTGCCCGAGCAGCAGGGCCCCGAGGCCTATGCGGCGATGAAGGCGCGCGGCGCGCGGTGGATCCATCTGGCAACCGCGCTGGAAGAGCCGACCGCGGACATGCGCGCCGATCCGCGTCTGCGCCCTGCCCCGCGTCCTGCGCCGCGCCCGCCGGTCTCGGCGCGCCCAGACAAGCTGTCGCTGACCCGGATCGAAACCTTAATCCGCGATCCCTATGCGGTTTATGCCGAATATATCCTGCGACTGCGGCGGCTTGACCCACTGCATCAAAGCCCCGACGCGCGCGGACGCGGCATTGTGGTGCATGAGGTGCTGGAGCAATTCGTCAAGACCCGCCCGGCCGTTGAGACCCGGGCCGAGGCGCGCGCGCGCCTGATGCAGATCGCCCGCGCCGTGCTGTCCGAGGAAACCCCCTTCCCCTCGGCTCGCGTATTGTGGCAGGCCAAGCTGGAGCGCGCAGCCGAACATTTCCTGACCGAAGACGCCCGCCATGGCGGCACCGCGCTTGCCGTAGAAAAACGCGGCGAGTTGCAGGTCGGCGCCCTGCCCTTCACACTGTTCGGCACGCCCGACCGCATCGACCGCCTGCCCGATGGCCGCTTGCATCTGATGGATTACAAGACCGGCACGCCGCCAACGAAGAAGCAGCAAGAGCAATATGCCAAGCAGTTGTTGCTGGCGGCGGTGATGGCCGAGAGGGGCGGCTTTGCTGACCTTGGGCCGTCGCAGGTCGAGCGGATTTCCTACATCGGGCTTGGCTCTGGCGAGAAGGTCGAAGAGACGCCCTTGAGCGAGGCCGAGGTGGAGGCGCATTGGGACAAGCTGATCACGCTGATCTCGCGCTATCTGCGCCGCGCAACCGGCTATGCCGCGCGCCGCGCCCTGTTTGAAAGCCGCTTCGAGGGCGCTTACGACCATCTGTCGCGCTATGGCGAATGGCAGATGTCGGACCGCGCCGTGGCGATGGATGTCGGACCCAGCGATGGGCCACTCGAGGGCACAGCATGATCCGCGATGAAGCCTCTGAACGGCAGATCCAGGCCTCTGACCCCGCCGATTCCGTCTGGGTTTCGGCCAATGCCGGATCGGGCAAGACAAGGGTTCTGACCGACCGCGTCGCGCGGCTGTTGCTCAGCGGGGTCGAGCCGCAGCATATTCTGTGCCTGACCTATACCAAGGCCGCCGCGACCGAGATGCAAAACCGTCTGTTTGCGCTTTTGGGCAAATGGGCGATGAAGCCGGACGCGGCCCTGCGCGCCGATCTGGCCAAACTGGGCGAAGAGCAGGCCCATGCGCCCGCCACTCTGGCGCGGGCGCGGCAGCTTTTTGCCCGGGCGATCGAGACGCCGGGCGGGTTGCGCATCCAGACCATCCACAGCTTTTGCGCCACCCTGCTGCGCCGCTTTCCGCTCGAGGCCGGGGTCTCGCCGCAGTTCAAGGAAATGGACGACCGCGCCGCCAAACTGATGCGCGACCAGATCATTGAAGAGCTGACCGGTTTTCGCGCGCCTGAGTTGATGCAGGCGGTGGCGCTGGCCTATTCGGGTGAGGATTTCTCGGGGCTGATGCAGGAAGTGGCGGGCAAGCGGGTCGGGTTTGGCGCTGCGATGACGCCAGATCAGGTGCGCGCTGTGCTGGGCTTGCGGGCAGATGACAGTCTGGAAAAGCTGCTGGCTGACACCTTGCTGGGTGCAGAATTGGCGCTGGCACAGCGGGTGCAGCCCATCCTCGCGGCGGGGCTGAAAACTGATGTTGCCATGGCCGAGAAACTGGCGGCGCTTGATCCACAAGACGAGCCGCTGCGTCTGGCGCTGGCAATGGAGAAGATCTTCCTGACCCAGGCGGGCACCAAGCTGAAGGTGGCGCCGACCAAGGCCACCCGGGCGAAACTGGCGGAGCTGTTCGAGCCGCTCGACCAGTTGATGGACCGCATCGAGGCGTTCCGACTGGGCCGCTTTGCCTTGCAGGCGGTGCAGAAAACCTTGTTACTGCACCGCTTTGCCGAGGCCTTTCTGCCGCTTTACGAAGCGGCCAAGGCCGCGCGCGGTTTGCTGGATTTCGATGATCTGATCCTGCGCGCCAAGGCATTGTTGACCGATCAGGGCGTGGCGGCCTGGGTGCTGTTTCGCCTTGATGGCGGCATCGACCATATTCTGGTCGATGAGGCGCAGGATACCGGGCCCGAGCAATGGCAGGTGATCGAACTGCTTGCCGCCGAGTTCAGCGCGGGCGAAGGCACCCGCGACGTGCCGCTGTGGTCAGAAAAAGCAGGATCGTTTTCGATTGTCTAAAACCAGAAGAATTTTCTCCACCTGTTCCAATTACTAATGGTTATAATGAAAACTATATTTTTACTTTTCGTCCCAAAGAACAAGGTGGAAAACGAGAATTAACTTTAGAAGAACGTGAAGAATTTTGGAATTCAGGGATTGATTTTTGTGGCGGTGACTTTGAAGAAGATGTAGTCGAAAATCATCTTGACTGGTTATATGGACCAATAATTTGTTCACATCATGATTTTGATGGAGTTCCGGATAATTTATTTGAAATTTACGAACGTATTAAATTTGCGGATGCAAATGTTGATATAATAAAAATTGCCGTGCAATCAAATAAAATCACAGACTCTATCTCAATTTGGAAACTTCTCAAAAAAGCAACATCAGAAAATCAACAATTAATCCCAATAGCAATGGGCGAAGCAGGAAAATGGACGCGGATTTTGGGACTTGCTTACGGTTCGCCGATAACCTACGCATCACTTGAAAGCGGAAATGAAACTGCACCGGGACAAATTTCGGCGAAGGATTTGATCGAAGTTTATCGTGTTAAAGAATTAGACGAGCAAACCGAAATTTACGGTATTGTTGGTAATCCTGTTTCGCACTCGCTTTCGCCGTATATGCACAACGCGGCGTTTAAGCATCACGGTTTGAACGCGGTTTATATTCCGTTTGAAGTTGCAAATCTGGACGAATTCATTAAACGAATGGTTCGGACAGAAACACGCGAAATTAATTGGAATTTGAAAGGTTTTAGCGTAACGATTCCGCACAAAGAAGCGATAATGAAACACCTTGATTTTATTGATGAAGATGCTTTGAAAATCGGTGCGGTAAATACGGTTAAAATTATTGATAATAGACTTTGCGGATATAACACCGATGCTCACGGATTTATCGAACCTTTGCGAAATTCTTACGGTGATCTAAAGGATGCAAATGTTGGAATAATCGGCAATGGTGGAGCGGCAAGAGCTTGTATTTACTCATTAAAAAAAGACGGAGCAAATGTTACAATTTTTGCCCGCAGATATTGAAAAAGCAAAACCTCTTTCAGAAGAGTTTGAGGTTAATTTAAGCGAATTACGAATTACGAATTACGAATTACGAAACCAGGATATTTTGATAAATGCTTCTCCACTCGGCACGATCGGCGAACTACAAAATAAAACTTCGGCAGTTGCCGAACAGATGAAAAATATTCACCTTGCTTACGATTTAGTTTATAATCCATTTGAGACGCTTTTTTTGCGTGAAGCGAAGAGTGTTGATATTCCAACCATTGGCGGTTTGGCAATGTTGGTCGCACAAGGAATGAAACAGTTCGAAATTTGGACAGGACTTGAAGCACCAATGCAGATAATGAGTCGAGCCACACTTCAGAAATTGAAATAACATTAGCCACAGAGGACGCAGAGAGAAAGACAGAGCTTTCTATACTCTGATTTTTTTTCAATACTCTGTTCCATTACCCCGTCCAAAAACTAATAATTTCCCTCTTTTTCCTACGTGTCCTCTGTGGCTCAAAAAGTCTTAATAATTATGAAAGTAGAAGCATTAAATTGTCCAAATTGCGGTGCAGCGGTTGCTGACAATTCCGTTAGTTGTAATCATTGCTATTCTCGTCTGAAAACGAAGTCTTGTTCATCTTGCTTCGGGACGATTTTTGAAGGAAGTAGGTTTTGTCCGCTTTGTGGCGAAAGTGCTGTTGCTTCAACTGTGCTTACGGAAGAAAACTTAGGCGACTGTCCACGTTGTAAAATTAAATTAAAACTCATCGAAGTTGATCGAAATTCAATTATCCGAATGCGAAAAATGTGAAGGTATTTGGGCAGACATCGAGACTTTTGAAATCATCTGTGCCAACAGAGAAAATCAATCAGCAGTTTTGAAAAAATTTGAGGAAATCTTTGCATCATCCAAAATTACAAAAAGTTCAATATGTTCCCTGCCCAACCTGCCAAAGACTAATGAACCGTAATAACTTTGCCAAAGTCTCCGGTGTAATAATTGATACTTGCAAAGAGCACGGCGTTTGGTTTGATGCTGAAGAATTACCAACAATAATCGAATTTATTCGCAAAGGCGGAATGGAATATTCGCGTCAAAAAGAAAAAGCACAGCTCGAAGCCGAACGGGAAAAATTGCGAACAGAACGATATAAATCTTCCATTGATAGATTTAAACATGAATCGAGGTCAGACATTCCAAACTCAAAAACAAGTTATGCAATCAGAGAATTTATTGATTTTTTGATTCGATAATTTTTTTTCAAAATCTATGAGCAGTAATTTTACGCTAATTGTTTAATCTAGAGCGGTTTATGAATCGCGTCGGGAAATTAAAGGGAGTTCTGAGTTAACGCTTTAGCGTGCTTTAGTTTAGGTAAAAGCACGCTAAAGCGTGAACTCAGAACTCTCTTTCCTACTTCCAATCTTAAACCGCTCTTTCAGATTTCGGAAATCAAAATCGAAAAAGAAATTAACGATGCAAGAAATGAATTGTTTGAGTCATTCGATAAACTTTTTAATATTCTTCGAGAATTGGAAAACGGCTTAAACAAAATTAGGCAATTTCATATTAAAGAACGAAGACTTGAGTTTGCATTCTTTTCTGAATAGTTAAATCAAGCAGTGAATAAATAACAACCTATTACAAATCAATAAAAAAACATTACCCTAACTATTCGCTTTTTCCGCTTAGTAAAGAAAGTTAAATAAAGTTACCTGTTTGGCAATAAGTAGTTGGACAAGAATATGTTAGACTATCTGCCATTATGGAAAAAGTTAAGATTATCAAACTCGATAAAGAACAAAAAGTTGAATTAGAAAAAGGCTATCGTGAAAATAAAAATCACACTTTTCGGAAGCGGTGTCATTTGATTCTGTTGAAAAGTCAAGGCTACACATCAAAGGAAGTGGCGACGATCTTGGGTTACTGTGAAATGGCAATTAATTGGGTAAAACGCTATGAAACGGAAGGAATTACGGGGTTGAAAACTCGTACCGGAAGAGGCGGCAAACCGACCTTGAAGGTTGAAACGGATTTGGAGGTGGTGCGTGAGGCGGTGCAAGGACATCGGCAGAGAATCTCGTTGGCACGAGCAGAGTTAGAGGAAACATTGGGGAAAAGTTTTTGTGATAAGACATTGCAGAGGTTTGTTAAAAAAACGATTGCCGCTCCAAACGGATTAGGCGATTGGGAAAACGAGAGCCACTTGCGGAAGTTTATCGGTTGAAGAGTCGAGGGTTTATCGGTTCTGGAAAGGTTGTCCGAGTTGGGCTATATTGACTTGCTGTATCGAGGGGGAGTGCGGCTCACCTGAGCGAACTGCCGAATGTGCCATATGGTTGGCAATTCGGTGACGAACAGATATTTATGCCGAGTGCCAAAGGCGAAAGCATTAATTTATTTGGGTTTATCACCCGCACCAATCAATTGATCTATGAAATGACCAACGAAAAGATAACGGGAGAATGGGTGGTCGGACAGGTTGAAAAACTGCTTGATACAATAACCAAGCCGACAGTTATCGTATTGGATAATGCCCCGGCACATCGGAATCGGAAAGTGTTTGAGAGAATCCCGTATTGGGCGGCGAGAGGTTTATATGTGTATTTTTTACCGGTTTATTCGCCGCATTTGAACGTGCGCGGAAATCCTCTGGCGGAAGTTGAAATACGAATGGTTGTCAGCGGGGGATTATTTAGATTGGGAGAATTTGAAATATCAAGTCAGATTAGGATTGTCGAATCTCGGAGTGCGGTTGAAAATCAATTTTTCAGAATTCAATCATAGTTTAATCTAATCTTGTTCGACTACTT
>CAWJOY010000033.1:0-58724 GCA_963844505.1 uncultured Alphaproteobacteria bacterium
GCGCCTTTGGCGGCCCATGCTTCACCTTTGAAATCGGTGTCCATGCCAGCCATAATCTTGAGCAGCGTCGATTTACCCGCGCCGTTAACGCCGACCACACCGATCTTAACCCCTGGAAGGAAGTTCAGGTGGATATTCTCGAAGCATTTCTTGCCGCCTGGGTAGGTCTTGGAGACGCCTTCCATGTGGTAGACATATTGATACGAGGCCATGTGATCGCTCCTGATAGGGTGTTGCGGCGGTATGTAGCGATTGTTGGGGAAAAGCGCAATCAGAGGGCAGAACTTTGGGCGTTCGGATTGGGCAGAGATGGATTAAGCCTGAGCGCCCGAGGTTTGGGTGCTTGAGGCGGGCGAATGTGAGTTTAATCCCTCGAATCCAGAGGCTTACCGACGATCCTACGCGGAAGGTTTCCGCAAATGCGGGCAGAGCGCCTGATGCGCCGCTCTCTTAGGACCTGTCAGATAATTTTGCGCCCCCTCAGGTCGGGGGGCAGATGTCACAGCGCCTTGTCCATCCAGACATCGGCGGGCGGCGGGCTATAGGCGGCGCAATCCGTCCAACCTGTAGCGCGATAGAGTGCAAGCGCCGGCGTCAAAACGGAATTGCTATCAAGCTTGAGCTGCAGATAGCCCAAGCCCTGCGCCTGCGCTTCAAGATGCACCAACAGAGCACGCCCCACGCCCTGCCCTCGCGCCTCGGGTGAAACCCAGAGCCGCTTGACCTCGGCTTCAGTCGCACTCAGCGGCCGCAGCGACACACAGCCAAGCGGAACATCCCCCTGCCTTGCCACGAAAAACACCCCTCTCGGGCCGCGATAGGCGTCCGCATCCGGCAGCGGCAAAACCAAGCCCTCGGCGGTCACGCCTGCGATTTTCTCTGCCAAAAGCGCATAATAGGCAGCAAGGCAGCAAAGCGCCTCTGGGCTATCGGGATCAGTCGATTGGATTTGCATTGCGGCGCCTTGGTTGCTTTGGCGCAACTTGGCACAGGCGGCACACAAGGGCCAGAGCAGCGCTTAACCCGCCAAACTGCACAGTTTTCCTCCAATCCCGCCTTTGGGCCATTGTAACGTCGCAAGGGTTCGGGTCAGTGTGGCGCAGCAGGAGTGCGAGATGCGGGCAGGATTTCCTATTGCGACCAAGGGCATGGTGATTGGCCTTTTGGGCGGGTCTTTGACCCCGCGCATGAAGGCCATGCGCATCTGACACGCGAAGCGATTGCGCGGATGGGGCTGGACCGCGTGTGGTGGCTGGTCACGCCGGGCAATCCGCTGAAATCGCGTCAACCTGCACCGATGGCACAGCGATTGGCCCGCGCCCGAGAGGTAATGCCCGACCCAAAGGTCGAAATCACCGACCTAGAGACCAAGCTTGGCACCCGTGCCACGATTGACACGATCACACGGCTGCGCGCGCTTTATCCCGGCGTGCATTTCGTCTGGCTGATGGGGGCGGACAACCTTGTGCAGTTTCACAAATGGAACCGCTGGCGGGACATCTTGCGCTCGGTTCCTGTTGGCGTTTTGGCGCGACCGGGGTCTGGGGTGGCGGCGCGCACAAGCGTGGCGGCGCGGGCGTTTCGGGTCAATCAGGTCGATCGCGGCGAGAACCTGCGCGGCAAGGCGGCGCCTGCGTGGTGTTTTATCAACATGCCGATGAACGGGGCCTCGAGCAGCGCCATTCGAGCCAAAGGCGAGTGGAAACGGTAGTTTTTGCGTGAGCCGCAGCGCCCTACGTTGCCTAATGGCAAGGCGGCGGCTATGCCTAATGGCATCAAAATTCAGGGTGGGTTCGACGTGGGTCTTCTAACGCGGCGCAAAGTTTTGGCGGGGTTTCTGGCTGGGGTCGCGGCTCCGGCTTGGGCAGAGGCGCCGCTGACCTCGATCAGACCTCCACGTCGCGGCATGGCGGAACCTGACGCTGGTGCTCAGGCACTGGTCGCCGCCGCCAAGCTGACCGGCGAGCTGGGCTATATCACCGCCGACCTGACGACGGGACGGATCCTTGAGCAACATGGCGCGGATCAACTGATGCCGCCCGCCTCGGTGACCAAAGCGGTGACGGCGCTGTTTGCGTTGGAAAAGCTGGGCGTCGACCACCGCTTTGTCACGCGGGTGATGCGGGTGGGTGAGGTCGTCAATGGGCGGCTTGACGGCGATCTGATCCTTGCGGGCGGCGGCGACCCCGAGCTGGACACAGACAAGCTGGCCGATCTGGTGGCGCTTTTGGCGCAAACGGGTCTGCGCGAGATCACGGGCCGCTTCATCGTCTATACCGGCGCGCTGCCCGAGCGGGCAGAAATCGCCAACGACCAACCCGATTACGTCGGCTATAACCCTTCGATCTCGGGGCTGATGCTCAACTTTAACCGCGTGAATTTCGTGTGGAAGCAGGTCGGCCAAGACTATCAAATCGCGATGAATGCCGAGGGCGCGCGGTCGGTGCCGCCTGTCAGCATGGCCTCGATGCAGCTGGTGAACCGAGATGCGCCGCTCTTTGCCTATGAGGCGGGTGAAGGTCTTGATCGCTGGTCGGTGTCGCGGGCGGCCTTGGGCAAAGCGGGCGGGCGCTGGCTGCCTGTGCGCCATGCGGGAGAATATGCGGCGCAGGTCTTTGCATGGCACGCCAACGCGCAGGGCATCAAACTGCCCACCGCCGAAGTGACCCGCGATTTGCCACCCCAAGCCATCGAGATCGTGCGACGCGAAGGCGAGCCCTTGCCGGAAGTTCTGCGCAAGATGTTGAAATTCTCGACCAACCTGACCGCCGAGGCGGTGGGTCTGACGGCCTCTGGCGCGGGCACGCAGGCGGGTTCGGCGGCAGTGATGACCAGTTGGGCACGGCGCAAGTTCGCAATCACGGGGCGGTTTGGCGATCACTCTGGACTGGGGCCGGTGTCAAGGATTTCGCCAGCCGATATGATGGCCGTGATGATCGGTGCGCGGCGCGACCCGCATGGGGCGATGCTGCATGATTTGGTGCGCAACCTTGGCCTTGCCGATGCCAATGGCAAAGCGCAAGACAAGGCCGAAGTGCGCGTCCACGCCAAGAGTGGCACGATGAATTTCGTCTCGAACCTTGCGGGCTATGTGACGGCACCAAACGGTCACGAGCTGGCCTTTGCGGTCTTTACCGCAGACCTGCCCCGCCGCGCCGCCGTGCCGATTGCACAACGCGAAAGCCCCGAAGGCGATGCCGCTTGGGTGCGCCGCGCACGGCGGTTGCACGGCCTAATGGTGCGACGTTGGGCGCAGCTTTACCTCTAGGCGGCGCTTAGAGTTTAAGGTGACGCACCCGCGCGCCCCATTCGATCGCCGCCGCGTGCAGGCGGTCGATGTTCAACTCTTCGCGGACCTCTTCCAGCATCCGCAACTCGACTTCACGCAGGTTGCCGTCGGCAGCGGCGACATCGCAGGCCAGCGCATAGGCGGTCTCGTTCAACCGCTCTGGCAGCGCGTCGCGGATCAGGCCGAACAGCGCCTCAAGCCCGTCTTCTTCTTCAAAGAGATCAAAGACGGTATTGGCCACAACCGAAATCCGGTCGCTGTCATAGCCTGCAAACACCGGCATATAGTTCACCGTCTGCTGGATCGCGACCAACTCTGACGTGCGCATGTTCTCATCCGAAGCCGAAACCGCGATCATCACGGCGACAAGCGCATCTTGGGGCGAAAGCGAGGCTGGGGTGTCGGGCACGAGGCGTCTCCTGTTGTTTCGGTGCAGAATATTGACCTAAGCCCGCATGAGCAATAGAGGAAGGGGTCGGCGCGAATATAGGGTTCGCGCATATAGGAGATGCCGCGATGACTGCTTTGCGCGATGCCGGAATGAAATCCAAGGCTTGGCCCTTTGAAGAGGCGCGCGCGCTGCTGAAACGGTATGAGAAAAAGGCCCCCGAAAAGGGCTATGTGCTGTTTGAAACCGGCTATGGCCCCTCGGGTCTGCCCCATATCGGCACCTTCGGCGAAGTTGCGCGCACCACTATGATCCGCCGCGCCTTTGAGGCGATTTCCGACATCCCGACGCGGTTGATCTGCTTTTCGGACGACGTAGATGGCATGCGCAAAGTGCCCGAGAACGTGCCCAACCAAGAGATGCTGCGCAACCACATGCAGCAGCCCTTGACCACCGTGCCCGACCCTTACGGGCTTTTTGACAGCTTTGGCGCGCACAACAACGCGATGCTGCGGCGGTTCCTGGACACCTTTGGCTTTGAGTATGAGTTCATCTCAGCCACGGAGTTCTATGCTTCGGGCAAGTTCGACGACACGCTCAAGCTGGCGACCGAACGCTATGACAAGCTCATGGCAATCATGCTGAAATCGCTGCGCGAAGAGCGCCAGCAGACCTATTCCTGCTTCTTGCCAATCCATCCCGAGACAAAGCGCGTGCTCTATGTGCCGATGAAGCATGTCGATCCGGTAAACCACACGATCACCTTTGACGACGAAGACGGCCGCGAGTGGACGCTTCCGGTCACCGGCGGCAACGTAAAGCTGCAGTGGAAGCCCGACTTTGGTGCGCGTTGGGCGGCTTTGGACGTCGACTTCGAGATGTATGGCAAGGACCACTCGACCAACACGCCGATCTATGACGGCATCTGCGAAGTGCTGGGCGGCAAAAAGCCGAACCACATGAGCTATGAGCTTTTCCTTGACGATCAGGGGCAGAAAATCTCGAAATCCAAGGGCAATGGCCTGACGATTGACGAGTGGCTGACCTATGCTTCGGCCGAAAGCCTGTCGTATTTCATGTATCAAAAGCCCAAAACCGCCAAGCGGATGCACTTTGACGTGATTCCGCGGGCGATGGACGAATACCACCAACAGCTGCGCGCCTATCCGACGCAAGACATTGACCAGCAAGTGAATAACCCCGTTTGGCACATTCACAACGGCAAGCCGCCAGAGTCGAAAATGGTGGTGCCGTTCTCGATGCTGCTGAACTTGGCGTCGGTTTCGGCGGCCAAGGACGCGGCAGGGTTGTGGGGCTTTATCAAGCGCTATGCCCCCGATGCCTCGCCCGAGGGCAACCCCGATCTGGACGCAGCGGCCGGCTTTGCCGTGCGCTATTTCGCGGACCGGATTGCCCCCACGCGGACCTTCCGCCTGCCAAACGAGCAAGAGCGGGCGGCGATGGTCGATCTGCGCGCACGTCTGGCGGCTTGGGATGGCGGTTTGGACGACGAGGCGTTGCAGTCGATGGTGTTTGCAGTTGGCAAAGACCACGGTTTCGAGCCCCTGCGCGATTGGTTCAAGGCGCTCTATGAGGTGCTTTTGGGGGCAAGCGACGGCCCGCGGTTTGGCGGCTTTGTGGCGCTCTATGGCGTTGAGGAAAGCGTCGCTCTGCTTGACCGTGGCCTGAACGGCGAATTGGTCGGCTAATCAAAGCAGCGCCTCTCGGCTGTCAGGGTCGAGGGGCGCCCTAGGCGATCAGCGCAACGGCGCTGGCCCCTAACACCGCAAGCGCCTGCTGTGGCGCGATGCCCAGCAACAAGCCGCGCTGCCCCGCGTTAATCCACACCCGCTCCGCCGTGCAAACCGAAGCCTCGATGGCGGTCGGCGCGCTGCGCTTTTGTCCAAAGGGGCTAATGCCGCCGACGCGATAGCCGGTCAGCTTTTCGGCCTTGGCAGGCAACATCATCGCCGCGGATTTGCCACCAAAAGCGCTGGCGACGCGTTTCAAGGATACCTGGTGATTGCTGGGGATGACGCAGCAGACAGGCTTGCCATCTACCTCAAGCATAAGGGTTTTCAGCGTCAAGGTTGGGTCCAACCCAAGCGCCTGTGCCGCGGCAAGTCCAACAGCTTCGGCGTTTGGGTCATAAGCATAAGGGTGGAGGCTAACCTCCACCCCTTTGGCATGTAGAAGTTTCAGACCTTGGGTTTGCGACATATTCTGAAACCTTTGGTCTGGCGTTGCGCTTAGTAAACCACCACGGCGCGGATGCTCTCGCCGGAATGGATCATGTCAAAGCCCTTGTTGATGTCCTCAAGCTTGAGAACATGGGTGATCATGCTGTCGATCTCGATCTTGCCGTCCATGTACCAATCGACGATCTGCGGCACATCGGTGCGACCGCGCGCGCCGCCAAAGGCCGTGCCTTTCCAAACGCGTCCGGTCACCAGCTGGAACGGGCGGGTTTCGATTACCGCCCCCGCAGGTGCGACGCCGATGATGATCGACTGCCCCCAACCACGGTGGGTACATTCCAGCGCATCGCGCATGACTTTGACGTTGCCAGTGCAGTCGAACGAATAGTCCGCGCCGCCGATTTGGTCGAACGGCGTTTTGGTGAGGTCAACGATAGCCTGTACAACCGACCCTTCGATTTCGGTCGGGTTGATAAAATGGGTCATGCCGAATTTCTCGCCCCATTCCTTTTTCGAGTTGTTCAGGTCAACGCCGATGATCTTATCCGCACCCGCCATTTTCAGGCCTTGGATGACGTTCAAACCGATACCGCCCAGACCAAAGACCACCGCCGTCGCGCCGATTTCGACTTTGGCGGTGTTCAGAACTGCGCCGATGCCCGTGGTGACGCCGCAGCCGATGTAGCAAATCTTGTCAAAGGGCGCGTCTTCGCGGACCTTGGCCAGCGCGATTTCAGGCACAACCGTGTGGTTGGCGAAGGTCGAGCAGCCCATGTAGTGATAGATCGGCGTGCCGTCGAGCATCGAGAACCGCGTCGTGCCATCCGGCAGCAAACCTTGGCCTTGGGTCGAGCGGATCGCGGTGCAGAGGTTGGTTTTACGCGACAGGCAGGACGGGCATTCGCGGCACTCGGGCGTGTAAAGTGGGATAACGTGATCGCCAACTTTCAGGCTTTTGACGCCCGGACCGACCGCAATAACGACGCCCGCGCCTTCGTGGCCCAAGATCGCAGGGAAAAGCCCCTCTGGATCCGCGCCCGACAGGGTGAACTCGTCGGTATGGCAGATGCCTGTTGCTTTGATCTCGACCAAGACCTCGCCTTCTTTGGGGTCAGCGAGATTAACCTCCATGATTTCAAGCGGTTTGCCTGGAGCAATGGCGACGGCGGCACGAGTGCGCATGGGGATATCCTTTGACTGTTTGGCGGCAGGGTGCGACAGGGCCAAAAGAATTGCAACGCGAGAAGCGCCAATTGTTGGCCCAAAGGCGGCTTTTGGCGCGGGTTTTCAGTTTAAGGATTTGCGTTATGGCCAAGGCAGGCTAAACGGTTTGGCCAGCGCTTTGATTTGCCCATTTCTCGAGATGATTGAACCCGCACGTGAGATTTGATTTTTACCCAGTTCCGCTCTTGTCAGCCACGCTGTTTGCGATGGCTCTGTCGGGCTGCGCCGTCATCTACCCCGAACGCACCTTGGGGCCGGTCAGCAAGATGATCCCGCCGCTGCCAGACAACTGCGCGGCAGAAGCTCTGGCGCCCCTCAAGGGCAGCAACTTTACCGCGCTGGCGGATCAGCCTTTACCAGGCCAGCTGCGGGTGCTTTGGCCCAAGCAGCCCGTCAGTGGCGATCTGGACAGCAAACGCCTGAACGCGCTTGTTGATGACAACGGCGCGATCAAGCGGCTGTTTTGCGGCTAGCTTATTTAACGCGATAAGCTGTGTGGCAGGATTTGCACGTCGCGCCAATCGCCCCCATGCCAGCACCAATGCTCTCAGCCGAGGCCGTGTCCAACGCCGTTGCCGCATCGGTCAATCCCTTGCCCTTAGCGGCAAAGTCGTCCCAATTTTTCCAGATGTCTGGGCTTGATTCGCTGGCGGGATCGGCGGTTTCGGACTCGAATGTGGCTGCAATCTTTTCTGACCCAGTCAGCAGCGTGGCCTTCGCCACAGCGGCGGCGTCCGCGTCAAAAGTGGCCTTGCCGCTTGCCATTTCTGCAAGAGTTTTAGAGGCACCACCAAAGGATTTCATCAAATCCTGACGCGCAATTTCTGTCGGATCGGTGGCCTCGGTTTCGGCATAAACAGCGCCGGCAAGTAGCACAAAGGCGGCGGTCAAAGCTTTGGTCGCGAAGGACATGGGCGTCTCCTGATTTGGGTTGGCTGTTGCCAGCATACCCCAGAAACGCCGCTCGGGGGAATTTTCGTCCCGCCGTCGGCAAAGATCACGCAACTGTCATCACAGGGATGCGGCAGCGCCGGATTGGGGGGCTCGATGCCCCACAAAACGGCACGCGGTTAAGGTTTACGCAAGGCTTCCAGCACCGGCACACAGGGATAGCCATCCACCACGGCCCCCGTTTGGCGCTGAAACGCCTTCACCGCCGCCACCGTCAGCGGCCCGATTTTGCCATCCGCATCCCCCGACAAAACGCCGCGCGCAATCAACCGCTCTTGCAGCTCGACCTTTTCCGGCAGCGTCAACGCCCGCAGATCGCGCGGCCACTCTTGCACAAAAGCGCCCGCCCCCCGAATTCGGTCCGCCAAATGCCCCACAGCAATCACATAGGCATCGGCCTTGTTATAGGTCTCAATCGCGGCAAAGTTGTCATAGACCAGAAACGCCGGGCCCCGCGCCCCTGCCGGAAGGATAAGCGCGCTCCACCCCGCAGCCGCCAGCGCAGAACCATCCGCAGGCACAACCCCAAGCCCCGACCAATGTGACATCGGTTTTTGCGTGCGGCTGCCCGCTTGGTCATAGTCAAAGTCGGCAGGCAAGCGCACCTCTGTCGCCCAAGGCGCGCCCTTTTTCCATCCCGAATTGGCAAGGTAGGCCGCCGCAGAGGCCAGCCCATCGGTCGGGTCATCATCCCAGATATTCGCCCGCCCCTCGCCCGCGAAATCCACCGCCAGCCGCTCATAAGAGCTGGGCATGAACTGGGTGTGCCCCATCGCCCCCGCCCAAGAGCCTTGCAGTTGCGCAGGCGTCGCCGCCCCGCGCTGCACGATCTTCAACAGCGTCATCAGCTCGCCCTCAAAGAACTCGGCCCGCCGCCCTTCATAAGACAGCGTCGCCAGTGCCGACACGGTCGAGATATCCCCCCGCACCGCACCATAGGCGCTCTCAAGCCCCCAGATCGCCAGAACGGCATATTTATCAACGCCGTAGCGCGCCTCGATCTTATCAAACAAGGCCGCATTTTTCTGCAAAGCCTTCTTACCGCTGGCAATGCGGTCGTCTGAGACAGCCTTGTCCAGATAGTCCCAGATCGTTTTGCTGAACTCGTCTTGGCGGCGGTCACGTTCGACCACCTTGGGCAGGAATTCCGCCTGCGCCATCACCTCGTCAAAGGTGGCAGAGGAAACACCCTGCGCCAAAGCACGGGTGCGAAACGTCGTGCGCCACGCGGCAAAGCCTTCGGCGGTCAATGTGTCTTGGGGCATCAGAGCTTCCGTTTGGGCATGGGCATGGGGCGGCAGAGCGAACCCCGCCGCCGCCATCCCCATCGCTAAGATCATCACAAATCGTTGCATGTCACCAGCCTAGTTGCCCCGCTTGGGCTTGCCAAGTCAGCGGCGTTTGCGCAGCACTTTCCGATCGGTTTTCGCCGATTTCGCTGCCGCTTTTCCAGGCTTGCGGGGCTGATAGCGCCCGCCTTTGCGCCCGCCCTGCGGCAGTGGCCCGTTCTCAAGCCCAACCAGCTCCAGCATCAACCCACCGGTCAGCGGGCTTGCTTCGGCCAGCCGCACCGTCACGCGCAGACCAATCCCAAGCACCAGCCCCGTGTCCGATCCTGTCAAGGTTTGGGCGTCCTGATCATAGTGGAAGAACTCGCGGCCAATCGAACGGATCGGCACCAAGCCATCCGCGCCCGTCTCATCCATCCGCACAAACAGACCAAACCGCTGCACACCAGAGATACGGCCGCTAAACTCGTTGCCGACCCGCTCTGACAAAAACGCCGCAAGATAGCGGTCGGTGGTATCACGCTCGGCCACCATAGAGCGGCGCTCGGTGTCCGAGATCAGCTTGGCGGTCTCGTTCAGGTTCTCGATGTCCCAAGCCGACAGCCCATCATCGCCCCAGCCATGGCCCAAGATCAATGCGCGGTGCACGATCAAATCGCTATAGCGCCGAATGGGCGAGGTGAAATGCGCATAGTTGCGCAGAGCAAGACCAAAGTGGCCAAAGTTCTCGGCGTTGTAATAGGCCTGCGTCATCGAGCGCAGGGTCGAGATATTCATCAGCTCGTCAAACTCGGTACCCGCGGCTTGCGACAGCAGGCGGTTCAGGTGGCTGGTTTTCAGCACCTGCCCCTTTGCCAAAGTAAAGCCCGAAGCCTCGGCCACTTCGCGCAGGTTATCAAGTTTGTCTTGGCTCGGCTCTTCGTGGACGCGGAACAAAAGCGGGCGCTTGAGGCTGACCAATTCTTCAGCCGCCGCGACGTTGGCAAGGATCATGCATTCCTCGATCAACTTATGCGCGTCAAAGCGTTCATAAAACGACACCGAGGTGACTTTGCCGTCCGCATCAAGGATGATCTTGCGCTCTGGCAGCTCCAGATCAAGCGGCTGGCGTACGGCGCGGGCATGTTTCAGCGCGGCATAGGCGTCATACAGCGGACGCAGCACAGGTTCGAGCAGTGGCGCGGTTTTATCGTCAGCCCGCCCGTCAATCGCGTCTTGCACCTGCGCATAATGCAGGCTGGCCTGCGAACGCATCAGACCACGGGTAAACCGGTGGCCAATCTTGTGACCCTGCGCGTCAATCCGCATTTCCACGGCCATACAGGCGCGGTCAACATGCTCATGCAGCGAACAAAGGTCGCCCGACAGCACGTCTGGCAACATCGGCACAACGCGGTCGGGGAAATAGCTGGAATTGCCACGCTTGCGCGCTTCACGGTCAAGCGCCGAGTTGGGACGCACGTAATGCGCCACATCAGCAATCGCCACCCAAATCACAAAGCCACCGATGTTCTTGGGGTTCGGGTCGGGCATGGCATAGACGGCATCGTCGCGGTCGCGGGCATCGACGGGGTCAATCGTGACCAAAGGCAGCTCGCGCAGATCCTCGCGCTTGCCCAAAGCGACGGGCTTGGCAGCCTCGGCTTCGGCGATGACGGCATCGGGGAAGTGATCGGGAATCCCGTGTTGGTGGATCGCAATCAGACTGACCGCGCGCGCGCCCGAAGGGTCGCCAAGGCGGGCGGTGATGCGGGCTTGTTGCAGGCCAAGACGCTTGGCGCCGATCTGCTCTGCCTCGACCAATTCGCCGTCGCGGGCGTCGCCTTCTTGGCCACGCGCCACGCGCCATTCTTTGTCGCTGCCCTTGTCGATGGGCATGATGCGACCACCCTCAGAGGACGCGCGGAAAATCCCCAGAACCTTGAGCGGGTTCGAGCCAAGCGCACGAATGAGCCGCGCTTCATAGCCGTAATCCTGCCCGCCAACAGGCTGCAGCCGTGCAAGTATCTTCATCCCCCCCGCCAAGGCCGGATCGCCCTTTTGCGGCATGATCAGGATGCGCGGCGGCGTGTCACCCTCGGTCGCCTCAAGCGGTTGCCCAAAGAGATCGCCATTGCTGTCCGGCGGCAGCACCAAAAGCACCGAAACAGGCGGCAGCGCCCCCTCTTCCCGGTAGCGGCGCGATTTCTTTTCAATCGCACCTTCGGCCTCGAGTTCGCGCAACATGCGCTTGAGGTCAATTCGACCATCGCCAGTGACGCCAAAGGCTTTGCCGATGTCGCGCTTACCGGTCAGGGTCGGGTTATCAAGGATCCATTGGCGGATCTGGTCTTTGGTGGGCAGGTTTTTCATATCCTGCCCGTAGCACGGGTTGCGATGCGCGGCTAGACCTTTGCGGCGTGCAGACCCGCCCAACGGCCTGTAGCCCACGCTCCTGTAAGCAGATAGCCCCCTGTCGGGGCCTCCCAGTCCAGCATCTCGCCGCAGACAAAGACGCTTGGCAGCGCGCGCAGCTCCAGCCCCTCGGTGACGGCGGCTTGAGTGACGCCACCGGCGGTCGAGATCGCCTCGTCAATCGGGCGCGGGCCAACCAAGCGGATGTTCAGGTGCTTGATCGCCTCGACGGGGGGGCGGGCTTTGCCGAATTCCATCACCAAGGCGACAGCCGCAGGCGGCAGGCCAAGTTTGCGCAGTTTGTTGACTTGGGTCTCCGAAGGTTTCATGCGGTCCAAACGCTCGGCGATTTCATCAGCGGTCAGGTCCGGCATCAGATCCAGCGCAAGGCTTGCGCCTTCGCGCAGCGCACGGCTGACGGAATAGATGCCGCCCCCCTCAAGCCCACGCGCCGAGATGACGAACTCGCCCCGCTCGCGGCGATCCCCCACAATCAGGGTCGCCGATTTGATCGCGGTGCCAAAATGCTTGGCCATATGGGGCGACCAATCCACAGCAAAGCCCATGTTGGCGGGACGGAAGGGCGCAACTTCGACACCCTTTTCGGCCAACCACGGCACCCAAGCGGCATCCGACCCAAGCCGTGCCCAAGACGCGCCGCCCAAAGCCAGCACGGTTACTTTTGGCGTCAGGCTTTGCGGCCCTTCGGGGGTGTCAAACCGCAGCGCATCACCGTCAAACCCCGTCCAGCGCCAACGGCTGCGCAGCTCTACGCCCAAACCCTCAAGCCGCAACAGCCACGCCCGCAACAGCGGCGAAGCCTTCATGGATCGCGGAAACACGCGGTCGGAAGAGCCCGTGAACACCTCTTGCCCCAAGCCACGCGCCCAAATCACCACTTGCGCCGGACCAAAGGCATTCAGCATCGGTGCCAACCAGTCATCGGCAAAAGCCGCAATGAAATCCTCGCGGCCCTCGTCTTTGGTGATGTTCAGGCCGGACTTGCCCGCCATCAGGAACTTGCGCGCAGGGCTGGGCTTGGCGTCACAGACCACAACGCGACGACCCGCGCGGGCCAATTCTTCTGCGGCCATCAGGCCAGCGGGGCCAGCGCCAATTACAAGGGCATCATACATTGCGCATCTCGATTACTCTGCGGGGATAAGGGATTTCGATATTCTCGGCCTTGAGCGCGTTCCAGATCGCGAAGAGCACAGGGCTTGCGTATTTGTTGCGACCGTCGTCGATGCCGTTGACCCAGTATTCGACACCGAAATCGACCGCGCTTTCGCCAAAGCCGCGCAGCTCGCAGTCGGGGCCATCGGGCACCTTGAGCACAAACGGAAGCGCGGCGACAGCGGCTTCGATGATCGCGGGCACACGGTTGATGTCGGTCTCATAGGCGACGGAAAACAGCGCCTCATAGCGGTTGGCAGAGCCTTGGTCGGAATAGTTCACCACGCGAGTGGTAATGAAATGCTCGTTCGGGACGACAATCCATTTGCCGTCAAAGGTTTCCAGCACACAGGCGCGCGCGGTCATCTTGACGATCGTGCCGCTCTCGCCGCCGTCCAGTTGCACATAGTCGCCAACCGTCGTTTGACCCTCGATCAACAGGATAATCCCCGAGATGAAGTTCGCCGCGATCTGTTGCAAGCCAAGCCCGATACCGACGCCCAAAGCACCGCCCAAAACCGCGATGGCGGTCAGATCGATGCCCATAATGCTCATCAGCAACAAGAAGGCCGCGCCAAAGATCACCACCTCGATCGCCTTGACCGCAAGCTCGCGGGTGGCGGGGCGCAGGCCCTCTTGGGATTTGATATACCCCGACGATTGCAGGTTCGACCAAGAGCCCAGCCAGAACAAAAGCCCCCCTGCGATCAGACCACGAATAAGAGCCATAACCGAAAAGCGGATATTGCCCAACGCGATGATCGTCTCATCCAGCCGCGCCGTAATCACATCCAGCAGCCCAAGCATGTAAAGGGCGGCCACAGGCACCAACACATATTTGCCCAGCAACTTCAGGAAGCTGTCGGTGATCACCTCGGCCACCAACGTGCGGGCGGCGAGGAACAGGAACACGCGCTTGCCAAAGGCGATCACATCGCCCGAGCCGAACATCTGCCGCGTCACCTCTTCTCCGCCCGCCGTAAACGCATAGGCAGCAAGCGGCAGGATCAGCGGCAAGAACCGCAGCGCAAAACGGCGGATGGTGGCGAATAGGCCCTGCTTGTCTTTGGGGTCCAATAGGTTGCGCAGCGAGGGCACCAACCGCGCCACAAACAGCCGCGCAAGGATATAGGCCGCCGCCAGCAACCCAAACTGCGACCATGCCGCTGGCTCGAGCAGCCATTGCAGCGCCAGATCACTGGCCTGCGTGAGCCAGCCCATCATTTTGGTTACGATTTCCGACTGCGGTCCCATTGCCCCTGCCCCTCTGGTGTTCCCCCGTCTGTGTCAAAGAACCCGCAAAGCTTCAAGCAATCATCGCTTTGATCGCGGCGGCATGAGCAGGTGCAGCGGCACTTGCATCGACCGTGAGGGCGCGCGCGGCGGCTTGCAGCGCATCAGGCTCGACAATTCGGTCGATCAACCCCCAAGCCAAAGCCTCGGATGCCTCGACCTTCGCGCCTGCCAAAAGGATCATCTTGGCCCGTGACGGTCCGATCAGTGCGCGCAACCGCTGCGGGTCCGACGGCTGCGGCAGGAACCCCAACCGCATCACCGGGTAAAAGAACTTGGCCGAGGGCACCGCCAGCCGGATATCACAGGCCAGCGCCATCCCCATCGCCCCACCCGCAAGCGTGCCATTCAGCGCGGCAATCGTCGGGCACGGCAGCGCCGCAATCGCGCCCGACACACGTTCCCACAGCGGGCTCGTCCCAAGCCCCGCCTGCATCTCGTCAAGATCAGCCCCTGCCGAGAACACCTTGCCCGCCCCCGTGAGGATAAGCGCAGACGGCGGTGGCCCCTCAAGGGCCTCCGCGATCTGCGTCAACATCGCCCCCGTCAGCGCATTGGCCTTCTCCGGCCGATCAAGCGTCAGCACCAACAACCCCGCCTCACGGGTTAGCGCGATCATCGCGACAGGCCCACGGCGCGCTGCACCACGTCTTCGCGCAAGGACACATCGCGCCCCAGCCAAGCATCGGCCTCTGCCCCACACATCCAGACAAGCGTCTTGGCGGGCCATTCGGGCGGCACATGCGCTGCGGGCGCAAGCTGGCTGACCGCATTTACCCCAGACGCACGGATCTTGACCTGCATATCGGTCGCCACGGTTCCGGGCGACAGGCCAAGCACGCGGATACCGAACGCGGCTTCCTCCAGATGCCCGACGCGCGTCAACATCAGCGCCGCCGCCTTCGACGCACAATACGCCCCCCAGCCTTCAAGCGGGTTGCTTGCCGCCCCCGACGAGACGTTGATAATGGTCCCCGCCCCCTGCTTGCGCATCTGCGGCAAAGCAGCGCGCATCCCGAAGAACACGCCGTTCAGATTGACCGCAACCGCCGTCGCAAAAGCGGCAGGGTCTGCCTCGGCCAGCCGCGCAATCGGGTCGATGGTGCCTGCGTTGTTGATCAGCACATCCAGCGTGCCAAAGGTCGCAATCACCTGATCAAACGCCGCCTGCACCGCGTCAAAGTCGGCAATATCACAGGGAATGGCGATCGCATTGGCGCCAAGCTCTGCTGCCAGCGCCTCAATCTCGTCCCCCGAGCGCGCCATAAGCGCGACCTTCGCCCCTGCCTTGATAAAGGCCCGAGCGGCGGCCGCTCCGATTCCACGGCTTGCGCCCGTGATGACTACTGCTTTGCCCTGCATGAGCATCCTCCTCTTCGTGATAACAAATCCGCAACTTTGCGCGCATCCCCATCAGAAGCCCTTGACCGCCTCGATGCAAGTGCGGATGCTGCGCCCAAGAATTTGGATCCGAAGGGTATCGTTGTGAAAAAATCATTTTTAGCCGGCAGCACTGCCGCTGTTGCGCTCTTGGTCGGCACAGGTGCGTTCGCCGATGTCACTCCAGAGCAGGTTTGGGAAAACTGGCAGGCGATGACGACGGCTGCGGGCCACACGGTCAGCACCACCGACGTGAGCCGTGACGGCGATACGCTTGTCGTTTCTGGCCTGACGCTTGAACTCACCAACGACCGCACCACGGTTTCGGGCGCGATTGACCATATCGACTTTACCGACATGGGCGACGGCACCGTCAAAGTGACTATGGCCGACAGCTTCCCGATGCTGATCAAAGAAAAGCCCCCCTTGGGTGTTGAGGCAGGCAAGCCGCTGGACCTCAAGCTGACCATCAATCAGCCCGGCAGCGAAATTATCGCAAGCGGCACGCCAGATGCGCTGAACTATGCGATCACCTCCAAGACGATCGAAGCCAAGCTCGAATCCGTCAACACCCCTGAAAGCAAGCCCGTTGACCTCAATGTCACCGCGACTTTGGCCAATGTGGTTGCCACTTACCTGATCGAAGGTCCCGCAGACGCCAAAAAACTGGCCAGCAGCTTTACCGCTGATACGCTGAACATCGTGGCCTCGGGCACCGACTCTGACACCAAGGGCGATTTCAACGTAACCGCCGCGCTTGACGGCATTTCGGGTCAGTCGAGCGGCACGCTGGTCGACACCACCGATATGGCACAGGCGCTGCGCGAGGGCTTTGCGATCAACTCGACGATTGCTTATACGGCTTCGAAGTTCGATTTTGCGTCGAACACGCCAGAGGGCAAACCGACCAAGATGACCGGCACCAGCAAAGGTGGCGATCTGAGCGTCGAGATGAACCAAGACCGCCTGAAATACGCAGCAAACGCCAATGCCGCTGCCATCTCGCTGACCAGCGCGGACATCCCGCTGCCGTCCATCGACATGAGCTATGACGAAGCGGCCTTCAACCTTGAAATGCCGTTGGCGAAATCTGAGACGCCTGCCGACTTTGCTTTCCTGACCCGCTTGGTTGGCGTTACCGTATCCGAACCTGTTTGGGCGATGATCGACCCGACCGGCGCATTGCCACATGACGGTGCAACGCTGATCATCGACGCCAAAGGCAAAGCGACTGTGCAATCCGATATCTTCGCCAACATGGAAGATGACATGAGCACACCGCCAAGCGGTGAGTTGAATGCGCTTGACCTGTCCGAGCTGCGCTTCTCGATCGCAGGGGCAGAGCTGACCGGCAAAGGCGCGCTGACCTTTGACAACACCGACATGACCACCTTTAGCGGTATGCCTTTGCCAACAGGCAAGGTTGATCTGAAACTGACCGGCGCCAATACGCTGCTCGATAAAATCGTCGAGATGGGCTACCTGAGCCAAGACGACGTGATGGGCTATAAGATGATGGCCGGCATGTTCACCAACTCTGCGCCGGACAAAGACGAGCTGACCTCGACCTTGGAATTCAAGGACAAGGGCTTTTACGCCAACGGCCAAAAGCTTCAGTAATCTCAATAAAGTCTAACGAAAGCCGCCCGATTGGTTTCGGGCGGCTTTTGAATTTGTTAAGCCCTTACCGTTACACCTTGAAACTGGCCGCGAAAGCATGACTTTGTGGACAGAGACCGCAAAAGGAATTGCCATGACCCGCCTTGCCTCGCTGACCGAAGCCTTGCTCGCCGCCGCTAAATCTGCGGGGGCGGAGTTTGCGGATGCGATGGCCCTGTCGGGGGTGTCGCAAAGCATCGACATTCGCGCAGGCGCGCTGGAACAGGCCGAACGGTCCGAGGCGACTGAAATCGGGCTGCGGGTGCTGATCGGCGGGCGACAGGCTTGCGTTTCGGCGTCCGACACCTCGGCTGCGACCTTGGCGCGACTGGCCGAACGGGCGGTTGCGATGGCCCGCGAAGCCCCTTCTGACCCCTATGCGGGCCTTGCCGATGCCGAGCAAATCGCGCGCGATTGGGATTTGGCCGCACTGGAGCTTGCCGAAGACGCGCCCGAACCGTCGGCAGCCGCGCTTGAGGAAAAGGCACGTGCGGCTGAGGCGGCCGCGATGTCCGTCGCGGGCATCACACAGGTCGAAGCCTCGGCAGGCTATGGGCGGCGTCAGGTGCATATGGCGGCCTCGAACGGGTTTGCGGGCGGATATGAGCGAAACTCGCATTCGGTTTCCGCCGTGGCGTTCACCGGCTCTGGCACGGGGATGGAGCGGGACTATGCCGGCGAAGGTCGAATTTTTGCCAGCGATATGCCCGATGCGGGCGATGTTGGTGCGCTTGCCGCAGAACGGGCTTTGGCGCGGGCGGGGGCAGTGCAGCCCAAAACCGGCACCTATGCGGTGCTGTTTGACGAACGTGTGGCATCGTCGTTGATCGGGCATCTGACCTCGGCCATCAATGGTGCCGCGATTGCGCGGGGGCAGTCGTGGCTGCTTGACGCCTTGGGGCAACAGGTTTTGCCGACGGGCCTTAGCTTGATCGAAGACCCGCTGCGCAAACGGATTTCAGGCTCGCGCCCCTTTGATGGTGAGGGATTGCCCTCGGCGCGGCGGATGGTGGTTGAGAATGGCATCCTGATGGGATGGACGCTGGATCTGGCCACGGGGCGCAAGCTGGGAATGCCAAGCACCGGCAATGCCGCACGCGGGACCTCTGCACCACCGACGCCATCGGCCTCGAACACGGACCTGACGCAAGGGGTTGTGACCCGCGCTGACCTGATCCGTGATATGGGGACGGGGCTTTTGGTGACCTCGATGATCGGATCGACGATTAACCCCAACACTGGCGATTACTCGCGCGGCGCGGCTGGGTTTTGGGTCGAGAACGGCGAGATCAAATATCCCGTGAACGAATGCACAATCGCGGGGAACCTGCGCGAGATGCTGCTGCGGATCATTCCTGCGAATGACGCGCGGGCGCATCTGTCGACGCGGGTGCCAAGCCTGTTGGTGGACGGGATGATCCTTGCAGGCGCATGACCTTGCCCTCTTAACCCACGCGGCCAGACAAGCCGGCGCAATCGCGCTGCGCTTTTGGCAAAACACGCCCACAGCTTGGGAAAAGGGCGACCAAGGCCCCGTGACCGAGGCCGATATCGCCGTCAATGATATGCTCAAGGCAAGCCTGCGAGAGGCACGGCCCGACTATGGCTGGCTGTCCGAAGAAACTCCTGACGATGGCGCGCGGCTGAACCACGAGCATGTGTTCATCGTTGACCCTATCGACGGGACCCGCGCGTTTATCGCGGGCGAGCCGCATTTCGCCCATTCTTTGGCTGTGGCGCGGAATGGCATCGTGACGGCTGCGGTGGTTTATCTGCCTGCCAAAGACCTGCTCTATACCGCCAGCGCCGAAGGCCCCGCCCTGCTTGATGGCGAGGTGATCAAACCCACGACGCGGCGATTGGCCGATGAGCCGACGATTTTGACGCCAAAAGCCAACCTGAACCCAGAGTTTTGGCGCGACGAACCACCAGCCTTCAAACGCAGCTTTCGCGCGTCGCTGGCCTATCGGCTGTGCCTTGTGGCAGAGGGGCGCTTTGACGGGATGATGAGCTTTCGTCCGACGTGGGAGTGGGACATCGCTGCGGGCAGCCTGATCGCGCAACGGGCGGGGGCGGTTGCGACCGATGGGCGCGGCACGGCGCTGCGGTTCAACAATGCGGTGCCGCAGACCAATGGCGTTTTGGTCGCAGGACAAGATCTGCATGGCGAATTTCTAGGCCATATAAACGCATAAGGCCGCCCGAAGGCGGCCTTACCAAGATCCTACGATCTAATTACTTTTTCTTTGGTGGCACGAAGCGCTTGGACGTATCGGCTGCGCGAGGTGCTGCTGGCTTGGCTTTACCAAAGCTTTTGCCTTCGCTGCTGTGCGACTTGAAACCAGCGGCTTTGCCGGGCTTGCCTTCACCGCCGCCGTGCGACTTGAAACCTGTCGAACGTGGAGCTGGCTTGTCACCAAACGCGGGCTTGTCGCCACGAGGTGCATAAGGCTTGCGGTCGCCATCTTCGCGCTTGGCGTAGGGCTTGCGGTCACCGTCGGCAGCACGCGCGGCATAGGGCTTTTTGTCACCAAAAGCTGGCTTTTCGCCATAGGCAGGCTTGTCGCCACGCGGAGCGTAGGGCTTGCGGTCACCGTCTTCGCGCTTGGCATAGGGCTTTTTGTCACCATAGGCAGGCTTGTCGCCATAAGCTGGTTTCGCACCATACGCAGGCTTGTCACCGCGGGGAGCGTAGGGCTTGCGGTCGCCTTCTTCGCGCTTGACGTATGGCTTGCGCGGTGCAGGCGCTTCGGCTGGCGGCGCGTCATTGCCGCGGATCGGGTCGTAACCGTCGGACCGAGCCTCATCCAAAAGCCGCGACGGCTTGGGGGTGTAGGGGGCTTTGTCACGCTTTTCATAAGGTGCTTTTTCGGCACGAGCTGGGCGGTCACCACGAGGCGCTGCCGCTTTGCGTGGCGCGCGCTCTGGACGGTCCATCGACGGTTCGCCCTGCATCCGCGTCATCACAACGCCGTTTTCAAGCTCAAGCGCCTGACCGAACTTGCCTGCCAGACCTTCTGCGATTTGCACATAAGTCACAGCGGTTTGCACGCGGATGGCGCCGATGCCGTCCTTGGAAATGCCGCCAGCGTCACAGATTTTTGGCAACAGCCAACGCGCTTCGGCGCGGCCTTCGTGACCAACCGAAAGCTCGAACCAAACCGAGGCACCAAATTCGCTGCGCTCGCGCGGTGGCGAAGGCTCGCGGCCTGGACCTGCTTGATCCGACAGAACTTCTGGAGCGGAACGCGTCGCACGCCAAGCGCGGATAAAGGCCGCCGCGATTTGCTCTGCACCGAAACGCTCGATCAAAGCGGTCGCGGCTTCCATCTCTTCGCTCAGGTCCTGAGCCAAAACGGGGTTTTCGAACAAACGCAGATCGTCTTTAGCCTGCACTTCGTCAGCCGAAGGCGCAGCGCCCCACTCAGCAACGACTTTGGCACCCTGCAACAGGCGCTGTGCTTTTTTGAATTCGGACGGGGCAACGATCAAAGCCGAAACGCCCTTAGAGCCCGCACGGCCAGTCCGGCCCGAACGGTGCAACAGCGTTTCCGAGTTCGACGGAAGGTCAGCGTGGATAACCAGCTCCAGACCCGGCAAGTCGATGCCACGAGCGGCGACGTCGGTTGCGATACAGACGTTTGCACGGCCATTGCGCAGCGCGGTCAGCGCGTTCGTGCGCTCTTGCTGGCTGAGTTCGCCCGAAAGCGCCACAACTTTAAAGCCACGGTTGCCCATACGCGACATCAGATGATTGACGTTCACACGGGTCTTACAGAACACGATCGCGGTCTTGGCCTCATAGAAGCGCAGCGCGTTAAAGATCGCATGCTCGCGGTCCCGAACGGCAACCGAAAAGGCGCGGTATTCAATGTCGACGTGCTGCTTGGCTTCACCCTGAGCGGCGATGCGAAGCGCGTCGTTCTGGAAATCTTCGGCAAGTCGTGCGATTTCCTTCGGCACGGTCGCCGAGAACATCAGCGTGCGGCGGTCTTCTGGAGCCGCGGCAAGGATGTATTCAAGGTCATCACGGAAGCCGAGGTCAAGCATTTCGTCCGCTTCGTCCAGCACAGCCGCGCGCAGACCCGAAAGGTCCAGCGACTTGCGGTCGATATGGTCGCGCAAACGACCCGGTGTGCCGACGACGATGTGCGCGCCACGATCAAGCGCACGCTTTTCGGTGCGATAGTCCATGCCACCAACGCAGGTCGCGATTTGCGCGCCAGCGGGGCCATAGAGCCACTCCAGTTCGCGCGCAACTTGCAGCGCCAATTCACGGGTTGGTGCAATGACCAGACCCAGCGGCACGTCTGCGTAAAGAAGTTTATCCAAGCCGCCAAGGATTTGGTCCGCCATCGCGATACCAAAAGCCACGGTCTTACCCGAGCCAGTCTGTGCCGACACCAAAAGGTCGCGGCGGTGCGCTTCGTCACCCAAGACAGCCATTTGCACAGCAGTCAGTTTTTCATAGCCTTTAGCGGCCAAAGCTGCGGCCAACGGCGCAGCAATTCCCAAATCGATCATATCTTTTCCTGATGGGGGGCATCATTTTGATGCGCCCTTGAAGCCCATATTGAAACGGCACCTCATTCCCCATCGCAGAGCTGCCTCCCTGGCCTCTGCACCGGAACCCTCGGGCCGATCTGCCGCCTATAAGGCGAATCACTCTGAATGTATAGTCTAACGTTTGATCATCTTTGAAATGAGCCGCGTCAGATCATCTTGATGGTGTCTTTTCCGACCGACAGCATATAGCCGCGCCGCGCCACGGTCTTGACCAAAAGCTCGCTCACCATCTGATTGCCCAAGGCATCGCGGAGGCGTTTGATCCGCGTCGCACCTGCGGCCTCGTCGCAATCCGCCGAATCGCGCCCCGAGATCACACCTTCGATTTGCGCACCGGTCAGCACGTCGTCATCCATCCGCGCCTCGGCCAAAACGCTCAGCGTCTCGATCGCGGCTTCGGTCAGGGTAAATTCCATATCGTTGATATAGACCGCCCGCGCCTCTCGGCTGATCAGCAGCGACGAGACCTGAATCCCCGACCGCTGAATCGCAGAAATCCTGCGGTTCAGCGCAATGATCGTCACCAAAAACACCAGCGCCGCCACCATCAGCGCCGTCGCAAAGATCAACAGCACGAAAATCACCGAGCGATAGCTTTGCAGCACCTCGGAAAAGCTCGTGCCCGATTGCGCAAGGATCTCCAACAGTTTGATGTCGGCGCTCGAGGTCAGGTCATTGTTGTCGATAAACAACTGCTCGACCCGCGCGTTAAAGGCGTTCGCGTCTGGCAGGTTGATAAACAAAAATACCGCCGCCCCAAGCAAAATCAGCACGATCGCAGCGATGCCAAAGGCAACCACTCGGTTGCCCGCCTTCAGGCTATCAGTAGCGGAGGAAGTATTCTCCTGCACTCGCTTTCCTTTCGCTCAGACCTTCGGGCCCAAAGGTTGATAATACGTTCAACAATGTCCAGCCGCCAGCCGCCAACCTCGGCGCCAATTCGCCTTTGGCCGCTTTTGGCGAACACCCCGCGTCAGAGACCTGAGCCACACCATAGTGCAGCCGCAGCGGCGCATCCTGTTTCGCCTTATAGTCGGCATAGCAATCGGCGCTTGCGGGCAGGGCGATTCCCATCGCGACGACCATCGGCGTGATCAGACGTAGCATCCTGCGTACTCCTCTATATCTTTCGCCCATCCTGCGCAAAGCCTTGCGGTTATTCAATATCCAAGGCGGGAATTGCGACTGCTATCGCATAACAAGCTGCCGTTATTGCTTGGCCGACACGGCTGGCGGCATCTTTGGCACATCCTTGCGGGACATATGTCGCCCCGCGTTCAAACAGCCGCGCCGAAACAGGAGGCCACTATGACCCAGAGCCAGTATCACTCGGAGACCCTTGCAGAAACCGCCCATGTCACCCGCGACACAGCTCCACAAAACCCCGTGATCAGGCCTATGCTGCGGCGCCTTGGCAAGCCGGTGATTAGCGCGGTTCTGGCAGCAAGTCTGGTGTTTGGGTCGACGTCACCCTCCTTGGCGGACAAGCGCGGAGACGACATCGCCAAAGTCTTGGGTGCCGCGCTGATCCTTGGGTTGATCATCAACAATGTCGACAAATCCAAAGCCAAGGCAAAGCCCGCCCCCGTGCCGCAACCTCGTCCGCAACCCAAGCCCCAGCCGCAGCATAGCGCGGTGCCGCGTGTCCCCAGCCAATGCGCCATCTCGATCGACAGCAATTCGGGGCGCGCCGTGACAATGTATAGCGAAAGCTGCCTGCGCGACACGGGGTTCACCTACCGCCTGCCCGACTGCGCCCGCCCGATGCGCATCTATGGCCAGCGCGACAACGTCTATTCCGAGCAGTGTCTGCGCGACGCGGGCTTTCGGATCAGCGGTCGCTAAAGTGTCCCATCCGGCCCTTATCCCCTAAGAGCCGGAGCTTGGGGCGGGTGGTAAGAGCAGCGCCCGCCCCCTTTTTTCACCCCCGCTTTCGCGCTAGACACAGGGATGCAGAAATTTACCGCCGATCTTTCGTTTGAAACCGCCGCCCGCAACAAGGGCTTTGTCGCTATTGCTGGCGTCGATGAGGTGGGGCGCGGGCCGCTGGCAGGCCCAGTGACCGCCGCCGCCGTGATCCTTAATCTCGACAACATCCCCAAGGGACTCGCCGATTCCAAAGCGCTGACCGCAAAGCGGCGCGACGCGCTGTTTGATGTAATTCTGGCCTCGGCACAGTGCAGTATCGCTCATGCCAGCGTAGAAGAAATCGACACGCTGAACATTCTGCGCGCCAGCCACCTTGCGATGGAACGCGCGGTCGCGGGGCTAAGCCTTGCGCCCGACCACTGCCTGATCGATGGCAACCTCATTCCCGAGGGCCTGCGCGGTCGCGCCGAAGCGATTGTGAAGGGCGATGCCAAATCACTCTCGGTTGCAGCCGCCTCAATTATCGCAAAAGTGACCCGCGATCGGTTGATGGTGGATTTGGCGCAACAGCATCCAGGATATGGTTGGGAAGTTAACGCAGGTTACCCGACAAAAATGCACCTAAATGCGCTCCTAAATCTTGGGGTAACCGCATGGCATAGACGTTCGTTCAAACCCATCCACAATATCTTGTATCAAGACAAAACTATAAGCCGTTGATTTAATAAAGAATTTGACTGCGATTCGTCTATGACTCATGCTTATCCACAACATACGGTGGCAAACACCGAGGGCAGAGGCAGTACATATGGCGACGAAAACAAAAGCGGCTGAGGCGGTTTCGCTTCCGCGCAACCAGATTCTTGACGGTGATTGCATTGAACGGATGAACGCGCTTCCTGCCGGAAGCATCGATCTGATTTTCGCGGATCCCCCCTACAACCTTCAACTCAAAGGCGATTTGCATCGTCCAGACAATTCCAAAGTCGACGCGGTAGACGACCACTGGGACCAGTTCTCCAGCTTTGCCGCCTATGACAAATTCACCCGCGAATGGCTGGCTGCAGCAAAGCGTTTGCTCAAGCCGAACGGCGCGATTTGGGTGATCGGCAGCTATCACAACATCTTTCGCGTTGGCGCTGTTCTGCAGGACCAAGGCTATTGGATGCTGAACGACGTAGTCTGGCGCAAGTCGAACCCGATGCCGAACTTTCGTGGCAAGCGGCTGACCAACGCACATGAGACCCTGATTTGGGCCTCGCGCGATGAGTCGTCGAAATACACCTTTAACTACGAAGCTCTCAAAGAGATGAACGACGGTGTGCAAATGCGTTCGGATTGGGTTCTGCCAATCTGCACGGGCCACGAGCGCCTGAAAGACGAGCACGGCGACAAGGCACACCCGACGCAAAAGCCCGAAAGCCTGCTGCACCGTGTCTTGCTGGCGACCACCAACCCAGGGGATGTGGTGCTGGACCCGTTCTTTGGCACCGGCACGACGGGCGCTGTCGCCAAAATGCTTGGCCGCGATTTCATCGGCATCGAGCGTGAAGAAGCCTATCGCAAGGTCGCCCAAGAACGTCTGAACCGCGTGCGCCGCTTTGACGCCTCGGCTTTGGAGGTCACAGGATCCAAGCGCGCTGAGCCGCGCGTTCCCTTCGGCCAAGTGGTCGAGCGTGGCATGCTGCGCCCGGGCGAAGAGCTTTATTCGATCGGCAACCGTCATTCAGCCAAAGTGCGCGCAGATGGCACACTTGTTGGGATGGATGTCAAAGGCTCGATCCATCAGGTCGGCGCTAAGATGGAGGGAGCGCCCTCTTGCAACGGCTGGACCTATTGGCACTACAAGCGTGACGGCAAGATGATCCCAATCGACATCCTGCGTCAGCAAATCCGCGCCGAGATGGACGCCGACACCGGCCGCCGGCACTAACCTCGGGCGGGGGATTCCCCGCCCTTTCCTCACCGAAATTTACGCTTTACGCCGTGCCATGGTCCGACCATGGCACCACTTGCCCCAGCATGCTTGCGTGCTGGGGATTTTTGCGTCCCTTGCCCGCTAGGACGGCGCCCCCTTCGGATAGGGATTTGTCGCCTTATTATAGGGCTTCCAATCCGTGATATCGGGATAAAACTGCCGCCGCCACGCCCGTACCCGCGGGTTCATCATCCGCCGCCACAGCGGTGGGATCATCGCAGCCATCGTCATCAGCGGATAGCCATAGGGAAGTTGCGGCGCGTCGGCGACATCATAGGTTTGCAATAGCGGGAAACGCCGATCCGGTTTGTAGTGGTGGTCCGAGTGCCGTTGCAGGTTGATCAGCAGCCAATTCGACGCCTTTTGCGACGCATTCCAACTGTGACGCGGCAGGACGTGCTCATACTTGCCCTCACCCAAATAGCGCCGCGTGAGACCATAGTGCTCAACGTAATTCACCAGCTCTAGCTGCCAAATCGCCACCGAAGCTTGACACAGAAAAAGAGCTACGCCCTCCCAACCGCCCAAGGTCAAAGCAAGGGTAAGCATGGCAGCTTGCAAGCTCCAATACCGCCAAAAGGGGTTTGACTTGGACCATGGCGTTCGCTTTTTGCGGGCCAGAAGGGCAGCCTCAGCCCGCCAAGCAGAGCGATAGCACCCAAACAAAACACGCGGATAAAAGCGGTGAAATCCCTCATTATAGCGGGCCGTCACAGGATCACGCGGCGTGCCGACATAGAGATGGTGGACGCGCAAATGCTCGCTTCGAAAGTGCCCATACATCACCATCGCCAGCAATACATCGCCAAGCCAACGCTCAAACGCCGCCTTTTGGTGCATCAATTCGTGACTGTAGGTAATGCCAATCGTCCCGGACACCACACCGGCACCAAACATCAGCAAAATCTTCTCTGCCAGCCCAAGATGCGCAGCCTGTGGCACATACCAAATCAACCAAAACAGCAGCACGAACTGCAACGGAGACCAGATCAACGTAATCGCACGATAGTATTTCAGATCCGTTTCAGAGGTCTCGGGATCGGCGTTTTCCTCGCTCTTGCCGTTGATCGCATCAAGCACGGAAAACAAAACCCACGAATAAAGCGGCAAACCCACCACCCACAGGCCACCCAAAACAGCGCCAAGAACCGCCACGGGGAACATCCCGAGCGACAGCCAGAACGGCAGTGCATTTCGCAGCTTTCTCACTTCGGTAGCAGGAATCTTACGCATGGAGCCCTCTTTTCTGGCACCAACTTAGCCTAAATCCTGCGCGCCTCAACGGGGCGTTTTGGCCGCGAAGGCAAGGTCGTAGGCTTTGCGCATCAATGTGGGCAGATCGTCAGGGTTAAGAATCATATACTCGCCTCTTTCAGAGTTTGCGGGGCCATCCGCACGCATCACCGACAGGTATAGGTGGAAATGCGTGAAGGTATGCTTAACTTCACCAAGATTTTCCCAATCCGCAGCAAACGGTTCCCCGCCCTCGCCACCATCCCAGCCGTCGCCCACAAAGCCGAGCATTCCGCCCAACAACCCTTTCGAGGGCCGCCTCTCAAGCAAATGCTGGTCGCGGTGGGTTGCAAGCCAGACAACGCCGCGTCGCTCGGGCTTGGCGGGCTTGGCAAGTTTGCGCGGCAGTTGCGTCGCGATGCCTTGACGCTGGGCCGCGCAGATCGAAAGAAGCGGACAAATGCCGCAAGCCGGATTGCGTGGACTGCAAATCGTCGCCCCAAGATCCATCACCGCTTGGGCATAATCGCCCGCCCGATTCTGCGGTGTCAGGCGCGCAGCCAAGGCGACCAAAGCGGGTTTGGAGGTCGGCAGCGGCTCTTGCACGGCAAAAACCCGCGCCATGACCCGCTCCACATTGCCATCGACGACGATCGCAGGCTCGTCAAAAGCGATTGAGGCCACGGCGGCCGCAGTATAGGGGCCGACCCCAGGAAGAGTTAGCAAGTCGTTGTTTGTGCTTGGAAACACTCCGCCGTGGTCGCGCACAACAGCACGCGCACAGGCCAAAAGATTGCGCGCCCGCGCATAATATCCAAGCCCCGCCCACTCGGCCATCACCTCGGCATCCGCTGCGGCAGCAAGGTCTTGCACCCGCGGCCAGCGCGCCACAAAGCGCGTGAAATACGCCGTCACCGCCGCCACCGTGGTCTGCTGCAACATCACTTCGGACAGCCAGATACGATAGGGATCGGGCCGCTGCCCCGCCTTGCGTTCTGCCGGACCGATGCGCCACGGCATGACCCGCGCCGAGCGATCATACCACTCCAAGAGCTTTTCGCTCACCTCTGCGTCACGCAATCTTTATCCCCTATTCACCGCCAAGCCTCTGGCAAGGCGCGCGTCCGAGCCCTACAATAGCGTGAGTAATGGATAGGACCAGATGGCCCGCAGTACCACCGCCCCTCCTTCTGCCAAACGTCGCTTTCGCGGCTTTGAAGCAACGTCCGGCCTGCTGCGCGAACAAATTCGCAAAGTGGGTGAGGCGCGCGGCTTTGCTGTTGCGCGACTTTTGACGCATTGGGACGAAATCGCAGGCGCGCAGATGGCCTCGGTGACGCGGCCGGTAAAGGTCGGCTACGGTCGCGAGGGCATGGGTGCTACGCTGACTTTGCTGACCACTGGCGCGAATGCACCAATGATCGAGATGCAAAAAGAGCAGCTGCGGGAAAAGGTGAATGCCGTGTATGGCTATGCCGCAATCTCGCGTATTCTGATCACTCAGACTGCCGCCACGGGCTTTTCCGAGGGCCAGGCGCAGTTTTCTCACGCTCCGAAAGCGAAACCAGCACCATCGCCGCAGGTTCGCCAAGAGGCACAATCACTCGCTGCGCCAGTAAAAGACGATGCTTTGCGCATCGCGCTTGAATCCTTGGCGCAAAACTTTTTAACTCGTCGAAAATCGAAGGAAGGCTAACCCTGATGGCTAAATTACTGTCTGCCGCTGCTGCAATTGCGATGTCGCTCGGGCTTGGCCAAGGCTTTGCCGTGGCACAAACCGCGACCGAGACGGCACCCGAAACTGCAACCGCGACGCCTGCAGCGATCGAAATCCAGAATTTCGGCATTGGGGCTGCGGATGCAAAAGTGGTGATCGACGAGTTCGCGTCCTTCACCTGTCCGCACTGCGCGGATTTCCATGAAGAGGTCTATCCTCAGCTCAAGGCTGACTACATCGACACCGGCAAGGTGCGTCTGGTGTATAATGAAGTCTATTTCGACCGCTATGGCCTTTGGGCCGCGATGATGGCGCGCTGCGGTGGCGAAATGCGTTACATCGGCATTTCCGACACGCTTTACTCGACACAGCGGGATTGGGCAGCAAGCGAAAAGCCTGCTGAAGTCGTTGAAAATCTAAAGAAAATCGGCCGTGCGGCTGGCATGGATGACAAAACGCTTGATGCCTGCATGCAGGACACCACAATGGCGCAAGCCCTGATCGACCACTATGAAACGGGTTTCAAAGCCGCTGGGATCGAGGGCACGCCGACGCTTTTGATCAACGGCGAGAAGCATAGCAACATGAGCTATGCTGACCTGAAAGTGCTGATCGACGCCGAACTGGCCAAGTAATGACCACCCCTCTGGCGGGCATCAAAGTCGTTGAACTGGCGCGTATTCTGGCTGGCCCATGGGCTGGCCAGACCCTCGCTGACCTTGGCGCGGATGTCATTAAGGTTGAAGCGCCAGAGGGCGACGATACCCGTCGATGGGGCCCTCCGTTTATCACGCATGCGGGCGAGACGTCGGCCGCGTATTTTCACGCAACCAATCGCGGCAAACGCGGTGTCACTGCTGACTTTCGAACCGCCGAGGGGCAGGAGATCGTTCGGAACTTGGTAGCCGATGCGGATGTTCTGATTGAGAATTTCAAGGTTGGTGGCCTTGTGAAATACGGTCTCGACTATGACAGCTTGGCCAAAATCAACCCAAAATTGATCTACTGCTCGATTACTGGCTTCGGACAGACGGGTCCTTATGCGCATCGGGCCGGTTACGATTTCATTATTCAGGGCATGGCAGGGTTGATGTCCGTCACGGGTGAGCCTGACGGCCAGCCCCAAAAAGTGGGCGTCGCAGTTACTGATGTTTTCACAGGCGTTTACTCTGCCACCGCGATTCTGGCGGCGCTTCTCCAGCGTGGCCGAACAGGCCTGGGGCAGCATATCGACATGGCTTTGATGGATGTTGCCACTTCTGTCATGGCAAATCAGTCGCTTAACTATCTAAGCTCGGGTATCGCACCGACAAAAATGGGGAATGCGCATCCTAACCTTGCGCCCTACGCAGTCTTTGATTGTGCGGATGGCTGGATCATTCTCGCCATTGGCAATGACCAACAGTTTCAACGGCTTTGCAAGATTTTGGACCTTGATGCTCTGGGGCGCGAGCCAAAGTTCGCCACAAACGCAGACCGAGTTGAAAACCGTGTTGAGTTGACACAGTGTTTGACCGAAGCGACGCGAAAGTTTACCAAATTGCAGCTTCTTTTTGCATGTGAGTCTCATGGCGTGCCAGCGGGGCCGATCAACGATATTGCCGAAACATTTGCAGACCCACAGGTCGTGTCACGGAACATGCAAATTGCCCCGCAAGGCGTTCCGGGTGTGAGATCGCCTTTCTCTTTCTCTGGATCCAGCCTTGCGCTTGACCGATCAGCGCCAACTTTGGGGCAAGATCAGCGGCTCGTTGAAAAGCAGTAGTTTACTCACAATGGGTGGGCGGTCTATTTCAGACGTGACCAGCCGTTTGAAACAACTTGCTGCATCAATTGAACGGCAGTGCTGCCAGCGCTAGCGCTCGAGTAGTTAGCAACTTCAGCGCGGAGCAGATACCTCTTTGTCAGCTTTTCAAGAGCCGCCGGGTCTGAAAACTGGCTAACGGTCTTATTGCCGAGTTGCGAAGCCGCCTTCGTTTGAAACGCCAGAAGCTGTTGGTCTAAGTCCAAACTTCCGATGCTACTGGGCAACCCAAGTGCCGTTTCGAACACCGTTCTCAGCGCGGTATTTCCCAAAATGGTCAGCCACTTTGTTGTCTCGCTACTCGTCTTATCGGCGAGTACCGGCAGCTCGCGTTGCAGGTTTAAGGCCAGCCGAAGATCGCCATCCTGCTCACCCACCGCTGCTTCAAACTCGCGTGCTTTGTAGGCAGTCAGAATCATATCTGGAAAGGTGGAGATCTTTGTGCTCGGCACCGCAAAGTCACCAAAACCAAAGGCCGCTGACATTTTTAGGTACTGTTTATCAGAGAGTTTGTTGCCCAGCGCTGTCGTAGTGAGTGTTCCATCTTGTAGCACCTTCTTAATAAAGTATTTATTGTCGATATCGTCTGATAGCCCATAAGCCCCAAGCGCAACTTTGAGCAGGCGCCGATCGTTTACCAGTTCGTCAGCCGTTGAGATCTTTCCAATGTTTTCGCGAAAGTAGGCCTCATCGCTTTTTACTTCGGAGGATGCGGCAAAGGCGGCCTGTTGGCTGGCCTGCGTCCGCTTAAGAAACGCCCAGCCAGCGTAACCGGTTAGTGGGATGGCTGGACTAAAGCTCATGATAGCTTTGCCGCAAACAGCCGTGCTTCTCTTGGCAAAAGACTGCGCAGGGTTTTCAACACTTGATAATGCTGATCTTCCAGCACGTAACTGGTCGCCTGAGACAAAAGAATGCGGCTGTCGTGATCGGTGAGCACTTGGCTCAATTGCTCAATCCCGCGAAGCAACTGCAAACGTGCATCTCCAGACACAGCGTCGCCAGACAGCACCAATTGCGCAATATAGCAAACGCGCCGAACCGGCGTTGTCACCTCTTCGGGATGGATAGCGTCCCGAAGTCGGAGAATATTTGCATTTGGTGTCATAATCGCGAGCCGAGATCGTTTCTCACCGTTTTCGATCACAGCACCATTGATGAGCACGCGTTCATGCGGTCCAAGCTTAAGCACCAAACCGCTCATGCTTGCCCCCCATCGCCACGCAGGCCGCGCATGACAGCAGTGTTGATATCAACCAGCACCTCTACAGAACCTTGGTCACCTAGGACGGCCCGGCTGTGCATATTGGTGAATTCAAATAGGTAGAACAGCTGTGCGCGAAGCTTGGCGGGAAGACCATTTTCAGACCCAGCGACGTCGCATGCCAGGGTCGTCCAAATCTTTAGGTTTTCACTGACCGCCGCAACCAGCTGCGGGTGGTTTTCCTTTCGCACGTCCCAAGCGGTTTTGAGCCGCTGTGTCGCGCGCGCAAGCAGCTCATATTCAAGAGAACGAGGGGTTTTTTGTGGGGCTTCCGGCCGTGCGTAGACAGACCGTGCCGCTGAGAAATGGGCAGTCACAACAGTTCCTTCCTGAAAATCTGTGGGTCAGTTGGTTGACCGAAGGGGGTTACCCTTCGGTCATGGCCATTAACGGAACAGCGACAGGATGTTCTGTGGCTGCTGGTTCGCAATCGACAGCGATTGTGTGGCCAGCTGTTGTTGCACCTGCAACGCCTGAAGTCGCGCAGATGTTTCTTCCATGTCGGCATCGACCATCGAGCCGATCCCCGAAGTGAGAGCATCCGAGAGTTTGCTCACAAAGCTATTTTGCGTTTCGATCCGCGTTTCTGCCGAACCAAAAGCTGCTGCCGCGTCGATAGACGTGGAAAGCAACGCCTCAATATTGCCTAGAGCTGAGGCTGCGCCTGCACCAGTCGAGACATCGATGGCGCTAAGAGTTCCAAGGCCGCCAGCACCGGCATTTGTGAATTGGCCGGTAATGGCCAAATCTTTCGTTGCAGCAGGATCAGCCGCAGTACCCGCTCCGGTTGTAAAAGTAAGTTCACCTGCCGCAGAAGAGTCATAACTAACGGTCAAACCCGTCACGCCCAGTTTATCGATCGAATTCTTCATCCCCAAGGCAACAAGATCTGCAGTAGTGTTTGAGCCCGAGAGATCGGATTCCGAGACGGTATAGCTCGCAGTTTTTCCTCCAATCTGCATGCTGATTTTGTCGCCAGCTTGCCAACCCGCAGCCATCGGGGTGCCGGTGGCATCGTTCCGAATTGTGGTTGGCGCTTGAAACTTGATCGAGTTAGATCCGCTCGTTTTATCGACAGCCAAAGAGAAGCTGTCTGCATCAGTCGCAACGGCTTGAGTCCCGGTGGCGCCCGTAGCAAAGACGTCTTGCGCCTGATACCCACCAGTCGACAAGTTTTGGCCGGACACCGAGATAGAAGACGCCTTGACGCCAGTTGCTCCACGATCAAGTGACGAAAGGATATCCACCGAGGCAGAGCTGCCATCGACCAAATTCAAACCGTTGAACTGTGCAGCACCGACGACGGAACTGATCTGGCTTTTGAGTGCGTCCACGTCGGTTTGGATCTTTGTGCGGTCGACGTTATCGTTTTGCGCCGAAACGATCTTTGTCTTCATCTGGGTTAAAAGGTCGGTCACCGTCTCCGAAGCCTGCCGCGCCACAGAAATGGTAGACGACCCGAGGTTAAGGCTATCGGTGATGCCCGAAAAGCTGCTTACATCAGATTCCATGGTTTTCGAAATTGCCCAAACTGCCGCATTGTCTTTGGCAGAAGACACAGATTTACCCGTCGATATCTCCGACTGGGTCATGTTCATGTTTTTGTTGATGCTTTTCATGGTTTGAAGAGCAACCATTGCGCTGTTGTTGGTCAAAATAGACGACATCTTGTACTTCCTTCGTAAACAGCCCACGCTTTTCGCGAGGCAATATGACTGCCCAAATGGGCAGCTGCTGCGGCGTTCTAGCCAATGCCCTAGAGTGTTTCTGAGGGCGCCACCCCGTCGTGGGATGCAGGGTCAAGATGCCGCAAGAAGTCCTAATGATCTGCTAATCCGCCAAGTCTAGATGCGCAGCATTTGAGCTAAACCTTAAAGCCTTTGAGAAAGCTTTTGACCGCCCTTTGGGCCTGGACGCTTGCCATTCTCATCATAAATCATGAGGCCATCCGCATTGTTGCGCACATCCTCAAGCCTTTGGATGGCAGAGCGCACCCCCTTGCCCGCCGCCAGTGCCGCGTCCGCATTCCGCTTTGCTTTGGAGTGCAGCCGCGCCAAAATATAACGATCTACGCGAGGGCTAAGCGCCGTCATTGCCAGTTCAACATCCGGCGTAAGCGCCTCAAGCTGCGCAAAATTGGCCCGCATAAGGGCCACGTGCACCGCATCAAGCAGCGATTCGATATGTGCTTCAGTCGACATCTTGTTGCCCTTTCGACAAAGAATGGAAAAATTGTTCGGCCAGACCAATGCCCCCGTGCGCAACCATTTGTTTGGCCTGCGCCTCGCGCATAAACGAGGAAAATTGTTCTTCACCGATGCCGCCGCCGAATGCCCCGTCGCTCGCGCCGAGCCCTGCATAGCCAAGCATTTCCGAGAGGAATGCAGCCTCAAGTTCCTTGGCCTTTTGCATGAGTGGACTATCAGGTTTGGGTGAATTCAATACAGTAGTTGCAGGCCCGAAAGCCGGAGGGAATTGCATATTGCTTTCCTTTTTGAGTCGGATTTTCTTGATAATCCCTCATGCCGGTAAACAGATGGTAACCAATGGGACGAATAATCAGGGAAACAACGGCAGAAGTCGGTGACCCATGATTCCTCTGATACGACCACAACTAACCAACTTGCCCCCTACGACACAGGTGGCCATCCCTATGTCTTCGGACATGTCATTTATCTCTTGGATAGAAGCGGCCATTCCCGACATGAATGGCGACGAAGTCCTTCCGGCCACGACGGCGCAAGTTGGCAAACCCGCGCAGGATCAAGCGAAAGAAGCCAAGACAGCTGCGGCGCCAGAAGACAAACTGGCAGAGACCGAAGTTGCGGACCTAAGCAGTTTTCTGGCCGCGCTGCCCGTGACACTTGAAAAATCTCCACCAAGACATGACGCCAAACCTCAAGCACGTGACCTCGACGAGGGCGATGATACGATTTCGCCCGCGATAAGCGCAGTGACGACTAGTTTCGTCGCGCCCAATACATTTGATCACGTCATGCCATGTCAAAACCAAGAAACGCTTATTCAACCAAACCAACACACGCCCCCCCTTACAAAATCAGATGTGGCAAGCACTCCGCCCGTCATTTCCTTGGCGCACCATATGTTCACACAGGGTGACTTGCCTTCGATTCAAACGGACACGCTCGGAAGCGAATCGCTGCCACAGGCGCCGAAGACGGCTTCATTTCCAAATTGGGAGAAAGCCTTGGTTGCTCCGCCACCACGGCCCACAGACCCAATGCCCTCACAGCCGGTAATTGCTGTGACTGCGCCTACACCGAATGCCCCCCAACTGACAGAAGTTGAACAGGTTCAGATCGTTACTACTCCACCGCCAAAAACTCTCGGCCTTCAGACCGAACTTCAGCCAGTTGAACTGGTGCATTTACGCGCGCCCATTCAGCTTGCGCCCCTCGTATCAGTCGAACCGAACCTGGCCGCGGGCATAAAAGCAGAAACGCCTACATCCAAACCCGTCGCACAAAACCGTGCGACTCTGACAGCAACCAGCATTCCGCGTGATGCGCCGATTCCTGCGTGGTTTGATGCACATATCTCAGAGACGTCGCCCCCGATTCTTGCACCGGAACCTATGGCTTCAGCTGGGCCGGAACCCGATCTAAACCTTGGCTTAACCAAAGATGGGGCGGAGATTGCCGAAGATGCATCCGCGTCGGATGTCACAGCCTTCGTGCAGACCAAATGGCCCTCAGAGTCGAACGCGCCCCACCTCAAATCGCAAGTTGCAGCACCAGCAAATCTGCACAATCAATTGCTGGCTCATGCGGCGTCTGCGACAGACCGACAGGTTGAACTGGCCCTCACCCCCGATGACCTCGGACATGTGAAGTTCCAAATTCGACATCAAGGGGATTCGGTAACTGTAATGCTTACAGCCGAGCGCCCTGACACGCTTGACATGCTTAAAAGGCATGGCGACGAGCTTACGCGCGAGTTTCGCAATGCTGGCTTCGCAGGCGCGACACTCGACTTTGGTCGTTGGGGCCAGCAACAGCAGTCTAAACAGCCTCCTCCGGCATTCTCGCTTCCGGATGACTTCGCTCAGGCTCCGGCTCAACATCGGCCAGCCACTCCTGTAGCGCCCCAAGGCGACCTGCAGGGCTTAAACCTCCGACTTTAAAGGGAAACACTATGGTTACCAGCGCAATCACTTCTGCCGCGACCACGACCACTGCGTCGGTGCAGGCCTCAACATCAAAGACAGTCAGCTCTGACTACAGCACGTTTCTCAAGATGATGACCACCCAGCTGAAGAACCAAGACCCCCTCAGCCCGATGGATTCCTCTGAGTTTGCAGTACAACTTGCGACTTTTTCAGGTGTTGAACAGCAAACCAAGACAAACCAATTACTTGAAAGCCTTGGCAGTCAGTTTGGTGTATTTGGCATGGCGCAACTTGCGGGTTGGGTGGGACAAGAGGCGCGCTCAGCTGCGCCAGTATCGCTTGCAGATAAGGCCATTAGCATCAGCTATGCGGCTGATCCGACCGCAGATCGCGCAGTTCTGGTCTCGACTGATGCCCAAGGAAACGTCGTTGGTCGCGAAGATGTGCCCCTCAAAAGCGATAGCTATCAATGGTTTGGCGCGGGGATTTCGGGCGACGCGCTACCGGCTGGCACCTACTCTCTTAGCTTGGAGAGCTATCGAGACGGTGACAAGATTGCCTCGAACGGAACCGTCGAATCCTATTCTCGCATACTCGAAGCGCGCGGCGGCGGCTCTGGCAGCACCAGCCTTGTTCTGGCGGGTGGCACAGAGGTCAAAGCCACGGATATCACTGCACTACGGGTGCCCTAATCAAACAGCTTGCCCACCCACACCCCAATCGCAAAAATCGACACCGCTGCAATAGAGATCTGCAGCAAGAGGAAACGAGGCGCATGAGGTTTCTGCTTGGGCTGTTCTGCTTGCGCGATCAGCAAACTTTCAACCAACCGCGGGAGCCGCGGGCCAAAGCGCCCCATGACCCGCGCCGTTTGCGCCAAATCACGTATAAGCGCCAGCGGACCAACGTTTTTGCTTACATAGGATTCCACAACGGGCTTTGCGACCTGCCAAATATTAATATGCGGATCAAGACCACGGGCGACCCCCTCAACAACAACCATTGTCCGCTGGAGCAAAATCAGCTCGGTTCGCGTCTCCATCCCGAAACGCTCGGTGACCTCAAACAAATAGGACAGCAAGCGCGCCATCGAAACATGCGTAGCATCAAGCCCGAAAATTGGTTCGCCGACGGCACGCAGCGCCCGCGCGAATTCGTCGATGTCGCGATCAGGCGGCACATAGCCCGCCTCGAAGTGGACTTCCGCGACGCGACGATAGTCTTTGCGAATAAAGCCCATCAAAATCTCTGCGTAAACGCGGCGCGTATACTCATCAATCCGGCCCATGATGCCAAAATCATAGGCGATCAGGTCCCCATTGGTCGCGACTTTCAGATTGCCTTGGTGCATGTCCCCGTGGAAAAAACCGTCCCGCAGCGCATGGCTCAGAAAAAGCTGCAAAACTCTTGCGCCCAATGCACGTCGATCAATGCCAGCCGCATCAATCGCGGCGTTATCTGCAAGGTTAATGCCCTCGGCCCAATCCAGGGTCATCACAGTCCGGCCAGACAGCTCCCATATCACGCGCGGAACCTGAAATCCGCTGTCATTCTTGGTGTTGTCTGCAAACTCGGACGCCGCAGAGCTTTCAAGCCGCAGGTCCAATTCGCCCTGCACAACACCGTCAAAATGCGTGACAACATCCATCGGTCTGAGGCGACGCGAGGCGGGCGAAAGAAACTCGATCGTGCGCGCCGCGAAGTAAAACGCATCAATGTCCTTGCGAAAGGCGCGCTCGATTCCTGGTCGCAGGACTTTCACGGCAACATCACGGCCGTTCGACGCCATCGTCGCATGGTGGACTTGTGCAATCGATGCGGCGGCAACGGGCTCGGAAAAGCTTGAAAACGCTTCGGAAACGGGCAAACGCAGCTCTTCGGCAACCATAGCTTTGGCGATTTCGGTCGAAAACGGCGGCAGTTGGTCTTGCAGATACTTCAACTGCTGCGCCATCTCTGCGCCAACAATGTCTGGACGAGTCGACAGGACTTGCCCGAACTTGATGTAAGCTGGACCGAGCGCCGTCAGCGCGCGGGTAACGGGCGGCAGCGCCGGATCCCCCGCCAGCCCCAGCCATTTGAACGGCCAACCCAGCAACCGCGCGGCAATCCGCAACCGTGGCGGCACGTCCAGCGCCTCAAGCGCCAAAGCCATCGCGCCAGTGCGTTCAAAAGTCGCACCCGTCCGGATCAGCCGCCAGAGGTTATGCGGACCTCTCACAGTTTCCATCCCGAGTGCAAAGCCGCGATTCCCATCGTCAGGTTGCGGTACTTCACCTGCTCGAAGCCAGCGGTGCGGATCATGCTTGCAAAGGTTTCTTGGTCGGGAAACTTGCGGATGGATTCCACAAGATACTGATAAGAATCGCGATCTCCGGCCACGACTTGTCCCATGACGGGGATCACGTTGAAGCTGTACTTGTCATAGGCCCATTGCGCCAAGTCATTGGGAATACGCGAAAACTCCAGCACCATCAGCCGCCCCCCCGGACGCAGCACACGAAAGGCCTCGTTCAGCGCCTCTTGCACCCGCGTCACGTTCCGGATGCCAAACGAAATCGTGTAGACATCAAAGGTATTGTCGGCAAAGGGAAGCGCCATCGCATCGCCAACGACCCAATCCAAGCGTTCCGCCATCGCCCCTGCCTCGGCACGCTGCCGCCCCGAAAGGAGCATCGACTCCGTCATATCGAGCACAACCGCTTGCGAATCCGCTGCCCTGTTCAGAAAACGGAACGCAACATCGCCCGTGCCCCCCGCCACATCCAAGAGCCGCTGCCCCGTACGGGGCGCAAGCCAATCCATCATCGCGTCTTTCCAAAGCCGGTGCATACCGCCCGACATCAGGTCGTTCATGATGTCATATTTACTGGCGACATTGGTAAAGACTCCATGAACCATGCCGGCCTTTTCGGCCTCTGGTACAGTTTGAAATCCGAAATGCGTGGTGTTTTCTTCGCTCATGGGGCTTGCCGTCCTGTCTTTGCGCCCCTCTATATAGAGCGCGAAAGCGGCCGCCTCAATGCGCCGTTCTGTCAAAGGGGCCATATGCCTGAATTACCCGAAGTCGAAACCGTTCGCCGTGGGCTTTTGCCCGCGATGGAAGGCCGCTTGATCGAGCGGGCCGAGGTGAACCGGCCGGATTTGCGCTGGCCTTTTCCCGAGCGAATGGCCGAGCGACTGACGGGTGCGCGGGTTTTGGCGCTGCGGCGGCGGTCGAAGTATATTTTGGCCGACCTTTCGACGGGCGAGACGCTGCTGATACATCTTGGCATGTCGGGGCGGATGCTGGTGTCCGGCCTCGTTCTTGGAGAGTTCTTTCACGAACACGAAGCCCCGCAAAAGCATGATCACGTCGTGCTTCACCTTGAGGGCGGCGCGCGCGTGACCTTTAATGACGCGCGCAGGTTCGGGGCGATGGACCTTTTACCCACCGCAACCGCCGAGGCACATCCGCTTTTGGCGCAAATCGGACCCGAGCCTTTGGGCAACGGCTTTAGCGCACCCTATCTTGCGGCGCGGTTGGCGGGGCGGAATACCCCGATCAAAACGGCCCTGCTGGATCAGCATTTGGTCGCAGGGCTTGGCAATATATATGTCTGCGAAGTGCTCTATCGGGCAAAAATAGTGCCAACACGGCGCGCGGGGGACGTTCTGGACGCAGGCGCGCTGGTGCCCATCATCCGCGAGGTTTTGACCGAAGCGATCGAGGCGGGTGGCTCAAGCCTCAAGGACTATCGCCAAACTGACGGTGAATTGGGCTATTTCCAAAAGGCCTTCGCCGTTTATGGTCGCGAGGGACAGCCCTGCCAAACCTGCGCCACGCCGATTGCACGGCTAAGCCAATCGGGGCGCTCTTCGTTTTACTGCCCAAGCTGCCAAACCTGATCCAGACCGCAAAGGAAAACCCATGTATTCTACTCTTTTGGTCGAGATCAAAGACCATGTCGCGCTGATCCGGCTCAACCGGCCAGAGGCCTTGAACGCACTGAATGCGCAAATGATGCAGGAACTCGCCAGCGCCTTGAAGGCCGCCGATGGCGATAGCGCCGTGCGCTGCATTGTGCTGACGGGGTCGGAAAAAGCCTTTGCCGCGGGCGCTGATATTAAGGAAATGGCCGAGCAGAGCTTTGCCGACATGTTCACGCGCAACACCTTTGCCGCCGAGACCGCGGTGATTGACGCCACGCGCAAGCCTATTATTGCTGCGGTTGCGGGCTTTGCTTTGGGGGGTGGCTGCGAGCTTGCGATGATGTGCGACTTCATTCTGGCGGCGGATACGGCCAAGTTTGGCCAGCCCGAAATTAACCTTGGAATCATCGCGGGCCTTGGCGGCACGCAGCGCTTGACGCGGTTGGTCGGCGCGTCCAAGTCGATGGAGATGCACCTGACGGGGCGCATGATGGACGCGACCGAAGCCGAGCGTGCGGGTCTGGTCAGCCGGATTATTCCCGCCGCCGACCTGATTGACGAGGCGATGAAGACCGCCGGCAAGATCGCCGCCAAGTCGCAGATCTCGGTCATGGCGGCCAAAGAGGCCGTCCACCGCGCCGCCGAAACCAGCCTGCGCGAAGGGCTCAACTTCGAGCGCCGCCTGTTTCATGCGCTGTTCTCGACCCAAGATCAGGCCGAAGGCATGGCCGCCTTTATCGAGAAACGGCCTGCAAACTTTAAGGATTGCTAGAAAAGCGGTTCCCTTTGGCAGCTGTTTGCTCTAAGGGATCGCCTTACATGCGTGTGGGCCCGCTTTGGCAAGAATCATCCCTTCATCTTTGAGGGGGCCTTGGGGCTTTTGCGCGACAAAATTAAACCGACCCTAAGGAACACACCCATGGCAAATACTGCCCAGTCCAAAAAACGCGTCCGTCAGACCGAAGCACGCACCGACGTGAACAAGGCCCGCCGCTCGCGTATCCGCACCTTCCTGCGCAAAGTTGAAGAAGCAATCGCTTCGGGCAACCAAGACGCAGCAGTGCTCGCTCTTAAAAATGCTCAGCCAGAACTGGCGCGCGGCGTGACCAAGGGCGTTCTGCACAAGAACACCGTTTCGCGCAAAATCTCGCGCCTTGCTTCGCGCGTCAAAGCGCTTGCGACCCCAGCAGCATAAGTTTTCTGCGAATCGACTTTAGAAGGGCGCGGCCGAAATGGCCGCGCCCTTTTGCATTTGCGACTCGGTCAGCGGCCTAGAATCGGCCTTGGCTTGTCCAGAATGACCCTCTTACGCAAGCCATCGAATTGGCCCCCTGCCGCCGAAATGCAAAAGATTTTTACCCCCTCCGTGGCCTTTTTATCGGCTGGAAAAGATTCGCTGAAACAAACCCCTGTCAAGCAACAAGATCGGTTGCAGCCCGCGCGCCCAGCTTGCTAGTTTGCCTAAGCGATTCAACTTGTCTTAGAAACATTGCGCCGCATTAGTCTTGAATTCAGAGCAACGCTGCCAAAGAAGAGCCTGATATTTATGTTTAAGATTAATGCGTTAGGCATAGTTTGTCTGAAATGACATTCTGATCACGTCGCAACCGGGTCCGGGAAAATCCGGTTTCGGCGCGGTCGTTGTGTTTCAAGGACGCCCACAGGCGCGCTGGTTATGCCAGAGCGTTTGCCCCACTTCTGCTCGGGGTCTGTCGGGAGAGTCGCAGGTGTGTGGAACAAATAGAAGGTGCCAACGGGCTATCGCCTGATATGGCACTTGGGGACGTGGAAGAATGACAAACGAAGCCTGGTGCAAGGTGCGCGAAACGCTGGCAAAGCGGATCGGCACAAACAATTATACCAGCTGGATTGAGCCGCTGCATTTGACCGAGCTTGCCGATGGCATTGCGCGTTTTGATGTTCCGACGACCTTTTTCGGCGACTGGGTGTCGCGCAATTTTTCCGACCACATTTTGACTTTGCTAAATGCAGAGGGCCATTTGGTCGGTCGCACAGAATTCACGGTGCCTGCGGCGAATTTGCGCAGCGCCCCTCACGCGGCCGCGACCAATGCGGCGGTGCAAACCTCTGCACCTGCGCGGATGCCAAAAGCGATGTCGCGTCGCAATGATGACGAGCTGCCGGGGGCGACGCTTGATGCGCGCTTTACCTTTGACAGCTTTGTCGTCGGCAAACCGAACGAGCTGGCCCATGCTGCGGCCCGCCGCTTGGCCGAGGGCGGTCCTGTGACCTTTAATCCGCTGTTTCTTTATGGCGGCGTCGGGCTGGGCAAGACCCACCTGATGCACGCGATCGCACACGAGCTTCAGGCGCGCCAGCCACACCTGCGCGTTCTGTACCTCTCGGCAGAGCAGTTCATGTATCGTTTTGTCCAAGCGCTGCGTGACAAGCAAATCATGGATTTCAAAGAGATTTTCCGCTCGGTTGACGTGCTGATGGTCGACGATGTGCAATTCATCGCAGGCAAGGATTCAACACAAGAAGAGTTCTTCCACACCTTCAACGCGCTGGTCGATCAGAACAAACAGATCGTCATTTCCGCCGATCGCGCGCCGGGTGAGATAAAAGATCTGGAAGACCGCATCAAATCGCGCATGCAGTGCGGCTTGGTCGTTGATCTTCACCCGACCGACTACGAGCTTCGGCTTGGGATTTTGCAGCAAAAAGCCGAGTTCTACATGGGCCAGTATAAGGGTCTGCAAATCTCGGCAGGCGTGCTGGAATTCCTTGCGCATCGCATCACCACCAACGTGCGCGTGCTGGAAGGCGCTTTGACCCGCCTGTTCGCCTTTGCATCGCTGGTTGGCCGCGAGATCACACTCGAGCTGGCACAGGATTGCCTTGCAGACATCTTGCGCGCTTCGGATCGCAAGCTGACCATCGAAGAAATCCAGCGCAAGGTCGCCGAGCATTACAACATCCGCCTGTCCGACATGATCGGACCAAAGCGACTGCGCAACATTGCGCGCCCGCGTCAGGTGGCGATGTATCTGGCCAAGCAATTGACGCCGCGCAGCCTGCCCGAAATCGGGCGTCGCTTTGGCGGCCGCGATCACACCACCATCATGCACGGCGTGCGCAAGATCGAAGAGCTGATGACCTCGGATTCGCAGCTTAATGATGATTTACAGCTGTTGCGGCGGCTGTTGCAGTCCTAAGTGGGCGTGGGCGGGCTTGACGGCCCGCCTGTTCACCCTCAAAGTCCCGAAAACGCTTGTGAACCGGTGAAAATCGGATAGTTTCGACCTCCCTGTTATGGGGTCGGCTAAGGGGAATGAAAATGAAGATCAGCATCGAACGCGGCACCCTGCTTAAGGCGCTTGCTCAGGCCCAATCGGTGGTCGAGCGCCGCAATACCATTCCAATTTTGGCGAACGTGCTGATCGAGGCAGAGGGAGACACCGTTTCCTTCCGCGCGACCGATCTTGATATCGAAGTGGTTGATCGCGCATCGGCAATGGTCGAGCGTGCGGGTGCAACGACAGTCTCGGCGGTGATGCTGCACGAGATCGTGCGCAAGCTGCCCGACGGTGCTTTGGTCGCGCTGACCGATGACCCAGCTTCGGGGCGCTTGACGATTGCCGCGGGGCGTTCGAATTTTAACCTTGCGACGCTGCCAAAAGAAGACTTCCCCGTCATGGCAAGCTCGGAATATTCGTCGAATTTCTCCGCCCCGGCCCCTGTGCTGCGGCGGTTGTTTGACAAGGCAAAGTTTGCCATCTCGACGGAAGAGACCCGCTATTATTTGAACGGCGTTTACATGCACGTCTCGACCGGCGACGTCGGCGCGGTGCTGCGCTGTGTGGCGACTGATGGCCACCGTTTGGCGCGGATCGATGCGCCCCTGCCCGAGGGTGCGCAGGGCATGCCGGGGGTGATCGTTCCCCGTAAGACTGTGAACGAATTGAAGAAATTGCTTGATGACAATTCCGCAGAGATCGCGGTTTCGGTCTCCGAGACGAAAGTGCGGTTTGCGACGCCGCAGATCACGCTGACCTCGAAGGTGATTGATGGCACCTTCCCCGACTATACGCGGGTTATTCCAACGGGCAACACGCGCCGTTTGGAAGTCGATGCGACAGAGTTCGCAAAGGCCGTAGACCGTGTGGCAACCGTTTCGTCCGAGCGGTCACGGGCGGTGAAGCTGAGCCTTGATGAAGACCGGCTCGTGCTCTCGGTCAATGCTCCAGAACTCTGGTGCGGCGGAAGAGACGCTTGCGGTGGCTTATTCGGACGAGCATCTGGAGATCGGCTTTAACGCCAAGTATCTGCTGGAAATCGCCAGCCAGGTTGATCGTGAAAATGCGGTGTTCTTGTTTAACTCTTCGGCGGACCCGACTTTGATGCGGGAAGGCAATGACACCTCGGCAGTCTACGTCGTCATGCCGATGCGCGTTTAAGAGAGCCTTCGGCTTTTTGAGTATTTAGGCCAGTATGAAAGGCGAAAGCGTGGGCGGCTTGGCCATAACGTCGCTTGACCTGTCGCATTTCCGCAGCCATCGCGCCGCGCGGCTTGAGTTTGACGGGCGGCCGGTGGCGATCGTCGGTGCCAATGGCGCTGGCAAAACCAATATTTTGGAAGCGGTGTCTTTGTTGTCGCCCGGTCGCGGGATGCGGCGGGCGGCGACCGATGAGATTGCGCGAAAGCCCGAGGCGCTTGGCTGGAAGGTTCGGGCCGAAATCCGAGGGTTCGGTGCGAATCATAGTCTCGAGACTTGGGCCGAGATGGGCCAAAGCCGCACGCTGCGGATTGACGGCAAGCTGAGCCCACAGGCGGCTTTGGGGCGAATTACGCGGGTGCTTTGGTTGGTGCCTGCGATGGACCGGCTGTGGATAGAGGCAGCGGAGGGGCGGCGGCGATTTTTGGACCGCATGACGCTGTCTTTTGCGCCCGATCATGCCGAGGCGGTTTTGGCCTATGAGAAAGCGATGCGAGACCGCAATCGGCTGTTGAAAGATCAAGTCACTGACCCGCATTGGTATGCCGCTTTGGAGGCGCAGATGGTGGCTACGGCAGCGCAAATTGTTGCGAATCGCGGGGCCGCGTTACTGCGGTTGGCGCAGGCGCAAGCAGGGGCGCAGACGGTGTTTCCGCAGGCCGATCTGGAGTTGATTAGCCCTGATGGTGACTCGCAGGCCGATGATTTTGCTGTCGTTTTGGCGCAAGGCAGGCGGCGTGACATGGCGGCGGGGCGCACTCTTAGCGGGCCGCACCGCGTTGATCTAAGCGCTGTTTATGCGGCTAAGGCAACGCGGGCCGATCAATGCTCGACCGGAGAGCAGAAGGCGTTGTTGATCAGCCTGATCCTTGCCAATGCGCGGGCGCTGACAGCAGAGCTGGGGGCCGCGCCGATTCTGTTGCTTGATGAGGTTGCGGCGCATCTTGATCCGACGCGCAGGGCGGCGCTTTATGACGAATTATGCGCTTTGGGGGCACAAGCCTTGATGACGGGGACCGAAGCCGCGCTGTTTGAGCAGCTTGAAGGGCGCGGGCAAAATGTTTTGGTCACCGATGAGAATGGCGTGTCGCGGATTGTCGGTTAGGGTGAGATGTGCCGTCGAGGCGGCAATGAAGAGGAGCACAAGATGACACCGCAGCGGGTGACGTTGATTACACTTGGCGTGAAGAATTTGGCGGCCGCGCGCAGCTTTTATGCGCAGCTGGGGTGGCAAGAGACGGGCTCCAATCCGAATGTCGCGTTTTATCAGATGCATGGCGCTGCTTTGGGGCTTTTTGGGCTGGACGATCTTGCCAAGGATCAGGGGCGCGCGGGCGCTGCGCTTGGCACGGGGGCGGTGACATTGGCCCAGAACTTTGGCACCGAAGCCGAGGTCGATGCGGCCTTTGCTGCGGCACTTGCGGCAGGTGGGGCCTGCTTGAAATCCCCCGAGGCCGTGTTTTGGGGGGGCTATTCGGGCTATTGGTCGGACCCTGACGGCCATGTTTGGGAATATGCGATGAACCCGTTTTGGGAATTGGCGACTGACGGGTCGTTAACCCTGCCGGAGGCGCCATGACCATCACCCTCCATCAGATTTTGCTTTATGCTGGCAGCTCTGTTCTGCTTTGGATGGTGCCGGGGCCGGTTTGGGTGGCACTGACAGCGCGGGCTTTGTCAGGCGGATTTGCGTCAGCTTGGCCTTTGGCGGTTGGCGTGGCCTTGGGGGATCTGCTTTGGCCCCTCGCTGCGGTGTTCGGGTTAAGCTGGATTGTTTCGGTCTATGGCGGCTTTTTGGCTATGCTGCATTGGGTCGCGGCAGGCGTCTTTATTGGGATGGGGGCGATCTTACTGCGCAAGCCCGCCGTGGCGCCCAGCACCGATGGTCGGATGACGCGAAAGGGCGCTTGGGCCGGATTTGTGGTGGGGATGGCGGCTGTTATCGGCAATCCCAAAGCGATCTTGTTCTACATGGGCGTACTGCCGGGATTTTTCGACCTTTCGAAAATACAAGCCCCTGATATTGCAATCATAATTACCATTTCGGCGCTTGTGCCCATGACCGGAAATCTGTGCCTCGCGCTTTTCTTGGACCGTGCGCGGGCGCTATTGTCGTCACCAAAGGCGATCGGGCGGATGAACCTGACGTCTGGTCTGCTTCTCATTGGCGTTGGCATCGCGATTCTGGCGCTGAACCGCTAAATCTTGTGTCCAAGGCGTGACATTCCTGCCCTGAAACGCTATAACCCAAGAGCAAAACAAGGGGTGAAAACCACATGGCCGAAGAGCCCAAAAAGCCGGAATCCTATGGCGCGGATTCTATCAAAGTTCTCAAAGGCTTAGAGGCTGTCCGCAAGCGTCCTGGCATGTATATTGGTGATACCGACGATGGCTCGGGTTTGCACCATATGGTCTACGAAGTTGTCGACAACGGCATCGACGAGGCACTTGCTGGGCACGCGACTGCTGTGACCGTAAAAATCCATGCCGACAACTCGGTTTCGGTGCGCGACAACGGCCGTGGCATCCCTGTCGACATTCACAAAGAAGAGGGCGTCTCTGCGGCAGAGGTCATCATGACCCAGCTGCACGCGGGCGGTAAGTTCAACAACACCGACGATTCTGGCAACGCCTATAAGGTCTCGGGCGGTCTGCATGGCGTCGGCGTCTCGGTGGTGAACGCGCTTTCGGAATGGCTTGAGCTGACCGTTTGGCGCAATGACATCGAGTATAACGCCCGCTTTGAGCACGGCGAATGTGTGACCCATGTCCATGAGGTTGGCCCTGCTCCGGGTGAACGCGGCACGCGGGTGCGCTTTTTGGCATCGGCGAAGTCCAACATTCCCGAAGGTACATTCTCCAACCTTGATTTCGTGTTCAAGACACTTGAGAACCGCCTGCGCGAGCTTGCCTTCCTTAACTCTGGTGTGCGGATTATCGTTGAAGACGAGCGTCCCGCAGAGCCCCTGCGCACAGAACTGTTCTACGAAGGCGGCGTGCGCGAGTATGTGAAATATATCGACAGATCAAAGTCTTCGATCATGCCAGAGCCCATCTATATGATTGGCGAGCGGGCGGGCATCACCGTTGAAGTCGCGATGTGGTGGAACGACAGCTACAATGAAATGGTGCTGCCGTTTACCAATAACATCCCGCAGCGCGATGGCGGCACGCATTTGGCGGGGATGCGCGGCGCTCTGACGCGCACGATCAACGCCTATGCGCAATCCTCGGGGATCGCCAAGAAAGAAAAGGTCGATTTCACCGGCGACGACGCCCGCGAAGGTCTGACCTGCGTGCTTTCGGTCAAGGTTCCTGACCCGAAATTCTCGTCGCAAACCAAGGATAAACTGGTTTCCTCCGAGGTCCGCCCTGCGGTGGAAAACCTTGTTAACGAAAAACTGGCCGAGTGGTTTGAAGAAAACCCACAGACCGCCAAGATCATCGTTGGCAAGATTGTCGAGGCCGCTCTGGCCCGCGAAGCTGCGCGCAAGGCCCGCGAACTGACCCGCCGCAAGACTGCGCTGGATGTGTCGAACCTGCCCGGTAAGCTCGCGGATTGTCAGGAAAAAGACGCCTCCAAAGCCGAACTTTTCCTCGTCGAGGGTGACTCGGCAGGTGGCTCGGCCAAGCAAGGCCGCTCGCGTGCGAACCAAGCGGTTCTGCCGCTGAAGGGTAAGATCCTTAACGTTGAGCGCGCGCGGTTTGACCGCATGCTCGCCAGCCAAGAGATCGGCACGCTGATCACGGCGATGGGTACGGGCATTGGTCGTGACGAGTTCAATCTTGCCAAGCTCCGCTACCATAAGATCGTCATCATGACCGATGCTGACGTTGATGGCGCGCATATCCGCACGCTGATTTTGACGTTCTTCTTCCGTCAAATGCCGCAGCTGATCGAAGCGGGGCACCTCTATATCGCGCAACCGCCGCTGTACAAAGTCGCCCGCGGCAAGTCCGAGGTCTATATCAAGGACCAATCCGCACTTGAGGACTACCTTGTAGATATGGGGCTTGAGGGCGCGATCTTGCGGCTTGGCACGGGCGAAGAGCTGGCGGGTGCCGACTTGCGCCGCGTACTTGAGGGCGCGCGCGCGTTCCGTCGTGTGCTGGAATCCTTCCCGACCAACTATCCGCGCGGCATCCTTGAACAAGCCGCGCTTGCGGGCGCGTTTGACGTCGGCCAAGCGGACACCGATCTGCAGACCATCGCAGATACCGTCGCAACCCGACTGAACCTGATCGCTGCCGAATACGAAAAAGGCTGGACTGGGCGCATCACCCAAGACCACGGCATTCGCCTATCGCGCGTGCTGCGCGGCGTGGAAGAGCTGCGCACGCTTGACGGCGCGGTGCTTCGTTCGGGTGAGGCGCGCAGGCTGTCGGCCATCGCCAAGGAAAGCCGCGACGTCTATCGCAATCCCGCAAACCTAAGCCGCAAAGAGCGCGAGCAGATGGTCCACGGTCCGATTGATCTGTTGAAATCGGTGCTGGCAGAGGGTGAAAAAGGCCTGACTCTTCAACGCTATAAGGGCTTGGGCGAGATGAACCCAGAGCAGCTTTGGGAAACCACGCTTGACCCCGAAGCCCGCACCCTTTTGCAGGTCAAGATCGAAGATCTGGCCGAGGCCGACGACATCTTTACCAAGCTGATGGGGGATGTGGTCGAACCGCGCCGCGAGTTCATCCAACAAAACGCGCTCTCGGTCGAACATCTGGACGCGTAATTGACATGAAAAGGGCCACAGCATCGCAATGCTGTGGCCCTTTTACTTAGCGGTGAAAGTCGTCGTTTAGAACTTGGTATAAAGACCCAGCTGCAGCAGTTGCGACTCGTCGCTTGCTTCTGAAATGACGGGATTGGACAGGCTCAGGCTCACCCACCCGCTTTGCATCTTTGCCGACAGTGTGACGCCAACCGATCCGCGCAGTTTCGCACTGTCGTCCACCAACCCTGCGCCCGTGGTATCAAGCCCCCAGAGCGAGCCAAAGTCAGCATGCAACCCCGGCATCAGCCAGGCGCTCTCGCCAAAGGCCCGCGGAAACTGCACATCAAAGCGCGCGACGGCAAAGCTGTTGCCCCCCAACGCCTGCGTGCCATCATGCGGCCCAAAGCCCCCATAGGCAAAGCCGCGCATCGTGCCGCCGCCAAGAATAAACCGCTCGCCAATCGAAGACGCACCATTCGCCGTGCCAATGCTGCCCGCTCGCAGGTCTGCCCGCCAATTGACCGCTCCGCTCTCATTCGCACCGCCCGCCAAAAGCCCCGCTTGGCCGCGCAGTTGGCTTTCGCCTGTAGAGTTCGCAGCCGCCTCCGCCCCAAGCGTATACTGCAGCTTGGACAAAGAGCCGCCATTGCCTTGGAAGGCGTGCTTATATTCGACGCCCGCATAGGTCCGCTGATTGCGCCGCACATCCGACAGCAATAGCGTCGACAGCGAGGCATCGGGGTTATAAATGCGGTTTTCAGCGGTTCCCAGATAGGTGGCCAGCTGCGCATTGCCGTTTTGCGGCCATGTTAGTTTGCCCTGAAGCCCGACCGAAGAACTCTCGAACGGCAGGGTGGTGCGCGGTTCTTGGTGGCTGCCGCGCAGGGTCATATCGAACGCCGCCGCAGTGCCAAAAGCCTCATCCTGATGGTAGGCCAGCTTTAGCGATTGGCGCCGTTCTGCAATTTCCGTGCCAATCGATGCCCAACGCCCCTCTGAAGCGGGGAAGTTCAGCTTGCTGCTCGCACCACCCGTCGCGCCGTATTCGCTCGAGTAAAACAGCCACGCCTGAATTTGGCCGATCATCCCTGTTTGCGGATCTTCAATCGCAATTCCCGGCGAGACCAAATCCTGTGCATCCACGCCACTTTCGGACATATCCTGCGCGATGACGGAAGTTCCAGAGAGCGCAAGCGCAGTCATAATTGCGCCAAAGGGCGTCAGAATTCCGTGCCGCATAAGATCCCCGCCGATTTTAAGACCGCATTTTAAGGAAAATAAAATCCCTGTTATTGCTACCAATAGTGTTTGCGAGGTTTGCTTGCAACAAATTAGGGGGTTACAAGGGAATATAGCCACCACTTCTGGGATTAAAGCGCCACATATGCAGCCCATGACCTCTCTTTGCCGCGACCGGTTGGAAAACCTTTGTTCTTTGGCCCAAGGCTTTGACCTGTCGTGGTCGTTTTCGGCGCAAGGGGTGGAGAAGCGGGCGTTGTTTTTCTTGCCCGCAACCAGCACAGCACAGAGCGCTTTGACCGTCGCGGCGGGCCTGCTTGGGTTTGACGATTTGGGCCTGCAAGAGTTCGCAGAGGCCACGACGGGTGCCGACGCCTTGGGGATGACGCTGTCGCAAAACGGATCGGTGCGGCTCTATCTGCAGTATTGGGATGCGCTGGCCGCGCAGGTCGATCAAGGCGATTTGACCCCTGCCCCGCTGTATCTTGGTCTCAAGCGGCTTGCGGGCGGTCGCGCGCGTCGGGATGTTTACTTCTGCCTTCCAATGGCACCAGAGTCCGAATACCGACCCGAGCTTGAAACCGCGCTGTTGACCTTTGGTGCGGCGGCGGTCCCTGTGGCAAACCTGTTGGATCAACTGACACCAGAGACCTGCATCTGGACCCGCACCCAAGGCGCGGGGCGGCAGTCTTGGCTTGCAACTGTGCGGCGTGCGCAGATCCAGTCGCAAGACGTCATCGACGCGCTTGCCCCCATTGCCAGCCGCGACGGTGTCGATCATGTGATTGCCGCGCTGCGCAAGGGTGCGCTGCTGCACATCGCGGGCGGTCAAGACGAGATTAAGGGCAGTTTCCTAACCTTTTACGTCGAAACCGACCAAAGCGGCATGCAAGCCTTCCTGCAAGACTTGACGGTTTAGCGGTCAAAGCGACAGCTTGTGCCCGCCGGAATTGCGCCCGTGGAATTGTCGATCTCGGCAACAACGGTAAAACTGTTGGAGCTTGCATCGATATAATCGTCAATGGTTGCAACGCTGGCCGCAACCCGCGCCCCCGTCAGATCGACCGCAAGATTGAGCGTGTCGCCCGCGATGACTTTGCCAAAGGCTTCGGCAGGGAAAACCATCTCGGCGCGCAGGCGTTGAGTGTCGATTAACTGCACCAAAGGCTGCGAATTGGTCTGCTGCCCCGCTTCGGTCATCACATCGGCAATGGTGCCGTCAAAGGGCGCGAGGATCTGGGTGCGGTCCAGTTGCAGCTTGGCGCGTTGGTAATCCGCAGCGGCCATCGCGGCTTCGGCGCGCAGGGTGCCCACCTCTTCGGCAGAGATCGAGCGCCCCGCCGTCACTGCCTCGGCGCGCTTCAACTTGGCGCTGGTGGTGTCGCGGATAATCAGGGATTTGCCAAGATCGGCCCGCGCGATACGGTCGTCAAGCTGCACCAGCAAATCGCCCTGCTTTACGCGATTGGTCCGCCGCACTTTGACATCGCTCACAATCGCGCCTGTATCCGCGCCAATATCCGAGCTGCGGTTGGGCCGCAGCAGGCAGGTCAAAGGCTCTGGCAACGCGCTTTGGGCTGCGGCCAAATCTGGCGCAAGCGCGCATAACAGCAAAAGAATATATCTCATCGCATCACCCTATCTGTAACCCACTTGCCGCACCAGATCTTGCTCTCGCAAAAGCGTCACGCGGCGCAACCTGCGCGCTTTGCGGTCGCGCGCGGTTTGAAACACCCCAAGCGCCCAAGGATGCACAGCCGCAAAGGGCAGGCGCAACAGCATCCGCAACGCCCCCCGCGCCAGACTTTGCGCGCCCTCCAACAGCGTGCGATCCTCAAGACTAATGGCGCGCTCATAGCTGCCCGGATCGCCAGAGCGCCCCGCGCGGCCAAAAAACTGCCGCTCCAACCGTGCCGACGTCATCGCAGAGCCGATAATCACATGCAGCCCCCCCGCAGCCCGCACCGAATCCGCCAGCGCAATATCGGTGCCGCGTCCCGCCAGATGCGTGGCAATGGTGATGCGTCCGACGTGCCCAGCCTCGGATACCAGCGCCGCCTCTTCGGCCTCGGCCAGCGCATCAAGCACCGCAATCTCGCGCCCAAGCGCTGCAAAAACCGCAGACAGCGCCTCGGTCTCAGTCACATCGTTCAACCCCACCAGAACCGCGCGATCTTTGGCCAGCGCAATCGCCCGCGCGGCAACATGGTCCCACTTCGCCGCGCGCGTCCGAAACACCGCCAAGCCCATATTGATCAGCCGCATTGGCGCATGTGGCAAAATCGCGCGCACCTGCAGCTTATAGATCGACCAAAACTCGGGCCGACATTCACGCGCAGTCCCGCTAAGGCCCGACAACAAGCGATACTGGCGGAAATAGGTCTGCTGCGTCAGTTGGGCGACGGTGCGCCCCTCGGGCGAGGGTGGCACGCCAGAGGCAATCTCGACCAACTGCTGTAAACCGTATTCCCAGCGCCGATCCGGCGTCAACCGCCCTGTAGACTGGTCAATCATCTGCACCTTATCGTCATGCACCACATAGGCGTCACCGCGGCGAAACTGCCAGCGTGCGGCCAAAGCCTTTTCGGCAAGACCTATGATCTCATCACTGCGCGCAACTGGATGCGGCCACGTTTGCGCGACGGCCTCCAACGCCCGAAGCCCCGCAAGCGTCAGCCGCCACGCACCGTTTTGGTCAACCACCCTCCCCTGCCCCGCCACAAGACCGGCCGCAAAGGTATCAAGACTGCGAAACAGCTCTAGATCGAACTCGGGCAGATCAGCGCCGATCTCGGACAAGATCATCGGCACCGTCGCATCGTCGATCAACACGCTGTCGGCCTCGTCGCAGATCGCAAAGGCTTGGCCCGTTTGCCGTGGCGGCGTCGGCTTTTGTGTTTGCAGATCACGGCGGTCGCGCAGGTGGTCAAAGACAAAGGTCTTGTTGGTCCCATACAGAATGTCGGCATCATAGGCCGCCAAGCGGGCATCGTCTTCCATCTCTTGCAAGAGCACCGCCGTCGTCAGGCCAAAGCGCGCGGCGATTGGGGCCATCAGGTCATGGTCGCGTTGCGCCAGATAGTCGTTGACCGTGATAACATGGCAAGACACCCCCGCCCGCGCCGCCACCACAGCCGCCAAACCCGCCGCAAGGGTCTTGCCCTCACCCGTCCGCAGCTCCACACATTCGCCCGCAAGCAATGAGGCCGCGCAGGCGATCTGGTTCTGACGCAGTGCAAATCCGGTGGCGCGGCGCATCACCTCCAGCGCTTCGGCAAAGGCGGCAAAGCCTTGGGGTGTGCGAATAGCCTCGGCCTTGGGGCGGCTGTTTGCAATTCGCGCATCCAGTGCCGCATCATCGAGCCGCAAAAGCTCGGCCAGCAAAACCGGCAAGGCGCGTTGCAGGGCTTGATCGGGCGGGGCTTGGCGCGGTGACAACCGCCAGCCCACATACTCTGCCCAGATCAACCGCCACTTGCCAATTTGGGCCACCGAATGACGCACCGGATTGCGCCGAGATCGGGCAAAGGCGTGCAGCATAACAGGGCGTTTGGGGCGCAGGAAAAAGACCATCCGCTAGACCCGCGTCACACGCAAGAACAGCCGTTGCAAGTGAAACACCATCTGCGAAAACAACGGCTTGGGCGGCAAATCAATCCGCGCCTCGACCCGCATCCCCGACTGACGGGTCAAATCCCCCTCGGGCGCGATCCACGCCACAAGCACAGGCGACAGCGCCCGATTGGGTTGACCGGGTTGCGCGGGCACGCTGCCTCCGTTGGGTGCAAGCAGGGCAAAGGGCACTTCGGCGCCAGTATCAAGCACCTGAAACCGCTGCAACTGGCGCGTCTGCGTGCTGCCATCAGGCAAGCGTAACACAACCGGAGCGCCCGTTTCCGGCAGCAGCCCCGCATAGGCGGCAGGAAAGGCGATCTCGACCTGAATGGCTTCGGGCGCGATGATATGTCCCAAAAGGTCACCGCGATACACAAAGGTTCCGGGCACGGGCGCGCGCCCCCCCGTCCACGACAGCCGCCCCGCCATCGGAGCCGTCAAGTCGCGCTCGGCCTCGCGGGTTTGTGCGTCGCTCAGGGCTTGTCGCGCATGGACAAGGCTTGCCAAAAGATCCGCGCGCTCTGCCACCGAGAGCCCGCCACGCGACAGCCGCTCTTGCAGGTCGCTCACCCGCAACGCACTGCCCGCAAGCCGCGCTGACTGCTCGCTGTTGCGCACACTGAGCAAGACCGCGCCCGCCTGCACCGCAGCGCCATCCGCCAAGGCCGTCGCATCCATAATCCCCGAGGACCCGATATGCAGCTCGGCGGCTTGGGTCGAGACAATCTGCCCTTGCCCCTGCGCCGAAAACGGCAAAGGCACCAGCCCACCGCCCCCAATCACCACGACCAAGAGCGACACAAACCGCCCCGTCGCGCGACCCGTCCGGTTTTGACCCCGCGCCATCTGCCAGCCTCTTTTGGCCAATCGTATCAATGGCAAGATCATTCCCCCCGCAAAGGCCCAAACCGCAAGCACCACCCCCAAAGCGTAAAACAGGCTCGAGACCGCAAGCACAATAATCAACGTCAGCGACAACCGATAGGCCAGCGACAGCACCGCATAAAGCAATAAGATCGCGGCCTCGCGCGGCTCTGTCCGCGTTTCAGGCCGCAACCCCATCACCCGCGTCAGAAACACATCCGACAGCAAATTCCCCGCCCGCGTGGCAAGGTTCGGCATCTCCAGCCAGTCCGACAGCACATAATAGGCGTCAAATTTCAGCAAAGGATTGCCGTTGAACAGCAGCGTCGACAGCGACCCCATGACGACAAAGCTGTAAAGCACCGCCTTTTCGACACCCGGCTCGATTTGCAGCCAGAGCAGCAGCGACAGGCTCGCCATGGCCAGCTCGACAATCACCCCCGCGCCGCCGACAAGCATCCGCGCACGCGGGTTCTCAAATGCCGTCGCTGCCGAGGCATCAACATAGGGCACCGGCACGAACAGCAAAAGCATGATGCCCGCCTCTCGCACCTCGCCGCCATAGTGCAGAACGGTCCAGCCGTGGCCCAACTCGTGCAGCGCCTTCATCACCGGATAGCTCAGGAACAGCGCGATAACCCCCGCTTGGGTCAACAGCGACGTATCCACCGACCCCAGCAAGGCCTGCCAGTTCAGCACCGCCGCAACAATGCCCGACAGGATAAGGAACAGCACTGCAAGCCCGCCAATCGGATGGAAAATCCAGCGGATATAGGGATAGGTCGCCCGCAACAGCGGTTCAGGATCAAAGAGGTTCACCTTGATCGCCAAAGGGTTCGCCGCCCGCGACTCAAGCATCTTGTCGCGCTTTCGGTGGGCGCGATCGCTCAGATAGGCCGGGTCAAGCGCGTGGTCAGATAAAATCAGCCCCGAGGACACCAGCTGCAACACCCAATCCACCAGCTCGCGCTGCGTCGGGGCGGTCGCGATGTCTTGCGACAACAGCCGCCACAGCGCGTCCACCGTCAACTCGCCGTCCAAGCGTTGCCACATGACGGCGGCGCGGTCGCTCAGCCGCAGACTTTGACCGCTCAGCGAATCCCACAGCACCAGAAACCGCTCGCCGCGAAACCGCTGCACCACCTGCGTCACCCCCGCACGGCGGCGAAAGCGCTGCTCGGCGATCAGATACCAGTCAGGATGGCGCAGCCCCGAAGGCATCGGCTATTCCCACCGCCAAAGAGTCCGCGACACCCAGCGACCAATGCCCCGCCCAAAGCGCTGCAACACCGAAGCGGGCTTGGCATCAATCCGCACAATCCCCCGCATCCCGTCCATCAGGGCGACCTCGGGCGCTTTGGTGAAATCCAGCCACGCGACAAAGGCGTTGCGTCCGTCGGATTGCTCGGTCTCGCTGGTGATCCGCGTCAGGCGCAGCGGGATCGGCCGATCTGGCCAAGCCGCCAACAACAGCGTCGCGGTTGCATTTTCGGGCAGGTCCGCCACCCAGTCCTCGTCGATCAACGCCTGCGCCGCAAGGCTGTCCTTCGACGCCAGCTCTAGCAAAGTATCCCCCAGCCGCACACGTCCGCCAACCCGCTTTGGCCCATCGCCCGCGACAACCAACGCCGCGCGGTCGGCAGTAACACTGGCCCGCGCAAGCTGATCTGTCACCAGCGCCGCCTCGACTTCGTTTTGCCGCAGCTTGGCATCAAGGTTGCGCGCCTCGGCGGTGTTGCGCTGCGCCTGCGCGTTTTGCAGCGCCGACAACAGCTGTTGACGCTCGGCCACCAGCCGCGACGCCTCAAGCCGCAGGTCGGAATCCTCCATCCGGATCAGGATCTTGCCCGCCGCCACGCTGTCGCCAAGCTGCACCGAGGTCTCGGCAAGAAATCCGTCAAAGGGGGCTGCGACGATCAAGCGGTCTCGGGCCTCTATGCGCGCGTTGAATGCAGGGCGATGGATCGTCGGCGTCAAAGCCGCCACCCCCAAAACCACCGCGATCGCCAATAGGGTCAGCTTGAGCTTGACCGCCCGTTGACCAAAGACCAACCGCACCACATCAAAAATCCAATGACGCGCCCGCAGCAACAAGGCCGGATGCGCGCGGTTTTGGATCACCAACGCCTCGCCCAGCACTTTGCCAATCACATCGGCGGCCGCTTGGTCAGGCACCCTTGCGGCGGGGTCGCTCCACAACAAAACCACCACGGCGCGACAGGGGTCCGCCTCATAGACCGGCACGCACAAAGCCCGCGCCGCTTGCAGTGCGGCCATCGCCTCGCGCAAAGCAGGCAGGGCAGTCGCCACGTCCAACGCCACCGCGCTGCGCCTCTCCACAGCATGATGCGCCAGCGTTTCGACCGCGCTGCGCTTGGAACCGGGCTGCGACACAATCCCGCCGCCAGAGATCGCCGCCAGCCTTGGCGCATGGTCATCGACCCAAGTCACCCCGACCAAATCCGGCGACAACGCCCGCTCCAACCGCGCAATCCACTGATCGGCTAGCACCATCCGCGACGAGGCCTCGGCAGCTTCGATCAGCACCGCCGCCCCGATTTCCGTCGACAAGGCAGCATGACCCGCCGATTGCGCAAAGGCGCGCTCGGCCTCGACCAGCACCCAACCGATCTTTTGCTCGACCTGACCCAACACGGATTGCAGCTCTGCCGGCGCGATGTCGTCCAAAAGCAACACAACATACAGCTGTACCGTCGGGCCCGCACAGCTATAGGTCGCGCACCAACCCGCCTTACCCGCGCCAAGCGGACGCACCGCGCCCCCCGCCTGCGGGTCAAAGGCCACAAGCTCGGCCTCCAGCCCCTCAGTAGACGGCAGACGGCCAAACTGCGCCAGCTCTTTCCAACGCCCCTCTTGCCCACCAATCGCCCGACAGCCCACAAGCCCTCGGATTTTGCCAAGATGCGCTGTCAATGCTTTGGCAAAGGCAGCGTTGCCTAACGCCTCTTGTTCCATACCCAACCGTTAACCTTGCCCAGACATCGTCCAGCCCTCAAACTTCCAACCGCCAAGGCTTGCTTGCTCTTCGACAATCAAATCGGCCTCAACCAAATTGTCTTGCGAGATCAGCAGGTTCGCCGTTGTCAGCAGATCAGGCTCGCTCAGCAGTCTAAAGCTGCGCAGACCCTCAACCGAAGTCCCCGCGAACATGCCACTGCTCAGACCCGTGCCGTCAAGCCCGTCGTCCTGAAGCACCAGCACATCAACCCGCATCATCTCTTGCAAGGTCAAGCCAATGGTGCCGCCCAGCTCCAAGGCGCCGTTGGTCCGCGGTGTTTTATAGAACAACCGCTCACCCACATTGCCGATCAGGTCAAGGTCCCGCGACGCCAAGGTCAGCACCGAAACCAGATGCTCCTCGCCGTTAACAGACCCCAGCAGACGGAAGCGGCCAAACTCGCCCGACGCGAAGTCATCGGTATAGTCGACTTGGAAGAAGTCATGCCCCGTGCCGCCAATCATCAGGTCGCGACCCACGCCGCCGATCAGCGTGTCATCGCCGCCATACTCAAAGTCGCCCGACTGCTCGAAGGTAAAGAGCGTCGCACCATTGGCAAGCAACTCGCGGGTAAAGTGCCCCGTCTCGCCCGCCAACATATCGTCGCCCGCACCGCCATCCAGATAGTCATCGCCCGCACCGCCAAAGGCAATGTCACGATCGACACCGCCATAGATGCGATCGTTGCCCCCGTGCTGCGGCTGAAGCGCATAGATCTCTTTGACCCGACCTGCCGCATCTGCGGTGATGGTTCCGGCGTCACCGATGATCACGCTTTCCCCGCCGGCATTGCTGATGACGTCATTGCCCTCGCCGCCGATCAACCAATTGCTGCCAACGCCGGCCGAGATCGTATCGTCCCCGCCCCAAGCTGGCGTATCAATCGCAACCCGAAGCTCGCGCCGCACGCCATTGACGAAATCAAGCACGCCCATGTCGCCCGAGACAGTGTGATCGCCCGCAGCCATGGTGATCTTATCGCCCGCAGCCCCCCCGAACACAAAGGCCGTGCCGTCGCGCTTGGTGATGATATCCGCGCCGCCGATCGCCTCGAAGGTGGTCTGAATGCGGATGAACCCAACCGCATCGGCCGTAATCGTCCCCA
>CAWJOY010000034.1:0-18556 GCA_963844505.1 uncultured Alphaproteobacteria bacterium
TTTGCGGTTTTGACCCAGATCGCGTTTTTGTGGTTCAAGCTGGAGACATGGGAAGAAGCGCGGGTGATTTTGCTGTTTCACCTGACCGGCACCGCGATGGAGCTGTTCAAAACCCACGCCGGATCATGGGCTTATCCAGAGCTGGGCTATCTCAAACTGATGGGCGTGCCGCTGTTCTCGGGGTTCATGTATGCCGCCGTTGGCAGCTATATCGCGCGGGTGATCCGGATTTTCGACATGCAGTTCGCGCCCTATCCTGCCTTGTGGAAGACCTATCTGCTGGGGGCTGCGATCTACGCCAATTTCATCGCGCACCATTATCTTATCGACCTACGGCTTGGGCTTTTTGCGGCGACCGTGGTGCTTTATGCCCGCACCCGCATCCACTTTCGCGTCTCTACCAAAGTCTGGTGGATGCCGATGCCGGTTGCAGCCTTGCTGGCCAGTTTTGCGCTGTGGGTGGCCGAAAACGTCGGCACGGCAACGGGGACGTGGCTTTATTCGGGCCAGACGCCCGACCATTGGGTCAGCTTTGCCAAGCTTGGTTCGTGGTATTTGCTGCTCTATGTCGCCTTCACCACGGTGACGCTGGTCAGCAGATCAGCCCTCAAGATCAAAGCCTAGATAAAGCCGCGCCAAACCATCAGCGCCAAAACGATGCCCGCCACCACCAACAGCGAAAACGCCACCGAGGCCGCAACGCTCAGCACCGCATTCTTGCGGCGGCCCTTAAAGCTGCTGCCGTTCAGATGCTTGAGACAAACGTCATAGGCCTGAGCGGTGGCCTCAACATCGACCTGCAGCAAGAGCTTGGGATTTTGCGCCATCGCCGCCGAGGCTTGCAACACTTCGGCGGCAGCCCGCACACGGCGCGGCAAAAGCCGCCCGCCCTTGTGCAGCTTGGCCGCCAAGCCATTGCCGCGAATCCGCAGCCGCTGCTCCAAAAGCTCGGCCACACGATCTGCCATTCGTTGAATTGGAACGCCCGTCATTTATCACCCATGCGAGATCGAAGCGAACCTTATCGTGCCGCCGCCGCTTCGACAACTGCTCTAGAAGCCTTGGGGATAGGTTGCTATCATGCAGCCATGTTAGCAAGCACACGTTACCCCTCGACCGTCTCGGCGCCTCCGCTTTTGGTTGTGCATGGCCTGTTTGGCTCTGCGCGAAATTGGGGGGTGATCTGCAAACACCTTGCCGCCAATCGCACAGTTGTGGCCGTCGATATGCGCAACCACGGTGCCAGCCCGCGGGCGCAGACCCAGAGCTATGCCGATATGGCAGGCGATCTGGCGCAGGTGATCGAGGCCGAGGGCCAGCCGATGGACGTGCTCGGTCACTCGATGGGGGGCAAAGCGGCGATGATGCTGGCGCTGCTGCGGCCAGAGTTGATCCGCAAGCTGGTGGTGGCGGATATTGCGCCCGTGGCCTATTCGCATGACCAATCGCATCACATCCAGTCGATGCGCGCGCTTGATCTGACCGACCTTTCGTCCCGCAGCGAGGCCGATGACCGCTTGGCAAAGGCAATCTCGGACCCAGCGCTTCGGGCGTTTTTTCTGCAATCTCTGGACCTTAAGGCCGATCCGCCGGAATGGAGGCTGAACTTGGATGTGCTAGAAGCCGAGATGCCCAAGATCGTCGGCTGGCCCGATGTGCAGGGTGTCTTTGACCACCCCACCCTTTTCCTGACAGGCGCGCTCTCGCGCTATGTCCGGCCAGAACATCGCAGCCAGATCAAGGCACACTTCCCAAAAGCGCGCTTTGCCAAGCTGCCAGATGCGGGCCATTGGCTTCATGCCGAAAGCCCGCGCGCCTTTGAGGCGACTGTCGAAGTGTTCTTACAAGCCTAAGCGCTAGCCCTCAAGCTGCTTGGCCACCACCCACGATACCGGCAGCGCGACCACAAAGCCGACCGCCGCCGCAATCAGAATGGGCTGAAGCGTGGCGTATCCGGTGACCAACACGACCACGATTCCGATCCCCATCAGGGTGGTGGAAATCATCGAAAACAAGATCATCATCAAGCGGGACATCGGAAACTCCTAAGTTGCGTCGCTTGATGACTATCGCTGCATGCGTCTAGGGTCTTTGATCTGGCTCAATATGGCGCAGATTGTGCTGCTGTGCCTAAGCGGTATGGCTTTGCACAAACGCCACGATATCGCTTGCAGGCCGCGCCCCCGCCAAGCGCGCAACCTCGCGCCCGCCCCGATACAGCACCAGAGCGGGAATGCCTTGGATGCGCGTGCGTTGGGCAATCTGCGGGTTGTCCTCGGTGTTCAGCTTGGCAAGCCGCGCTTTGCCCTTCAGGCTGGTGGCCGCCTTGGCAAACTCGGGGGCCATCGCGCGACAAGGGCCGCACCACGGCGCCCAATAGTCCACCAAAATCGGCAAATCGTCGGATTTGGTGGTTTTGTCATGCGCCTTTGCGTCCAGCTCGATCACACGGCCATCGACCAGAGCCTCGCCGCAAGATCCGCATTTTGGCCCCGCGCTCAGCTTTTCAACAGGCACTCGGTTCATCTGGCAACAGGTCGCACAGGCAAGCTTTACGTCTTTCATCTCGGGCCTCATATTCTTTCTTGTGAATAGATGGGAGGCCTTGCCGCAAAATGCAATCCCCCCATCCAAAGCCCGTTACTCTGCCGCGTCGAGATAGCTTTCAAGCGGCGGGCAGGTGCAAATCAGGTTGCGGTCGCCGAACACGTTATCGACCCGCCCAACCGGAGGCCAGTATTTGTCCACGCGGAACGCCCCCGGCGGAAAACAGCCCTGTTCGCGCGGATAGGGCCGCGTCCACTCGGCCACCAAGTCCTCGACCGTATGCGGCGCGTGGTGCAGCGGGCTGTCGGGATAGGCAATCTCGCCAGCCTCGATGCTGCGGATTTCGTCGCGGATCGCCAAAAGCGCTGTGATAAAGCGGTCGATCTCGGCTTTGGTCTCGGATTCCGTGGGTTCTACCATCAAGGTGCCAGCCACGGGCCACGACATGGTGGGCGCATGAAATCCGTTATCAATCAAGCGCTTGGCAATGTCATCCACCGTAACGCCGACCTCGGCAAAGGGGCGCGTGTCCAGAATACACTCGTGCGCCACACGGCCTTTGTTGCCCATAAACAGAATGGGGAACTGCCCCTGCAGCCGTGCCGCGATATAGTTGGCGTTCAAAATCGCCACCCGCGTCGCTTGGGTCAGGCCTTCGCCCCCCATCATCAAGCAATAAGCCCATGAGATCAGCAGGATAGACGCCGACCCGAACGGCGCCGCACTTACCGCGCCCGCCTCTGGGGTATCCCCAGACGCAGCCCCCAGCACCTCGGAATGGCGCGGCAGGAACGGTGCCAGATGCGCTTTGACGCCGATTGGCCCCATGCCGGGACCTCCTCCGCCATGCGGAATGGCAAAGGTCTTGTGCAAGTTCAAATGGCTGACATCCGCGCCAATCTTACCCGGTTTCACCAGCCCGACCAGCGCGTTCATATTCGCGCCATCAAGATAGACCTGACCGCCAAACTCATGGGTAATGTCGCAGATCTCGCGGATGGATTGCTCGAACACACCATGGGTTGACGGATAAGTCACCATGCAGGCGGCCAACGCGTCCCCCGCTTTGGCAGCCTTGGCACGGAAATCCTCGACGTCAATGTCGCCATTAGGCATGGATTTCACCACCACGACCTCAAGCCCCGCCATCTGCGCCGAGGCGGGATTGGTGCCATGCGCCGACACCGGAATGAGGCAGATGCGGCGCTGGGTGTCGCCGCGCGCGCGGTGATAGGCGGCTATGGTCAAAAGGCCCGCATATTCGCCCTGCGCGCCCGAGTTTGGCTGCAGCGAAAACGCATCATAGCCCGTGATCTCGCAGAGCTTTGCGGACAGGTCCGTGATCGCCTCGTGATACCCAAGCGCCTGATCTTGCGGAATAAAGGGATGAAGCGAGCCAAACTCTGGCCAAGTGATCGGCATCATCTCGGCGGCAGCATTCAGCTTCATGGTGCAAGACCCAAGCGGGATCATCGCCCGATCAAGCGCCAGATCGCGGTCCGATAGGCGGCGCATATAGCGCATCATCTCGGACTCGGCGCGGTTCATGTGAAACACTGGATGGCTCATATAATCGGTCTGGCGCAGCAGCGTCTCTGGAAAGCCCAGCTCGGCACGATGAGGGGCCGCGCCCTCGATGCCAAAGGCCTTGAGGATGCGCATCAGCACGTTTTCATCAGTGGTCTCGTCCAGAGAAATCCCGACGCGGTCCAGCCCGATCTTGCGGAAATTAAGCCCCTCTTGACGCGCCGCCGCCAAGATACCCGCTTGCCCGACCCCGACTTCAACCGTGATCGTGTCAAAGAACGCGTCGGGGCTGACCTTGGCGCCAGCCGCGCGCAGGCCTTTGGCAACGCGCACGGTTAGGAAATGCACGCGCTCGGAAATGGCGCGCAGGCCCTTGGGACCATGGAACACCGCATAAAAGCCCGCCATCACCGCCAGCAAAGCCTGCGCAGTGCAGACGTTCGAAGTCGCCTTTTCGCGCCGGATGTGCTGCTCGCGGGTTTGCAGCGACAGACGGTACGCCTTGTTGCCCCGCGCATCGATCGAAACCCCGACGATGCGCCCCGGCATCGCGCGCTTGTGCTCGTCGCGGCACGAGAAGAACGCCGCATGTGGTCCGCCATAGCCCATCGGCACGCCAAAGCGTTGGCTTGAACCGACCGCGATATCTGCCCCCATCGCCCCCGGTTCTTTCAACAAACACAGCGCCAAGAGGTCGGTCGCAACCACCGCAATCGCTTTGGCCGCATGCAGGGCTTCGATCTCGGCGGTAAAGTCACGCAGCCCGCCCGTGCTGCCAGGATATTGGAACAGCGCGCCGAAAACAGACGTCGCATCAAGGGTTTCAACCGCGCCGACAATCACCTCGATGCCCAAAGCCTCGGCTCGCGTCTGCACCACGGCGATGGTTTGCGGGTGGCAATCGGCATCGACAAAGAACGCCTGCGCCTTGGATTTGGCAACCCGATGCGCCATCGTCACGGCTTCGGCGGCGGCCGTGGCTTCGTCCAAGAGGCTCGCATTGGCCACGGGCAGGCCGGTCAAATCCGCCACCATGGTCTGATAGTTCAACAGCGCCTCAAGCCGACCCTGCGCGATCTCGGGTTGATAGGGTGTGTAGGCCGTATACCACGCCGGATTTTCCAGAATATTGCGCTGGATCGCGGGCGGGGTCACGGTGCCGTAATAGCCTTGGCCGATCAGCGAGGTCATCACCACATTGCGCTTTGCCACCGCCCGCATCTTCGCCAGCAGGTCTTGCTCGGACAAAGGTGCCCAAGACAGTGGGGTATTTTGGCGGATGGCTGCGGGGACAGTCTCGTCGATCAGCGCCTCTAGGGTTGGGGCACCGACGGCGGCCAGCATGTCGGCCATCTCGCTGGGGGATGGGCCGATGTGGCGACGGTTGGCAAAATCATAGGGGTTATAGTCAACGGGCGTAAAGCTCATGGTGCAATCCTTTTGGGTGCAAGAACAGGGCTCCCAAAAGGAGGTATGTTCCTGATGAAGGCCAAGAGGGGGCGCTTGACCCCCGCCGATTATCCGATCAAGTCGTTGTATTCGTCTTCGTCCATGAACTCATCCAGCACCGAGAGATCATCGATCTTGACCTTGAAGAACCACGCGTCGCCGGTTGGGTCTTCGTTCACAAGCGCGGGGTTGGCGACCAGTTTTTGGTTCACCTCCACGATTTCCCCATCCAGCGGCGCAAGAATGTCCGAAGCCGCTTTGACGCTCTCGATCACCACCACTTCGTCGCCCTCGGCGATCATGGTTTCGACCTCGGGCAATTCGATGAACACGACATCGCCAAGAGCCGTCGCGGCATGTTCGGTGATGCCGACCACCACCAGATCGCCCTCAACGCGGAGCCATTCATGTTCTTTGGTATACTTCATTTTCAGACCTCAGCGCTTGTAGGTTGTTGGATGGAAAGGCATTTGCACGATGCGCACGGGCATTTTCTTGCCCCGCACTTCGCCCGTCAAGAGTGTTCCTGGGCTGGCATAGTGGCTGGCGACATAGCCCATCGCGATGGGGGCCTCGACCGAGGGGCCATAGCCGCCCGAGGTCACGCGGCCCACGGGCGTGCCGTCTTGCGCGAAAAGCTGCGTGCCTTCGCGCATCGGCGCACGACCTTCGGGCAGCAAACCGACGCGGACGCGCTCGGGTGCCTCCGCCAGCTCATCCAAGATGCGCTCGTCGCCCTCAAAGCCGCCTGCCCGCGCGCCACCGCTGCGCCGCGCCTTTTGCATCGCCCAAGTCAGCCCCGCCTCAACGGGGCTGGTGGTATCGTCGATGTCATGCCCGTATAGGCAAAGCCCCGCCTCAAGCCGCAGGCTATCGCGCGCACCAAGGCCAATCGGCAGCACCTCTGGCTCGGCCAAAAGCGCCGTAGCAAAGCGGAGCATGTCGGCACTTGGCACCGAAATCTCAAAGCCGTCCTCGCCCGTATAACCCGACCGCGAGACCCAAAGCGCACTGCCCTGCCAGTCAAGCGTCGCCACATCCATAAAGCGCATATCAACCACCGCTGGCAGATGCCGCGCCAAAGCGGCTTGGGCTTGCGGACCCTGAAGCGCCAAAAGACCACGGTTGTGGATTGGCTCAATGGCACAAACCTCGGCAAGATGACGCGACAGATGCGCTATGTCGTCGTGCTTGCAGGCGGCATTGACCACCACAAAGATATGGTCGCCGCGATTGGCAAACATCAAATCATCCAGAATGCCGCCGGTCGGATTGGTCAACAGGCCATAGCGTTGGCGCCCCTCGACAAGACCCCAAACGTCGACCGGCATCAGCGTCTCAAAGGCCAGTGCCATGGCTTCATAGGTGGTTTTCGGGCGCAAAATCAGCTGCCCCATATGGCTGACGTCAAACAGCCCCGCCGCGTGGCGACAGTGCAGATGCTCTTTCATCACCCCATCGCGATATTGCACAGGCATCTCATAGCCCGCAAAGGGGACCATTTTCGCGCCAATGTCGCAATGCAACGCATGCAAATCCAACTGCTTTAAAGCTTCGGTCAAAACCGATCCTCCTCTGCCGGATACGCAAGCCGGCACCGATCAGGCAGGCCAATCCCCACCCCACGATGCCCCCTCTGTCCGTGCCCGTTTGGGGCGCCTGAGATCGTTATCCCTTCGGCGGGCGCATCCGCGCCTCTCTCCAGAGTGTCTTTGTCAGAACGGTCCTTGAGCCTGAGAGTTTACCGGGGCGGTTGCTCCTTCGGCACCAGAAGTTTCCAACTGGATTCTCCCGATCCTGACCCCCATTGCCTAGCGCGAGTGGCAATGTTCTGGCAAGTCCAAAAATTTCACGCCCTAGGTGCAGAGCCGCGCGCCCATTTTCGCAGCCTGTCGTCCCGAGATGGTAAAGTAGCTTTGCGTCACCATGCGGGCTTCGGACCAGAACCACTGGCGGATCTGCCGAGGATAATATCCCGCCATCACCGCGCTCAGGCGGTCGAAGTCCTCTCGCGGCAGAGGCAGGCCAGCCGTGCGCGTGCGCGGGCCGTGAAATCCCAAAATCGCGCCCGCCGTCACACAGCTGTTGGGCAAACCAAGATAGAGCGTGCAGGCCGAAACACAGGTGCCTTCAATTCGAACCTCGGTGCCATTTTGGCGCAGACGCTCAACAATGCGGATACGTTCGCCCAAATCGCCGCCCATGTCATAGCTAATGATTTGCAGCTTGGCCCGTGCCGCCGCTGGCTGGTCTTGGACCACAAGTGCCGCCGCAAAGACCACGGCCAAGACCCCAAACCGACGCATGAAATGGGATGCACCGCGTCCCCAACTGTCGAACATCACATGGCTCCTCTTTGTGCAGAGCCGAAATCAACGCGGTGATTTCGGTCCCTTTCAAAGAGCCCCGTGCGCGGGTCGGAAATGTGTCGACAGGGTGCAAGCACCAAGCCATAAAGCGCTGAATAGATGAGATATTATCTAAAATGGCGCGAATTTGACAACCAAAGACAAGGTAAGACGACGAGGCTCGCCGTCAAAATAGCGCCCATGTCGTAAAGACTGCCAAAGCCAGCGCCCGCAGGGTCTAGCCGTCTTGCTGGCCGTAATAAACCTCGTGGCGGCCATAATAGCTTGTGCGCCGCGCGCCCTGTTCCTCTTGCGTCAGGATGCCGTAAAGCTTGGCGTCAGGGCGCAGCATCTCTTGGATTTGGGTGGCGGCCTCGCGCACCTCGCCTTGGGTCGTACTGACATAGCGCACCACCTGCACCACCACATCGGCGTGGCGCACCAGATACCGCGTATCGACGACCGGCAAGAGAGGGGGGCTGTCGATGATGATGATATCAAACTCTTTTTTCAGATTGTTCACCAACAAATGAAACGCCTTGCTGTTGATCAACTGGTCGGTCGGGATCGCGCTCCGTTCGCCTGCGGTCAAGATCACCAAGGGCGAAAGCGGATCATGCGCGGCGGCAGGCATCAGCCCCTCGGGCGAGCCCCAAGCCATCAGATAGTCCAAAAAGCCGACCTCGCTGCGGCAGCCGGTTGTGCGCTCGACATTCGGTTTGCGCAGGTCGGCATCAATCAAAAGCGTGTTCGCCCCCGACAGCGCATAGGTACGGGCAAGCGAGATCGCCGAGGTGGTTTTGCCCTCTGCCTGCAACGCCGAGCAGACCAGAACCACCAATGCCTCGTCGCGCAAAATCCCGTCAAGCTCTGCCCCCATGTCAATCGACGCGCGCAGTTTGCGAAAACTTTCGGAATAGGGCGACATCGGTGCCGCGATCACCAAATCCGCGCAATGACCGCTCTCGGGCGGCGGCGCCTTTGGCACCGTCACGGGCACGCGCACCTGCATGATGTTCTGCAACTGACTGGCAGAGACCACGCCGCCAAAGTAGTATTCTTTGAGAAAGGCCAGCATCAGGCCAAAGCCCAAGCCACTGATTGCGGCCATGATCAGGATCATCTTTTTGCGTGGCGCAGCGGGGTCGCCAGGGGCAAGCGCCGCCGAAACTATCCGCGCATCCGAGATTTGCAGATTGGCCAACGTCGCCAAGTCCTGCTTGCGTGCCAGCAAAGTCTGATACTGATTGCGCGCAAGCGTCGCTGATTGTTGCAGGTTAAAAAGCTCGGTCAGCATTTCCGCCGATAGATCGGATTGCAGCAAGCCAGAGCGCAGCTGATCGCGCGCGCTGGCCTCGCGCTTGCCAAGGTCCAAAACTTCGGTTTGGGCCGCAGCCAACGAGACTGTGGATGTGGACGCCAAACTGCTTTCAACGCGCGCCAGTTCGGCGGCAAGATCAAGCGCCTCGGCAGTGCCTGCGCGGGCACGGTCCAGCTTTTGGGTGGTCTCGACGCGCTGCCGGTCCAGTTCCGCCAAGGCGGCATCGCCCAGCGTTTGCGTGACCACGCCCCAATCCTTGGCACTCATCGCCGTTTGCGCGGTTGAAATTTTAGCGGCCACGGCGGCTTGATCGGCTTTCGCGGCCTCAAGCTGGCGGCGCGATTGCGCAATGGCGGGGTCGCCGCTTTCCTTTTCAAGCCGCGTCAGATTGGCTTCGATAAACGCGTTGACGGCAGTTTCAGAGGACGACAGATCCTTTTGCGCGGTGGCAAGCTGGCGTTGCAGCACATCGCGCGCTCCCAGCAATGACGCCGTTTTGGAGGTCACCTGCGCCTCGATATAGGTCTTGGCATAAAGGTTGGCGATCTCGGCAGAGCGTGTGGGGCTTGGCGAAGATACTGAAATCGCTATCAAATATGTAAGCCCTTGACGATGGATGTCGAGCGCATCCTGCAGCTTGGTCAGGGTTGCGTTGACCAGCGCGGCGGTGTCGACCTGCTGTTGCGTGCCCAAACCAAGGCGCCTGCGGTTCGCCTCGGGCGACAGGTCTACCCCGATGCCAAGCCCCAACTTTTCCAGCCAACCAAGCTGCGGCCCAAAATCTGGCGAGGCGATCAGCGCCCCTGCCTCGACCACTGCCAGCGCCATGCTGCTGGACTTTAGCACCTCGACTTCGCTGTCCAAGCGCGAGTTCAGGACCGCGCTTTGCTGTTGATAGGCGGCGTTGGGGTCCAGCAGATTGCTGCCCTGAGCATCAACCTGCACCAGCGCGGTCGCGCGGTAGACCGGCGTCGCCGCAAGGATATACACAAAGGCCACTCCAGCCATCAGCACCACCGTCATCGCGATCAGCTTGCACTGCCGCTTGAGAATGGCCACGATCTCTTTAAGATCGACATCACCTTGATCCATAGCGCGGCCCTTCGGTTGCGGGTTTTGATCCAATAATTACAGTGCCTTGGCGCGGACCTTGAGGGCTGATCAGCTTGGGCGGCTGCCCCGCCACCAGTCGCAGTGCGCAGAGGCGTCCACTTTGATAGGCTTTGGCGTCGATGCGGATCACAGGGCCGCTCAGGTCGATCACCTCTTGGGGCACATGCCCCTGCACCAGCCGGATATCTGGCCCCACGGGCGGCCTTGCGTGGCCCCAGATCAGCGCGCTCAGGGGTTGGTTCTGCAGGCCAAGCGCCTCGTCATAGCCCGCATGAGCCAAAACCCAAGTCTGACCCGAGATTTCGCACCACATCCCCGCAGGCAAAGCCGTCAGAAAATCGAGGTGATCTTGTGGGATATGCGCCGCAATCATCTGCCCAAGACGCTTGCGCGGCAGGCTCGCAAGGCTCGCAAGGTCAAGCGCAAGCCCATAAGATAACAGCGTTTCATAGCCACCATTGGCCAGCCAAACCCCATGGGGCTGCGGGTTTTGCACAAAATCCAGCATCATCGCCTCGTGGTTGCCGCGCAATGCCCACCGCTTGCCCCAGTCCAACGGCCGTCGCAGATCATCCAAGACCCCCGCCGTGTCTGGCCCTCGGTCAATCATATCGCCCAGCAAGACAATCTGCGGCTGACCGGCAAAACCCTTGGCATCCGTTTGGATCAACTGCTCCAGCGCGCTCAACAGCTTTCGGCACCCATGCACATCGGCCACGGCATAGATCGGCCCCAGCTCTGACGACAGCGGTTGCAAAGCCTCCACTTGCGGCGATTTTCGGCAGGCGCGGAGGATTTTATTCAGGAAATTCATTGCCCTGCCGCCTCGCTTCGCTCGGGCCTGCGCGCCAGCCCAAGCGCCAAAATGCACAGAAAAACATAGACATTGGCGGGAATCTCAAGGCTGAAATCCCCCAGAGAATGCACTGCCGCCACGCCAAGACAGCCAAGGGCCGCAGCCGCCGCTGTGGCAAAGCCATCGCGTCGCCAAAGGTTGCGCGCACAGGCCATAGCCGCACCCAGCAGCACCAGAGGCGGCAGCGAGCCCATCACCACGCCCAACTCGGCCCAAAGCGTCAAATAGGTGTTATGCGCCATGCCAAAGGACAGATCCCCTGGCAAAGGCGGCGCGCGAAAGGCCTCGAACGCTGGACCAAAGCCGTCCAAGCCGAACCCCGCCCAAGGCCGCGTCGCGATCATCTGAAGAACCTGTCGATAAAGCGTCAGGCGCATGGCGCCGTCCAGCTCTAAGAACAGCGCGCGCTGCGCCATCACTTGCCCCGCGCCGGCCACCATCATCCAGACCAAAGCCACGACGCCCAGCCCCGCCCACAACACCCACGAGCGCCGCTCACTCCGCCACAGCAGCGCCGCCCATGTGACCATCACCCCAAACAGCGCCGACACCAGCCCCAGTCGCGACCCCGTCGCCAGCAAAGCCAGCAAAATCACCAGCATCGCAACCAAAACCAAACCGCTGCCATCGCCAAACCGCGCGAGCAGACTGCGCGGATGTGCGGCGCGCCCCGTGCTGGGCAAGATCTCTTTGCCAAGAAATGCCACACCAAGCACCAAGCCAAAGCCCAAAAAGGTCGCCAGCGAGTTGCGGTTGACAAAGCTGCCCGTCGCCACCCCCAAATAGGCGGTCTTTTCGCCCCAAAGCGCGGTATCCCCCAAGAGCTTGAGCGCGATCAACGCCCAAGCCGCCTCGACCGTGATGCCCAAAAACACCAGCCGCGACAGCAGCGCTACCCGCCTGCGCCGCGTCGCAATCTCGATCAGGAGGGCCAGAAACATCAGATACCCGCTAAACCGCAGCGCCGCGAGCATCGTTGCATCCGGTACAATAGAAATGCTCTGCCCCGTCAAAGCCGCTTCGCCCTGAAACGGCGTCACCAGACCCATTGGCAACGGTAACGTCTGCAGCAAAGCATAGGCTGGAACCAGCCATGCCAAAGCCAATCCCGCCGCATAAGGCCGAAGCTGCGAGCGGCGCCTTGGTGCGCGCCAGAGGGCGAGCAAGTGATAGCTGCCCGCCGCAAAACCAATACAGGCCGTCAGCAGCAACCAAAGGCTCGGCCGATTGCTGGCGAGGGGAATTGCGCTCGCCAAAGCGAGCCCGATCAGCCCGACACCAAAGCGGTTCTGCCAGTGGCTAAGGCCAGGCTCGGGCGCGCGATCCCCGCTCATCCCTGCCCCAACCGTTTGAGAGCGCGCAGAAAGGCGTGCTGATCCGTCGTGGGGGCCGCGTCAAGCCGTTCGGCAATCAGCGCCCGCAAAGGCGAGTGACGCCGGTAGACCTGCGCCAACATCCCCTGCCCCGCGGACTGTGCCAACAAACGGTCAATGTCGCGCGCAACGAGCTGCCGCAAGGTTTGCTCAAACGCTTTGGTTTGGTGACCTGCCAAACGTTCTGCAGCCAGAAAACGTATCCCCATCGGCCAAGGCTCGAAGGGGGCGGATGTTTGCGCCAGCCCATAGGTCTGGGGCGTGATGCTCTGGGGGCGCGCCAAAAGCCGCAGCGCGCGGGCTCGGCCAGAACTGGGAGCGCGGAGAAGCAGTGCGTCGGCCATCGCCGCGCATGATTCGCGGGCAGATGAACTCAACTCTGATGATATTTTAACGGATTCATCATTTGTTAATATATTTGCACAATTCTTAATCATGACCGAGGCCCCAAAAACGCTTATCTCGGCTTTGCTGTGTTGCCATTGCTGGCTTGCCGCGATGGCCGCGCTTCCGTGCAAGCCGACGACGAGCGCGGCGGCATAGTCACGTCCAAATCCGCTCAGTGCCAAGACACAAACCAACGCCCCGCAAAAACTCATCAATGCATTGTAAATGAATGGGAAAAAATCAGATCGCTTATCCGCCATGCTGAGCCAATCCTCCAAACTTTAAACCCGATGCGCTGCGCCATTTACCGAAAACAGCGCCACAGCGAACTTCGTTAACACAATCGCTAGCTGATTTCAAAAGAGTTAACAACCCAAGGATAATTTTATATTGGACAAAACAACCTGAGCGAGTGTAGTCCAAAAGGATAGTCCCTGCGACGCCAGAACGGAGCCTTTGAATGCCATTTGACACCAAGACCCTTTTCAGCCTCGCAGCCCTTGCCTGCCTTGGCTCCCCACCCCTTCCGGCCGCTGCCCAAGAGGTATCCATCACCGTCAGCGACGCCCAAAGCGCCGCAGTCGCCTCGGCCTGTAGCGGGGGCGCATCGTCGGCTGGATGCAAGCTCGCGCTCGAGGAACTGGTCGCGGCTCTGGGCGCGGCCAACCCCGGCACTACGCTTGCGACAATCATCGGCAGCATCGCATCGCAGGTCGCCAGCATGTCAAACAAGTCCATGGCAAATAACGAACAAAGCTTCAGCGCAAGTGCAAGCGCAGCCATGCTGTCGGCGCTCGCTACCTTTGCCAGCAGCAAGGGCTTGAACGCGGCGTCAACGACGGTTCTGGCCGTCGCCGAGAACGTCAAAGCGCGCCGCAAGATTGATCTTGGCGCGATCGCAAGCGGTGCGGGCCTCTCCGTCGCCGACACGCCTGCCAGCCCCGCCTGACCCCAGCCCCCAAAAGGACAACAGATGAGCAAGTTGGACAAAAGCCTTCACAACTACGCGCCATCAGACGCGCGCCTTTGGGATCTGGATGCCAGTCAAATCAACCTAGAGGCGATTACTGTACCACAACACAGCGGCTATCACCGATTTGGCAAGCGCGCTTTGGATATTGGGCTGACACTTATCTCTTTACCGCTTTCGGCACCGCTTATCTTGGCCCTTTGCTTCATTTCTTGGCTGACACAGGGCGCCATGCCAATCTACGGGCATCGGCGCATTGGCAAAGACGGTGTCAGCTTTACCTGCTGGAAGCTGCGCAGCATGGTTCCTGCCGCAGAACAGCGCCTGCAAGAGCATCTGGCGCGCAATCCACAGGCGCGGCGCGAGTGGGCCGAGACCTTCAAGCTGACCAATGACCCGCGGGTGACGTGGTTTGGCGGGCTGTTGCGCCGCACCAGCTTGGACGAATTGCCCCAGCTTTGGAATGTCCTGATGGGTGAGATGAGCCTAGTCGGCCCGCGCCCTGTTACCGCGCAAGAGCTGCCCAAATACGGCGCGTTTTTGCACCATTATCAGTCCCTCCGGCCCGGCGTAACCGGCATGTGGCAGGTCAATGGACGCAATGCCATCAGCTATGACGACCGCGTAGCAATGGATGTAGCCTATGCGCGCGGCTTCGATCTGCAGATGGATATTGGCATTCTTTTCAAAACCTTACGGGCCGTGGTCACACGCACGGGCTGCTAATCCCCCAGCCCTCAACCTATCTCCAAGAAATTAAGGACAAGACAATGAAGACTGCACTCGTCTGTGGCGCTGGCGGATTTATCGGTGGGCATCTGGTCAAGCGCCTGAAAGCCGAGGGATTTTGGGTCCGCGGCGTCGATATAAAGCTGCATGAACACGCCGAGACCATGGCCGATGACTTTGCCGTAGGCGATCTGCGCGATCCAGGGTTCACCCGCTCGATCATCGACCGCCGCTTTGACGAGGTCTATCAGCTTGCCGCCGATATGGGCGGGGCGGGCTATGTCTTTACCGGCACACATGACGCCGACATCATGCACAACTCGGTGATGATTAACCTGAACGTGCTGGATGCCTGCGCCAAGCGCAACATCAAGCGCGTGTTCTATTCCTCATCCGCCTGCATGTATCCCGAGCACAACCAGCAGAACCCCGACCAGCCGAACTGCGCCGAAGACAGCGCCTATCCCGCCAATCCAGATAGCGAATATGGCTGGGAGAAACTGTTCTCGGAGCGGTTGTTCTTTGCCTATAACCGCAACTATCGCATGGAGTGTCGCGTCGCCCGCTTTCACAATATCTTCGGCCCCGAAGGCACTTGGGACGGCGGCAAGGAAAAAGCCCCCGCTGCCGTCTGCCGCAAAGTCAACTTATGCGAAGACGGCGGCGTGATCGAGGTTTGGGGCGACGGCCAGCAAACGCGCTCGTTTCTTTATATCGACGAATGTATCGAGGGAGTGCTGCGGCTGATGCGCTCGGACTTTGAGGGACCGGTGAACATCGGGTCAGAAGAGATGATCCGGATCAACGATCTGGCAAAGATGGCGATCGAGATTTCGGGCAAGTCCATTACCTTGCGCAATATCGCAGGGCCTGTGGGGGTGCGCGGGCGCAACTCTGACAACGCTCTGATCCAACAGCGGTTGGGGTGGCAACCCAAGGCGCCGCTGCGGGCGGGCATGGAAAAGGTCTATGCGTGGATTGCTGCGGAAATCGCGCAGCGCGGCGCCTAAGCGATGCGGGTTTTTGTCCATGATTTCGCCGGACATCCGTTCCAAGCAGAGCTGTCGCGGGTGCTTGCCGCCCGCGGGATGCACGTGACGCATGCGTGGTTTGCGGGCGACAGCGGCCCCAAAGGGCGACTGACCCGCCAGCCGCAAGATGCCGCGACATTGGAGTTTTGCGGACTTGGGGCGGGGATTGCTTATTCCAAATCGAACTTCCTCAAGCGGCGCAGCGGCGATATCCGCTATGGCCGCGAGGTTGCCGCCAAGCTGCACGCTCTGCGCCCCGATCTGGTGATCTCGGGCAATACCCCGACCGAGGCGCAAGAACCGATCGTGGCCGCCTGTCGCGCTTTGGGTATCCCCTTTGTCTATTGGTGTCAGGATTTCTACGCCATCGCGGCCACACGATTGTTGCGACAGCGTCTTGGCAGGCTTGGTGCGATGATCGGGGCCTATTACCAATTCCTGGAGCGCAGGCAGATGCAACGCGCTGCCTCCGTGCTGCTGATTGCAGAAGAGTTTCGCATAAAAACAGCGGCTTGGGGGATATGCGATGCTAAGACCGAGGTGATCCCGAACTGGGGCGCTCTGGCCGAGATTGACGTTTTAGACCGCGACACCGCATGGGCGCGACGGCAAGGTTTGCGGTCGGGTGCGCGCTTTGTCTACTCTGGGACGCTGGCGATGAAGCACAACCCTGCCCTGCTCACCGGTTTGGCGCAGGCGCTTTGCGGCGAGGATGAGGTGGTGCTGATCGCAGCGGGTGTCGGGGCCGAGACGATTGCGGCGCAAAAGGCGCGCGGGGCACTGGCGCGACTGCGGCTATTGCCGCTGCAGCCCTTTGGCGACTTGGCGCAGGCGCTTGCGGCAGGGGATGTGCTTTTGGCGGTAATCGAGCGGGATGCTGGCAGCTATTCCGTTCCGTCCAAGATCCTCAGCTATCTGTGTGCGGGCCGCCCTATTGTGCTGGCGGCTCCAAAGGAAAACCTTGCCGCCCGCATCATCACCCAAGCCCAAGCCGGCGTCGTGGTCGAGCCCGAAGACATCGCGGGCTTTGTGCAAGCAGCGCTCGACTATCGCCAGAACTCCGCCAAAGCCCGCGCTGCCGGAAACGCAGGCCGCGCCTATAGCGAAGCACATTTCAATCTGGAACAAATCGCTGACCGTTTCGAGGCGCTGTTTCACGCCAGCCTCGGGCCAGCGCGCGCTGGCTTAAAGAGTGGTAAACTATGCTCCGCTAGCCTGTCCTCTGTTCAAATTAGAAATTGAGGATTGCACCATGCCCGCAAGAAACCAGTTCGTTGATCGCAGCCAGCAGCGTATCGGCTCGCCGACCCATTTGGCGCTTGTCAGCCCCTCGGATGCCAATGATTTGGGCGATGTCAGCCAGATGCTTTATGTCGAGACCGCAGGCACCATCCGCCTGACCACCGTTGGCGGTGAAACCCTGACCACCCCCGTGCTCTACCCTGGCTGGCACCCGATGGAAGTAAGCCGGATTTTCGCAACTGGCACCACCGCCACAGGTTTGATGGTGGGCTGGTGATGTCTTTTGCGCTCCACTGTCCCACCGCGCTGCGGCTGCCCATAGGGTTTTACTCGGGCGCTGCAGGCACTCCGAAACACGTCTGGAATTTCGAGGCGGGCTATCACACGGCGGGTTTTGCAGTGCAGCGCGCCTCGATCGCAAGCGGCCAAAGCGTCAATGGAACCTATGCCAACCTGCCCGAAAACACGCCGCGCTATACCGCAAGCAAGGATTTGCTGCTTGAGGCGGGCTCGGGCAATCTGGCTGTGGTCGAAAGCGCGCCCGTTGATACCTCGGGCCTTTATACCACGGGGGCGGCCACAGCGGCGCTTAGTCTGGTCAGCGACGCCGCCGCCCTGAACGCCGCGGGTCTTGGTGGCGTGACCGGAGGCAAAGCCTTTTTGCTCGATAATAGCGCGGGCAGCACAAATGCACGGATCGCGCTGCAAGCCTCGGTTAACTCGACGCTGGACTGGGTTTTGTCGGCATTCGTCAGGGCCACAGGCATCGTAACACTGCGCACGGGTTATGGCGGCTATGGCGCGATTGGCACGCTTTTGGGCGATCCGACCGTATCGGCCACCGCCTATACCCGTGTCTCGCGCAATCGCAGCCAAAAGCAAAACGGAGCTTACAATGCAGCGGATGCGATTTGGTTCGACATCAGCGCGGGGGGCAAACTGTGGTTGTGTTGCCCACAGTGGGAAAGCGGGCGCCTCACCGCGACAAGCCCGATTTTCCGCAGCGGGGCAAGCACGACCCGCGCCACCGAAACGCTGCTTTTAAAGACCGGAGCCACGATCAGCGCAATTAAACTGCAAACTGCAACACAAACCATAAACTCTCCCTATGCGGTAGTTAACGGAGGTGTTACGCTACCCTCGATTGCTGAGCCGATTTTGCGGATCAGCGCTTTCTGAACGCTATTTAAACAAGGTCGGTCCGGCATCATGACACTTATCATTTGTAATGGCATGCCACGCTCGGGCTCGACCGCTGTCTATAACGTCGTCAGGGAATACCTTGAGCGTCTCGGCGCGGTCGAGGTTTTGGGGTTTCTTGACGACAAACAGCTTGCGACCCAAACGGCACCTCTGGTCAAACAGGCCGAAAGTGCGCGGGTGTTTTTGCTCAAGACACACTATGATTTGCCCGAAGTGCTCGCAAACCACCCGCAGGTGTTTGAGATCTATTCCGTGCGCAACCTCAACAAAATCGCGGAATCCGCGATGCGGGTGTGGCAGATGTCGGCGACCGAAGCCGAGGCCCTGCTAGGCCATCACACAGCCATCGCGCTGCGCAAGCGGGCCGAAGGTCGCGCATTTATGCTGCGTTATGAGGACTTTGACACGTCACAAAAGCAGGCGCTCTTGGCACAGCTATCAGCCTTTCTACAGCTACCTG
>CAWJOY010000035.1:0-20684 GCA_963844505.1 uncultured Alphaproteobacteria bacterium
CGCCCCATCCAGCCGCCATCGACCGTCATCACTGTGCCATGCATATAATCCGACGCGGCAGCGGCTAGGAACACCACGGGGCCGGCAAAGTCCTCGGGCTTGCCCCAGCGACCTGCGGGAATGCGCTCTAGGATCGACTTGGACCGCGCAGCATCGGCGCGCAACGCTTCGGTATTGTCGGTGTCGATGTAACCCGGCGCAATCGCGTTGACGTTGACGCCCTTACCCGCCCACTCATTGGCGAACGCCTTGGTCAGCTGGCCAATCCCGCCCTTTGATGCCGCATAGCCCGGCACAGTGATGCCGCCCTGAAAGGTCAGAAGCGAGGCCGTAAAGATCACCTTGCCCGACCCGCGCGCCACCATATGCCGTCCGATTTCACGGGTCAGCACGAATTGCGAGGTCAGGTTGACCTCGATCACCTCATCCCAGAGGTCGTCGCCATGCTCGGTCGCGGGCGCGCGCTTGATGGTGCCTGCGTTGTTCACAAGGATGTCGATCTGCGGGTTCTCGGCCAAGACCTGCGCGGCAAAGGCCGTCACCGCAGCGCGATTGGCAAAGTCGCATTGATAACCGCGAAAACGCCGCCCCTCGGCCTGCACGGCCGCTTCGACCGCGCTGCCCGATGACTCCAGACTGGCGCTGACGCCGATGATGTCAGCCCCCGCTTGGGCCAAAGCCACCGCCATGCCGCGACCGATGCCGCGCTTGGCACCGGTCACCAGAGCAGTTTTCCCTGTCAGATCAAAAGACTGAAGAACGTTCATAGCGCCACCTCGGAAACTTGGATCATCGACTTCATCGCATTGGGGTTCTTGGTCAAAGCCTCGAACGCGGCTTGGATATCGTCCAAGGGCTGAACATCGGTGATAAAGCTGTCGCAATCAACCACGCCTTCGGCCAAGAGCTGCATGGCTTGGTCATAGTCGGCACGGTGGTAAACACGAGCGCCGATCATCTCAAGCTCGCGCCAAAAGAACTGGAACAGGTCGACCGTCGGTTTGCTGGCATGGATCGCCACCATGACAATGCGCCCCCGCGTCGCCGCAGCCGCTGTCATCAGGTCTACCCCTGGCTGGCTGCCCGAAACCTCGAACACCACATCCGCCCCCTTGCCACCCGTCGCCGCATGAACCGCTTTGCCTACATCGCCCGCCTTGGGGTTCAGCGTCGCAAAACCAAGCTTTTCGGCATAGGCGAGGCGGTTTTCATTGATCTCGGAAATCGTCACCTTGCCGCCCGCGTGCCGTGCGACCATCGCCACCAAAAGCCCGATCGGCCCGCCACCGATGACCAGCACATCCTCGCCCTGCGCCACCCGCCCGCGCTTGATGTCGTGGCAGGCAACGGCCAAAGGCTCGATCAGCGCCGCGTGCTGCAACGAAAGCCCCTCGGGCAGCACGTGAATGGTATGCGCGGGGACGTTCCACTTTTGCTGAAACGCACCTTCGGTATCAATGCCGATGAACTTCAGCTTGTGGCAGATATGCTCGTGCCCTGCCAAACATGCCGGACACGCGCCGCAATGGTTCAAGGGGCGCACGACGATGTTCTGCCCGACCTCTAGCCCCGTGACACCTGCGCCAAGCGCTGCGATCTTGCCCGACATCTCGTGGCCGACGGCGCGCTCAAAGCCCACGCGCGGGTCCATATGGCCCAAATAGATATGCAGATCGGTGCCGCAAATGCCGCAATAGGCCACGTCGATTTGCACCTCGCCCGCTGCGGGCGGGGTGACGGTTGCTTGCTCGACGCTAAAGGTTTTATTGCCACGATAAACGGCGCGTTTGCTGGTCATGGTCTCTCTCACTGTTTCAGAATGGTTGCAGCGGCCAGTTTGGCCCAATCAAAGCTGACCCCGACGCCAGGCGCATCAGGGGCAACGGCCAGATGGTTTTCCACCACCAAAGGCCGCGTGGTGTATTGGTCGATGGGGAAGGAATGCACCTCGATCCAGCCGGTGTTCGAGCGCCCCGAGACAAGGCTGACGTGCAGCTCTTGCATGCCGTGGCTGCAGACGGGCAGACCATAAGGCTCGGTCAGATCGGCGACCTGCAGCCAGCCGGTAATGCCGCCGCAGTTCGAGGCATCGGGCTGCACATAGCTCAGCTTGGATTGCGCCAGCGCATAGCCGAACTCGTGCAGCGTATGCAGGTTCTCGCCCATCGCCAGTGGCATTCCGGTGGCCTCGGCGATTTCAGCATAGCCCAAATAATCGTCGGGGATGGTCGGCTCTTCGAACCACATCAGATCATAGGGCGCAAAGGCGTGGGCGGCCTCGATCGCTTGCGGCACGCTCATGGAGTAATTGGCATCGACGGCAAAGGCGATATCCGGCCCGATCAGCGCGCGCACGGCCTTGATCCGCGCCACATCCTCGGCAAGCGTTGGCTGGCCGATCTTGATTTTAACGCCATTAAAGCCGCGGTCCAAATAGCTTTGGATGCTGTCGAGCAGTTTTGGCAGCGGAAAGTTCAGATCAATGCCACCGCAATAGGCCCGACAGCGCGACCCCGCCCCGCCCGCCATTTTCCATAGCGGCTGACCCAAACGCTTGCCGCGCAAATCCCACAGCGCAATATCCACAGCCGAGATCGCAAAAGACGCAATGCCGCCGCGCGCGACGTAATGCACATGCCATTGCATGGCGTCGTAGATTTCCTCAATGGGCGTGGCGTCGCGACCAATCAGAAAGGGCGCAAGATCATGCTCGATCATCGCCGCAATCGCATGCCCCCCCTTGCCGCCGGTATAGGTATAGCCCGTGCCTTGCGACCCATCGTCCAGCGTCACGGTCGCTGTAATCAGCTCAAAAAAGTGGTGATCGCCGTGCTTGGCATCCACCAAAACTTCGGCCAGCGGGATGTGGAAAAGCTGGACCTGAACGCCTGTTATCCTCTGCATCGCAATCATCCTAGTTTCTATTTTTGGTCATACCAAACTATAATTGATAGAATACAATATCCACATTATGTCAATGATAATGGCGGTATTTCAGGTAAAAATCATCAAATTCCAAAATTTTAGGGATACCAAAAATCACTCAGGCTGCGATGCGCGCCGCCCGCTGTGCTTCGATCGAGGCCCGCTGGCGGGCCGCAGAATAGCGGTCAATCGCCACCGCCGCCAAAAGCACGCTGCCGCGCACGATGTCATAGATGTAAGGCGAGGCATTCATCAGGTTCAGCCCGTTATCAATCAGCACCAGGAACACCGCACCGATCACCGACCCGACCACGGTGCCAGAGCCGCCGGTCAGCTTGGTGCCGCCCAGAATGACGGCCGCGATCACCGTGAACTCGACGCCGATGCCGATGCCCGACTGCAAGCCCCCCACCCGCGCCAGCAAGATCAGCCCCGCAATCCCCGCAACCAGCCCGCTAAAGCCATAGACCGCCACCGTCACCCAACGCACGGGCAGGTTGGTCTCGCGCGCCGAGCGATCAGAGTTGCCGATCGCCCGCGCGTAAACCCCAAGCCGCGTGTGGTTCAACACATAGATCCCCAGCACCGCCACCACCAAAAGCACAAGGATCGGAAACGGGATGCCCCAGATGCGGCCATTGCCGAGAAAGCCCATCTCACGCGGGACGGGGATGTTCTGCGCGCCCGTCAGGTGAATGGCCGCCCCGCGATAGATCGAATAGGTCGCAAGCGTGGTGATCAGCGGCGACACCGCAAAACGCACCACCAGAAACCCGTTCAGCGTGCCAAGCGCCGTCGCACAGACCAACGTGACGCTAAACGCCAAAGCATAGCTGCCCGTGTCGAGCATCAGCTGCGCGAACAGGGCCGAGGTCACGAACAAGATCGCGCCGACCGAAATGTCGATACCTGCGGTCAGGATGATAAAGGTCATGCCAATGGCCATGATCGCGGTGACGCTGGCCTGCACCAGAATGGCTTGAAGGTTCGACAGCGTCAGGAACACCGGCGACAGCACCGACAGCGCCCCGGCCAACACAATCGTCGCCACCGCAATCGCCACCCACTTCTGCCGCGACAGCAGGGATTTCACCTTGTTAAGCTGCATCTTGGTCGCCTTCCTTAGAGCTTGCAGCAAGCGAGATGATCTGCACCGAATTGTAGTCTGGCCGATCAAAAGACCCGACAATCCGCCCCTTGCGCATCACCAGCATGCGGTGGGTGATGTGCAGCAGCTCGGGCAAGTCGGACGAGACGATCAGGATGGCCTTGCCCGCGCGGGCCAGCGCGGCGATTTGCTCGTGGATGTCGAACTTGGCGCCGATGTCGACGCCCTTGGTCGGCTCGTCGAAAATCAGGATCTCGGGGTCAGTCGCAAGCCAACGGCCCAACATGACCTTTTGCTGATTGCCGCCCGACAAATCCGAGACGTTGTTCTCAATATGGGGCACGGAGATGCCCATCTGCGTCACCAATCCCTGCGCCCTTGCAGCTTCGCCGCCAAAGCCGATGCCGCGCAACGTGCGCCGCACAAAGCGGGCGATATTGGCCGCCGACAGGTTCTCGCGCACGGGGCGGTTCAGGAACAACCCGTTCTTGCGGCGGTCCTCGGTGACATAGCACAGCCCCCGCGCCATCATCGTCGTCACGTCGCGGGCCACGGGTTGGCCGTCGATGCGGACCTCTCCCGAGGCGGCGCGCAGACCAAAGATCGCCTCGGCCACCTCGGTGCGCCCTGCCCCCATCAACCCCGCAATGCCCACAATCTCGCCGCGATGCACGGTCAAGGAAATGTCGCGGAAATCGGTTGCACCCAGCCCCCGCACCTCAAGTGCCGGCACCTGTGTCGGGGCGGCCAGATCGACGCGCGCATCCTCAAGCGTGCGCCCCACCATCATTTCTTCCAGCGCGCGCTGACTGACCTCGGCCAAGCGGCCCTGGCCAACCTGCCGCCCATCGCGCAGCACCACAAAGCTGTCGCAGACACGGTAAATCTCTTCCATGAAATGCGAGATAAACACGATCGCCAGCCCGCGCGCCTTGAGCTTGTCGATGATCACAAACAGCTTTTCGCGCTCGATCGCGGTCAAAGAGGTGGTCGGCTCGTCAAGGATCAGCGCTTTGTTGGCGTGAAGCAGCGCCTTGGCGATCTCGACCACCTGCTGCTTGCCCGCGCCCAGCGTCTCGACCAAAGCATGCGCGTCGATCTCGATGCCCAGAAAGTCGATCTGCTCATGGGCGATGCGCTCGGCCTCGGCCCAATTCACCCGCAGCGCCGCACCAGGAAGATCGCTGATGCAGATATTCTCGGCCACCGTCAGCGACCCGAACAGCGACAGCTCTTGATGCACGGCCGAGATGCCATGCTCGGCACCATTGACCTTGGGCACCGGCACGCCATTGACAAAAATCTCGCCCGAGGACGGGGTCAGCAACCCGCAGAGCATGTTTTTCGTGGTGGATTTGCCCGCGCCGTTTTCACCGACCAGCGCCAGCACTTCACCGCGGCGCAGCTCAAAGCTGACGCCCGAAACCACGGTCTTGCTGCCAAAGGCCTTGCTCAGATTGCGCACCGAGACGACGGGACTGGATGCGGTGTTCATATGTCTCTCCGATGCCCAAAGCGCGAGGCCATCCATGTGCCGACAAAAATCAGCACGCCTTGAATAATCAGCTGGTCATAAAACGGGATGCCAAGCAGGTTCAGCCCGTTGGTCAAAATCGCCAAAATCCCGACACCCAGCAGCGTCCGCGTGACCGAGCCTTCACCGCCCCCCATCCCCGTGCCGCCCAGCACGACCGCGCCAATGATGATCAGCAGCAAGGTATCGCCCACACCCGGAATCGCATTGCCCAGATTGGCGATCGAGATAAACCCCGCCGCGCCGCCAAGCGCCCCGGACACCAGATAGGTGCTAAACACCACCCGCCGCACATCGACGCCACTAAAGCGCGCGGCCTCGGGGTTGGACCCCACCAGCATCACCTGCCGACCCCAGGTCGTCTGCGCCATCGCCAGCCCCGCCAGCGCAACCACGATCAGCCCGATCACCGTCACCGCCGGCACGCCCACCCATGTCACAAAGCCGAACTCGAGCATGGCAGCGGGGGTGCCTTTGACAGCGATGCCCGCGCTCAGCACAAAGGCCAAGCCGCGCGCGATCAGCTGCGTCGCCATCGTGGTGATGAACGGGGTGAGGTGGAAATAGCCGATCAGCACGCCGTTCAGAGCGCCAAACCCCAAGCCGACCGCCAAAGCCGCCGCCACGCCCAAACCGACGCTTCCTGTCGCTGCCATCACCAGACCCGAGATGACAGCGCTGCAACTGATCACGGTTGAAATCGACAGATCAATGCCGCCGGCCAGAAACACCACGGTCATCCCGACCGCCGCGATCAGCACCACCGCATTGGCCCCCAGCATCGCCTCGATATTGCCCGATGAGGCGAAATAGGGCGAGAGAGTCGAGAACGCCACCGCAAGCACGCCGATGATCACCAAGGCCGGATAGGTCTTTAGAATGCGCAGGAAAGACGTCAAATTCATCACCCTCGGGAAAAGAAGCGCGGCGCACCAACCCTTGATGCGCCGCTTGATCCTGACGTGCCTTACTTCGGCGCGCCCCAGATTTTCGCGGCATTGGCCGCAGCATCTGCACCGGTATAAAGGTTGCCGCCGACATAGTTGGTGCGATCCACCGCTTCGCCTGCCAACAGATGTGCCACAAGATCAACGGCCTTGCGCCCCGTTGCTTCGGTGCCCATTACGACAAACGCATCCGCCGTGCCGTTCACGACCGCATCATAGCCATCGCGCGAGCCGTTGACGCCCGTGATCACCACATGGCCCTCTTGGCCGACTGGCACCAAACGCCCCAAGTCGGTCAGCACGGTTTGCACCGCAGGGATATGCGTGTCGGTTGCAGCAAAGACCGCAGCCACATCCGGCGTCGCTTGGAAGGCGTTTTGCGTGCCAGACAGCGCGCGCGCCGAATCCCAGTCGGTCGGCACTTCGATGATGTTCACGTCCTTGAGCGTCGAAATCCCTTCGCGAAAGCCTGCCGAGCGGTCGATGCCGTTCTGGTCATTCAGCGCGCCGATCAGCTCGACGATATTGATCGTGCCCTCATAGTTGGCCAAAGCCTTGGCGGTATATTCGCCCGCAAGCCGACCATCGACCTTGGAATCCGGCCCGACAAAGGATTGCACCACGGCGCTATCGGGCAGGTCGCGGTCATAGGCGACCACGGGGATATTGGCTTGCTTGGCCGCCATCAGCGCCCGTTCGATGGTGTTCTGGTCAACGGCACAGACCAGAATCGCGCTAACGCCTTGGGCAATCAGCGACTGGATTTGCGCGTTTTGTTGCTGTGCGTCGCCATCGGCCACCACTTCAACAACCGTATAGCCCCGATCTGCGGCCTCGGCTTTGATGCCATCATTCACCGCCACGCGGCTTTCGAACAACTGATCGACCGCCAGACCGATGGTCACGCCTTCTGCGCTGGCCTGTGTGGTCAAAATCACGACAGCGGTTGCCGCTGCGCCTAGGATTTTCTTCATCTTGGGGTCTCCTCCCTGTTGCACCCAACGCCCGAGCGGGCGCCTCCTTTGGGTGATTGGTCCCACTCGACGGTTAGAGTGGCGCTATTTTTTCATATAAGCAAGTTACTTTTATATGTGAGATTAAAAAACTGCAAAGCTTGGCCAGCAGAAAATCCACATATCATCAGACGAAACAAGAAATTTGGCGCAGAATAAATCGATTTACTGCAAATTTCTTGATTTTGGTTCTACCAAAAACCAAACCGAAAAGAAAGTTACATTATTCCCTTGGCGCAAAACCCTCTGCAAGCAGCCAAAGAAACGGCCAAAGCGTGGATTTCTTGTGTGACACCGCAATTCGCCCTAAACACGATAGCAACACCGCATCCGGCAGGAACCCTGACATCATGGCACCACCCCCCACCACCTCCAGAGCGGCCGACCACCTTGTCACGGTCCTCGAGCAGCGCATCCTCAGTGGAGCCTTGGCCGATGGTCAAGCCCTACCCTCCGAGCGCGATGTGATGCAAGAGTTTGCCGTCAGCCGCACCGTGGTGCGCGAGGCCGTGCGGCTTTTGTCGGCACGCGGACTGGTCGAGGCCAAGCCGCGCTTTCGCCCCGTGGTGCGCAAGGCGGGGTTCGAGGCCGCGCTGGATGCGGCAGGCTCTGTGGTGACCAATCTGTTGCAGCAGCCTGGCGGCGTGCGCAACCTGTTCGACACGCGGATACTGGTCGAGGCGGCGCTGGTGCGCGACGCGGCGAAGTCTGCGAATGCGGCGGATATCGTTGCGCTCAAGACTGCGCTGGCCGCGAATGCGGCGGCGGTGGACGACAGCGAGCTGTTCTACCAAACCGACCAAAAGTTCCACGAGACCCTGTATCTCATCGCGCGCAATCCGGTTTTGCCCGCGATCCACCGCGCCTATGTGATGTGGCTTGCCCCACAGTGGAGCCAGATGCCGCGCCTGCCCGACCGCAACCTGATCAACCTTGCCGCGCACCGCGCCATCTTTGACGCCATCTTGATGCGCGATCCCGATGCCGCCGAAGCTGCCCTGCGCGCGCATCTTGATGCGGCTTGGGAACAGGTCCGGCTGACATTTGGTGACATCTAGCCCGCGTTAATAGGCCATATAGACCACGCGCTTTTGCAGATAGCCTTCAAGCCCGTGGATGCCGTCTTCACCGCCGACACCGCTCAGCTTGTGGCCGTTGTGATAGCCCTGCACCAAGCCGGTAATCCCCGAGTTGAGGAAGATCGTCCCCGTCTCAAGCCGCTGGATCGCGTCCATATAGACCGAAGGGTTGCGGGTCCACAGATAGGCCGACAGACCATCGGGACGCGCATTGGCAATCGCCAGCGCAGCCTCATAATCGGCCACCCGCACAATCGGCAGCACGGGGCCAAAGATTTCCTCGCGCACGGCGGCGGTGTCCGCGGTGGCATCGACCAGAACCGTCGGCTCGTACCAGTTGCCCTTGGCAAAGGCCGCGCCCTCGGGCCGTTTCCCGCCCGTAGCGATGCGCGCGCCGCCCGCGACAGAATCCGCGACGATGCGCTCGATCCGCGCCAAGCGCATCGGCGGTCGTCACCGGCCCCATGCCGCCATTGGTCTTGGGATCACCCAGCTTGACCTGCGCCACCCGCCGCAACAGCTTTTCGGTGAACTCGTCGGCAATCGCCTCTTCGACCAGCACCGCTTCGTTGCAAATGCAGACCTGCCCCGCATTGGCAAAGCGCGCGACCACTGCAGCCTCGACCGCCGCGTCAACGTCCGCATCCTTGAGCACGATGAACGGCGCCGAGCCGCCCAGTTCCAGCGACAGCGCGGTGATGTTCTTGGCCGCCGCCGCCATCACGCCTTGGCCCGCGCGGATAGAGCCCGTCAGCGTGATCATCCGCACGACCGGGCTTTCGACCAATGGCGCGCCGACGTCTTGGCCGGTGCCGGTCACCATATTGATCACCCCCGCAGGCAGCCCCGCCTCTTGGCATATGCGGCAGAAGACCGAAGCCGTCACGGGCGTCGCCTCATGCGGTTTCAGGATCATCGTGTTGCCCGTCACCAAAGCCGGCGCAGCTTTGCGCCCGATCAGCGCCAGCGGATAGTTATAGGCACACAGCCCCAGCGTCACACCATAGGGCACGCGATAGATATAGAGCTGCTCGCGCGGGCGGTCCGAGGGCAGGATCTCGCCCTGAATGCGCCGCGCCCCTTCGGCGGAATAGGTCATATAGCGGATGGTGTCGGTAACCTCGCCCGCCGCTTCGGCCCGCGTCTTGCCCTGCTCTTTGACCAAAAGCTCTTCCAGCAGATCGCGATTGCGCTCGATCCCTTCGGCGATCTTGTAAAGATACCCCGCGCGCTCAATCGCAGGCAGCATCCGCCATTTGGCCTGCGCCCGCTCGGATGAGGCAATCGCGCGGGCGACGTCTTGGGGCGTGCAGGCAGGCACCTCGGCCCATTGCTCGCCCGTGGCGGGGTCAAACACCGGCATCCGCGCGCCATTCGACGCATCGACAAAGCTGTTGTCTATGAAAGCTTGATAATAGGTCATGATGCTTCTTTCAGATTGCTTTTGCCCTACGGGTTTCGGCGCCGGACAAATCGGCCAACATACGGTCCTTGTCGAAATCGGGGTGGGTATACTGCGATACCACGCGGCCCTGATACAGGGTGATCACCCGATCGGCGAGCATGATGACCTCGTCGATCTCATAGCTGAGGATCAAAATCCCGACCCCGCGCGCCGCAAGCGTTTCGATGATGCGATAGATATCGGCCTTGGCATGCACGTCGATGCCACGGGTCGGCTCCAACAAGATCAGCAGATCGCGGTCGTCATCCAGCCAACGCGAGAAGCAGATCTTTTGCTTGTTGCCCCCCGACAGAAACCGGATTTCCGTCGCCGCCGACGCCGTCTTGGTCGAGGTGTCACGGATGGCCTTGGCCACCATCGCATCCACCCGCCGCCCGTCGATCAACCCCGCCCGCGTCACCTTTTCCAGAAACGGCAGCGCAATATTGTCGCGCACCGACAGCGGCGCAAGAATGCCGTTCTTGTCGCGGTTTTCGGTCACCAGCCCCATGCCCTCGCGCACCGCCGCCGCGGGCCCCCGCCCCGGACGCAACGGCGCACCGCGATACTGCACGCTGCCGCTATAGCCGCCATCCAGCCCAAAGATCGCCTTGGCAAGCTCGGGCGCGCCACAGCCACGCAGGCCCGTCAGCACCAAAATCTCACCGCGCCGCAGATCAAAGCTGATGTCGTGATAGCTGCCCGCTTTGCTCAGCCCGTCAAGCCGCAGCAAAACCTCGCCGTCGATCACCTTGGCGGGCTTGATGAAATCGTCCAGATCTTTGCCCGTCATCGTCGCAATCACCGCAGCCTCCGACGTGGCGCGGGTGCGCTCTGACAGCACGATCTTGCCGTCACGCATCACAGTGACCTGCTCGGCGATGCCGAAAATCTCGGGCATATGGTGCGAGATATAGATGATCGCCACGCCTGCCGCCTTCATCCGCTCGATGAAATGGAACAGCCGCTCTTTGTCTTCTTCGGACAGCGCCGAGGTCGGCTCGTCCATCACGATCAGCCAAGAGTTCGACATCAGCGCGCGGATGATCTCGACGATCTGCTTTTCGCCCGAGTTCAGCTCACGCACCGGGCGCGCGGGGTCAAGGTCAAGACCAAAGCGGTCAAGCTCTGCCCGCACCTGCCGCGCCATCTCGGCCTTGTTCAAAAAGGGCGTCGCGCCATAGTGCAACTCGCGGCCCAGAAAGATATTCCCCGCCACCGTCAGCTCGTCGATCAGCGAGTATTCCTGATGGATCATCGCAATCCCAAGGGCTGTGGCATCGGCGGGCGTGGCAATCGTCACGGGTTGGCCGTTGACGCTGATTGCGCCCTCATCAGGCTGCACCACACCGCCCAGCACCTTCATCAGCGTCGATTTGCCCGCACCGTTCAGCCCGACCAGCGCGTGGACCTCGCCGCCGACGCAGGAAAAATCCACCCCGTCCAGCGCGCGCGTGGCAAAATAGCTTTTGCCGATGCCGGTCATGTCTATCCGTTTGCTCATGACGCCTTCCCCCGCTGCGTCCAACTGTCCAACAAGACCACGCCCAACAAAATCAAACCCTTGACCAGACTTTGCAGGTAGGGATTGGTTCCGGTCAGCACGAGGCCGTTGATGATGATGCCATAGAGCAGCACCCCCAAGATCGTGCCAAGCAACCGCCCCCGCCCCCCGAAAAGCGACGCACCGCCCAGAATAACGGCCGTGATCGCGTCAAACTCCAGATAAAGCCCCGCCCAGGGCTGTCCCGAAGACACGCGCCCCACCGTGACAATCGCCGAGATGCCCGCCAAGGCCCCCGACAGCACGTAAATCCACACCAGCGTGCGCTCGGGTCTGCGCCCCAGCACGAAGGATGTGTTGAAATTCGCGCCCGCCGCATAGACGTTGCGGCCAAAGGGCGTGCGATACAAAAGCACCGACAGTGCCGCAAAGATCAGCGCCACAAAGGGGATCACCACAGGCAGGTTGCCCCAGCTTTTGCCGCCCAACCACAAAAAGGCCGCGTCCGAGACGTTGATCGAATTGGCGTCATAGATCACCAAGGCCAGCCCCCGCGCCAAAGCATAGGTCGCAAGCGTCACCATGAACGCCGACAGCCGCAGCCGCCCGATGAACACGCCGTTGATGACACCGACCACCATGCCCGCCACAATCGCTGCCGCAAACCCAAGCGGCGCATTGCCCGTCGCGTTCAAGGTAATCACCCCCACCCCGCCCGCAAAAGCCACGTTCGAGCCGACGCTCAGGTCAATGCCACCGGTCAGCATCACAAAGGTCATGCCCATCGACAGCAAAAACAGCACCGCAATCGAGCGCAGCAGAATGCCAACGTTAACAAGGGAATAAAAGCTGTCGTTCGCAAGGCCAAAGCCGATCGAGGCCATCACGATCAAGCTGCACAGCACCAGATAGCGGAGCGTCAAGCCGTCCATGCCGCCTTTGCGGCTCGCCTTCACAGAGGTATTCATCGCGCGACTTTCATGAAAAAGGCCGCTGGCACCGCAAGGGCCCCAGCGGCAAGCGTGTGCTACTTGATCGAGTCAGGACCAAATTCGATGTTGCCCTTGGCCGCCATCTCAAGCGCCTTCGGCACGTCATAGACCTCTACATCAGCCGGAAAGCCGTTCTTGAGCGCAAGCTCGTGGTTGGCTGCAGTCATCACCAGCGGCGTAAAGAAGTCGTAGAGCTTCTCAACCGGCATGCCTTTGTGGATGCGGTAAGCCATCTGCACAAAGTTCCAGCCTTCACGGGTGCCCGACAGCAGGATGTCGGCTTTGACCTGACCGGACTCCATCTGCTGCATGATCGGGATATCGCCGTCATAGCCGTAGAACTGGATATCCTTGTTGCCCGCATTCGCCGCAATCGCGATGCGAGGGATACATATAGCCGTCGGTCACGCCCGAAATCGCGTTCAGGTCGGGGAACTGCGTCATCCAGTTTTCCGCCAAGGTCTGCGCCTTGACCGTGTCCCAATCGGCGGGCTGCTCGGCCACGACTTTGATGTTGTCGCAGGCCTTGATGCCTTCAAGAATACCCTCATGGCGCGCGTCGCCCGACGGGTTGCCCGCCTGGCCCAGCATGATCGCGACGTTGAACGGCTCGCCGCCCGACAAGGCGCACATCGCCAGACCCTGATTGCGACCGTTTTCGACGTCGCCAAGGGTAAAGCTGTAGTCCGCGCTCTCCATCGGCGAATGCACCGCGATCCAGACGATGCCCGCCGCTTTGGCCTTGGCCACCAACGGCTCGAAGGCATCGACGTTGATCGCATTGACAAACATCACGTCGGGATGCTCGTTGATGGTCACCTCGGCCTGCTGGATCATCTTTTCCAGGCTGCCCTCGGCCGAAAGCCAGTGGCCGGTGATCTTGGTGTCAGGAAAGGCCTCGTCATAGGCCTTGATCGCGTCCTCAAAGCCCGAAAGCCATGCGACGTGATAGGGGGCCACGTGGCCGTCGTTGATAAACACGATGTCGAGCTTGTCGCCCTCGGCCATCGCCGCCGTTCCCATCGCCGCGCCAAGCGCAAGACCCAGGGTCATCGCAGAAGTAAATTTCATCGGTCGCTCCTCCTTGTTAAACGCCAGTTTTTTCTGGTTGCTCCGCTGTCGGCGGTCAGTGCGCCTCTCGTTGCTGTGACTGCCACAAAAGCCAATTCACGCCCAAAGCCCCAAGGATCACGAGCCCCTTGAACACCTGATGCCAAACGTCCTCCACGTTCAGCAAGTTGAGCGCATTATTGACAATTCCGATAAAAGCGATGCCCCAAAGAGCGCCGCCGATGGTGCCGCGGCCGCCTTGAATAAGCGTGCCGCCAATGATGATCGCCGCGATGGCATCCAAGAGCAGGCCGTTGCCATCCAGCCCCGGTTGCACAAACCCCATCCGCGTCGACAGCATGACCCCCGCCAAGCCGCTGCACAGGCCCGAGAACATGAAGATGCCGATCTTCACGCGGTCGACGTTGATGCCCGCAAGCTTGGCGTTGTCTTCGCTATTGCCGATGGCAATGATCGCCGCGCCGATGCTTGTGTGGTTATAGACCACGTAAACCACCGCACAGAGCGCGAGCAAAAACAGAAACGACAGGTAGACGCCCAGGAATTTCTCTGCGCCCGCGAATTGGAAAAACCCGCCCATCAGGAAAATCTGCTGCCCGCGCGGGATGATCAGACCCGACAGCCCCTGCGCCACAAACAGCGTTGACAGCGTGACGATGAACGCCGGCAGCCGCAGTTTGGCCACCAGCACCCCGTTCATGAACCCCATCGCCAAAGACGCGGCAACCACGACGACCAGCCCAAGACCAACGCCGCCCGTCAGCCCAAAGATCACCCCCAGCAGCACCGCAAACAGCACCGACGCCATACCCAGCGACAGGTCGATATTGCCCGAAACGATGACAAAAAACTGCCCCAGCGCGATCAGACCAATCGGCACGATCTGCCTCGAGATCGCCGACATGTTATCAAGGCTCAGAAAGCGCGGGCTGATCCAGTAAAAGACCACACAGCACACCAAAGTCACCACAACGATGTTTCGCTCTTGAATGAGTTTCGTAAGGCTCGACATTTGATTCCTTTTTGGTCCTACCAAATTAAGATCACCCTGATCCATATTGGCACATTTCGTCAACAAGTTTCGCTATTTTGGCATTATCGTCCTACCAAATTACAAGATCCCCAGAATTAAGTCGGCGCAGCGGTCGCCCAGAACCATCGCGCAAGCATTGGTATTTCCTGCTGGAATCTCGGGCACCGCCGACATGTCGCAGACCCGCAGCCCGGCAATCCCGCGCACACGCATCCGCGCATCAAGCACGGCCATCGGGTCGCCATCTGCGCCCATTTTCGCGGTGCCAACGGGGTGATAGTTGGTTTTGACCACCTTGCGACAATGCGCGGCAAGCCCCGCCTCGGTCATATCCAGCGGGACGACGACATGCTGGATGCGGTCGGACAAAGGCTTGGTCTGCAGGGTCTTGGCGAAATAGCGCAGACCCGTGATCATCGCCTGCATATCCTCTGGCTCCTTGAGGAAATTCGGAAAGATCAGCGGCATCGCGCCTGGGTCCGCCGAGGCCAGCCGGACCTCGCCCCGCGACTTGGGCTTGAGCAAGACAATCTGGATCGAGACCCCGTGACCGTCGCCAATCTCGCGCAGCGTGGCGTCGTCCAGATACATCACGGGGATGCAATAGGCCTCGTGGGTCGGCGGGGCTTCGGGGTCGGTTGGGTTGACAAAACAGGCCGCCTCAAGCCCCGTGGTGGTGATCCGCCCACGACCAAAAAGCTTGAACTCCAACCCGTTGCGCAGCATGTTCCAGCCGCGGTCCTGCCCGAAATAGCCATAGGGGCCATTGGCACGGGCCACGATCGCCACGTCAGGATGGTCCTGCAGGTTTTGCCCCACGCCTTGCAGGTCGCGAACCACCGCGATGCCGTGCGCTTGCAGATGCGCCGCAGGGCCAAGCCCTGAAAGCATCAGGATCTTGGGCGTCACAAAGGCCCCCGCAGCCAGCACGACCTCACCGCTGCAGCGCACCTCGTGCAGGCCGGTTTTGTCGCGATAGACCACCCCGACCGCCCGCCCGTCCTCGATCACAATGCGCTGCACCTCGGCTTGCAGGCGGATTGTCAGCCGCGGGTTGCTCCGCAGCGGATCAAGAAACGCATAGGCCGCCGAGACCCGCTGCCCCTTGTTATAGGTGAACTGGAAATAGCCCACGCCACGCTGGGTCTTCCCGTTGAAATCCGGGTTAAAAGGTTCGCCCTGCGCCTGCAGGCTTTGCACGAACCAGCGCGCCATATCATCAATATACCCGGGGTCCGAGACGGTCAGCTTGCCTTCGGTGCCATGCAGATCATCGTTGAACTTCTGATTGCCCTCCAACCGCTTGAAGTGCGGCAGAACGTCGTCCCAGCCCCAGCCGATCGCGTCATTGTTGCCGCGCAAGACGGCGTGCCAGCCGTCATAGTCCGCGGCCCGCCCGCGCACATAGGCTTGCCCGTTAACCGAACTGCCGCCGCCCAGGACATTGCCTTGCGGGATTTCAGCGCGGCGGTTGTCCAGATGCGCCTGCGGCTCGGAAAGATAGGTCTTGAAAAACTTTGATCCGTTTTTCAACAGCTTGAACACCCCCGGCGGCATATCCAGCAGCGGATGGCGGTGCGCGTGCCCCGCCTCAAGCACCAAGACCCGCCCGCCGCCATCTTCGACCAAACGCGCCGCCGCAACGCTGCCCGCAGAGCCGCCGCCGATGACGATATGGTCAAAGCGCTCGGTCATACGCCCGACCCCAAGAGGATGATCTTGCCAAAGGCCTTCCCTGCGCCCATCGCCTCCAGCGCAGCGGCGGCCTCGGCCAGCGGATAGCTTTGCGCGGTCAGCGCGTCGAAATCGACCGTGCCCGCCTCGATCAGCTGCACCGCCTCTTCGAACTCGCGGTTGAATTGGAATGAGCCGACAACCTCAATCTCTTTCAGCATGATCTGGTTCAGGTTCACCCGCGCCTCTTGCAACTGAATGTTGCTCAGAATGGCGACACGGCCCTTTTGCCGCACCGCCCGCAGCGCCGTGTTAAAGGCGGCAATCGCGCCGCTGGCCTCGACCACCACGTCGAACTGCTTTTCCAAACTCGCCTCGTCAAAGCGGCCGATCACCAACCCTTTGGCACCGACACGGATGGCGACATCGACCGCACCTGCGCGCAGATCAATCGCCGTCACCTCGGCCCCGCGCGCCACCGCCGCCGCAATCGCCAGCAACCCCATCGGGCCGCACCCGGTCACCAAGACCTTTTGCCCCGCCGACACCCCGCCCTTGTTCAGCGCATGCAGCGCGCAGGCCAGCGGCTCGGCAAAGGTCAGATGCTCGGGTTTGACGCCCGCCGCCACGGGCCGACAGCAGCGCGCCGGATGGTCGATCACATCGCGAAAGAACCCGTCCAAATGCGGCACCGTCGTCGCCGAACCCGGAAATTTCTTGGCGGTGCAGAGGTTTTCCTCGCCACGCAGACAGGCGGCGCAGGTGCCGCAATTCATGATCGGATTCAGCGCCACCAACTGGCCGACCTGCAAATCCGAGCCATTGGGATCAACGACATAGCCGCAAGCCTCATGCCCCAAAGTCACAGGGTTCTGAAGCAAAAAGCCCGCGTTAGAGAAATGCGCGTAGTAATGCAGATCGGTGCCGCAAAGGCTTGCCACCGCAAGCCGCAGCCGCACCTGCCCCGCGGGGATGCCCGCTGCGGCGGTTTGCAGGCCTGTCGCAATCGTGCGGGCCGCTGTCAGTTTTGTTTCAACGCTCATGTTAGAACCCCACCGCATAACCGCCGTCGACCGGCAAATTGACTCCGTTGACATAGGCCGCCTGATCCGAGGCCAGATAGAACACCGCATTGGCGACATCTTCGGGCAGACCAAAGCGGTGGCTTGGGATGCGGCCCTCAATCTTGGCGCGGCGGGCGGGGTCTTTGGCCAGCACCGCCCGCGTCATATCGGTGTCGATAAATCCCGGGCTGACTGCGTTGCAGCGGATACCAAAGGCCGCGGCATCAATCGCGACCGAGCGGGTCAGCCCGACCACAGCCGTCTTGGCAGTGACATAGGCCGCCGCCGAAGGCAGCGCCATGATCCCGCCCATTGAGGCGATATTCACGACCGCGCCGCCGACCTCTTTGTGCAGCGCCACATAGCGCCCACAGGCGGCAAACATCGCGCCGACATTGACCCGCAGCACATGGTCCAACTCATCCGGGGCCACGTCCCAGACCGGCTTTTTCAGATGCACGCCGGCGTTGTTGACCAGCACCGCAATCGGGCCGGCCTTGGCATGGATCTGCGCCAGATAGTCGGCACTGCGATCTTCGGTCAGATCACATTCGATAAACTGCGCCCCTGCCCCCAAAGTGGCAAAGTCGCTGGGGCTGCGGGCGACGACATAGACCTCATATCCGGCCTTGAGAAACCTTTGGCTTTGGACAAGGCCAAGGCCCTTGTTGCCTCCGGTTATGACGGCGATTGGCATGGGTCAGGCTCCTTGACGGTGATGGCGATAAAGCGTGTTAAGCCGTGCGAGAAAGGTCTCGGCGGCAATGGACTGATGGAAAAACGCGGGCATGATCGCGCAGACATCGTCGACAAAGCCCAGAAACCAGACGTCGCGCGGCCGGGTCCAAGCGGTGTCGATGGTGCGAAATCCGCCCTCAAAGAACGGCGACAGCGCGGGATTCTGGCGTTGCGCGAGCCATGTGTGACGGTTCGCAGGCTGGCCGTTGTTGTCCAGATAGACGCCCGACTGCACGGGCTCCGAGGTAATCCACTGTGCAAAGGCGATGGCGGCCTCGGGGTCTGCGGTTTGCGCCGAAACGCCAATGCCCGCACCGCCAAGGATGGCTTTGGACGCGGCAAACCCCTCGCACAACGGCAGGTCGAAATACTGCAAGCGGTGCGGGCGAAACCCTTCGCGTGCGTAGTTCACATAACCAAAGAGGCAGGGTGAGCAGGCAAACTCATCGCCGCCCGCAAGCGTCTCCAGCACCGCAATCGGGTTCATCGCCGCCTGCTCGCTTGGCCCCAGATCATAGAGCGCGCGCAGCACCCCCAGCGCATAAAGCCCGTTGGCCTCACTGACAAACGCGTCAGGACTGCGCGGCAAATCGGCCTCGCCCCGCCCTGCGACAATCGTCATCAACATATCAAACGCATCGACCGGCAGCAGCGGCGTCAGCGGGCGAAACGCCCGTGCGTCGGGCTGCAGGAACTGCTCCCACCGCTGCGGCAACCGTTGGATAAGGTCGGGCCGATGCACCGCCATCTGACAAGCCGCGTCCAGCGCATAGGCCCACCGCTTGCCGCCCCAGACATAGCTTTCCTCCGAGCCGCCCAGCGAGGTGCCATCGCCCGCCGCTTCGGGCAAGGCCAGCAAGGCCCCCGTCTCGGCGATCTGCCCGACATGCGGATGGTCCAGCACGATGAAGTCATAGCGCTGCGCCAGATCCAAAATCGGCGCATCGGCAAAGGCTTGCAGCGACCGCTTGTGCCACTGAACCTCGACACCCGTTTGCTGGTGATAAAGCTGCGCCGCCGCAACGACGCAGTCATAGCCTCGCGGATGGTCCCACGTCATGCCCTGTAGCACTGTCACAAGTAGCCTCCCCGCCTCGTGTTGCTGCACTATGCGCGGGGGTTGATTTTATTTTCAAGTATAAAAATAACTTTGACATAAGAAAGTATAGTTGCGATGAAGGCGAAGAAGCAGGGGCCTTTCGCCACGAAATCGCAAAGAAGGACGTCCACCGTGACCCAAGCCAGCGCCGCCATTGTCCCGCCGCAAGACGGCACTGTGCGCTATGAACAGGCAGGCGCAGTGGCCGAAATCATTCTGGACCGCCCCGCCAAGCACAACGCGCTGACGCCGGTGATGTATCGCGAGATTGCCGCCTGCTGTGACCGCGCCAACCGCGATGACAGCGTGCATGTGGTGATCCTGCGCGGCGAAGGCACGCGGGCGTTTTGCGCGGGCTCGGACACCAAAGCGCTGGAGGGCTATGCGGATTTCTGGGAATGGCGCAATCGCCTCGACTATATCCCGCCGATCCTGAACCTGCGCAAACCGACGATTGCGGCGATCAAAGGCTGGGCCTTGGGCGGCGGGCTTGAGATTGCGCTGGCTTGCGACCTGCGGGTTGTGGCGCGCTCGGCGGTGTTTTCGGCGCCCGAAGTCGCGCTAGGCTGGACCGGTGCGGGCGGCGGGGCGCAGCATTTGACGCGGCTTTGCGGCTATGGTCAGGCGATGAAGTGGCTGCTGACGGGCGAGCGCTTTGACGCCACCGAGGCGCATCGCATTGGCATGGTTGAATATCTTGTCGAGGACGGCGACGAAGTTCCCGCGGCCCGCGCGTTGGCCGAAAAAATCGCGGCGCATTCCCCAGTGGCTACCCAAGCGGTCAAGGCGGCTGTACGTTCAGCGCTTGATGTCACGGTGGCGCAGGGTCTCAAGATTGAAAACGACCTCATGTCGCTGTGCTTTGCCAAGGTCGAACTGGCCAAGGCGCGCAGTTGAAACCGAGGGGATAGAATGGCCAAGGCGACGGATCACGACGAAGACGCGAAAAAGGGCAAATCGGCGGTACCATCGGTCGAAAAGGCCTTTGATATCCTTGAGTTGCTGGCCAATGTCGGCGACGGGCTGACGATGAACGAGATGGTCGATGTGCTGGGCCGCACCATGGGCGAGATCTACCGCATCGTCATCTATCTGACCGAGCGCGGCTTTCTTAGCCAGAACCCCGAGACCAGCAAATACGCCCTCACGCTCAAGCTGTTCGAGATGTCGCACCGCCATGACCCGACGGCGCGGCTGATCTCGCGGGCGCTGCCGCTGCTGGAACGGATTGCGGCGGCGACAGAGCAATCCTGCCATTTGGGCGTGCTGAACGGCGGCAACATCCTTGTGCTGGCCTCCGTCGCAAGCCCGCGCCCGGCGGGTTATGCGGTGCGCACGGGCGCGTTCTTTCCGGTTGAGCGCACCAGCTCCGGCCATGTCATCCTTGCCTTTTCCAACGAGGCCACCCAGCAGCGCACCTTGGCCAAAGCCTATGACCAAAGCCTGCGCGCCCGCTTTG
>CAWJOY010000036.1:0-69603 GCA_963844505.1 uncultured Alphaproteobacteria bacterium
CCGAGATCTGATCACCGGGCCGAAATACCAGCATACTGCCCGCAGCATGGGTCTGGCTGGCTTGACTCACCTCGCCCGACAAAATGTAGAGGCCGCGGTCCTCATGCGTATCGGGCAAGGGCAGCGACGCATAGGGCGCAAGCGTTGCGTCGGCATAAAAGGTCTCGGTCGACAGCGGCAAATCCGTCTGCACACCCCAAGCCGAGCCCAAGATCAACCGCACCGATTTCCCCTCGGCCTCGAGCAGCGGCAGCGCACTTGCGGGGCGGTTGTGAAAGCTCGGCGCGCTATCCTCATCGGCAAGGCTAGAGGCCAGCCAAGTTTGCAGCCCTAACAGATTCAACGGTGCCTGCCGCGCCTGACCATCCGTGCGTTCAGAGTGGGTTATGCCATGCCCCGCCGTCATCAGGTTGACCTCACCCGGCGTGATCCAGGCGTCCGTGCCAAGCGAATCGCGATGGTGCATGGTGCCGCGCAACAGATAGGTGACGGTCGACAGTCCAATATGCGGATGCGGACGCACATCAATCCCCTGCCCCGTCAGGAACTCGGCAGGTCCCATCTGGTCAAAAAAGATAAACGGGCCAACCATTTGCCGCTTGGTCGAGGGCAGCGCCCGTCGCACCTCAAATCCGCCCAGATCACGGGCGCGCGGGATAATCACGGTCTCGATCGAATTGACCTGAGCACCAATGGGAATCGACGTATCGAGAAGTGGGTTCCAGCTCATTGCAGGCTCCTTTGTTTGGAGCACACTACCACGCGCAATGCCAAACGACCCGCCCTATGGGCGAGCAGGACTTGTGCAGATTTGCATAGAAGGGAAATGGTGGGTCGTGACGGGCTCGAACCGCCGACATTCTCGGTGTAAACGAGACGCTCTACCAACTGAGCTAACAACCCGTGAGGTGGCGTTTAACGAAGCCTTGGTGTGGATGCAAGAGTGCTTTTCAACTTTTCTGCATCCAAGTTGAGAAAACAAAAACGCGCGCCCGAAGGCGCGCGTTTTTCGAATGAATGGTGGGAGATAAGGGATTTGAACCCCTGACATCTTCGATGTGAACGAAGCGCTCTACCACTGAGCTAATCTCCCGATGGGCGCGGTTTAGCTTTCTTCGTCGACCGCTGCAAGAGGCTGTTTTTCCGCAGACGCCGCATCCGCGCTCATGTTCATCCGGCGCAGTTTCAGGGTCAAAATCATCCCCTGCTCTTCGGTGCGAGTGTTGACGATGCGGATTTTGCCAAGCTGCGGCAGGTTCACGCCCTCGCCCGCAGCCAGCGCCTTGCCAAGCTCGTTCAGGGTCGCCTCTGCGATGGCGCGCACTTTGTTTTTGTTCAGATCGGTGGCGACGGCGACGCGCTCGAGCAGCTCTTTGATGCGCAGCTGATCGGGCGAGGCTTCGCTTTCGTCGATCTCTGGCGATTCGATCTCGACTTCGGGCGCAGCGACAACGACGGCTTCGGCTGGTTTCGGGGTGGTTTTCTTGATCGCCATGGCTGCTTGCTCCGTTTTGGGTAAGCTCTAGCATAGCCGCTTACGCATTGTTTCCAAGAGGGAAACGCGCAGCAAGGAATGGTCTGCATGAAAATGGCGCGCCGAGGGGGCGCGCCATTTGGGTTTTAGATCAATGTGCCGTCGCGCTGGCTGGGTTTGCAGCAGAGGCAGCCCGCGCAATCGCTGCGGCTTCTTCTGCGGCTTCGTCCCATTCGATCGGCTCTGGCTGACGCACCAACGCCTGCTTGAGAACCTCGCGGACATTGGTGACCGGAATGATCTTCAGGCCCTGCTTCACGTTCTCGGGGATTTCCGAGAGGTCTTTTTCGTTCTCTTGCGGGATAAAGACGGTTTTGATGCCGCCCCGCAGCGCCGCAAGCAGCTTTTCTTTCAGACCACCGATGGGCAGAGCATTGCCGCGCAGAGTGACTTCACCCGTCATCGCGATGTCTTTGCGCACAGGAATGCCCGTGATCACCGAAACGATCGACGTCACCATAGCCAGACCCGCCGAAGGACCATCCTTGGGTGTCGCCCCTTCGGGAACGTGGACGTGGATGTCCATGGTCTCGAACTTTGTGGGCTTCACGCCCAGCTCTGGACTGATCGAGCGCACAAAAGATGCCGCCGCCTCGATCGATTCCTTCATCACATCGCCAAGTTTGCCAGTCGTCTTCATCCGGCCTTTGCCCGGAAGGCGCAGTGCCTCGATTTGCAGCAGATCGCCGCCGACCGAAGTCCATGCCAGCCCCGTAACAACACCGACCTGATCGGTCTGTTCGGCAAGGCCATAGTTGTAGCGCTTGACGCCCAGATAGGACTCGAGCTTGTCCTCAGTCACATCCACCACCTTGGCGGTTTTCTTGACGATCTCTGTGACCGCTTTGCGCGCCAGTTTGGCAATCTCTCGCTCAAGGTTGCGCACGCCCGCTTCACGGGTATAGGTGCGGATCATCTCGGTCAAAGCACCGTCGGTCACCGAGAACTCGCCCTTTTTCAAGGCATGGCCGGTGATCTGCTTTGGCACAAGGTGGCCCTTAGCGATCTCGCGCTTTTCGTCTTCGGTATAGCCCGAAAGGCTGATGATCTCCATGCGGTCCAGCAGAGGGCCGGGCATGTTGTACGAGTTCGCCGTGGTGATGAACATCACGTTCGAGAGGTCATATTCAACCTCTAGATAGTGATCGACGAAGGTCGAGTTCTGTTCCGGGTCAAGCACCTCAAGCATCGCCGACGCGGGATCGCCGCGGAAGTCCTGCCCCATTTTGTCGATCTCATCCAGCAAGATCAACGGGTTGTTGGTCTTGGCCTTTTTCAGCGCCTGAATGATCTTACCGGGCATAGAGCCGATATAGGTGCGGCGGTGACCGCGGATTTCGGATTCGTCGCGCACGCCCCCGAGCGAGATGCGGATAAACTCGCGCCCCGTTGCTTTGGCGACCGAACGACCCAGCGAGGTTTTACCCACACCCGGAGGACCGACGAGGCACAGGATTGGGCCTTTCAGCTTGGCCGAACGGGCCTGCACCGCAAGATATTCAACGATGCGCTCTTTAACCTTTTCAAGACCGTAGTGATCGGCGTCGAGAACCTTTTGCGCCGCGCCAAGGTCCTTTTTGACCCGCGACGACACGCCCCAAGGCACGCCCAACAGCCAATCCAGATAGTTGCGCACAACTGTGGCTTCGGCGCTCATCGGCGACATCGACTTGAGCTTTTTCAGCTCGCCCTCAGCCTTTTCGCGCGCTTCTTTCGACAGCTTGGTCTTTTTGACCCGCTCTTCCAGTTCGGTGATCTCGTTCTGGCCATCTTCGCCGTCGCCGAGTTCCTTCTGGATCGCCTTCATTTGCTCGTTCAGATAGTATTCGCGCTGGGTACGCTCCATCTGCGATTTGACGCGGGTTTTGATCTTTTTCTCGACCTGAAGCACGGACATCTCGCCCTGCATCTGGCCGTAGACTTTTTCAAGCCGCTCAGCCACGTCGAGGGTTTCCAGCAGATCCTGCTTCAGACCAACGTCCACGCCAAGGTGGCCCGCGACAAGGTCAGCAAGGCGCGCAGGCTCGCGCGTTTCTGAGACGGCCGACAAAGCCTCTTCGGGGATGTTCTTTTTGATCTTGGCGTAGCGCTCGAATTCATCGGCAACAGCACGGACCAGAGCTGTGGCGGTGTCTTGGTCGCCTGGCAGTTCCTCCAGCGCTTCGGCGCGGGCCTCAAAAAAGTTCGGGTTCTCGACGAACTCGGTGATTTTGACGCGGGCTTTGCCTTCGACCAGCACTTTGACCGTGCCGTCGGGCAGCTTCAGCAGTTGCAGCACATTCGCCAAAACGCCGATCTGATAGATGCCGTCGGCGGCTGGGTCGTCGATCGAGGGGTCAATCTGGGATGAGAGCAGGATTTGCTTGTCATCGGCCATGACCTCTTCCAATGCCCGCACGGATTTCTCGCGGCCCACAAACAGGGGCACGATCATATGCGGGAAAACCACGATGTCACGCAGCGGCAGAACCGGGTAGCTCGTGGAAAGGGTCTCGCTCATCTTCAATTCCTTATCTGGCAGGAAGGTCTGGCCCCGATCATCGGCAGCGCTGGCCTTCCCCTTCTTGGAGGTCTTACTTGGGTGCGCAAGGGACAGGTGTCAACCTGCGCGTCCCCCTGATCATGTTCCTGTGATCGAACAGACGCAAGGTCGCATTGCACGAGATTTGACGCATTCACGCAGCAAACCGTTTACCAAGCGGTGTCAAATCGGCTCGATATCGCCCTCGGCGCGCAGGGCGTGGAAGCCCGCAACAAAACTTGCAAGCTGTCGTGCGGCGATGGCATCGCGCAGCCCCTGCATCAACTCTTGATAGTAATGCAAGTTGTGCCACGTCAGCAGCATAGAGCCGATAATCTCGCCCGAGCGGATGACGTGATGCAAATAGGCGCGCGAATAATTGCGGCAGCAGGGGCAAGTGCAAGCCTCATCCAAGGGGCGCGGATCATCCATATGACGGGCGTTTTTCAGATTGACCTGACCGCGACGGGTCCAGCCTTGTGCCGTGCGCCCCGAGCGCGACGGCAGCACGCAGTCCATCATGTCAATGCCGCGCTCGACCGCGCCGACGATGTCATCGGGCTTGCCGACGCCCATAAGATAGCGCGGTTTGTCGGCGGGCAGCATTTCGGGCGCGTAATCCAGCACCCCGAACATCGCCTCTTGACCCTCGCCCACGGCCAGACCGCCGACGGCATAGCCATCAAAGCCGATCTCGCGCAGTTTTTCGGCGGATTCGGCGCGCAGGTCTTGCGTAACGCCGCCCTGCTGGATGCCAAACAGCGCATGCCCCGGACGGTCGCCAAAGGCATCGCGAGAGCGTTGCGCCCACCGCATCGACAGCTGCATCGACTTTGCCACTTCGGCATCGGTGGCAGGCAGTGCCGGACACTCGTCAAAGCACATAACGATATCAGAGCCGAGCAGCTTTTGGATTTCCATGCTGCGCTCGGGTGAGAGCATGTGCTTGGACCCGTCGATATGCGAGGAAAACCGCACGCCTTCCTCGGTCAGCTTGCGCAACGAGGCCAGCGACATCACCTGAAAGCCACCAGAGTCGGTGAGGATCGGGCGGTCCCAGTTCATGAACTTGTGCAGCCCCCCCAGATTGGCAATACGCTCGGCGGTGGGGCGCAGCATCAGGTGATAGGTATTGCCCAGCAGAATATCGGCGCCAGTTGCGCGCACGCTTTCGGGCAGCATCGCCTTGACGGTGGCGGCTGTGCCCACGGGCATGAAGGCGGGCGTGCGGATTTCCCCGCGCGGCGTGCTGATGACGCCGGTGCGGGCGCGACCGTCTGTTGCATGAAGCGCGAAGCTGAAGCTCTTTGGCATGGGAAATCCTGTCTTTTCGTTGCCCTTTTGCGGGATTGAGGGCAGAAAGTGAAGAGGGATGCGCGAGACACCCGTTTGAGAGAGCAGAATGCAGGAAAAACGCCAGAATATTCGCCTGAGTGGCGAAGATCGCCGCAAGATGATTGCCACCGCAGCGCTTGAGTGTCTGCAAGAGGTCGGCCATGCGGGGCTGACGGCGCGCAAGGTCGCGGCGCGGGCGAATATATCGCTGGGACATATCACCTATCACTTTGCCGACATGGCGGCAGTTTTGGCGGCGGCTTTCGAGCTTGCCGCCGAAAAGGTGCAACAAGCGGGGCGTGACGCGCTGATCAAACCGGGTGGCACCGCGGCAGAGCGGCTTGACCGTTATTTGCGGGCGGGGTTTGGCGGCGATCTGATGACGCCTGCGCATTTGCGGCTGCGGGTGGATCTGTGGTCGGCAGCGCTGACGCGGCCAGACATCGCCAAGATCGAACTCGCGCTTTATCAAAGCCACCGCGAGGCGGTCGAGCGCTTGCTGGACCGGATGGCAGCGGATTACGCCATTGATCGCATCCCTGTGGTTGCCGATATGATTATGGCGACGCTGGACGGGCTTTGGCTTGATTGGTTGCGCCGCGGCGATGAAGCCGCGGTGCGCAATGGTTTGGACGGCTGCGTGCTGTTTGCGCGCCTGCGTTTGGGCGGCAGCTAGCTACGCGCCTCGCTGCGTCAGCGCATCAGTCAGCACCGACAGCACCACATCCGAAGGCACATCCGTGGCAACAAAAGCATCACCAATGCTGCGCGCAAGGATAAAGCGCAGCTTGCCATCGACGACCTTTTTATCCTGCCCCATCAGCGCCAGCAGCGCCTCGGCCGAGGGCAGATCGCCTCTGATATCGGCCAGATCGACCTTCATGCCCATAGCGCGCAGGTGCGCGCGCACGCGGCTTGGGGCCTCTTGTGAACACAGGCCAAGCCGCTGGCTCAGCTCGAACGCCAGCGCACAGCCGATCGCCACCCCCTCACCATGCAGCAAGCGGTCGCCATAGTTGGTCGCCTTTTCCAGCGCATGACAAAAAGTGTGCCCAAGGTTGAGCAAAGCGCGCTCGCCCTCTTCGGTCTCATCGCGCGAGACGATGCCCGCCTTCATCTCGACCGAGCGTTTGACCGCATATTGCCGCAGATCAGCGTCCCCCTTGGCCATCGCAGGGGCGTTGGTTTCCAGCCAATCGTAAAAGCCTGCATCGCCCAGCAGACCGTATTTGACCACCTCGCCATAGCCCGCAAGGAAATCCCGCGATGGCAAAGAGGCCAGCATATCAATATCGGCCAGAACAAGGCTGGGCTGGTGGAACGCGCCGACAAGGTTCTTGCCCTGCGGCGTGTTAATGCCGGTCTTGCCGCCAACCGAGCTGTCAACCTGCGCCAAAAGCGTGGTGGGAATTTGCACAAAGCGCACGCCGCGGCGCAAAATCGCCGCAGCAAAGCCGACCAGATCACCGACCACTCCGCCGCCAAAGGCGACGACAACATCGCGCCGCTCGATCTTTTGGTCCAGCAGCCATTCGGTGACGCGCGCAAGCTGGTGCCAGCCTTTTGACGACTCGCCCGCAGGCACCGTCAGCGCGGTCATCGCAATGCCTTGCGCCTCAAGCGCGCTGGCAAGCGTCATCAGGTGCAGCGCCGCCACGGTGTCATCGGTGACGACCGCAACCTTTTTGCGGCGCAACAGCGGGGCGATATGCGCCCCCGCCTCTGCGACCAATCCGCGATCAATGCGCACTTCATAGCTGCGCGCGCCCAAGGCCACGTCGATGGTGTTGAGGGTCAAGTTCAGGTCCTTTCCAGCACATCAGGCCGTGTCAGCAGGCTTTCGGTCACACGCTGCGCCATATCTTCAACCGACAGATCGGTGGCCGCGTCTACAGTCAGATCGGCCTGCTGATAGGCAGGCAAGCGCGCTTCGTAAAGGCCACGCAGCGTTTCACGCGGCGAAGCCGTGCGCAGCAGGGGCCGCGTGTTCTTATAGCGCACCCGCGACCACAGCAGATCAAGATCAGCCCGCAACCAGACCGAAACACCGTTAGCCCGGATCAAAGCGCGGTTGGATTCGGACAAAAACGCACCGCCCCCCGTCGACAGTACGCAAGGTGCGCCACAGAGCAAGCGGCTGAGCACTTCGGTTTCGCGAGCGCGAAAGAACGCTTCGCCATCGCGGGCAAAGATTTCTGCAATCGAGCGATCCGCCGCCCGCACAATCTCGTCGTCCGAATCAAGAAAGGGCGCCGACAAAACCCGTGCCAGCGCCGAGCCGACCGCGGTCTTCCCCGCCCCCATCATTCCGACCATTACTACGGTTTTCTTAAGCTGAAGCATCAAAGTCCCTGCATGTCCTAGGCTTTTGCCGCAAAACAGCGACAGATTGCCCAAGCAAATCTTATTTCCCTGAATGGCGTGAACTTAACGCAAATGCCATATATATTCGACGGGCGCGGCCAATCGAATACAATGGTCGCGGCGCAGAAGAAACAATACAACAACAATAGACGTCGGCAGTATCACTGAGGGCGCGAAAGGCATTGAGAGCATGGGCTTTTTGATCAAAACTGTGATGGTGGTGATTGTGTTAGGGGGCATTGTTCTGGCCGGATACGCCTATCTGGGGGATTTGGCCCCCGCCGCGCAGGAAGTGAAAGTGCCCGTGGTGCTGCATGGCGAATAAGGGCTATGGGCTTGCGACTTTGGCCCTGCTTGCGGCTATCGCGCCGCAGGCCTCTTGGGCCGAGCGAAGGCCACTTTCGGCGATTGGCTGGCTGTCGCAATCTGTAGACACGCCGTCTGCAACCGGCAGCCTTGTGCCGCCAGTTGCAGCGCAACGTGCCGCTCCTACGCAGCCCGAGGTCAAAAACGGCTCGCAGGCGAATCTGCCACCGATGGCGGGCGAAGCGCCTGTCAGCAGCGGCGCCATGCCCTCCGTGGTGGCGACAACGGTTTTGGGTAAAGCGTCGCTGGATGCAGCGGGGCTGTTGCCGCCTGCGGTGACGGGCTTCCCAAGCAACCTTTGGGGCATCGGGCGCAGTGACGAAATCGCAGCGCAAATCAACAGAATTGGCGAAGGTCCCCTGCCCGCTTTGCAGTCCTTGTTGGTCACCTTGCTTTTGGCAGAGGCGCAGGCCCCGATGGACAGCACCGATGCGGGCGACCTTTTGATCGCACGGATTGACCGGCTGTTGACCATCGGCGCGTTGGATCAGGCGCAGGCGTTGATTGATGTGGCGGGGGCGGATGCCTCGGCGGAACTCTTTCGCCGCAGCTTTGACGTAAGCCTTTTGATTGGCGACGAAGACCGCGCCTGTGATTTGCTCAAACAGGCGGCCTCATTGTCGCCAACCCTGACGACGCGGGTGTTTTGCTTGGCGCGCTCTGGCGATTGGACGGCTGCGGCGCTGACGCTGCGTACGGCGCAGGCCTTGGGCACGATCAATGCGACGGATGACGCCCTGCTGACGCGCTTTTTGGATCCGGACCAGTTTGACAGCGACAGCCTTCCGGATGCGCCAAAGCCAGTCACGCCCCTCGTTTGGAAAATTTACGATGCCTTGGGGCAGCCTATTCCGACCTCGACCCTGCCGCCTGCATTTGCGCGCGCGGACCTGAATGAACACGCTGGATGGAAAGCGCAGATTGAGGCCGCCGAGAGGTTGGCCCGCGCAGGCGCGATCACGCCGAATGTGCTGCTTGGGCTCTACACCAGCAACACGCCCGCGGCCTCGGGTGGGGTTTGGGACCGTGCGGACGCGTTCCAACGGCTGGATGTGGCGCTGACCCGTGGCGATATCACAGCGGTCGAGCAACGGCTGCCGCTGGCCTATGCGCGGATGAAAGATGTCGAGCTTGAGGTGCCGTTTGCTATGCTCTTTGCGGGGCGGTTGGCAAAGATGAGCATGACCGGCGATGCGGCGCGCATCAGCTATGAGCTTGGGCTTTTGTCCAATGAATACGAGCGCTTGTCGAAAACCGATCCAGGTGTGCGTGATGCGCGCGCCACGTTCCTAGAAGGGCTTGCGTCGGGCTCGGTGGCGGGGCTGGTGGCGCCTGACAGTATGGCGCGGGCGATTGCGCCTGCCTTTACCAAGCCGGAGCTGCCCGCTGATATCGCCGAACTGGTGGCACAAAAGCGGATTGGCGAGGCGATCTTGCAGGCGATCTTGCGCATTGATGCAGGGTTGCAGGGCGAGGTGAGCAAGGTCAATGAAGGGCTTGCGACGCTGCGGGTGCTGGGACTTGAAGACGTGGCGCGACGCACCGCATTGCAGGTGATGCTGCTGGAGCGACGGGGCTGATGGGCGCACCTGCGCAAGGCTCGCTGTGGATTTCCGGTTTTCTGGCGGCGCAGGCTGCCGATCTGGGGGCGGCGCGCAACACGCAGCTGGCCTACGGGCGGGACTTGCTGGATTTTCTGGACTGGCTAGAGCGGCACGGCACAGGCTTTGCCGCTGCAAAACAAGCCGAGGTCGAGGATTATCTGGTTTATTGCGAGGCGCAGGGCCTGTCGAAATCAACGCGCGCGCGGCGGCTGTCCTCTATTCGCCAGCTTTACCGCTTTGCGCACGAAGAGGGCTGGCGCGACGACAATCCCGCCCTGCGGCTCAAGGGGCCGGGGGCGACGCAGCGGTTGCCGACGGTTCTGTCGATCGAGGATGTGGAGAGGCTGTTGACCGCCGCCCGCACCAAGGGGCGCAATGACACCGAGCGGCTGCGCAATCGCGCTTTGGTGGAGCTGCTTTACGCGACAGGGATGCGGGTGACTGAATTGGTGAGCCTGCCCATCGCGGCGGTGCGCGGCAATCCTCGGATGATTTTGGTCAAGGGCAAGGGCGACAAAGAGCGGATGGTGCCGCTGTCACCACCAGCCCGCGTGGCGGTGCAAGATTGGCTGGCGCATCTGGATGCCGAGGCCGAGGCCCTGCGCAAGGCGGGCAAAACCGCGAGCAGGTTCCTCTTTGCCTCGACCGGCGTTGACGGGCATTTGACGCGACAGCACTTTTATCTGCTCATCAAAGACATCGCCGTTGCAGGCGGGGTGATGCCATCGCTGGTGACGCCGCACAGCCTGCGCCACGCCTTTGCCACGCATCTGCTGGCGGGGGGCGCGGATTTGATGGTGATCCAGACCCTGCTTGGCCATGCCGATGTCGCCACCACCGAGATTTACACCCATGTTTTAGACGAACACCTCAAAGACTTGGTGCTGACGCATCATCCTTTGGCCAAGTCGGCGCGCAAGTCTTGAACCTATTCCGGACAAGGCCCATAAATAGGCCATCACAACCCAAAACAGGACCCAATGGAAAGCACGCTTGATACGGCCTTTTGGCTTACAGCCGCAGGGATTTTAGCACTCATCGCCCTCTCTGGATTTTTCTCGGGCTCTGAAACCGCGCTGACCGCGGCATCACGTGGCAAGTTGAAGGCACAGGCGGACAAAGGGTCCCGTGGCGCTCAGGCCGCAATGGAGGTCACCGAAGACAGCGAGCGGATGATTGGCGCGCTGCTTTTGGGCAATAACATCGTCAACATCCTCTCGGCATCTTTGGCGACGGCCTTGCTGACGCGTGTCTTTGGCGACAACGGCGTGGCGCTGGCGACTTTGGTGATGACCGTGCTGATCCTGATCTTTGGTGAGGTGATGCCAAAAACCTTGGCAATCACCTTCCCCGAGGCTGTCGCGTCCAAGGTTGCCCCGATCATCCGGCTGTTGATTTTTATCTTTTCACCGGTGATCTCGATTGTGCGGATGCTGGTGCGGGCGATGCTTTATCTAATCGGGGTAAAGACCGACCCCAACAGCAAGATGCTGGCATTGCAAGAGGAAATCGTCGGCGCAATTTCCTTGGGTCATTCTGAAGGTGCAATGGAAAAAGATGCCCGCGACCGCCTGATGGGAGCTTTGGATCTGGGCCAGCGCACGGTCGATGAGATCATGCGCCACCGCCGCCAGATCGAGATGATCGACGCCGACCTGCCCCCGGGTGAGGTCATCACGCGGGTTTTGGCCTCGCAGCACACGCGCTTGCCGATTTACCGTGATAATGAAGAAAACATTCTGGGCGTCATCCATGCCAAGGATTTGCTGCGCGAAGTCGACCGCTTGCTGCGCGGCGACGGCGGCGGGATTGAGGCTTTGGACATCGTCAAAGTCGCGATGAAGCCCTATTTCATCCCCGATACCACCTCGCTGGAAGAGCAAATGCGCGAGTTTCTTAAACGCCGCACGCATTTCGCCGTGGTGGTCGATGAATATGGCGCGCTGCAGGGCCTTATCACGCTGGAGGATATCCTTGAGGAAATTGTGGGCGATATCACCGATGAATTCGACGTCGTTGCGCGCAATTCGGGGCCAAAAGCCAGCGAAAACGGCGACTATTTGATCGAAGGCAGCATGACCATCCGCGACCTCAACCGCGCGATGGATTGGAACCTTCCCGACACCGAGGCCAATACTGTAGCAGGTCTGGTGATCCACGAAGCGCAGACGATTCCCAACCAAGGCCAAGTGTTCCAATTCCACGGCTTTCGCTTTGAAGTGGTGCTGCGGCAGGAAAATCGTATCGCCAAGCTGAAACTTCGCCCGATCTAGCCCTTCGGTTTTTTACGCAGGCAGGCGCGCGGGACTTTCCTTGCGCCCTGCCCTGCGCTATCACGACCGCGAGAGCATCCCGTATCCCATTTGGAGGCCATGCCATGAGCACCATTATCGACATTCACGCCCGCGAAATTCTTGACAGCCGCGGCAATCCGACCGTTGAGGTTGATGTTCTGCTGGAAAGCGGCGCAATGGGCCGCGCGGCTGTGCCATCGGGCGCATCCACCGGCGCGCACGAAGCCAACGAAAAGCGCGACGGCGACAAATCGCGCTATTTCGGCAAAGGCGTGCTCGAGGCTGTTGCCGCCGTAAACGGTGAAATCGCAGAAGAAATCGTCGGCTTTGACGCCACCGAACAGGTCGGCATCGACCGCACCATGATCGAGCTGGACGGCACACCGAACAAATCGCGCTTGGGTGCCAATGCGATCTTGGGCGTGTCTTTGGCCGTCGCCAAGGCTGCAGCAGAGTTCACTGGCCAGCCTTTGTATCGCTATATCGGCGGCACCTCGGCACGGGTTCTGCCCGTTCCAATGATGAACATCATCAACGGTGGTGAACATGCAGACAACCCAATCGACATCCAAGAATTCATGATCATGCCTGTCGGGGCAAGCAATATCAAAGAAGCCATCCGTATGGGTTCCGAGGTGTTCCACACCCTGAAAAAAGAGCTGCAAGCGGCAGGTCACAACACCGGTATCGGCGATGAAGGTGGCTTTGCGCCAAACCTCAGCTCGGCCCGCGACGCTTTGGATTTCATCCTGAAGTCGATCGAAAAAGCTGGCTACAAGCCTGGACAAGACATCTATCTGGCGCTGGATTGCGCTGCGACGGAATACTTCAAGGGCGGCAAATACGAGATGAAGGGCGAAGGTAAATCGCTGTCCATCGAGCAAAACGTCGATTTCTTGGCAGGTTTGGCGGCAGATTATCCGATCATCTCGATCGAAGATGGCTGCTCCGAGGACGATTGGGCTGGCTGGAAACTGCTGACCGAGCGTTTGGGCGACAAGGTGCAGCTGGTCGGCGACGATCTGTTCGTAACCAACCCACGCCGTCTGGCCGAGGGCATTGCCGCAGGCTGCGCCAATTCGATGCTGGTGAAAGTGAACCAGATTGGCACGCTGACCGAGACCTTGCAGGCCGTCGATATGGCACACCGCGCGCGCTATACCAACGTCATGTCGCACCGCTCGGGTGAGACCGAAGACTACACCATCGCCGATCTTTCGGTCGCGACCAACTGTGGTCAGATCAAAACCGGCTCGCTGTCGCGCTCGGACCGTTTGGCCAAGTATAACCAGTTGATCCGTATCGAGGAAATGCTGGGCGAGACCGCAGAATACGCGGGCCGTTCGATCCTGCGCAGCTAAGCGCTTTTCAGGCATGTTGGACGGCGCGGGCAGAGATGCTCGCGCCGTTTTCATTTTAGGAGGTGGGGGCAGCAAAATTTGCGTTTTGTTAAGGCTCTGCTGCTAGCTTTTTTCCAAACGCGCGATACGGTCGATGGGGGGCAAAGTGATGGGCAGATGGATCAAAAGGCATTTTTGCAGGCGCTGACGATAGAGACGAAAGCACGGCTCATGCTGCGATCGGACGCCGAAGGCCTACGGCATCTGCTGGGGCATTGGGGGTTGATTGCAGTCTGCGGCACTTGGATTGGACTTGGCTTGCCGCTTTGGTGGGCGTTGTTGCCAGTGCAGGGGGTGCTTTTGGTGTTTTTGTTCACGCTGGAACATGAAGCAACCCACAAAACCCCGTTTGCAAATGAGCGGCTGAACGAATGGGTCGGTCGAATCTGCGGTTTTGTCCTGCTTTTACCGTTTGAATGGTTTCGCTATTTCCATCTGGCGCATCACCGCTGGACCAATATCGACGGCCAAGACCCCGAGCTGGCGGGCGAAAAACCTGCGACTTGGGCGGCATGGGCTTGGCATGTTTCGGGTCTGCCCTATTGGGGCGCGCAGATTGGTTTGCTTGCGGATTTGACCGCGGGCAAAGCCGAGGGCGAATACCTGCCCACGCGCGCGGTAATGCGCGTGGTGTCACAGGCGCGCTGGATGGTGCTTGGCTATGGGTGCACGCTGGCGAGCCTTTGGCTGACGCCGGTTTTGTTTTGGGTCTGGCTTCTGCCGATGGTCTTGGGCCAGCCTGCATTGCGGGTCTATCTTTTGGCAGAGCATGGCGATTGCCCAAAGGTCGCGAATATGTTCTTGAACACCCGCACCACCTATACAACAGCGGTGATGCGGTTTCTGGCATGGAATATGCCTTATCACACCGAGCATCATGTCTTTCCTGCCGTGCCGTTTTACCGTCTGCCAGAGTTGCACCGTTTGATGCGAGACGAGCTGCGGGTCACTTCGGCAGGCTATAGCGCGTTTACCGCCGCGTATTTGGCCCGACGTCGAAGGTGAGGGGCCGCAATTGTCACCAATACAAGATTGCGGTGGCGGCTCGCTTTACAGCGCGATAGCTGTTCGCCATGAACACCGCACCCAAAAATGAAGACAGCCTGCGCGGCTTCGGCTTTGCGCTTACCGCATACCTGATGTGGGGCTTTTTGCCCATTTTCATGAAGGCAATTTCCCACATCTCGCCCGCCGAGGTGATTGCGCATCGGGTGCTTTGGTCCCTGCCGATTGCGGGCGTGGTACTTTTGCTGACGCGCCGTACGGCGGATTTGATGGTGGCGCTGCGCACCCCGCGAATGCTAATAATGGCCGCGGCGACCGCGGCGCTGATTACGATCAACTGGGGCATTTATGTCTGGTCGATTGGTGCGGGCCATACGCTTGATGCGGCCTTGGGATACTATATCAACCCCCTGTTTTCGGTGCTGATCGGGGCTGTTTTCCTTGGCGAGACGTTGAAGCCTGCACAAAAATGGGCGCTGGCCCTTGCGGCTTTGGCGGTGATTATCCTGACGATTGAAGCAGGGACCGTGCCTTTGGTGGCGTTGGGGTTGACGTTAACTTGGGGCACCTACGCCTTTTTGAAGAAATCGCTGCCGATTGGGCCAAACCAAGGATTTTTCCTTGAAGTTCTGATCCTTACGCCCTTTGCCCTTGGTTATATCATCTGGTCCGAGGTTACGGGCAACGCGCATTTCATGGCGGGCGTACCACGCGACACTTGGATGCTTTTGGCCTGCGGTGTCGTGACAGCGGTGCCATTGATGATCTATGCCAATGGGGCCAAGCTCTTGCGGCTCTCGACCATCGGCATTTTGCAATATGTCGCACCGACGATGATCTTTTTGACCGCCGTTTTCGTCTTTGGCGAAGAATTCGGGCGCGTTAAACTGGTCGCCTTCGCGATGATCTGGATGGCATTGATCCTTTACACCACCGCAATGCTTCGCCGCACCAAAGCTTAGGGGCGGCTGATCTGGCCCCCCCCGATCGCCGCAGCAACGCCCGTCGTTGAGGCGCAAGAAGTCGGCAAGCCGCTGGCCACGCGCGCCGCGAGATAGGCGAAGGCTTGGGCCTCGAGCATGTCACCGTTGAGCCCCACCTCTTCGATGGGCGCGACGTGGCAACCCATCCGCGACGAGAGTTCACGCATCATCGTCGCGTTGTGGCGCCCGCCTCCGGTGACAAGAACACGGCTTACGGGCTTGGGGAAATGCGCGGCGGATTCGGCGACGCAGGCCGCAGCGATTGCGGTCAAAGTCGCGGCTGCATCGGCATTTGAAAGCTTGTGTGTTTTCTTAAAAAATCGCTCGAAGTCATTGCGATCTAACGATTTTGGCGGAATCTTGAGGAAATATGGCTGCGCCAGAAAGGCCGTTACCAGCCCCTCATCCACGCGACCTTGGGCAGCAAGCGCGCCCGCCTCATCACAGTCCAAGTCCAACCGGTTGCGCATCAGATCATTGATCGGCGCATTGGCAGGCCCCGTGTCAAACGCCAGCAAAGCGCCAGCGCTTTCGGGCGCGCGCTGCAAGGGGTCGATCCAAGTGATATTGCCCACACCGCCAAGGTTCAGGATTGCCAAAGGCTCGGTGGCCTCAATAAATTTCGCGCAAGCAAAGTGGAAAAACGGCGCCAGTGGCGCACCCTGCCCGCCAAGCTCGACATCGCTTGACCGAAAGTCCCACACCACCGGCTTGCCGATCACTTCGGCCAAAAGTGCGCCGTTGCCCGCCTGATGCGTGCGGCGATTGACGGGGTCATGCGCTAGGGTCTGACCATGAAAGCCAATCATGTCAAAACCACTAAAGCGGGCCAAAAGCTCGGCATGGGCGGTCTCGACCACTTCGGCGGCCGCGCTCACGCCGTCTTCGTCTGGCCACTTGCCAAAAGCGGCGCGGATGGTGGCGCGCTCGGCCTCGGAATAGGGGCGATAGGCATGCGGGCCAAATTCGACAATGCTCTGACCATCGCTGCGCAGCATCGCCGCGTCGACGCCATCAAGCGATGTGCCCGACATAGTGCCAAGAACCCAAGTTACAGGCTGTTTCGCCATATTCCCTTTAACCCCTAGCCCCGCTATACCGTTCCCACCTTAAAGCATGAGTGTGCCATGACCTACCATCCAAAATCAGATTTTATGCGCGTAATGATGACCCGCGGCTATTTGGCCGATTGCACGGATTATCAAGCGCTTGACGAGGCTTTGGTCAAAGGTGTCGTGCCTGCCTATATCGGCTATGATGCGACGGCGGCTTCGCTGCACGTCGGGCATCTCTTGAACATCATGATGCTGCGCTGGCTGCAAAAGACCGGCCACCGCCCGATCACGCTGATGGGCGGCGGCACCACCAAAGTGGGCGACCCATCGTTTCGTGCTGAAGAACGCCCACTGCTGACAGCGGAAAAGATCGACGAGAATATCGCGGGCATGCAAAAGGTCTTTGCGCGCTATTTGTCCTATGGCGATGCGCCTTCGGACGCGATCATGTTGAACAACGCCGAATGGTTGGACAATTTGAACTACCTAGAATTCCTGCGCGATATCGGGCGCCATTTCTCGGTTAACCGGATGCTGTCGTTTGAAAGCGTGAAATCCCGTTTGGACCGCGAACAATCGCTCTCGTTCCTTGAATTCAACTATATGATCCTGCAAGCCTATGATTTCCTTGAGATCAACCGCCGCTACGGCTGCGTTTTGCAGATGGGCGGCTCGGATCAATGGGGCAATATCATCAACGGTATCGACCTGACGCGTCGGGTGCTTGACCATGATATCTATGGGCTGACCTCACCTTTGCTGACCACTTCGGACGGCAAAAAGATGGGGAAATCGGCTGGTGGCGCGGTTTGGCTCAATGGCGACATGCTGTCGCCCTATGAGTTCTGGCAGTTCTGGCGCAACACCACGGATGCCGATGTGGGCCGCTTCCTCAAGCTTTATACCGAACTGCCGCTGGAAGAATGTGAGCGGCTTGGTGCGCTGGCTGGCTCCGAGATCAATGCGGCCAAGATCATTCTGGCCAATGAAGTGACCACGCTGCTGCACGGGGCCGAAGCTGCGGCGACTGCCGAGGCGACCGCGCGCGACGTGTTCGAGAATGGTGGCGTGGGTGAGGATTTGCCAAAGGTCGCGGTGACGGTCGAGGAAATCGGTGACGGCATCGGTCTGGTGCAGCTTTTCGTGCGCGCGGGGCTTGCGGCTTCGGGCAAGGACGCCAAGCGGCTTATCCTTGAGGGCGGAGCCAAGCTGAATGACGAGATCGTCACAGATCCTGCGCGCCGGATTGGGGCTGGGCATTTGGCAGAGCCGTTGAAACTGACTGCGGGCAAGAAGCGCCACGCGCTGGTTGTGCTTGCATAATAGAAATGGGGCAAGGCTTTCGCCCTGCCCCTTTTTACTGTCGCGATGCGTCGGGGTTGCCCCCGACAGCTGCGATTATTCTTGTACGGTGACTTTGGTCATCACGTCAGGATTGGTGACAGAGCCACCATCGCCTTCGCCGCGTTTGATCGCGTCGACAACGTCCATACCTTTGATAACCTTGCCAATAACCGTGTATTGACCGTTCAGGAACTCGCCCGGGGCGAACATGATAAAGAACTGGCTGTTGGCCGAGTTCGGGTCCCCGGCGCGAGCCATGCCAACGGTCGCACGGTCAAACGGCACGTCCGAAAATTCGGCTTGGATGTTGGGCAAATCAGAACCACCCATCCCCGCCATCGACATATCCGCGCCAGCTTTGCCGTATTGCACGTCACCAGTTTGCGCCATGAAGCCTTCGATCACGCGGTGAAACACCACGCCGTCATAGGCGCCAGACTTCGCCAAAGCGACGATCTGTGCGACATGCTTGGGTGCATGCTCTGCATCAAGGTCAATCACGACTTCACCTTTGGCAGCCCCCGAAACCTCGATCACAAGGTTCGGACCGGGGCCGTCGCCTTCTGCAAAGGCTGGTGCAGCGCTGAGAAGCAGTGCCGCGAGGGTGAGTTTATTGAACATCCGCAGCCACCCGCACGGTGATCATCCGGTCTGGCGTTGTTGGTGGCTCGCCACGCACGATTTTGTCGACATGCTCCATGCCCGCAACCACACGGCCATAGACAGTGTACTGGCGGTTGAGGAAGTGGTTGTCGGAGAAGTTGATGAAAAACTGGCTGTTGGCCGAATCTGGGTTCGACGAACGTGCCGCACCGATGGTGCCGCGGTCATGCGGGATGCCCGAGAATTCTTGCTTCAGATCTGGAAGATCCGAGCCGCCCGTGCCAGCGCGGCGCAGGTTGAAGTCTTTTTCCATGTTGCCGTTGGCGACATCGCCAGTCTGGGCCATAAAGCCGTCGATCACGCGGTGAAAGCAGACATTGTCATACGACTTGTCGCGCGCAAGTGTCTTCATACGCTCGACATGCAAAGGTGCAATGTCATTGAGCAGTTCAATAACGACTTCGCCGTCCTTGAGAGTGATGATGAGGGTGTTCTCTGGGTCTTTGATCTCGGCCATGGGCGCACATCCTTTGCTATTCTGGCGCGGAAACTAGCGCCCGAAGTGCGGAAGGGAAAGGCCTAACAGTTGACGGCGAGGCCAGATGGGCGGAAACAGGGCAAAGCAAATGCCAGCGGCACAGGGAGCGCGCTATGACTTGGAAGACAATCGACGATATGGCCCTTGCGGGGAAAGTGGTGTTGACCCGCGTCGACATTAACGTGCCCATGGATGGCGCGACCGTCACCGACACCACACGGATCGACAAGATTGTGCCGACGGTCGAAGACTTGATCGCGCGCGGCGCAAAGGTGGTTTTGCTGGCGCATTTCGGGCGGCCAAAGGGCAAAGTCGTGCCAGAGATGAGCCTGCGTTTGGTGGTGCCTGCACTTGAGGCCGCTTTGGGGCGCGCTGTTACGTTCTTCGAGCACCCTTCACGCGCCGACATTGACGCGCTGCCACAAAACGCGGTGGTCTTGGTGGAAAACACGCGATTCTCGCCGATGGAAGAAGCGAATGACCCGCAGATGGCGGCGTATTTGGCGGGCCTTGGCGATTATTTCTGCAACGACGCTTTCTCGGCCGCGCATCGCGCACATGCTTCGACCGAAGGGGTGGCCAAGCTGTTGCCGTCTTTTGCGGGGCGGTTGATGGCGGAAGAATTGGCGGCGCTTGAGGCGGCTTTGGGCAAACCCGAGCGGCCCGTTGTGGCTGTGGTTGGCGGCGCGAAGGTGTCGAGCAAGCTGGACCTGCTGGGCAATTTGGTGACCAAGGTGGATCATCTGGTGATCGGCGGCGGTATGGCAAACACATTCTTGGTGGCGCAGGGCATCGAGGTCGGCAAGTCTTTGGCCGAACGCGATATGGCGGCAACTGCGCTAGAGATCCTAGCCAAAGCCAAGGCTGCGGGCTGTGTCATCCACCTGCCCGTCGATGTGGTCGTTGCGCGCGAGTTCAAAGCGGGGGCCGCCAGCGAGACAGTTGCGGCCGACGCCTGCCCTGCGGATGCGATGATTCTGGATGCGGGACCGCAAACGGTGGCAGAGCTGAGCAAGGTTTTCGCTGGCTGCAAAACGCTGATCTGGAACGGGCCTTTGGGGGCATTTGAGATCGAGCCGTTCAATGCGGCAACCGATGCTGCGGCCCTGACAGCGGCGCAACTGACGCGTGACGGTGTGCTGGTGTCGGTTGCAGGCGGTGGCGATACCGTGGCGGCGCTGAACCAAGCGGGCGCGGCGCGCAGCTTTACCTTTATCTCGACCGCTGGTGGGGCCTTCCTTGAGTGGATGGAAGGCAAGACGCTTCCAGGCGTTGCTGCCCTGGGTTAAAAAAGGTTGGGGCGGTGCAAAAACATCGCCCCACATCCCCGCTAAGCCATTGTTAGCGTAAACAAAACGGATGTTAGCGTAACCAATATTGCGCGGTCGCAAGAAGCTTTCTACCAGCAGGTTAATTGATTTCTTGTGGAGAAGCCTGCCATGCGCGCGACCAAAGTTGTTCAGAAAATTCTTGCCAATTACGAAGGCGAAACCCCAGGGGTGAAGGCAAATCTGTGCCGCATCCTGATGGAGGGCAAGCTGGGCGGCACCGGCAAAATGATCATCCTGCCGGTAGACCAAGGCTTTGAGCATGGCCCTGCGCGCAGCTTTGCCAAAAACCCAGGCGGCTATGACCCCCACTATCACTATCAATTGGCGATTGATGCGGGGCTGAACGCCTATGCGGCACCGCTTGGGTCGCTTGAAGCAGGGGCCGATACCTTTGCGGGGCAAATCCCGACGATTCTCAAGCTTAACTCGTCCAACTCGCTGATGTCCGAGACCGCGGGCAAGAACCAAGCGGTGACGGGCTCGGTGGATGATGCGCTGCGGTTGGGCTGCTCGGCGATCGGTTTCACCATCTATCCGGGTTCGGACATGGCGCTTGATATGTTCGAGGAAATCGTCGAGATGCGCCGCGAAGCTGCGGCCAAAGGCATCGCGACCGTGATTTGGTCCTATCCGCGCGGTGAGGCGATCACCAAAGCCGGCGAGACTGCGATCGACGTGGCGGCCTATGCGGCGCATATCGCAGCGCTTTTGGGCGCGCATATCATCAAGGTCAAGCTGTCGACCGACCAACTGATGCTGGCCGAGGCCAAGAAGGTCTATGAGGACGAGAAAATCGACATCGCGGATATGGCGGCACGCGTGAAACATTGCGTCGATGCCAGCTTTGCAGGGCGTCGCTTGATCGTGTTCTCGGGCGGTGCGGCCAAGGGTGCGGATGCGGTCTATGATGACGCGCGCGCGATCCGCGACGGCGGCGGCAACGGCTCGATCATTGGGCGCAACTCGTTCCAACGCGAGCGCGGTGATGCTTTGGCGATGCTGGCCAAACTGGTCGAGATCTATCGCGGACGGGCCTAAGGCAAATGCTTGGCGCGACAAGATTTTTTCTTGTCGCGTCATTTTCAGGATTCACATGATTCGCAGAGTGTGACATAGTGCTTGAACGAACCGCTCCCGATAACGAGGGGTGGGCGTAGAGGCAGAGCAGATGATCAACCCGCAATCTCGGCCCGCTGTTGGCGGCATGTTCTTCATGGTATTGGCGCTCACTATGGGTGGCTATTTTACCTTTGCGGCCGTTCAGGGCGACTACGGTATTTTCCGTCGTGTCCAGATCAAGGCCGAGGTTGCGGAGTTGTCTTCTGAACGTGATCAGCTGCAAGCAGAGCTTGCGCGGCTGAGCAATTTGACCCGACGCCTGTCGGATGATTATCTGGACATTGACCTTTTGGACGAGCGCGTGCGCGACGTTTTGGGCTATTTGCGCGCGGATGAGGTCGTCATCCGTTAACCCTCTTTGCAGCATTTGCATGGCTGCCATGCTCTTGCAGCTTTGAGCTATTTTCTTTTTTGCGTTTTTTCACCGATGCTGTATAGATAGTTTAGTATTGAACTATCCTAAAAGTGACGGGAGGACGCCACCTTGGCCACAAAGAAAGCGCCAGAGAAATCCAATGTATCGAAGGAAGAGCTGCTAAAGTTCTACCGCGAGATGTTGATGATCCGCCAATTCGAAGAAAAAGCAGGTCAGCTTTACGGCATGGGCCTGATCGGGGGCTTCTGCCACCTCTACATCGGCCAAGAAGCCGTGGTTGTCGGGCTTGAGGCCTGCGCCAAAGAGGGTGACAAACGCATCACCTCGTATCGTGACCACGGGCATATGCTCGCATGCGGCATGGAAGCAAACGGCGTGATGGCCGAGCTGACCGGCCGCGAGGGCGGCTATTCCAAGGGCAAGGGCGGCTCGATGCACATGTTCAGCCGCGAGAAGCATTTCTACGGCGGCCACGGCATTGTTGGCGCTCAGGTGCCGCTGGGTGCGGGTCTGGCATTTGCCGACAAATACAAAGGCAATGACAACGTGACCTTCGCCTATTTCGGCGACGGTGCTGCCAACCAAGGTCAGGTCTATGAGACCTATAACATGGCCGAGCTGTGGGACCTGCCGGTGATTTTCGTCATTGAAAACAACCACTACGCGATGGGGACCTCGCAGGCACGCTCGACCAAGTCGGAAACGCTGTTCGGCCGCGGTTTGGCCTATGGCATCCCCGGCGAGCAGGTTGACGGCATGGACGTTCTTGCCGTCAAAGAAGCTGGCGAAAAGGCCGTTGCGCATTGCCGCGCGGGCAAAGGTCCATATATCCTTGAGATGATGACCTATCGCTATCGTGGCCACTCGATGTCGGATCCAGCGAAATATCGCTCGCGGGAAGAGGTCGAAAAGATGAAATCCGAAAAGGATGCCATCGAACACGTCCGTGATCTTTTGCTCAATTCTGGCCTGTCTTCGGAAGAAGATCTGAAGGCGATCGACAAGTCGATCAAAGAGGTGGTGAACGCCTCTGCCGAGTTTGCAAAAGCAAGTCCTGAGCCGGCACTCGCCGAGCTTTGGACAGATATTTACGCCTGAGGGGGGAAAACCATGGCAGTTGAAGTACTTATGCCGGCGCTTTCGCCTACGATGGAAGAAGGCACACTGGCAAAATGGCTGGTAAAAGAGGGTGACGAGGTCAAGTCGGGCCAGATCATCGCAGAAATCGAAACCGATAAGGCGACGATGGAGTTTGAAGCTGTGGATGAGGGCAAGGTTGGCCGGATTCTGGTGGCTGAGGGCACATCAGGCGTCAAGGTGAACACGCCGATCATGACCTTGGTCGAGGACGGCGAAGCGGCGGATGCGGCGCCTGCCCCTGTGGCTGCGGCGGCTGTTGTTGCGGCCCCGACTGCGGCCCCTGTGGCTGCGGCATCGGCTCCGGTTGCGGTGGTCTCAAAGGCCAGCGCGGATTGGCCCGAAGGCACGCCGATGAAGACCATGACCGTGCGCGAAGCGTTGCGCGAGGCAATGGCCGAAGAGATGCGCGCCAATGAAAACGTGATGTTGATGGGCGAAGAGGTCGGCGAATACCAAGGCGCCTACAAGATCAGCCAAGGTTTGCTGGACGAATTCGGTCCCAAGCGGATTGTAGATACGCCGATCACCGAGGCTGGCTTTACCGGCATCGCGATTGGTGCGGCTTGGGGCGGTTTGAACCCGATTGTGGAGTTCATGACTTTTAACTTCGCCATGCAAGCCATTGACCACATTCTCAATTCGGCTGCGAAGACCAACTATATGTCGGGCGGCCAGCTGGGGTGTCCTATCGTGTTCCGTGGTGCCAATGGCGCAGCGGCACGCGTGGGCGCGCAGCACTCGCAGGACTATGCAGCATGGTATGCCGCTATTCCGGGTCTGCGCGTGGTGATGCCGTATTCGGCTGCAGATGCGAAAGGTTTGCTCAAGCAGGCGATCCGCGATCCGAACCCCGTGATCTTCCTCGAAAACGAGATCATGTATGGCAAATCGTTCGAAGTGCCTGACCTGCCAGACTTTACTATCCCCTTTGGCAAGGCGCGCATCTGGCGCGAAGGCACGGATGTGACCATCGTATCCTTCGGCATTGGCATGACCTATGCGCTGGAAGCGGCGGAAAAGCTGGCCGAGGAAGGCATTTCTGCCGAAGTCATCGACCTGCGCACGCTGCGCCCGATCGACTATGACACTGTGCTTGCGTCGGTGCAGAAAACCAATCGCTGCGTGACGGTGGAAGAAGGCTTCCCTGTTGGCTCGATCGGCGATCACCTTGCCTCGACCATTATGCAGCGCGCGTTTGACTATCTGGATGCGCCGGTCGTGACTTGCACCGGTAAAGACGTGCCGATGCCATACGCGGCAAATCTTGAGAAGCTTGCACTGGTGACGACCGCAGATGTGGTCGCTGCTGTCAAATCTGTTTGCTACCGCTGAGGAGGCGAAAATGGCTGTAGAAATTCTTATGCCCGCGCTGTCTCCGACGATGGAGGAAGGCACACTGGCGAAGTGGCTGGTGAAAGAGGGCGACGAGGTCAAATCGGGTCAGATCATCGCGGAAATCGAAACCGACAAGGCGACGATGGAGTTTGAAGCGGTGGATGAAGGCAAGATTGGCCGGATTCTGGTGGCTGAGGGCACGGCTGGCGTGAAAGTGAACACGGCGATTGCGGTGCTTTTGGAAGATGGCGATGCGGCTGATGCGGTGGTGGCTCCGGCTGCGGCTGCGGCGGCCCCTGTTGCAGCGGTCAAAGCCGATGCGGCCCCTGCGGCTGCTCCAGCAGCGGCTAAGGCGGCAGGCGGGACGCGGGTGTTTGCATCACCTTTGGCGCGGCGGATTGCAGCGGAAAAGGGGCTTGATCTGACCAAAGTGCAGGGCTCTGGCCCGCATGGTCGCATCATTCGCGCTGATGTTGAGGGTGCGAAGGCTGTGACGGCTGCGGCGCCTGCGGTTGCAGCCGCTCCGGCTGTTGCTGCGGCGGCCCCTGTGGCGGCTGGTCCTTCGACCGAAACCATCCTCAAGACCTATGCAGATCGTCCGTTTACCGAGGTGACGCTGAACGGGATGCGCAAGACCATTGCTGCGCGTCTGACCGAAGCAAAGCAGACCGTGCCGCATTTCTATCTGCGTCGCGATATCGAGCTGGATGCGTTGATGGCTTTCCGTGCCGAACTGAACGCCAAGCTTTCGGCGCGCGGTGTTAAGCTGTCTGTCAACGACTTCATCATCAAAGCCTGTGCTTTGGCCTTGCAGCAAGTGCCTGCGGCCAATGCGGTTTGGGCGGGCGATCGTGTGCTTCAGTTTGAAAAATCGGATGTGGCGGTTGCCGTGGCGATTGAGGGCGGTCTGTTTACGCCTGTGCTGAAGGACTCTGAGGCTAAATCCCTGTCGGCTTTGTCGGCAGAGATGAAGGATTTGGCCAAGCGCGCCCGCGAGCGCAAACTTGCACCGCACGAGTATCAGGGCGGCAGCTTTGCGATCTCGAACCTTGGCATGTTTGGCATTGATAACTTTGATGCGATCATCAACCCGCCACATGCAGCTATTTTGGCGGTTGGCGCGGGCGTTGCCAAACCGATCGTCAAGGATGGCGCAATTGTCGTGGGCACCGTGATGTCGGTGACGCTGTCGGTCGATCACCGTGTGATTGACGGGGCACTGGGTGCGCAACTGCTGACGGCAATCAAGGAAAACCTTGAGAACCCGCTGGCGATGTTGGCCTAATCAAAACGCAAAAGGCCCCGCAGAGCGATCTGCGGGGCCTTTTTCTATTCCGAAAGCGAGGGTTAAATCTCGCCAGACAAAAGCTGATCCATGGTGACCGATGGCTGCGAACACCCCGCCTCGCCAACAATACGTGCGGGCACGCCGGCAACGGTGGTTTTTGGCGGCACGTCATGCAGCACCACAGAGCCCGCAGCGATCCGCGAGCAATGCCCGACGGAGATATTGCCCAAGACCTTTGCCCCTGCTCCGATCAGTACACCGTCGCCGATTTTCGGGTGACGGTCGCCATCCTCTTTGCCCGTGCCGCCAAGCGTCACCGAATGCAGCATCGAGACATTATCGCCCACCACCGCTGTCTCACCGATCACGATGGAATGGGCGTGGTCGATCATGATGCCGCGACCGATACGGGCGGCGGGGTGGATATCGACGCCAAAGGCTTCGGAAATGCGCATTTGCACGAAATAGGCCATATCCTTGCGGCCATTTTGCCAAAGCCAATGCCCGATGCGATAGGCTTGGATAGCCTGATAGCCCTTAAAGAACAGGATCGGCTGCAAGAAGCGCTGGCAGGCAGGGTCGCGATCAAACACCGCTGTCACGTCAGCACGCGCGGCTTGGCCAAGGCTTGGGTCGCTCTCATAGGCTTGGTCGGCAATTTCGCGCAAGATCTGCTCGCTCATCTCGCCACTCGCCAGTTTCAGTGAAAAGCGATAGGCCAAAGCACGCTCGAGCGAGGCGTGGTGCAGCAGGCTGGAATGCGCAAGACCGCCCAAAAGCGGCTCATGCTCGACCATCGCAAAGGCCTCTTGGCGCACGCGTTGCCAGACTGGGTCGAGCGCGGCAAGTTTTGCATTCTTTTCAGCCATGATGGGCCTCCTTTTGACGGAAGTTATCATATGGGGTGCAAATCGCACAGAGCCAAGTCGCGGGCACATATTTTTTCCACAAAGAGCAGGCAGCCATCGAGCGGCAATGGTGTGGCGCGCTCGATGGTGTTGTTGAGAGCTAAAGTTCAACCGTGCGGAATGGTCCTGCGCCAAATGCGCTTGAAAGCTGGGCGACGTGGACACTGATGACGCCTTGGCAGGCGTCAACGCTTTGCAAGGCCGCCGTATAGACCCAAGCGGATTGGGACACGACCTCTTGGCGTTTCAGCGTGGCCCCGTCGTAAATCCGTAGCACATAGGCTTCGCTTTCCTCTGAGAGCGGCACCTCGAAGGATTGCCAGCTGTCGCCACCAATCCGCGTGCGCCGTAGCCAGCCGATGTTGATGTCGCCCGTCTCTGTAGTCTGCGCGCGCAGATGTGCCACCGCATAGGGGCGCAGGCCGATGCCCTCAAAGGACTGGGTTAGAGCGACCGCTGATGGGTCGTCATAGCCTTGATCCGCCGCAACGAAACGGTATTGGCGCTCTAGCCCGCGGGCCGAGTTCTGGCAGCTCTATCTGCGCAAGAGCCGTGTCGATAAACACGAATGTGCTGCCGACCGGCCACTGCGGGGGCATCACCGCATCGCTGCCCAGCTGGCCACGCAAGCGCATGGAAATCTCATAGGTTTTCGGCGCCACCAGCCGTGCCTCGGTGAACTGAAACAGCTCCCAGTTGGCGGCGCTGCCGTCGCCGATGGCGGCAAGGTTGCCACCCGCGAGCACCGTCTGCTCATCAGTGGAGAAGAGATTTCCTGACTCGATGCGGACGCGCAAGGCCGCGCCACGGTCCCACACTCCGACGGCTGCGGCCGACAGCGGCGTTTCGGTGACGCCGATGATCGCCGAGCGCTCGAGAATAGTGTTGAGCGCAAAGCCGTTGCTGGTTTGTGATGACCAGATCGCAACCGCCCCCGGCCAAGGCGCGGCAATGGCGCAAGCGTGCGGTGCATAGGGCACCTCGGTTCCAGTCATCAGCGGCAGGTCCAAGAAAACGGGATGGACCGGTACGGGAGAGCTCACCTCTTGCCAAGTGCGACGGGGGACCACAAGTTCTGTCGGCTGATAGATCTGACCGTCCACACGCACGCCCTCAAGCAGCTGCGTTTCGGAAAGCTCTGCGCGATCAATGCGATAGGTTTGGCCGGTGATCTTGACGGTATCGCCCACGCCGATCTGAAGCTGCGACTTTGGCAGCACAAAGCGGATTGTGTCGCGGGCGATCTCGGCTTCGGTAAGCCAACGCTCGGCAATCGAGCGCGCCTCTGAAACCGTCAACAGTAGGGGCAATTCTGTTTGCGAAATCACCTCGCTGTTGCGATCACTGGCCACCGCCGACGCCGTGGTGACGGGGAAATCGACTTCGGCCTCGATAAAGGACACGGCCAGATGGGCGGGCATGTCTTCGCTGCCACTGCGCTGAAGTTCAACCGCGCCGTCCAGCTCTGCGCCGCGCACAAACCACTGCGGGTCAAGCTCTGTCGCACCGCGCGCTTTGCGGGCTTGCACCCGAAGAATTCCCTCGCGCTCGATCACATCCGATGGATAGGCCAGCAACAGCGGCTGAATTGCCGAGCGTGACGTGCCCACATCCGACAAGCTATAGCCGCGCACCACCCCGCGCGCGCCGTCAAGCTGCGCGGCGTCAAGCCCTGCATTTTGGCAAATCTCGCTCAGAACCGCAGAAAGGTCGACATTCGAAGACCGCCCGTTCAGCCAATGCCCCTTGTCATAGTTGCCGCCATCCGACCACACGGTTGCGGCCGCAGGAAAGGCCGGAAAGGGCCGCGCATCCCACGCCCAAGCAAGCGAATTGCCGAAATCAACCATGCTCCCCTCATAGAGATAGGCCGCCGGGTTGTGCTGCGGGTCGGTCCAATAGCTGTGCATGGCTTGATAATAGGCGAGTTGCAGCAGATCGTCGCGCAGGCCATTGGACCCACGCGGCAGTGCGGATTCCGACGATTTCGGATCCAAAAAGCGGTTGGGTTGGTTGGTGCCCTTGTCGATGGCAGCACAACCGAACTCGGTAAAGCGGATGGGTTTTGAGCCCGCGATCCAAGCCGTCGGCTGCGCCAAACGCACGCCATCAATGCGTTGATGGTGCGAGCTTGACCACCAGCCTTTGATATCCTTGGCGCGGAACACCCAAGGCTCATCATGCGCGCCGTCCGAAATGGGCAAGCGGTTTTGGGCCGCAGCGCCGACTTCATCAGCATAATACCAATCATAGCCCTCGCCGCCCGCGATATTGGCGCGGAGGTAGTCGCGGTTGTAGATATCGCCCCATGCTGCATCTGCATGCGTCTCGCCATCGCGCCAATCAGACAGCGGCATGTAGTTGTCGATGCCGATAAAATCGATGGCGGGGTCAGCCCACAAATCATCCAAGTGGAAGTAGACATTGCCATCAACATGATAGCCGAAATACTCTGACCAATCAGCGGCATAGGTGATTTTCGTGTTTGGTCCGAGGATGGTCTTGACCTCTTGAGCAAGGGTTCTGAGCGCAGCAACGGCAGGAAAGCTGTCGCCCGCTCCACGGATTTGGGTCAGACCACGCATTTCCGACCCGATGCAGAATGCCGCAACACCGCCCGCAGCGGCGCACAGGTGCGCATAGTGCAGGATGAACCGGCGATAGCGCCACTCGAGCGGACCGCTATAGTTGACGACCTGCCCGACTGCGGCAAAATCCGATGGTGCAGCGGTGCCGAAAAATGCAGCGACTTCGCTGGCGGCAGCGGCACTTCGGTCGGCGCTGCCAGCCTGCCCCGGCGCTTGGTTCAACGTAATACGCCCGCGCCACGGCAACTCTGGCTGATCAAGGGATCCATTCCACGGATTGGGCAAGCCATTGCCTGTAAGCTGCTCCATCAAGATAAACGGATAAAAGGTAACCGCTTTGCCCGCAGCATTGAGCGCCGTAATCGCCTCGGTAACCGAAGCATCTGCAGGGGTTCCGCCGTAAGTTGGGTTCTGATCGACCCTTGGCACCAGCGCCGCTTGTGTACGAGCAAGACCCGACACAGTCCAAGGCATCGGAACACCGTCATGATCGGCTTGCTCGACCTTGGGTTGGATCGCACAACTGCCACAGCGCAAGTCGTCACCGAACCAGCTTACCACAAGCGAAGCGCCCGTCGCATTGGGTAACTCGCCCGAAAGAGCGTCCAGCGAGGCGCTCATGTCGGTCTTGCCGGTCATAGAATGCACATTGGCAGAGCGATTGACCCCAACCCCATAGGCGTAATGCACAGGCGTCGTCGCAAGTGCATATTCGCCTGTGCCAGGGATCATGCAAACGCCAGGGATGACCTGATCGAGCCCTGCGAAGTTCGCGGCCAATGCGCCACGTGCGGGTCGGATAACCTCGAACGAAAGCTGTGGGATGCGGTTGCCATAGCTCGACAGATCGAGATCTTCGATCACCACATAGGCCGTGCCGCGATAGCTGGGCGCATTGCCCGCCCCTTCGACTGCCTCGATTTTCGGATCCGCAAGCTGGGTCTCTGAACCTTCATAGACCCGCAGGTTCAGACGCTCGGGCTCGATCTCGTTGCCATCGGCCCAAATCCGGCCAACGCGAGAGATTTTCCCTTCGCAGAGCGCGATCGCAAGGCTTACGGAATAGCTATACTGCGTGGTCTTGGTGCTGCGCGACATGCCTTTGCTGCCGCCAGAGCGGGTGGCGGTCTCGAGAAACCTGCTGGACCAGATCACTTGTCCGGCCACGCGCACGCGGCCCCAAACCTGAGGGATTGCTGCGCCCTCACTCGCGCCCATCAGGCGGAACCGTTCGACCTTACCGACCTCGACCGCTTCGGAGCCGTTGCCAAGGATGCGCTGGTCAATCGCCCGACCGACCGTTGCCCCAATCGCGCGACCGATGACAGCCCCCGAAAGCCCCAGAGCGGTGCCGCCGAATCCAGCACCAACCGCAGCGCCTGCCGCAGATAAAAGGATGGTAGCCATGGATCACACTCCTTCAGGAAATTGGAAACGCGCAATGATTTTGCGCCGCCACGGGTCCGAGAGTGGCGTCTCAATCACGCCGTGGCCGCTATAGGCGTGGATAAAAGCTGGCTCAGGACCAAGCCGGCTGTTGATGCCAAGATGCTTGGCGACGGCCCCTTCACGCATCCGAAACAGCAGGACATCGCCAAGGCGGACTTGGTCAAGCGGCACAGGGCAAAGCCAGCGCGTCGCGGCCAGAGCAAGCACCTCTCGGCGCGACACTTCGGACCAGTCTTGCGAATAAGCGGGCACGGGTTCCGGCTCGTGGCCGATCAGCTCACGCCAGATCCCACGGATCAGCCCCAAGCAATCGGTCCCCGCGCCTTTGGTGCTGGCCTGATGCAAATAGGGCGTGCCAATCCAGCCTCTGGCCGCCGCAACAAGAGCCTTGGCGTTGCCCATCAGTTCATGCTCCCGCCATCATTGGCGCGTGCGCTGATAGGATAGGAACCCAACCAATCTTCGCCAGGGATATGTGGAAAGCCGCGAAAGTTGGCAAAGTTGGCAAACTTTGCCTTGCAGGTTGAGGCGGTTTTGTCGCAACCAGCCTGAAGTTGCACCAGATCACCGATGTTCAAAGGCGCCGAAAACCTGCGCCACAGGTCGACAACTCGCAGGGTATCGCCCCGTTGATCCAGCTTGATTGCGCCCGTCAACCCATGCGCTGCGCCAGTCAAAACCAGCAATGTGCCCCGCTCGAACCATGCAGAGGCAAAGCCCGAAAGCCCCGCAAATTGCATGCGCCCCAGATCATCAAAACCACTGATCGCAGCCTCAATCGAAAAAGCAGGGGCCATGACGGCAAAACCACAGCGCGCATCCCCTAGCACCGCTGAACAGGTGCTCTGAAAGATCCGACCGATCGGCTGATTGAGCCGCTCTGTCAGACCACGCAGTTCCGCTTGAAAGCCACCAGCCGCGCGTGTGATCTCACCAAAACTGCCGCGAAACTGCACGATGCGCTGCGACGGGTCGGCCCAGTTGACCAGCCAAGCCTGCACCTGTGCCCCATCAAAGCGGCCCGCCATCAGATCGGCTTCGTCAATTGCGGCATCTGCCAAAGCGCCGATGGTCTCGCTATTGTCCACCGAGAGCCCAGCGCTTTGCTGCAAAGCTTTGGCCGTCATCCCCGTGCTTGCCTTAAACACCATGCCGTCAAAGCTTAGGTCCAGATCGTGGTCGGTGAAGCCATAGCTGGCCCCATCCGTGCGTGTGACGAACCAAGCGCGACACAGGGTGGTCACACCCTGCCCCGCATGATCCAGCAAAGCCTCGCGCGCGCCCGTCATAGCCGCACCTCTACAATCGGCACCGTTGGCAGCTCGCCCGCCCGAAATGATGCAATTGAAGTCTGCACTTTGTCAGTATCGAACCGCGCTGGCACGTCAAACTCGAACCCCGCCGTGATAAGAGCATTGATATCAGGCGGCACCACGAAACTGATACGCCCCGTCGTGCTATCGACGTTAAACTCGGTGCCTTCGACTTTGGCGTCACCTGCAATCGCGACCACAACCGAGCCAAACACCGGTTTGCGAATTGGGCGAACATAGGTTTCACTGCCCGAGCGATAGGTCTTAATCAACTGGAACGCGGTCTGCACACCGTCGCCATAGCCGATCTGCTGATCGCTATTACCGATCAAAGCATTGCCCCCGCAAGACTTGTAGTCCGACCAATCCTTCCAGCGGAACCCATAAAGCTGCCCACGCCGCGCCTCGAAAAACGCCAAGAGTGCGTCCATATCCTCAAGCGAACGCAAGCCAAAGCCTGCATCATAGCGCCTGCGCGAATGCTCCCACGGCGTGTTGCGCTCTTCAAAGCCATTGGCGAGGCTGACGATCTCGGTTAACCGCTCTGGCCCCCCCTGCGAGCCAAAGCTCACATTCGCCGGGAATCTGATTTCGTGAAATGCCATGATCGTTCCTCACCGATTTCTTTGACCGCGTGCCAGCATCCGCTGCGCCTGCGCCGCAATTTGGCTCTGGCTGCGCTGAAAGCCCTGCACGTCGGTCGTGTTGATGTTCATCACCACCGTGACAGGCCGAGAGCCTCCCGTGGTCTGGACACCCAACCGACCATCCGCCCCCCGCGTCAGGGGCATGATCGCCTCTGGTCCCGCCTCTCCCATCAGGCCAGAGCCACCGCGCATCGCAAAAGGCGTAGGCTGTGACACGACGCCCCCCTTGGCAAAGGGCATCACCCGCCCCTGAGAGAAGCTGCCTCCCTTTTCAAAGGGCATCATCCCACTGACCAAGCCGCTCAGACCACTGGCAACCGCCCCCCCGACAGCGTTTTGGACGGGTTTCATGGCGATACTGTACACCGTATCAACCATGGTCTTCGCGACGGCCTTTAAACTATCCGACAGTTTAGCCCCGTCAAAGGCCAAGCCATCAAAGGCCCGCCGCAAGCCACCGCCGATACCGCTCGACAGCACATTCACCTCGCGGCCTGTAAAGACCATGCTCTCGCGCATCCGAGACAGCTCGCCCTCGAACGCACCCACAAGCGACGTCGAGCCAGTGAGCGTGCTTTCAAGCGCTGTGATCTGATCCTGAAGCTCTTGGACTGTCGTCATTCTCTGACCCCTTCCTCTGAGTTGCACTATAATCTGGGAACGCCGCCGCCAGCTCTTCAAGCCGCGCCCGCGTCAAGGGGGGCAGGACTGCATCCACCCCCAGCATGATCCGAAGCTCTATTGGCGTGAGCCTCCAGAATACCTCGGGCGACAAACGCAGCTCGCCCAGTCCGGCCCGCATCAGTCCCGCCCAATCCAGCCCTGTCATCCCTGCTCTGGCAATGCGAAGGCCCGTGCCAACAGCTCTGCGGCCGCCTGTGCTGCAGCCATTGGCCCGCCTGCGATCTCGGCGCGGTGCAGATCAGCGGCGGTGCCGGTCCAGCCCCCCCGCGCAGACCTGCCACGATCAGCGCAAGCACATCGCGTGATGAGAACCGCCCCTGCTCAAATCGCTCGACCATCTCAACCAAAGAGCCGGCCTCAATCGCGGCTTCCAGTTCGGCCAACGCCCCGAGTGTTAGCTTGGCGCGATGCGTGACACCGTCCAAGCTGATCGCCACCTCTCCGGCATAGGGGTTCACCATTATAACGCCGTAAAAGTCAAAGCGCCCGCAGAGGCCATAGCCATCTCGTAGGTGGCCTCGCCATTATGGCTGCCCGCATATTCAATGGACCCGATTTGGAACGCGCCCTGCACCACGCCAAAGTCAGGGATCACCACCTGAAACTGCGGCATCTCGGCGTTGAAAAAGATCTGGCGTGCCCGCTCATCGGTGTCTGCATCACGAAACACCCCCGACCCCGAGATCGCCGCAGTCTTCACTCCCGCCCCCGCCAGCAGCTCGCGCCAGCCACCCGCGCTTTCAAGCGAGGTGACATCTACCGTCTCGGCGTTAAAGCTGATCCGCGTTGCCCGCAAACCTGCGATGGTGACGAAAGTGCCATCGCCAATCATATCGACCTTCACCAACAGGTCTTTACCGTTTTGCACAGCCATTACTATTTTCCCTTTGCTTGGAAATGGCACGACCCCGAGCCACTTCGGTCCATTGCGTTGAAACCCTAGAAATCGAGCCGCGCCCGAAACACCATGTCGATGCGCCGCGTGCTGCCCAGATCAAGCCTGCGCGCTGTCGCCTTCAGAAACCCGATAGAGACCACATGTCCCACCGACAGCATCAACGGCGCACCCAACAGCGCCTCAGAGATCGCCGCAGCCGCTTGCTTGGCAGCCATAAAGCCGGTTGCATCGCTGATGACCGAGACCTCAAAGCGATGCTCCGCCCCTAGGGCCGTCTTGTCACTTTGGTCGATCACCTGCTCTGGGCCTATCAGGACAAAACTGCCCAAGCTCGCCCCCGCAGGCATCGCATCGACAATACTCATCCCGCCCAGCGCAGGCGCAGTGCTCAGCACACCAAACACCGCCGTCTGCAAAGCCGCCGCTCCTTGATAGCTCATGCGGGAACCTCCTCTTTGGCGATACAGGTCAGATAACGCCCCTCTGCGTCGCGCTCACTTACCGCAAGGATGGTGAAAACGCGGCTGCCGTCGCGCAGACGCTGCTCTGGCTTAGGACGCGCGGTGGACCCAACCACCGCCGCACGCACTGTAATGCGATAGTTGACGCTGGCCACCGCAACCTCGACGCCTGAAGCCTCTCGCCCGGAGCCCGCGACCACTTCGGCCCATACCACGCCAAGGCTGACCCAGCTGCGGCTATAACCGCCTGCGCCGTCCGCCAGCACCTCTGGCGCCTCAAGCGTTAACCTGCGCGATAGATGAACCTGCTTCATTGCCGCGCTCCGCCCATTATGCGAGCGCCACCGCCCAGCAACCGCACCGTGCGCCACGGCTCGATCAGCGCCTGCACCGCGGCAGGCAATCCACTTGCGCGTTGGGACTGATCACTGCGGTTCTCATAAAACTCTGCCGCCAACAGCAGCACCGCTTGACCCAGATCATCCGGTACAGCGTTCCACTCCGCGCCAAAGCCCGCGTCAAACACCAGCTCGATCTGTCCCTCATCCGCCACAGACGGCAACAGCAACCCCACGCTCACCAGCCTGGGCCGCTGCAGATCCGCCGCCAAGCGATAGCGGGACGGCTCGACCACCGTGGCAACTCCTGCCAAATCGCGCAGCACCACCGAGACCACGCTGCTCACTGGCGCCATCGGCAAAGGCTGCTCATCCAGCCGCCGCCAGTCCTGCAACACCATCAAAAAGCGGCGCTGCAAGATCGCTTTACCGATCCGCCCCTCAATCGCCCGCATCGCCGCGCGCAAATAGCTGATGATCAGAGCATCCTGCATCCCATCATCACTAAACCCCGTGCCAAGCCGAAGATGGTCCTTCATCGCCTGCACCGGAAACGCCGATGCCGCGATGGTGGAAATTTCTGTCAGTGTCATTGTCGATCCCTTCGCGAAAACCCCCGCTGACTTGGACGCGCACCCCGCACCGCTCGAACGGAGGGGAGCAGCTAGACGGCGCGGCAGCGATGCGCGTCCAATGCCCGGCCTTGAGAGGCCGAGCATGCCGTGGTTGTTAGGACACTGCGATTTTCAGCAGCTTGATCGCCGCAAAGTCAGTGACATCGCCGCCAACGCGCTTGGACGCATAGAACAGCACGTTCGGCTTGGCCGAGAAGGGGTCCCGCAGGATGCGCAGGTCTGGACGCTCGGCGATGGTATAGCCCGCGTTGAAATCACCAAAGGCGATCGCATAAGCGTTGGCGGCAATATCCGGCATGTCTTCACAGATCATCACCGGATAACCCATCAGCCGCGCAGGCTCGCCCGCAGCCAAGCCGTCCGACCACATAAAGCGGCCATCGGCGTCCTTCATCTTGCGCACCGCCCCCGAGGTCTTGGAGTTCATCAAGAACGATGCATTCGAGCGATAATTCGCCCCCAGCGAATACACTAGGCTGATAATGCAATCGACCGAGTTGGTCGTCGCAAAGTCCGAAGCCGCCCCCGTGGCCACATAGCCAAGGCTGCCCCAAGCCCAAGAAGAGTTGGCGACCTTGGCTGGCAGCAAAATACCCTTGGGCTTGTCGACACCATCGCCATTGATAAAGGCCGCAGCTTCGGCACGGATAAAGCGCGTGGCGATCTTGCCAGCCAACCAGCCCTCGACGTCAAAGGCCGAGTCGTCCAGCAACCGCTGCGACGCCTTTGGCATCGCCGACAACTCGTGCAGCTTGATCGAGATGCGCTCGATGATCGGCGAAGAGGTCTCGGACGTGGCCGCGGTCTCTGTCGCCCAACCCGAGCCCACTTCGGAACGGTCGATCAATACGTCAAACGAGGTCGCCTCGACCTGCACCACATTGGCAATAGCGCGCAGCGAAGAGGTCGAGACCAGCATCGTGCGGATGATGTCCGCCGTCTGCGGGTCCACCAAATAGCCGCCGTCCGCGGCCACTGCACTCGACATCGCCTTGCCTTCAAGCGTCAGGCCCCGCATGCCATCATCATCCCCCGAGCGCACATAAGCCGCAAAGGCCTTCTTGTGGGGGACGTCCAACTCGGCATGCGCCGAAAGTGCGGGACGGGCATAGGTCATCTGTTTACGATCAAGCATGTTCAGTCGCTCTTCCTGTTGCTGCAACGATTGTTTCACTTCACCTTGAAAGCCACTGAAGGCGTTCAAAAATCCTGCCATGGCGGACTTCACTTCCGCACCAGGATTGGCGGCTACCTCATGGGCGCGGGGCATAACTTCCCCGGCCCGAGCCTTTGTCTCGGTCATTCTGCGTTCCTTGCGTTTGGTCGTGAAAGGCCGCGCTAGCTGCGTCCGGCCAATGTGTCAGCAGCCGCCTCAAACATCGCGGCCACTGCGCGCCAGTCCTCGGCGTCGGGCGTCACACCCTTGGCCTGCACCCGCGCTTCGGGAAGCATTGGAAAGGTCACCAGCGACACCTCCCAAAGCTCCAGCTCGGACAAAAGGCGCTGCCCCTTGCCGTTGCGTTCTGATTTCACCGTGCGATAACCGATCGACAATCCGTCAATCGCCCCCGCTGTCAAAAGAGCCGCAGCCTCGCGCCCCTTTTCTACCTCGGTCAAAATGCGCCCCTTGACCCAAAGGCCAACCGCGTCCTCGCGCACCTCATCCCACACGCCAATCGGCTGTGCTGGGTCGTGCTGCCACAGCATCTTGACCGCGCCGCCTCGTGCCGCCAATCGCTTGAGGCTGTCGGCGTAAGCGCCCTTTTGCACCACGTCATTGCCCTGATCGACGCGCCCGAACAGGCTGGCATAGCCCGACACCAGCCGACCATCCGTGACCACCAAACCGGCCTCGGGCTGATGATACTTTCGCTCTGGCGCGCCCTGCATCTTCCAATCCATCGCTCTCTCCTATTTGCCCGCCGCCCGCATTAGCGTCTCGAAAACCTGCGCCAACAGATAGGCGGCAACCCCAAACACCCCGACCCAGATCCGCCGCTCTAACCGCTCAAGCACGGCGTCGATCTGGCCCAACCGAAACTCAAGCGCTGACCAGCGCTCTTGGGCGACCCTCTCGTTCGCCTCAATCCGCGCCGAAGCGACGTCGAAGCTGTCATAGACATAACGCGACCCCTCTGACTGCGGATGCTGGCTCATGGCGTCTCCAACGGCGGCAGCCCCAACAAGGCCCGCTTCTCGCTTGGCGTCAGGAACTCTGCCGCCCCGACCCGCGCCCAGAGCTGATCGCGCTCGATCGCCAAAGCCGAGATCTGGTCCAGATCGGGCCGCAGCTCGATCACTTCGCCGCTAAACTCTGACAGCCAGTGCGAAATCCCCGCCGTGACCCGCGCCACCAAAGGCAAAACCGTCAAGCGATAGAAAGCGCGGTTGGCCTCTTGATAGTTCGAATAGGTTGCATCGCCTGGAATGCCCATCAGCATCGGCGGCACGCCAAAGGCCGTGGCAATCTCGCGCCCTGCGGCCTCTTTGGTCTGCTGGAACTCCATATCGGACGGGCTGAATCCCATCGGCTTCCAATCCAGCCCGCCCTCCAGCAACATCGGTCGCCCCGCATTGCGCGCGCCCTGATGGTGCATCTCCATCTCGCTGACCAAACGGTCGTATTGATCGGTCGAAAGCTGCGCCTGCCCGTCCGCGCCTTTGTAGACAATCGCCCCCGAAGGCCGCGCCGCATTGTCCAATAGCGCCTTGGACCAAGCACTGGCGCTGCTGTGCACATCAATCGCCACCGCCGCCGCCTGCAACGGGCTAAAGCCATAGTGATCGTCTTGCGGATGAAAGGTTTTCAGGTGACAGATCGGCTGCTGCCCTTCGCCCATCGCAAAACGGTGCTTCCGCCCGCCAACCGTATAGTCATAAGCCGCAGGCCAGCCATCCGCCCCAGGCACCACCGACATCCGGTCCGAACGCAACACATGCAGCTCTCCGGGCAACTTGCCGCCACCTGGAACCGCTTCGACATAGGCGTTGCCCGACAACAGCAGATGCCCGTAAATCGCCTCGAACAGCTCTGCACGCCCCTGCACCTGATTGGGACGGCGGATCAGATCAAGGATCGGGTGGCTCTCATAGCGGCAGCCTTGGTCTTGCAGCACCAAAGGCAAAGCAGCCGCCGCCTCCGAGATTAGTTTGACCGCCCGAAAGCCCATCGGATTGCCCAAAAAACCCGTCTTGGACAAAGACACCACATCCCGCGCGCTCCATGCCACCCGCCCCGAAGTGCCAAAGGCCACCACCCGCCCCGCCGCCGAAGCCTTCACTTCGGTGGCAGGTGCGGCCGAGACCTGCGGTGCGCGTTTCAGAAAATCGAAAACCATCTGCATAGCTCCTCTTCAAGCAGGCAACGGCCCGTCCCCGCCCTTCCGACTGACCCGCTTTCGCCTTTGGTCCGCCGCTTGTCTGAAAACCGTTCTATGGAAGAAACGTTTAAACGCTGGTAACCGAGCGCGCGCTGCCACGCGCTCGGCGCAACACCCTGCGCGGGACTAGAGCACCCGCATCTGCGGATTGCGGTACTTCTCCGAAGGCTCGACGATCAGATCGGTCAGCGCCCACACCAAAGCATCCACACGGTCCGGCGAGCCCTTGCCCAGATAGCCCTGCGCGGTCATCTGGCACATCTGCGCTTCAAGCTTGGGCAAGCCGCGCAGATGCGCCACCCGCCCTTGCTCATACAAAGCCGAGACCGGCTCTGCGCGCGCCCCCTTGCCACGACTGGCGCGCACTGCCCGATACGGCACAAGCGGGTCGATCTGCCGGATCACCCCTTCCACCAGATCGCCGCCCTGATTGACCTCGGCCACCAAGCGGTCCGCCTTGTGCCGCTCCATCGCGGCAATCGCGGCGCGTGCCCATTGCTCGGGGCTGGCGCCCGTGACGCTCGCATCCTCCAGCACCACTGCGCGCCAGTTTTGCGGCGGGCCCTCCGTCACAGCCCCCACCACCACGATACCACACTCGTCCGAGCCGCCATGACCCGTCACAGGTGGATCGACCGCCACCACAATCCGCTGACAGCGTGGCGCCTCGGACAACCGCTCGGCATCGATCTTGGCCGTCGACCAAAGCGCGCCCTGAACGTCCTCGATCAACAACCCCTCCAACTCTTGAGCGCCTGCAAAGGTGCCCGCATAGCGCGCCTTCACCTCTTCAAGGAACGATGCCGCCAAATATGCGCGGTTGGCATCCGTCGGCGCATGGGTCCGCACCGTCGAGGGATTGGCCAAGATGGTCTTGAGCACCGCCACATTCTGCGGCGTCGTGGTGACCACCTGTCGCGGATCATCGCCCAACCGCAACGCAAACTGCAGCTGGTCCCATGTCTGCTGGCCATTCTTCCACTTGGCCAGCTCGTCCACCCAAGCCGCGTCAAACTGCGGCCCGCGCAGGCTCTCGGGGTCATGGGCCGAGAACACCTGCGCCACCGCGCCATTGGGCCAGAGCAACTGCTTGCGTGTCGCCTGCCACACAGGCCGACGGTCGGGCGGCGAGCAGGCCAAAATCCCACTCTCGCCAAAGACCATCACCTCGCGCACCTGATCAATGGTCTCCCCCACCAAAGCCACCCGCCGCGCCACGCCTGGGTCTTCGGGGCGCGCACCTTCAACTTGTGCGCGCACCCATTCGGAACCGGCCCGCGTTTTGCCCGCGCCACGCCCCCCCATGATCACCCAAGTTTTCCACATGCCCTCGGGTGGCAGCTGATGCGACAGCGCCCAGAACTCGAACATCCACGGCAAGGCCAAAAGCGCGTTCTCGCTCAGGCCGCCCAGAAACGCGTCAACCTGCGCTGGCGTCGCGGAGGCGAGCCAATCGGCGCCCGATCTCATCGCGCGCGGCTGATAGGTCGAGGCTGCCGGTTCCGACATCCCCTGCAACTTGTTTGCGGAGTTTTTCAACTTTGCCTCTTTCTTCCATAACAAGGAAATAGGCCGCCTTGAGATCGCGCACGGCAGTCGCCGCCGCCTTGGACTCTTCCAGCTGGCCAGTTTTGATTGCATTCACCGCAGTGACCAATTCGTTGGCGGTCCTGCGAAACAACTTTTCCACCTCAGCCAACATGTCGACTTCGGTCTCGTCATTCAGAGAGAAATTTATGCTCATTTGATATTTGCCTACCCTCATGCCGCCCCCGCACGAGAGAAATAGAAAAAGCGGCACCGAGGTCACCCCCGAGCCGCTTGCCCACTTCTTCTAGCATATCAAAATCACTACATCAGAGCGCGCGCAGAGTCAATCTAAAAACCGTTAGGTATCAATGACTTGCGCACGCACCGTTAGTGCTTTCTTAACCTTAAGGCGTCACCGCCCCCTGCTGCGCTTCTATCGCCCGCCACTTGACGACATTGGCATTATGCTCTGCCAAGGTCTCGGCAAAGGCATGGCCGCCGCTGCCATCGGCAACAAAGAACACGTAATTTGTCTTTGCCGGATGCAGAGTTGCCTCAAGGCTCAGACGCCCAGGGTTGGCAATCGGCGTTGGTGGCAAACCGTCAATCACATAGGTATTCCAAGGCGTTGCGCGTCGCAGTTCGCTCTGACGCAAGCCACGCCCCAAGACACCCTCGCCCTTGGTGATGCCATAGATCACCGTCGGGTCCGTCTGCAACTTCATGCCCTGCGCGATGCGGTTCAAAAAGACGCTGGCGACCTGCTTGCGCTCTTCGGCAATGCCAGTTTCTTTCTCGACGATCGAGGCCATAACCAAAGCCTCTTCGGGCGTCTTGTAAGGCAGACCTTCCTCGCGCGAGGCCCAAAGCTCGGCCAAAGTCGCGGCCTGCCGTTGCTCCATCTGCGCGATCAATTCAGCACGATCTGCCCCTTTATCGACCTCATAGCTGTCGGGCGAAAGCGTCCCCTCGGCAGGCACGGCGTCAATCTTGCCCGTCAGGAAATCGGCACGCTTGAGCGCATCCACCACCTGCCAAGAGGTCACGCCCTCGGCCAAAGTCACGCGCCAGCGGATGTCAGCCGCCTGCGCCGCGTCCAGATACTCGACCGGAGCGGCATCCACTGCGGGGTCAAAGCTTGCAACTTCAACATAGCGGTTGGTTTCGGGGTCCAGCTCGCGCAAGACCATCTGCGCTTTGGCGACCGAGATACGGAAGTTGACTTCGCGGCCACAGGTCGATTGGCCCCCTGCCGTCAGATCCGTCAGCACCTGCTCCATCGAGGCTTTCGGCCCGATCAGATAACTGCCGAACTTCAACCCTTTGGCGCGGCCCGAATAATCCGCACCGATGCGGAAAATCCGTGCATCCGAAACGGCGCCCTGTTCCTCCAGCATCCGCCCAACCTGACTAAGCGAAGCACCACGTTGCACTTCAAAGCAGATAGCCTGATCCAAAGGCCCTGCCCCAACGAACTCTTGCCGACCCCAAGCGATCAACCCAAAGGCAACCACCAAGATAAAGATAAACAATGTCAGCGCATTAGAGGCAATGGCGCGCCACATCAGTTTGCCACCTTGCCAAGAACCAGACTTGCATTGGTGCCGCCAAAGCCAAACGAGTTCGACAGCGCCACATCAATCTTGCGCTTGCGCGCTGTGTTGGCAGCCAAATCAAGCTTTGGCGTCACCGCGGGATTATCGAGGTTGATCGTTGGCGGCGCAATTTGGTCACGAATGGCCAAGATGCAGAAAATCGCCTCGACCGCGCCCGCAGCGCCCAGCAAATGCCCGATGCTCGACTTGGTCGACGACATGGTGGCGCTCGCCGCCGCATCGCCCATAAGGCGCTCGACCGCGCCCAATTCGATGGTGTCGGCCATAGTCGAGGTACCATGCGCGTTGATATAGTCGATGTCCGCAGGCTCCAATCCGGCGCGCTTCAATGCCATTTGCATGGAGCGGAACCCGCCATCGCCATCCTCGGACGGGGCCGTGATGTGATGCGCATCGCCCGACAGGCCATAGCCCAAAACTTCGGCATAGATGGTCGCGCCGCGTGCCACTGCATGCTCGTATTCCTCAAGCACTACCACGCCCGCGCCTTCGCCCATCACAAAACCATCGCGGTCGGCATCATAAGGGCGGCTGGCCTTGGTTGGATCTTCGCCACGCTTGGTCGACAAAGCTTTGCAGGCGTTAAAGCCCGCAATGCCAATCTCGGAAATCGGTGCCTCGGCCCCGCCTGCCACCATCACATCAGCATCGCCCCACATGATAAGACGTGCCGCATCGCCAATCGCATGCGCGCCCGTCGAGCACGCCGTGACAACCGCATGGTTCGGCCCCTTAAAGCCAAAGCGGATCGAGACCTGCCCCGCAATCAAGTTGATCAGCGACCCAGGAATAAAGAACGGCGAGACCCGCTTGGGCCCCTTTTCCTTGATCAGAACCGCGGTCTCGGCGATCAAGGTCAAACCACCAATTCCCGAGCCGATCATCACGCCCGTGCGGCAACGATCTTCTTCGGTTTTGGGCTCCCAACCGGAATCGCGCACGGCTTGCACTGCCGCTGCCATACCGTAAAGAATGAAGTCATCAACCTTGCGACGGTCTTTGGGCTCCATCCAGTCATCGGGATTGAAGGTGCCATTGCTGCCATCGCCAAAGGGGATTTCGCAGGCGTATTGCGTGACCACATTGCTGGCATCAAAGCGCGTAATCGGCCCCGCGCCGGACTGACCTGCAATCAGACGGCTCCAAGTTTCTTCCACGCCACAAGCCAGCGGCGTGACCATCCCAAGACCCGTTACGACAACACGACGCATATTCTGCCCCCAAATTCGACCAATGTTCTTGGCCGCCTGATACACGGCCCCTGCATCTTGCGCAACAATGGGCTTTGGATGACACCATTTGCCGCCCAAAATTGCACGCAAACGGCCCGAATTCTGCCGCCCGCGGCGATAAAACCGACCTCAGGGGGCATCGAGCCCCCTTTGGTCGGCTGCCGCGTCCAATCCTGCAATCGCACAAACAAAAAGGCGCCCCAGAGGAGCGCCTTTTCGTTAAACCAAAGACTTGGATTAAGCAGCCGAAGAGATGAACTTCACTGCGTCGCCAAAGGTCTGGATGGTCTCTGCAGCGTCATCCGGAATCTCGATGCCGAACTCTTCTTCGAAAGCCATAACCAGCTCGACGGTATCAAGGCTGTCTGCGCCCAGATCATCGATGAACGATGCGGTCTCGGTCACTTTCTCAGCTTCGACGCCCAGATGCTCGACGACGATCTTCTTTACACGATCAGCGATGTCGCTCATGTTCTTTCCTTATAACGTTTAGGGGTTTCCCCCGGCCTTTTCCCTGCCCCGAAACTGGAGCGCTCGTCCCCGCAACAGGCAGGGCACCGCTAACCAAATCGGCTCTCGGTGTATTGCAGCGCGGCTATAGCAAGCGCGCTGCGATTAGGCAAATGCTTTCAAAGCCCTTGCCCAAACCCTTTACGACATGTTGCCGCCACCATTCACATGCAGCGTTGCCCCCGTGACATAGCCCGCTTCTTGCGAGGCCAGATACAGCACAGCCGCGGCAATTTCTTGCGGTTGCCCCATGCGCCCTGCTGGCACGCCTACAAGGATCTTTTCGCGTTGCTCGTCATTCAGCTTTTCGGTCATTGCGGTCTCGATCAGACCCGGCGCCACACAGTTGACTGTGATGTTGCGGCTTGCGACCTCTTGGGCCAGCGACTTCGACATCGCCAGCACGCCCGCTTTGGCCGCCGCGTAGTTGGCTTGACCTGGATTGCCAGAGTGCCCGACCACCGAAGTGATATTGATGATGCGCCCCCAGCGCGCCTTCATCATGCCGCGCAGCACACCGCGCGACAGCTTGAACACCGCCGTCAGGTTGACGTCGATCACCGCCTGCCACTCTTCATCCGACATGCGCATAAAGAGGTTGTCGCGCGTAATCCCGGCATTGTTTACCAGAATATCGACCGAGCCCATCACCTCGGCCGCAGCCTTTGGCAACGCATCGACCGCCGACATGTCGCTCAGATTGCACGGCACCACAAAGGCCCGCTCCCCCAGCTCTGCCGCCAAGGCCTGCAACGGCTCGATACGCGTGCCCGACAGCGCAACCTTGGCCCCAGCCGCATAAAGCGCCCGCGCCACTTCGCCGCCGATACCTCCCGAAGCGCCCGTGACCAGCGCCGTCTTTCCCGTCAAATCAAACATCGTCATCCTTCCCAAGCCGACACAAACGCCGCACTTTGTTCTAAACTAGCCCTTGGCCGCAATCACATCTTCCGGCGTGCCGATCGCCCGCGTGGTCGCGCCTGCGGCAATCCGCTTGATCATGCCGGACAAAGCCTTGCCAGCGCCGATCTCCCAGTAGTCGGTGACGCCTGCGGTCTCCAACCACTGCACGGATTCGCGCCACCGCACAGAGCCCGTGACCTGCGCCACCAACAGCCCGCGAATCCGGTCTGGCTCGGTGACGGCTTCGGCGCGCACGTTGACAACCACGGGCAGGCTTGGCGCCGACACGACAACCGCCGCCAAGGCCTCGGTCATCACCGCCGCCGCATGCTGCATCAAACTGCAGTGGAACGGGGCGCTCACTGGCAACAACATCGCCCGCTTGGCTCCGCGCGCCTTGGCGATCTCCAAAGCGCGCTCGACCGCCGCCTTGTGACCCGACACAACCACCTGCAACGGGTCGTTGTCATTGGCCGCCTGGCAGACCTCATCGCCCGCAGCTTCGGCGGCGACTTCGGTTGCTGTGGCGAAATCCAAACCCAGCAGCACCGCCATGGCGCCAATGCCAACAGGCACCGCCTCTTGCATCGCTTGGCCGCGAATACGCAGCAGCCGCGCCGTGTCCGAAAGCCCGATGGCCCCAACCGCGCAAAGCGCCGAATACTCGCCCAAGCTGTGCCCTGCCACGAAATCCGCAGCCTCGGTGATCTTGATGCCCTCGGCCTCCAGCGCCCGGAGCGCCGCAATCGAGGTCGCCATCAACGCAGGCTGGGCATTTTGGGTCAGTGTCAGCTCTTCAATCGCGCCATCCCAGATCAGCGTCGACAGCTTTTCACCCAAGGCATCATCCACCTCGTCAAAGACCGCCTTTGCCGCCGGATAAGCCTCGGCAAGCGCGCGCCCCATCCCGATGGTCTGCGCCCCTTGGCCCGGAAATACGAATGCTCTGCTCATCTTGCGCTCCTTATTGTTGGCTCTGGCTTACCCAATCCAAAGCCGCCGTGCAACGCCCGCGCACATCCCTTGTGCGCGCCCCAAGGTTCCCAACCCCGCAAAAGCTGTTAATTTGGCCGAAATAACAAAAGAGACCCAAATGCCCCGTTCCAACACCGCCACCCGCTATGGAAGCGTCACCCGCACCCTGCACTGGCTGACTGCCCTACTGATTCTCACCGCGATTCCCCTTGGCATAATCGCCAATGACATGGCCACCGATGCCGCGCAGATTGCCACCAAGACCACGCTTTTCTCGCTGCACAAAACGCTGGGCGTCGCGGCGTTCTTGGTGGGCCTCACCCGTATCCTTTGGGCGCTCGGCCAAACCCATCCCGTCCCCCTGCACCCCGAAAAACGTGCCGAGACCCTGCTCGCTGCCGTTATCCACTGGCTGCTTTATATATCCCTGCTGGCCGTGCCGCTGACAGGTTGGATCCATCATGCCGCCACCTCGGGCTTTGCGCCGATCCTCTGGCCCTTTGGCCAAAACCTGCCGCTGGTGCCAAAATCCGAAGCCACAGCCGCGCTGTTCAGCTCTGCGCATTGGTTGTTTACCAAGCTGCTGTTCGCCTCGATCATCTTGCACATCGCAGGCGCGCTCAAGCATCAGCTGATTGACCGCGACGCAACCCTTGCCCGCATGACCAAAGGCACCGCAGCCGGCACCAGCCCCCAACCCAAACCCTCGCGCCTGCCAATGATTGCAGCCTTTGCGATCTATGCAATTGGCGCAGGCATCGCCTATAGCTTGACGCCCGCACAGCCCGCCCCCACCACCAACGTCACCGCTGCAGCCTCCCAAGGCGGCAACTGGGCGGTGCAAAGCGGCGACCTTAGCTTTACCGTGCAACAAATGGGCGCGCCGATTGAGGGCCACTTTGCCAACTGGACCGCAGATATCCAATTCGAGCCCACCGCGACCCAAGGCCAAAACGGCAGCGTGGCCGTCGAAATTGACCTGACCTCGCTTGATCTCGGCGGCGTTACCACCCAAGCCAAATCCGCCGACTTCTTTGACACCGAGACCTTTGCCACCGCGCGCTTTGACGCCACTATCCAACCCGAGGGTCAGGGCTATGTCGCCATCGGCACGCTTGATTTGCACGGTGCCTCCGTCGCGGTCACCCTGCCGCTGGATTTGCAGATCACTGGCGATACTGCCACGCTGAGCGCTGAAACAACGCTTGATCGGCGCGATTTCGGAATTGGCAGCACCTATAGCGATGAGACCACCGTCGGCTTTGGCGTCACGGTCAAAGTCGCCCTCACCGCCACCCGCCGATAATCCACAAGGCGCACAAACAAAAAGGCCGCTGGGATGTTCCAGCGGCCTTTTGCATTCTGTGGCAAAGATTACTTGTCTTTGCTGGCTTCGATCGAGATGTTGATCGCAACTTCATCGCTCACATAGGGGGCGAACTGGCCAAGGTTAAAGTCGCTGCGCAGCACGGTCGTCGTGGCGCTAAAGCCCGCCCAAGGCGCTTTGGCCATTGGATGCTCGCCGACTTGGTTCAACACGGCGTCCAGCACAACCGGCTTGGTGACCTTGTTCATCGTCAGATCGCCGGCGATTTTCGCGGTCTTCTCCCCCGTCACTTCGATCGAAGTCGAGGTAAAGGTGACCATATCCTCATCGGTCGCCCCGAAGAAGTCAGCGGTCATGAAATGGTCAAACCGCTCTTGCCAGCCGGTCATCATCGACTTCACCGGAAAGGACACCTTCACGCTGGATGCCGCTGGGTCTTCTTGATCGAACATGATCTCGCCATCAAAGCCCGAGAACATCCCGGTTGTGGTCGAAAAGCCCAGGTGGTTATAGCTGAACACGATCTGGCTGTGGCTTGGGTCGAGGCTGTATTTTTCAGGGGCTGCAAAGGCTGGGGCTGCGAACAGCGCTGCGACCAAAGCGGCAGAGGTAAAACGGATCATCACAAAACTCCATGTTTTCAACAACCGGGACGTTCCGGCTTGCCCCGTTTGTTTCGCAAAACGCCGCAGACAGCAATTCAGAGCCAGTAAACATAACGTGCGCGCCCATGCACAGCCACGCGCCCCCTTGCATCTGCAGCAATTCAACGTATAAGGCCCCATCTTTCCAAATATCCATGAAACGGCGCAGCCTCTCGTGGACGGGCCTTGGAAAGTGTTGCCCGTCCTATGAAATGCGCCACAACAGACAGATCGGAGCACACATGCCGCTTTACGAGCATGTTATGATCGCGCGTCAGGATCTTTCCACCGCGCAGGCCGAAGGCCTCATCGAACACTTCTCCACAGTTCTTGCTGACAACGGCGGCAAAGTCGTCGAGCATGAATACTGGGGCGTCAAAACGATGGCCTACAAAATCAACAAGAACCGCAAGGGTCACTATGCCCTGCTGAAAACCGACGCTCCTTCGTCGGCAGTGCAGGAAATGGAACGCCTGATGCGCTTGCATGATGACGTCATGCGCGTGCTGACGATCAAGGTTGACGTGCATGCAGAGGGCCCTTCGGTCCAGATGCAAAAGCGTGACGACCGTGAGCGTGGCGAGCGTTCCGAGGGTGGCTTTGGCGGCGAACGTCGCGAGCGTCCTTCCTTCGGTGGTGACCGCGGCGAGCGTCCGTCCGGCCCGCGTCGTTGATCTCAAGCCTCAGGAAAGGTTCATAAACCATGGCGAATAAACCATTCTTCCGCCGCCGCAAGGTTTGCCCCTTCTCGGGTGACAATGCTCCGGCAATCGACTTCAAAGACACGCGCCTTCTTCAGCGCTATGTCTCCGAGCGTGGCAAAATCGTGCCATCGCGTATCACAGCAGTTTCGGCTAAGAAGCAGCGCGAATTGGCTCAGGCCATCAAGCGTGCACGTTTCCTCGCCCTCCTGCCCTATGCAGTGAAGTGAGGATCTGACACATGCAAGTTATCCTTCTTCAGCGCGTGGCCAAGCTTGGCCAAATGGGCGAAGTCGTCAACGTCAAAGACGGCTACGCACGTAACTTCCTGCTTCCACAGGGCAAGGCGCTTCGCGCCAACGACCAGAACGTGAAAGCGTTCGAAGTCAAAAAAGCTCAACTCGAAGCAACCAACCTCGAGACCCGCAAAGAGGCAGAAGCTCTCGGCGCGACCCTCGACGGTCAAACCTATATCGTCATCCGCTCGGCTTCCGATTCGGGTGCGCTCTATGGTTCGGTTACCACCCGCGACGCAGCTGATGCTGCAACCGCTGGCGGTATCACTGTGAACCGTGCGCAAGTCACTCTTGATCGTCCGATCAAAGAGCTTGGCGTGCACACTGTTTCGGTCATCCTGCACCCAGAAGTCACTGTGAAATTCAGCCTGAACGTTGCACGTTCGGTTGAAGAAGCAGAACTTCAGGCTTCGGGCAAGTCGATCCAAGAACTCGCAGCAGAGGCAGAAGCCGAAGCCGAATTCGAAATCGCGAACCTCTTCGACGAAATGGGCGCTGCTCAGGGCGACGAAGACCTCGGCCGCGACTAATCTCGCATCGAGACCGCAAAGAAAACCGCGTAAGGGCAACCTTGCGCGGTTTTTTCATGGCCGCCCGCCATCGCGCGCCCGCCAAACCGCCTCAGACCGCAGGGCAAATGATGCGGTACGACATTCTCCCCGTCAGGTGTCGCAATTGACGCAGACCAAAGCGGGTTCCTGCCACACCCTCGCGTGAATTCCATCCGAGGCAGCCCATGACCACGATCTCCGCCCCCGCTATCCCACAAAATCTGCGGGCGATTGCCTTGCTTGTGGCAGGTATCGCGCTGTTTTCCGTGCAAGATCTGATCCTAAAGCTGTTGTCGGACGGCTATCCTCTCAGCCAAGCCATGGTCTTTCGCAGCCTCACTGCGATGCCGCTGATGGCGCTGCTGGTCCACTATGACGGCGGTTTGCAGACGCTGTTTACGCGCGGGATGCTCAAGATGATCGGGCGGGGCTTTGTGGTCTTTGCGCCCTATACGCTCTATTATCTGGCGCTGGCGGCTCTCCCGATTGCGACTGTCGTTGCCCTGTTTTTCGCGGCGCCCCTTTTCATCACCCTGCTCTCAGTCCCAATGCTGGGCGAGCGCGTGGGCAAACCGCGTTGGATCGCCGTCGCCGTCGGGTTTGGCGGCGTGGTGCTGATGGCGCGCCCCGGAACCGATCTGTTCGACTGGGCCGCCTTTCTGGCTGTCGGGGCCGCTGCGACCTATGCTTTGGCGATGATCAGCGCGCGGCAGCTGGGCCGAACCGAGACCGCTGCTGCGATGGCGTTTTGGGGCAATGCGGTGTTCCTGCTCTGCGCGGGCCTGCTGTCCTTGGTTTTTGGCGCAGGCCAGTTCGAGGGTGCGACCCACAAAAGCCTCGCCTTTCTGACCCGCGCTTGGGTGACGCCAACACCGCAAGACCTTGCGCTGATGTGCACCTGCGGGGTGATTGCAGCGATCGCGTTGACACTGCTGACCCAAGCCTACCGCATGGGCGAGGCCAGCATTGTTGCGTCATTCGAATATACTGCGATGATTTGGGGGGTGATCTACGGCTGGGTGTTTTTCGCCGACTGGCCAACCCCCGTGGGGTGGCTCGGCATCAGTATCATTTCTGCTGCCGGCCTGTTTGTGTTGTGGCGCGAGCACCGCGCCAAGCAAAGAGCTTAGCCCAGACGGCCAAACCTCTCGCGCAAATTGGCGACATGGGATTCGAGGGCAGGCACTTTCGTCCACTGCTTCAACAGGTCTTCCCAGCGCAACGGCACAAACACCACCGCATCGCCCGCAACCATACGCGCAAACTTGGCAAGCTCTTTTTGGTGCTGCACAATCCGCGCTGGATCGACAGGTTTTCCCGAGGCCCAAGTTTTCGGTTCGGCATAAAGATAGACCAAAACGCCCCCAACAGCCCGCTTTTCCGCGCGGGTCTGGATGCCATAGGCCTGCTTGATCAGCCCAACCGCATCAACTGCGTCGAAATCAACTTTGCCTGACACAAGGTCATCGCGCATTTTGGTATAGGCGCCCATCGTCTGACGCCATTCGGGACGGTCAACCAACTCGGAGAAACCCTGCACTTTGCCCGGACGGAACGGCTGATAGCGACGGCTGGCCACCCCGATCAAGGTGGTCGAGGTCTCAATCCCAACGTCCAGCCAAGGCTGACGCCCGCCCTTCCAAGGATAGCGCATCTCTGCTTCAAGCGTCACGGTCTCGACCTGACCTGCGGGCACATTCGGCAAAGGCGGCAAGACCAGCGGACGGTTCAGGAACCAGCCGAACGCATTTGCCACCAAAGCCGCCGAGGATTCGGGGCTGTCAAACTTACCCGTGCGGATCTCGTGCCCGGGCGAGCGCTTGAGGCATTCAAGGATGCCTTCGACGGGCAGATCTGGCAAAAATTCTGGCATGGCAAACCCTCTTTCAAAAGAAAAAGGCCGCCCCGAAAGGCGGCCCTATCGCGTGATCGGTTTATCCGATTACATTTCGTCCAAAGCTTCAACCAGCTTTTGCAGCTCTTCTTTGGAGATTTCTTTGTCGGTCACCTTGGCAGCTGCCACGATGTGATCGACAACTTTGTCTTCAAAGATTGGCGCGCGAAGCTGCTGCTGCATTTGCGGGTTCTTTTGCACGAACTCGAAATACTGACGCTCTTGGCCTGGATACTGACGCGCTTGCGACAGAACGGCTTGGGTCATCTCGGCATCGGTCACGGTGACTTCAGCTTTGCGGCCGATTTCAGCCAGAACCAAGCCCAAACGCACGCGGCGCTCTGCCAAGGTTTTGTGCTCTTCGGTGGTTTCGACGTTGCCGTGGTTGTGATCGTGCACTTCGGGGTGCTCTTCGTGCCACAGCTGGTGCGCGATTTGCGCAGCTTCTGCTTCAACCAAAGCTGGCGGCAGGTCAAATTTAACCTGTGCGTCCAACTGATCAAGCAGCGAGCGCTTCATCACAGCGCGGGCTGCGCCTTTGTACTCTTCTTCCAGACGCTCGGCGATTTGACCTTTGAGGCCAGCCAAGTCTTCTGCGCCGAACTTTTTCGCCATCTCGTCGTCAATTTCAGCCGCAACTGGCTTTTTGACTTCTTTGATGGTGCAAGCAAACACAGCGTCTTTGCCAGCAAGATGCGCAGCACCGTATTCAGCTGGGAAGGTCACGTTGACCGAAACTTCGGTTTCAGCAACAGCGCCGATCAGCTGGTCTTCAAAGCCAGGAATGAACGAGTTCGAACCCAGAACCAAAGGATAGTCTTCGCCAGCGCCGCCCTCAAAAGGCACGCCGTCTACCGAACCTTTAAAGTCGATGACAACTTGGTCGCCTTTTTTCGCCGCACGGCCTTTGCCACGTGGCTGGAAGTTCTGTGCGGTTTCAGCAAGGTTCTTCAATGCTTCTTCAACCGATGCTTCGTCTGCTTTCACAGCCAAGCGGTCCAAAGCGATTTTGCTTGCGTCAAGCTCTGGGATCGGAGGCAAAGCTTCGTAGCTCATCTCAACGACCACGTCTTGGCCTTCTTTCCAGGTTTCGCCGTCAACCATTTTGACGTCGGGCTGCAGCGCAGGACGGTCACCAGTTGCTTCGAAATGCTCTTTCATCGCGCCGTCGATCGCGTCTTGCATGGCGTCGCCCATGATGCGCTGACCGAACTGCTTTTTCAGGATTGCCAATGGCACTTTACCCTTGCGGAAGCCTTTGATTTCGACTTCGGGCTGCGCTTCGAGCAGTTTCGCTTGTACTTTCGCGTCCAACTCGGCAGCGGTCACCGTGATGGTGTAGGCGCGCTTCAAGCCGTCTTTCAGGGTTTCGGTGACCTGCATATCTTCGTCCTTCTCATCAACCTATGGTGCGGGTAGAGGGACTTGAACCCCCACGCCTTGCGGCGCCAGAACCTAAATCTGGTGCGTCTGCCAATTTCGCCATACCCGCATAACTCAACAAGACACGAAACCCCCACCCAAAAGCGGCGATCTGCGTCTTGAAATCCGCGCCCTTCTAGCAAAGCCTCGCGGGGGAAGCGAGAGGAAAAGTGAAAACAAGCTGCAACTGTCCATTCACGCAATGGCCACAGGCTTAACGCAATCTTGCCACAGTTGGCCGCAAGATGGGGTTACGGCCTTATTGCCAACGGGTTTCAATCAAAGGGATGTGCCAATGCTTGCTGTGAACACCACGCAAATCGCCACCAATGCGACCCGTTTGCGCCCCCAAGGCTTGGTGATGGGCACCACGGTTTTGACCTTGGATGGCGAAATTCCGGTGGAATATCTAGCCGCTGGCGACCGGATCATCACCCGCAACGGTGCGCGCAAGCTGGTTGGCGTCACGGCAACCGTGGTCAAAGACCTGAAAGTGGTTCGAATCATGGCGGGTGTTTTGGGGCATGACGCCCCCGAAGCCGATGTGGTGCTTGGATCAGAGCAGGCGATTCTGGTGCGTGACTGGCGCGCAAAGGCGATCAGCGGTCAGGCTTCGGCGATGATCGCGGCGCACAAGTTGGTCGACGGGCAGTTCATCCGGGCTGAGACGCTTGCACAGGCGCGCGTCTTTACCCTGCATTTCGACGAGGCTGCCGTGATCTATGCCAGCGCGCTTGAACTCTCTTGCCCCGTAGCGGCCCCTGTCACCGCCTAAGCCTCCAGCCGCCTTAGAACCGGCACAAGCGCCTCTGGCAAATCCTCGGCAATCAGCCCCGCACCAAAGACGCGGGCGGCCTCGACGTGCAGCCAAGCGCCATAGCAGGCCGAATCGAACGCACTAAACCCGCGCGCCAACAGCCCAGTGATCATTCCCGCCAAAACATCACCCGCCCCAGCGGTCGCCAACCAAGGCGCCGCCCGTTCGTTAAAGGCGGCACTGATGGCGCAGCGGCCATCTGGTGCTGCAATCACGGTATCAGCGCCCTTGAACAGCACCACACAGCCCGCCCGCGCTGCGGCCTCGCAAACGGCATCCGCTTTGGAAAAGGCCGAACCCTGCCCCATGGGCTCTGCAAGCCGCGCCGCCAAGTTCGGGAACAGCCGCGCAAATTCGCCCGCGTGTGGCGTCAGCACGCAAGCCGCATGCAGCCCCGCAAACCCATCAGCGCGCGCCGCAAGCGCCGTCAGCGCGTCGGCATCCAACACAACCGCCCGATCTAACGCCAGTGGCAACAGCCGCTCGGCCCGCGCAATCCCCAACCCCGGACCAAGGCAGAGCGCCGTGATCCGTTTGTCCTCCAAAACCTGCCGCAAAGCCTTCGCATCCGCCACGGGCCGCAGCATCACCGCATCCAGCCGCGCTGCGTTCTCGGCCAAAGCCTCGGGCGGGCAGGCCAGCGTCACCAGCCCCGCCCCGATCCGCAACGCCGCCCGTGCCGCCAGCCGGGCCGCGCCGCCCTGCCCGACACCGCCCGCCAAGATCAGCGCATGACCGTGGCTGAACTTGTGCCCCTGCCGCTTGCTCAGGGCGCGGGCTGGCAGGGACACCAACTCTGCAACCCGCGGACTTGGCAGTGTATCCCCCAGCCCCAGATCAACCACCCGCAGCGGTCCTGCTAAAAACCCGCCCGCATCCAGAAAATGCCCGCGCTTGGCGCAGTGAAAGGTCACGGTCATATCCACGGGCGCGGCGATGACCTCTGCCGCCATCCAAAGCCGCCCCGAATCCGCGCATACGCCCGATAAGATATCCACCGCAACCAAGCGGCAGCGCGCCTTGCCCGCCAGCGCCAACACTGCACAGACCTCGCCAGAGACCTCGCGCCCAAGCCCCGTTCCAAAGATCGCATCAAAACACAGATCCGCCGCGTCAAAGTCACCGGCCCCAAGCGCCGAGACCGCCCGCACCTCGCCCTGCCAGCGCGCGGCCATCTCTTGCGCATCGGCGGACATGGGCGGGCTGACCTGCCCCACCACCACCGACCAGCCAAGTGCTGACAGCCGCCGCGCAATCACATAGCCGTCGCCGCCATTGCCGCCTGCCCCGCAAAGCACCACCGCCCGCCGCGCCCCCGATGCAAGCTCGGGCCAGGCCTGCAAAACCGCCTCGACCACCCCAAGCCCCGCCCGCTCCATCAGATCAAGCCCCGTGGTCGCTCCGCTGGCAATCGCAACCGCTTCAAACGCGCGCATCTGCATCGCTGTTAGCACTTTTTGCATCAATCGCCCCGATTCCGTTCTTAAACAGCTCTAAATATTGACTCTATGCCTAAATTTTAATCACGATATGTTTTTTCCAACCCCCTTTGCCCCCTGCTTGAGCTAGGTCAATTGAAGCTGCGCCGCGAAAATGGTCACTACCCTCAAGATGCAGAATTTCGGGGAGTCGGCCATGAAGAAAATCGAGGCGATCATCAAACCGTTCAAATTGGACGAAGTGAAAGAAGCCCTGCAAGAAGCTGGCATCCAAGGCCTGTCCGTCACCGAGGTCAAAGGCTTTGGTCGCCAAAAGGGCCATACCGAGCTTTACCGTGGTGCAGAATACGTCGTCGACTTTCTGCCCAAAGTGAAGATCGAAGTGGTGTTGACCGACGACATGGTCGATGTTGCGATTGAAGCCATCATTTCCGCTGCCCGCACCGACAAAATCGGCGATGGCAAGATCTTTGTCTCGCCCGTCGAGCAAGCTATCCGTATCCGCACCGGCGAAACCGGCGACGACGCGGTCTGATACCGAACACCGGAGGGTCTGGTTTTGCCATGTCCCGCCACAACGAAACCCAAACGAAAGGCAGCATGATGAGCGCGATTGCAAAAGCTCTGAAACTGATCAAGGACGAAGAGATCGAGTATCTCGATATTCGTTTTACCGATCCTAAAGGCAAACTTCAGCACGTCACCTTGGTCACCGACCTTGTGGATGAGGACTTCTTTGAAGAAGGCTTCATGTTTGACGGCTCGTCCATCGCGGGCTGGAAGTCGATCGATCAGTCGGACATGAAACTCATGCCAGACGCGTCGTCGGTCTATATGGACCCCTTCTACGCTGAGAAAACCCTCTGCGTGCATTGCGACGTGGTCGAGCCCGACACAGGCGAAGCCTATGATCGTTGCCCGCGCCAGATCGCGAAAAAGGCTGAAGCCTATCTGAAATCTTCGGGCATTGGCGACACCGCCTATTTCGGCCCAGAAGCAGAATTCTTCATCTTTGACGACGTGCGCTATTCGGTCACGCCGCAAAAAGTGTCGTATCAGATCGACGCTGAAGCGGCAGCTTGGAACACCGACTCGGCAACCGAAGGCGGCAACTACGGCCACCGCGCGGGCCACAAGGGCGGCTACTTCCCTGTGAACCCAGTTGACGAAGCCCAAGACCTTCGCGGCGAGATGCTCTCGACCATGAAGCGGATCGGCATCAAAGTTGACAAGCACCACCACGAAGTCGCCACCTGCCAGCACGAACTTGGCATGATTTTTGGCGGTCTGGTCGAGCAAGCCGACAACATCCAGAAATACAAATACGTGATCCACAACGTGGCGCACGCCTATGGCAAGACTGTTACCTTCATGCCAAAACCAATGAAGGGCGACAACGGCTCGGGCATGCACGTGAACATGTCGATCTGGAAAGAGGGCAAGCCTTTGTTCTCGGGCGACAAATACGCCGATCTCAGCCAAGAAGCGCTGTATTTCATCGGTGGTATCTTGAAGCACGCGAAGGCGCTGAACGCGCTGACCAACCCTTCGACCAACAGCTACAAGCGCTTGATCCCTGGGTTCGAAGCACCAGTTCTGCGCGCGTATTCGGCACGCAACCGCTCGGGCTGCGTTCGTATTCCGTGGACGGAATCGCCTAAAGCAAAGCGCGTCGAAGCGCGCTTCCCAGATCCAGCAGCAAACCCATACTTGGCTTTTGCAGCGCTGATGATGGCTGGCCTTGACGGCATCAAAAACAAAATCGACCCAGGTCCAGCTTCTGACAAAGATCTCTATGATCTGCCACCAGAAGAATTGGCAGCAATCCCAACCGTTTGTGGTTCGCTGCGCGAAGCTCTGGAAGCCTTGGAAGCCGATATGGACTTCATGTTGGCAGGTGACGTGTTCACCCGTCCAATGCTCGAAGCCTACATGGGCCTGAAGTGGGAAGAAGTTTATGCTTACGAGCATACGCCACACCCAATCGAGTATCAGATGTACTATTCCTGCTAATCGCAGAAACATCGTTGGAAAGGCCGCCTTCGGGCGGCCTTTTCATTTCCACGCCCGATCTTTTTGTCGCCCAAAAGGTTAATAACTCGTTAACGCCACATTCTGACCAGCAACTGGGCACATTCGCGGCTTAGGTATTTCTCAAATCAATGTTGGGGAAACCAAGATGTCCGAGGCAGTATCACTTCAGTTCACAACGATTGCAGAGCTTGTTTTCAATTCGGCGCCGACCTTTAATTTCGGCAGCCTTGTGCGTGACCTAGATGGGCTGCTAAGCCGCTTTAAGACCACCGAATTCACCCGTGAATGGCTGGACGATGAGGCGGTGACCTTCGAGATGCCCGGCACACGCATCACCCTTGCCTGCCATGAGGCGCCACGTCCTGAACTTGCCGCGATTCTATGCGTCTCGGTCGGGCCTTCGGACATTGCGCCCCAGCCGACCCGCCATCTCAGCAGCACCAAACATTCGGCGCTTTGCTCGCGCTTGGCGGAAAAGCTGATGATGCGGTTGCAGGCGGATGCCATCCTCTGGCACGAAACCCCGCAAGCCGTGCGGCAAGATTTCCTCGAGCGCCTGTGCGAGACATCGCCTCTCTCGCCCCAAGAATTCCGCTCGCGGGCGGCGCTCCAAGATGTGCAACGTCTCTCGGAATTGCTGTCGCGGGGGTTTGAGCAACGCCGCCAGCTTGACAGCACTTGCGCGCGCCCTCCCCAACCAAAGCTGACAGGCCGCGACCCCGAACTTGCCCGCCTGCGCGCAGCTCTCTATCCTACGCCCGAGCCAAGCAGCTCCATGCAGATCATCGGTGGTCGGCCAGTGCTGACATGGCAGGCGACGCACGCACAGTGATTTGGCGCGCAGGCTAAAGCGCCAAGAGCTTGCCCTTGGCGACCAAAGCCGCGCGCTCATCAGCGGCAAGCCCGTCCAGCGCCACTTGATAGGTGTGAATGCTGAACAGCACCGCCGAAGTCTGCGGCAACCGCAGCAGGCACTGCCGCTCTGATCGCACGTATTTGCCCGCACGCCGCACCGAATGCGGGTCGCTTTCGCTCTTGGGGTGAAACAGGGTGGCATCGGCATAGATGTTGTAATTCATCCGCCACAGCGGTTGCTCTGGGCGAATGGCGTCGAACAGCCGCTGCACGCGCTTGGCCAGATCACCGTCATACTCTTGTACGGGCGTATGGATCCCCAGCATCGAGCGGCCGAGTTTTTCCGACAGCGTCCAGCTTGCCGGAAAGCACAGCACCGCTGCCGCCAAGATATGCGTGCCCGCTTGTGGCAGCATCACGCAGAGGTCCTCTTGCACCAACCGCCCCAGCGTGTGCAGCGGCGCCCCCGCGTCCAAGGCAATCACGACGCCATCGGGCCGCATCACCTCGCCCGTCCCGACGCGATACCCCGCAGTCCGCGCCAGTTTCGCCAAAACGGTGGCATAAAGCTCTGCAACAGCCGCCGCGGCCTCTGGCAGCATCCCGATCACCCGCTCGGGCATCTGCGCGATCAGGCGATCCCGCTCGGCCATCTGCGCCGCAAACACCTCATCGACCACCAACCAACTGTCATCGGTCACAGGCTGAATACCCGGAAGCCGCGACAGCCGCGGGTCCATCCATGCCAGCATTGGCAACGCATCCTGCAAGATCACTGCATCCTCCTTCGTTCGGGGCCTTCGCTCAGATCGGCACAAGTCGATGGCCCCAGTGGAATACGACACCCCATGTCGCAGAAGACCAAGCCGCCCTGCCCGCTTCGCGCATTGTTAAAGCCAGTCAACAGTCAGGGAAAGCGCCATGTCCGATCACTATGCCGACCGCCGCAAGATTGATCCCAACCGAGGCGCCACGCTGGGCGACGGCAGCCCCAACGACAACGACCGGATCGAGATCGGCCCGACCCAACTGGCCTTTGCCGAATGGCAGGCCGCAGGGCTGATCCTGCCCAACCTTGCCAATATGCGCGACTACCGCTGGAAACGGCTGACCCAAGCCTTGGTCGACCGCGATATGGGCGGGATTTTGATGTTCGACCCGATGAACATCCGCTATGCGACCGACACGACCAATATGCAGCTTTGGAACAGCCACAACCCGTTTCGGGCCTGCCTGCTCTGCGCCGACGGGCATATGGTGGTGTGGGAATATAAAAGCGCGGCCTTTCTTTTGTCCTTTAACCCGCTGGTTGCCGAAGTCCGCTCGGGCGCGTCGTTTTTCTATTTTGCGACCGGAGACAAAAGCGACGAGGCCGCCCACAGCTTTGCCAACCAAGTCGACGAGGTGATGCGCGCCCATGCTGGCAGCAACCGTCGCCTTGCGGTGGATAAGATCATGGTCTCGGGCCTGCGCGCGCTTGAGCGCAAGGGCTTTCGCGTTGAAGAAGGCGAAGAGGTCACCGAGCTGACCCGTGCGATCAAAGGCCCTGACGAAATCCTTGCCATGCGCTGTGCCCAGCACGCCTGCCAAAGCGCGATTGCCGAGATGGAGAGCTTTGCCCGTCACAACGTGCCCCTCGGCAATGTCAGCGAAGACGCGATCTGGGCAGAGCTGCACGCCGGCAACATCCGCCGTGGCGGCGAGTGGATCGAGACCCGCCTGCTGGCCTCTGGCCCAAGGACCAATCCTTGGTTCCAAGAATGTGGTCCGCGCATCGTGCAAAACAACGAGATCGTCGGCTTTGATACCGACCTGATCGGCGCTTATGGCATGTGCATCGACATCAGCCGCACATGGTGGATTGGCGATGCAAAGCCCCGCCCCGACATGATCGCGGCCTTTGCCCATGCCCGCGACCATATCGACGACCATTTCTCGCGCCTGAAACCCGGGGTGTCGATCCGCGATCTGGTGCTACAGGGGCACCAGCTCGAGGCCCAATATGACAAGCAGAAATACTCTTGCAAGATGCACGGCGTCGGGCTTTGCGATGAATGGCCGCTTGTATCCTATGCCGACAGCCATGTGGAGGGCGCGTTTGATTACGAGCTTAAACCCGGCATGATGCTATGCATCGAGGCGCTGGTGTCACCAGAGGGTGGGGATTTCTCGATCAAGCTGGAGGACCAAGTGCTGATCACCGAGACGGGCTGCGAAAACCTGACCAGCTATCCCTTTGACCCAAGGCTGCAAGCCTGACACCCTTGCAACAGACCTCCCGCCCCCCCCCTACGGGCGCGATTTCGCGCAGGGCTGACTTGCGCCGACGCGCCCCAGCGGCTAAGGCAAAAGCGCTTGTTTAAGCGCCCTTTGTCCCCGCACAGAAAGGCCTGTCCTATGATTCCTCGCTACTCTCGCCCCGAGATGGTTGCCATTTGGTCCCCCGAAGAAAAGTTCCGCATCTGGTACGAGATCGAGGCACATGCCTGTGACGCTCAGGCGGCGATCGGGGTGATCCCCAAAGCCAACGCCGAAGCGGTGTGGCGCGCCAAGGATGTGAAGTTCGACGTGGCGCGGATTGACGAGATCGAAGCGGTCACCAAGCATGACGTGATCGCCTTCCTGACCCATCTGGCCGAGCATATCGGTTCGGACGATGCGCGCTTTGTGCATCAGGGCATGACCTCTTCTGACGTGCTGGACACGACCTTGAACGTGCAGCTGGTGCGCGCAACCGACCTGTTGTTGACCGCGATGGACCGCGTTTTGGCCGCTCTCAAGGCCCGCGCCTATGAGCACAAAGACACCGTCCGCATCGGCCGCAGCCACGGCATCCACGCAGAGCCGACCACGATGGGCCTGACCTTCGCGCGGTTCTACGCAGAGATGGAGCGGGGCCGTGTGCGCCTTGTCAATGCCCGCGAAGAGATCGCGACAGGCGCCGTTTCAGGCGCGGTTGGCACCTTTGCCAATATCGACCCGTCGGTCGAAGAGCATGTCTGCAAAATGCTTGGCCTCAAGCCAGAGCCGATCAGCACGCAGGTCATTCCGCGCGACCGCCATGCGATGTATTTCGCGACTTTGGGCGTTATTGCGTCGTCGATCGAAAACATCGCCATCGAAGTGCGCCATATGCAGCGCACCGAAGTGCTTGAGGCCGAAGAGTTTTTCTCGCCCGGTCAAAAGGGTTCTTCGGCAATGCCGCACAAGCGCAATCCGGTTTTGTCGGAAAATCTCACCGGCCTTGCACGTTTGGTGCGGATGTCGGTTGTGCCAGCCTTGGAAAACGTGGCGCTTTGGCACGAGCGCGATATCTCGCATTCCTCGGTTGAACGCGCGATTGGCCCAGACACCACCATCACGCTTGATTTCGCCCTGCACCGCCTTGCAGGCTTGATCGAAAAGCTGGTGATCTATCCTGACAACATGCTGGCCAACATGAATAAATTCCGCGGTCTGGTCATGTCACAGCGCGTGCTTTTGGCGCTGACCCAAGCGGGTGTGTCGCGAGAGGACAGCTATCGTTTGGTCCAGCGCAATGCGATGAAGGTCTGGGAAAAGGGCGCCGATTTCAAAACCGAGCTGCTTGCCGACCCCGAAGTGACCGCCGCTCTGACCCCTGCCGAGATCGAGGAAAAGTTCGACATCGGCTATCACACCAAACACGTCGACACTATTTTTGCGCGGGTCTTCGGAGCGTAAGCTCACGTTAACCCAATGCCTGCATTCTATCCCCGAGACCAGAATGGATTCGGGGATAGACATGGCAGGAGAAGCAGTCGCCTTAGCGCGCATCGAACCGGTAAAGCGCGCCGTCGCAGCCCAACGCGTGCTGACACCACCAGAAAAGGCCGCAATTATCGTGCGGTTTCTTTTGGCCGAAGGGACAAATATCCCGATCAGCCAACTTCCCGATCAAGTGCAATCTGCGCTGACACATCAGATGTCACAGATGCGCAGCGTTGATCGCCAAACCCTCGCCGCCGTTCTTGAGGAATTCATTGCCCAGTTGGAAGAGGTCGGCCTATCCTTCCCCGGCGGGATTGAAGCAGCCCTTGCCGTTATGGATGGGCATATCTCGGCCAATGCAGCCTCGCGGTTGCGGCGCATGATCACCATGTCCGACAAAGCCGACCCGTGGGAACGCCTGAATGCGCTGCCGAATGAACGGCTTTTGCCAATTCTAAGCGAAGAGAGCATCGAAGTCGCCGCCGTCATGCTGTCGATGCTGCCGGTCGCCAAATCGGCGGAGCTTCTCGGCAAACTGCCGGGCGATCGCGCCCGCCGCGTCGCCTATGCGGTCAGCCAAACCAGCAATATCGAACCCAATACCGTCAAACGCATCGGCGTGGCCCTAGCCAGCCAGCTGGACTCTATTGCGCCCAAGGCCTTTGACACCGATCCGGTGCAACGGGTGGGGGCAATTCTGAACATCTCAGCCTCTCTGACGCGTGATGATGTGCTCAGAGGCTTGGACGAGGCGGACGCAGGCTTTGCACAAGCGGTGCGCAAAGCGATCTTTACTTTTCTGCACATCCCAAAACGTGTGCTTGGTCGAGATGTCCCGAAGGTTATTCGCGGCGTCGAACAGCCCGTGCTGGTGACCGCGCTTGCTTCTTGTGCAGGCAAGCCCGAGCTCGAGGCCGCCTCTGATTTCATCCTCGCCAATATGTCTCAGCGCATGGCTCAAGGCTTGCGCGAAGAGATGGCCGCGCTTGGCACCGTCAAAGAAAAGGTCGGCGAAGACGCGCAGAACGCGGTCATCACCGCGATCCGCGAGCTTGAGGCTACGGGCGAACTCGTGCTAACTCAGGATGAGGAAGACTTGTGATCTAGGCTCAAAACACATATGTCTCTTCAAAATCAGCAGATGTAGCATATGAAGAAACAGTCATTCCAAGCCTCAGATTTCGTGCAAAATTTGGTCGCCCGAGGCTTGATTGGTTCTGCATTGGCGCTTCCTTATCGCTGGCGTGTTCCTGTCATGGGCTGGTTCATGCGGGCACTTGTGGCGCCGCTGGCAGGATATCGGCTGCGGGCCGAAGAAAATCTGCAAATGGTTTGGCCTGACCTCCCGCTAGAAGAACGCAAGAAGATCGCCTCACAAGCTATTGATAATGCGGGCAGAACCCTGATTGAAAATTACTCGACGGCTGAGTTTACCAAGCGCCAGTCCCGCATTACGCCAACGGGAGAAGGCCTCGCAGCCCTAGAGGCCGCGGCAAGCGAAGGTCGTCCTGTGATTCTTGTGTCGGGGCATTTTGGCAACTACGAGGCCGCCCGCGCCTGCTTGGTTTCTCGCGGACATACGATTGGCGGTTTGTATCGCCCAATGAACAATGCCTATTTCAACGCGCATTACATTCAAACGATGGAAGCCTTTGGCGGCCCCGTCTTCCCTCAGGGACAAGCGGGCACCTCTGGCTTTGTGCGTCATTTGAAGGCAGGCGGCCTGTTGGTTCTGCTGTTTGACCAGCGCGCGCCCGGCAGCGAGATTGATTTTCTGGGCTTACCAGCCAAGACTGCGCTTTCTGCGGCGGAACTTGCCCTGCGCTACAACGCCGAACTGATCCCGTTTTACGCCACGCGCAACGATGATGGCATCACATTTACCGTTGAGCTCGAAGCCCCGATTGCAAAAACCAACGCGCTTGAAATGACGACCGCCTTGACCCAAAGCCTTGAAGCACGGGTCAAAGCCAAGCCCGGACAGTGGTTCTGGATCCACCGCCGCTGGGCATAGCTTATTTTAACCGCGCTGCAGCCAAAACCTGCCGTGGACCATTACGCTGAACCAGCACTACGATTGGCCCCGTGCCTGCATCGGTGGTAAGCTGCAGCGGCGCGGTGCCAACCCAGTTTCCTACCGTCTGCCACGAGGTCACAACGTTGTGGTAACCCACAGTTAATCCAGCATTTTCACCGCGTTCAATGGTCACATCTTGCGACTCGATATAATGCACAAGTTGTACAGTTGTACCGGCCTCCAAAGCCTGCTTTGTCACACCGCTAATCGTTACTTTGTTGCCGTTGCGCTCAACCTTTAGGTCAATCGAGCGTGGCCGCTCAAGCGCCCCCGAGATCGCCGCCTTCACGGGTGGCGCCGCATTGCCGACCATCCGCGCTTGACCGTCGATGATCATCTGCGGTGTGTAGACCATGTTGTCGCCCGCAGATCGCGCATAGTTTCTTTGGCGCTCGGAAAATTGTGGGTTTCCAAAGGTGTCTTTCCAGCCAATGTAATCCCAATAATCGACGTGAAGCGCCAAGCCAAACACGTTCGGCATCTTCGCCAATTCGCCCAGCAAAGCGTCTGCCGGCGGACAGGATGAACACCCCTGCGAGGTGTAAAGCTCTACGACAACACCTTGCTCTGACTGTGCAAACACCGCGCCTGCCGCAGCAAACCAAACCCCAAGTGCGCCACAGATGATTTGTCGTTTCATATCTCGTCCAATCTCATTTCGCGACTTTTCTTCTACAGCAGCTCGCCCTGATCGCACCAATCAAGGTTTTGAGAGCGAAGGTTACAGATCCTTCACGTTTGTGTCGTTACAGTAAAGCGGGCGTCACGATGAAGGGGCTGGATTTTCGGCATACCGTTGTATACAATATCGACAAGACCATATGATTCCCTTGCGAAGAACCTGCCTTTACGGCAAGAGATTCGCATAAGCAACGCACAAGCAATACAGCCACGCGCAGCCCAAGGAGGCCTCCATGACCGTCACCGTTGGACACGACAGCTCCAAAACCCGCCAGACCCTTACAGCTGGTGGACAGACTGTTTCCTATTACTCGATCCCTGCCGCGCAAGCCGCTGGCCTTGGTGATTTCTCTCGGCTTCCGGCTGCGCTCAAGGTCGTGCTGGAAAACATGCTGCGCTATGAAGACGGCAAGACCGTTTCGGTCGAAGACATCCGTGCCTTTGCGGATTGGGCGAAAATGGCGGGCAAAAATCCGCGCGAGATCGCTTACCGCCCTGCGCGCGTTTTGATGCAGGATTTCACCGGCGTTCCTGCGGTTGTTGACCTTGCAGCGATGCGCGACGGCATTAAGGGCCTTGGCGGCGACGCTCAGGCGATCAACCCGCTTGCACCCGTTGATCTTGTGATCGACCACTCGGTGATGATCGACGAATTCGGCACGCCACGTGCGTTCCAAGCGAACGTCGACCGCGAATACGAACGCAACATGGAGCGTTATGTCTTCCTCAAGTGGGGTCAAAACGCCTTTAACAACTTCCGCGTTGTGCCCCCAGGAACCGGTATCTGCCACCAGGTGAACCTTGAATATCTGGCACAAACCGTTTGGACGGACACCGACCAAGACGGCAATCTCGTCGCCTATCCTGACACTCTTGTTGGCACCGACAGCCACACCACCATGGTGAACGGCCTTGCGGTCTTGGGTTGGGGCGCAGGCGGCATCGAAGCCGAAGCCGCAATGCTGGGCCAGCCCGTGTCGATGCTGATCCCCGAAGTCGTCGGCTTCAAGCTGACGGGCGAAATGGTTGAAGGCACCACTGCGACCGACCTCGTGCTCAAAGTCGTGGCTATGCTGCGCAAACACGGCGTGGTCAGCAAATTCGTAGAGTTCTACGGCGAAGGTTTGGACCGTCTGCCGCTTGCCGATCGCGCGACGATCGCCAACATGGCGCCGGAATACGGCGCGACCTGTGGCTTCTTCCCGATCGACAATGAAACGCTGCGCTACCTGCGCAACACCGGCCGCGAAGAATCGCGGATCGCCTTGGTCGAAGCCTATGCCAAGGCCAACGGCATGTGGCGCGACGAGTCCTATGACCCGATCTATACCTCGACGCTGCACCTTGACATGGGCACCATCGTGCCTGCGATCTCGGGGCCAAAACGCCCACAAGATTATCTGCCTCTGACCGACGCAAAAGCCGGTTTCGCGCATGAAATGGATGCAACCTTCAAGCGCGCGATGGACAAAGAGGTCGCCGTCAAAGGCAAAGACTTCACTATGTCTTCGGGCAAGGTCGTCATCGCCTCGATCACCTCCTGCACCAATACCTCGAACCCTTACGTGATGATCGGTGCGGGCCTAGTGGCACGCAAAGCCCGCGCTCTGGGCCTGAAATCCAAGCCATGGGTTAAGACCTCTTTGGCACCGGGGTCGCAAGTGGTGTCCGAGTATCTGAACGCAGCAAACCTGCAGGATGATTTGGACGCTGTAGGCTTCAACTTGGTGGGCTATGGCTGCACCACCTGTATCGGTAACTCTGGTCCGCTTGATCCCGCGATCTCGGCTGCAATTGCTGAGGGCGATTTGGTCGCAACTGCGGTTCTTTCGGGTAACCGCAACTTTGAAGGCCGTATCAGCCCTGACGTGCGCGCAAACTATCTGGCCTCGCCACCCTTGGTTGTGGCCTACGCGCTGGCTGGCGACATGAACATCGACCTGACCACCGAGCCTTTGGGCATGGGCACCAATGGCCCTGTCTATCTGCGCGATGTTTGGCCGACCAACAAAGAGATCTCGGACCTTGTAGAAGCAACCGTCACCCGTGCGGCGTTCCTAAAGAAATACGCCGACGTCTTTAAGGGCGACGAAAAGTGGCAGGCTGTGAAGGTCACCGACTCTGAAACCTACGACTGGCCACCCGAATCGACCTATATCCAAAACCCTCCCTACTTCCGCGGCATGTCCAAGGCTCCGGGGGTGATTTCGGATATCAAGGGCGCGCGGATTTTGGCACTGCTTGGCGATATGATCACCACTGACCACATTTCGCCCGCAGGTTCGTTCAAAGCCACGCATCCCGCAGGTCAGTACCTGACGGAACGCGGTGTGCCAGTGTCGGAGTTCAACTCTTACGGCTCGCGGCGCGGCAACCACGAAGTAATGATGCGCGGCACTTTTGCCAACATCCGGATCAAGAACGAGATGCTCGACGGGGTTGAAGGCGGCTATACCAACGGCCCAGACGGTGCACAGACCTCGATTTTCGACGCCTCGATGGCCTATCAAGAAACTGGCACACCGCTGGTTATCTTTGGCGGCATCGAATACGGCGCGGGCTCTTCGCGGGACTGGGCGGCAAAAGGCACAGCGCTTTTGGGTGTGAAGGCTGTGATCGCCGAGTTGTTTGAGCGTATTCACCGCTCGAACCTTGTGGGCATGGGGGTGATTCCTTTCGAATTCACAGGCGGTGATACCCGCAAATCCCTTGGCCTGAAGGGCGATGAAACGGTCAGCATCGACGGCCTTGCTGGCGACCTCAAGCCGCTGTCCAACGTGCCTTGCACCATCACCTTCGCAAATGGTGACGTCAAAACCATCATGATCAAGTGCCGCATCGATACGGCGATTGAAAAAGAATACGTCGAGCATGGCGGTGTCTTGCACTACGTGCTGCGCGACCTTGCATCGCGTTAATCTCGGCCAAGCCTAGGTTAAGTTTTGTAAAACGTGGCCCAGAGAAATCTGGGCCATTTTCGTTTTCGCACCTCTAACCGCCAAGAGATACGACCGCCCGTTCGACAGGTAAACGAGACTGAGGCATCCGCAGACTTTCAAAAGGTAAGGTTTGCCCAAACCAGCAATAATCCAAGGTTTACAAATATTTTGGCCGTGGATTCGCAGAATCCACGGCCAAATGTTTCACCTCTGTATTCTTAGCCCGAGATCAGCGGCCAAGCGCCTTGTTCAGCTCGGGAAGAAAACGCTGTTCATAGTCGCTGCCAATCATCGGGCCGATGAATTTGAATGCCACAGTGCCATCGCCCAGTACGATAAAGGTCTCGGGTGGGGCCGTGACGCCCCAATCCAACCGCGTTTTGCCCTTAGGGTCAAAATCGACGGCGGCAAATGGGTTGCCATCTTGCGCCAAGAAAGACTGGGCATTGGCGGGATCGTCTAGCATATTCACCCCGATGATACGTATCCCCTGAGCTTGAAGCTGCAACAGCGTCGGGTTTTCGGCGCGACAGGGCGGGCACCAGCTTGCCCAAAAGTTCACCAGAACCACATCGCCACGGCGCAAATCTGCATCACTCGCGGTGGGGAAATTACCAAGCTGCCCCCCAGTGAGAGAGGGCACCTGCTTGCCGACGTAGACCGAGGGAATTTCCTCAGGATTGCTGCGCTGCATACCGACGTAGAACATGACCGCGAGCGCGATAAAGAGCGCAGGCGGCAAGAACATTAACCAACGGGTCATGGCTTGGCACTCCGTCGCGCTTCGGCCTCTGCCAATGCACGTTTGGTTTGGGCCGACCGCCACAGTGACCAAACGACCAGCGCCACAAGCAGCGCAATGGTCGCCGCATATGATCCGATCACTGCTCCGGCGTATTTCCCTAATTCCGGCATCATGCCAAACGCTCCCTCGTGATAAGCACCGACAGACGACGGGCCCTAATCTCTGTCCGCGTGCGCAACAGCACCAAAGCCATGAACAACAGCACAAACCCTGCAATGCAGACCACCAATGGCAGCCAATAGACGTCAGACACATGCTCGGTTTTATCAAGCGAAAGGCTAGAGCCTTGGTGCAGCCCTTGGTTCCAAAACAGCACGGCATAGCGGCTCAAGAATGCGAAAACCGAGCCGACGATACACAAAACCGACGTAAGATCGGCCGCCGTATCCTTATCCTCGACCGCCTCCCACAGCGCCATATACCCCAAATAGAACAGCGCGAGGATCAAGAACGCGGTCAGTCGCGGGTCCCAAGCCCACCACGTCCCCCACATCGGCTGTCCCCAAATCGCGCCCGTTACCAGACCGATCAGCGTGAAAACAAAGCCAACCGGCGCCGCCGCTTTCGCCGAAAGCGCGCTCACATGATGCCGCCGCACCAGCCAGATCAGGCTCGTCACCAGCATCATCATCCACGCTGATGTCGCCATGAGGGCACTTGGCACATGCAGATAAATGATCTTAACCGTCGAGCCAAACTTGTCAGCGTCAGGGGTGAAAAAGAACCCCCAGCTCAGGCCGATCACAAGACAAAGCGCACAGGCAGCACTCAGCCAAGGCAAGATCAGCCCCGAAGTCTGCATGAAACGCTTTGGATTGGCATATTCCCAGATCGACATTTTCGCCCCTATCGCAAATTAACGCGGATTGCCGCCGCAGCCGCAAATGGCAGCAAAGCCAATGATCCCGCGGTGATGGCCGCCAGCAATGCCAGCGGCAGCCCGACAGCCAACCCCAGCGCGCCGCGCTTTACCACTTCGGCGCCAAAAATCAGCGTCGGCATATAAAGCGGCAGGACCAAAAGGCTCATCAGCAGGCCGCCCCGCTTTAGCCCAACCGTCAGAGCAGCGCCAAATGCGCCGATAACCGACAAAGCTGGCGTGCCAATTGCAAGGCTCACCAGCAACCACAGATAGCCCGCAGGCTGCAAATTCAGCAAAAGCCCCAAGACCGGCGAGACCAGAACCAGCGGCACTCCGGTCACCAACCAATGCGCGGCTGATTTCACCGCGACAACGGCCTCAAGCGGTAAGGGCGAGGTCGCCAACAGATCGAGCGATCCGTCTTCGAAATCCAACGCAATCGTGTGCCACGAGTAATCGTCCTGTCTTCTTCACGCTTGTGATAATCGTATCCATATCAAGCGGCTTCAAACAACGCAAGTCAATTACTTCCGGCATCGATATGATGTTCATCATGCAGTTTATTCGCTACACGTAACGCAAAGTGAATCGGTGTTCCCCATGCTACTATCGTGAGGTCGCTACCTTCTCTGCGAACACACGCTTTCCCGAACGGTACAACGTGGTTCGGTGAAGGTTGTCTTCCTTTGGTAAAGTGTTGGTTGTAAATATACTTGTTCTCGATGAAGAATGTTAATCCTTTGCTTCTCATTGCCATACGCAACATGCCGACGGCATCATCTCCAAACGATGGCACAACAACTCTGAAACCGGGCAACGAAGCAAAAATACCATCAACACTCTGCGAGTGGTATAATCCGCCGCCAATGTACCCACCGGATGAAAGTCGAAGAACCATATTCGGGACAAACTGTCCGTTACTACGGTA
>CAWJOY010000037.1:0-16489 GCA_963844505.1 uncultured Alphaproteobacteria bacterium
GGGACCCATGGCCCGCGCAATGAAAGTGGCGATTGTCGATGACGAGGCGGACATGCGCCAGTCGATCAGCCAGTGGCTGGCCCTGTCGGGCTTTGACACCGAAACCTACCCTTCCGCCGAGGACGCACTGAAAGTGCTGGGGCCGGAGTTTCCGGGTGTGGTGGTCAGCGACATCAAGATGCCGGGGATGGATGGCATGGCCTTCCTGAAACGGCTGATGGGGATGGATTCCGGCCTGCCGGTGATCCTGATCACCGGGCATGGTGACGTGCCGATGGCGGTGGAGGCGATGCGGGTCGGGGCTTATGACTTCCTCGAAAAGCCGTTCAATCCTGACCGGATGACCGAACTGGCCAAGCGGGCGACTCAGGCGCGGCGGATGACGCTGGACAACCGGGCCTTGCGCAAGGAACTGGCCGACGGCACCGTGATCATGAAAAAGCTGATCGGGGTCAGCCCGGTGATGGAGCGGCTGCGCGAGGATATCCTCGACCTCGGGCAAGCGGATTCGCATGTGCTGATCGACGGGGAAACCGGCACCGGGAAAACGCTGGTGGCCCATGCGCTGCACGCCGTGGGGCCGCGGGCGTCGAAGAAATTCGTGACGATCTCCTGCGCGGCATGGTCGGAGGATCAGCTGTCCACCAAGCTGTTCGGCCCGACCGAGGATGGCACCATCCCGCTGGTCGAGGAGGCCCGGGGCGGCACGATCTGTCTGGAGGATGTGGAGGCACTGAGCCAGCCGTTGCAGGCGCGTCTGCTGACCTTCATCAACGAACAGGGGACGCCACCGGAAACCCGGATCATGGCGATCTGCAATGAACACGGGCCGGACAAGACGCTGGAAGACATCCTGCGGCCGGACCTGTTCTATCGGCTGGGCGCCATGACCATCGTCCTGCCGCCTTTGCGCGCGCGGGGGGAGGATATTCTGACGCTGTTCATGCGGATGTCGGAACTGTTCAGCGAGGAATATGGGTGCGAAGCGCCGCAGTTGACCGCGCAGGAAGCGGCGCAATTGTTGCAGGCGCCCTGGCCGGGGAATGTGCGGCAGCTGGTGAACATCGCCGAACGGGCGGTGCTGCAGAACCGCAATGCTGCCTGTTCGTCGGCCCAAACATCAGCAATACTGCCGACCAACCCACCATGCGGAATCTCATGCCACATCTCCATGCAGCGCTGCTCCAACCAATCATTTAGCGCATCGAGATTGGGGAACTCCGGCATAGGCTGCCAAAACCGATGCCGAGCGTCACGAACGTTCTTCTCAACCTGACCCTTCTCCCATCCCGCCGCAGGGTTGCAGAACTCTGGTCCAAACACATAGTGATTGGTCATGGCCAAAAAGCGCATGTTGATTTGCCGTTCTTTGCCACGCCCGACACGGTCAACCGCAGTGCGCATATTGTCGTAGATCCCGCGCTCTGGAACGCCGCCGAATACACGAAAGCCATGCCAATGGGCATCAAACAACATCTCGTGGGTTTGCAGCAAATAAGCGCGGACCACAAAAGCCCGACTGTGCGACAGCTTGATATGGGCGACCTGTAGCTTCGTGCGCTCACCAGCCAAGACCGCAAAATCCTCGCTCCAATCGAATTGGAACGCTTCGCCAGGGCGGAAAGTCAAAGGCACAAAGGTGCCACGCCCCGTCGTTTGGCTTTCTTGCTGGCGATCCAATCGCCAGTCACGGGCAAACGCTGCGACCCGATTGTAGGACCCAGTGTAGCCCAGCTTCACCAAATCCTCATGCAGCTGCTTCGCTGTTCGCCGTTGCTTGCGCGACTTCCCAGCTTCAGTTTTTAACCATCCGGCCAATTTGTCGGCAAAAAGATCAAGCTTGCTCTGCCGATCTGGCGTCGTGAACTGCGGCTCAATCGTGCCCGCGTTCAAATGCTTGGTGATCGTATTGCGCGACAAACCAGTCCGGCGCGAAATCTCCCGGATCGATAGCTTCTCGCGCAAAGACATGCGTCGGATTATGTTCAAAAGTCCCATGTGTATCACTCCATTGCTCCCCGTGGCGCAGCGCGCTGGGGAAGGGTCACATGGCTCAATTCTCAGTGGAAATTATCCGCAAATCCGGCTCACTTCTAAGTGGAAATCAACAGCATACCTGCCGTCTCTGTTTGAACCGCACCGTGCTGTGTTCATTCCGGTTCGACCGCTTGCATTTTGTGGCCCCCCAAGGATTCACCTTGCCAGAGAGACGCGATCGGACATCAGGGCCATATTTCCCCGACATCACCCAAGCATTCTTATTGGCTTCATACGCATCTCTGGGCTAATGTTGGGCAACTGTAAGCTGCGGGTCAAATGCTAGCCTCCGCAAATCTGAAAGCAAGAATATGAAAACTGTCTTGGATCAACTGCGCGAAATGACCGTTGTCGTCGCGGACACTGGCGAAGTTACAGCTGTTAAAACCTACAAGCCTGTGGATTGCACGACCAATCCGTCGCTGGTGTTCAAGGCTTTGACCGACCCTGCCTCGGAAGCTTTGGTTGCGACCGAAATCGAGGCTGGCAAAAAGGCGGGCCGCAGCGCTGAAGAGGTCACGGGCATTTTGACGGTGGCGATGGGCGCGGAGCTTGCTGCGCTGGTTCCGGGACGGGTTTCGACCGAAGTGGACGCTTGCCTTTCCTTCGATACCGAGGCTTCGCTGGCCCGTGCGCGCAGCATCATTGCAGAATACCAAGCCCGCGGCGTCGATAAATCGCGCGTGCTGATCAAGCTTGCTGCGACGTGGGAAGGCATTCGCGCCGCAGAAATCCTGCAAGCTGAAGGCGTGGATTGCAACCTGACGCTGCTGTTCGAGATGGCGCAAGCGGTCGCCTGTGCTGATGCGGGATCGTTCCTGATTTCGCCTTTCGTTGGGCGGATCACAGATTGGTACAAAAAGGCCGAGGGCCGCGACAGCTATACCACTGACGAAGATCCAGGCGTGAAATCGGTGCGCCAGATCTACGATTACTACAAATCGAACGGCATCAAGACGGTCGTTATGGGCGCCTCCTTCCGCAACTCGGATCAGATCAAAGCCTTGGCGGGCTGCGATAACCTGACAATTGCGCCGAACTTGCTTGAGGAAATGGGACGCGATCACTCTGTCCTTGATCGTGTTCTGTCGCCAAGCAAAGCAAGTGGCGTGGCCCCGATCTCGATGGATGAGGCGAGCTTTCGTTGGCAGATGAACGCCAACCCAATGGCGACAGAAAAGCTTGCCGAGGGGATCCGTAATTTTGACGCCGACCACAAAAAGCTGATCAAAGTGATTGGCGCGCGGATGTAATCACAGCTGATCAAAGGCGCTCCGCACCGCGGGGCGTCTTGGGTTTTGCCTCGGGCACGATCAAATACTTGGGCGGCCCCACCACAACTAACCCCTTGTTTTGCGACCTTTATATGGCAACGCAAGCGAAGCTTTGCCCGAAGTGCCACACGTTCTGCGTAGGAGAAGACCTGATGGGTTTCACGATCAGTCAAGAGAGCCCGCTTGGCGATGACCTCGCGCTTTTGATGCAACGCCATACGGCGGACATGCACGCCGACACCCCGCCCGAGAGCATTCATATGATGGATGCAAGCCAGTTAGCGGTGCCCGAAATTGCCTTTTTTGTGGTGCGCGATGCGGGCGCGCCTGTCGCCATGGGCGCGTTCAAGCAGTTGGGCGGCGGCCATGCCGAGATCAAATCGATGCATGTGCTGGCAGAGTTGCGCGGCAAAGGCGTGTCCAAGCTGATGCTTTATCATCTGATTGACCAAGCGCGCGCGGCAGGTGTGACGCGGCTGTCACTGGAAACCGGAGCACAGCCAAGCTTTGTCGCGGCACGGACGCTTTACGCCAAAGAGGGGTTTATCGAGTGCCCACCGTTCGGCAGCTATTCTGAAGATCCGAACTCGGTCTTTATGACGCGCAGCCCGTTGTAGGCTGGGCGTGCTGATCGGATAGCCCCCCAATTCCCCATTTCAGGAATTGGAGGGCCGGCTTTGTTAGCCCTTGATATCAGCCGCGCTCAGATCAAAGGTCTCGTTCGGGAAAAACTTGGCCAGACGAATGTCAGCAGAACGCGCGTGGCCTTCCATGCCTTCAAGACGCGAGATGCGGGCTGTTGCCTCGGCCAGCGGACGCGCCGCTTCACGGGTGGCGCGCTGCCACGTCACTGTTTTCATGAACTTATGCACCGACAGGCCGCCCGTATAGCGCGCCGCCCCCGAAGTTGGCAGCACGTGGTTCGGACCCGCAGCTTTGTCTCCAAAGGCCACGGTGGTCTCTTCGCCCAAGAACAGCGAGCCATAAGACCGCAGGCGCTGCAACCACCAGTCCAGATCGGCGGCTTGGATGTGCAAATGCTCGGGGCCGTAGTCGTCGCAGACGCGGGCCATGTCTTCGGCGTCATCACAGAGCATGACTTCGGCGTAATCGGCCCACGCGGCTTTGGCGCTGGCGCGGTTCGGCTCAGGCAGGCTCTCGATCAGGCCGGGGACGATCTCCATCACGCGCTCTGCCAAGGTGCGGTCAGAGGTGACCAGCCAAACCGGCGAGTTATAGCCGTGCTCGGCTTGGCCGACCAAGTCCATCGCCACCAGTTCAGGATCGGCGCCTGCATCAGCGACGACCATGCTGTCGGTTGGGCCAGCAAACATGTCGATGCCAAAGTGGCCGAACAGAATGCGCTTGGCTTCGGCGACGTATTGGTTGCCGGGGCCGACAAGGATATCCGCCTTTTGCAAGCCAAACAGCCCGTTCGCCATGGCAGCTACGCCCTGCACGCCGCCCATTTGCAAGATCACATCCGCGCCGCATAGGTCCATCGCGTAGATGATCGCCGGCGGAATGCCCACACCTGGACGCGGAGGCGAACAGGCCGACACATGCGGAACGCCTGCGACCTTGGCGGTGGTGATGGTCATGATCGCGCTGGCGATATGGCTGTAGCGCCCGCCCGGAACATAGCAACCCGCAGCCGATACAGGGATTTGCTTTTGGCCGGCCATCAGCCCAGGCAAGATTTCGATCTCGCAATCGGTGACGGTGGCGCGCTGCGCCTCGGCAAAGCGTTTGATATTGGCATGGGCAAAGCGGATGTCTGCCTTGAGCTTTTCAGGCACCAAGGCCGCCGCCGCTGCACGTTGCTCGGGCGAGATGATGATATCACCCGACCATTTATCAAGCTCACGCGCATATTTACGCGCAACCTCTTCGCCTCCGGTTTCGATCTCGGTCAGCATTTTGGCGACCAGATCATGGACGTCGCCCTGATCGGTCTCTGCGGTACGAGTTGCTTTCTTCAAGTAGATCATTGTTTTGACTTTCCAGTTACATTCTGCCCTTCCAGGGCACGACGCGGCTTTCGACAAAGCGCATCAAAAGGTCGAAGGCGAAGGCGATGATGGCGATAACAAAGATGCCCATGATCACGACGGGGGTTTGCAGGAACTGGCTGGCGGAGAGCACCATGTAGCCAAGTCCTTTGGTCGAGGCGACCATCTCGGCGGCGACAAGCGTCGTCCAACCAAAGCCGATACCGATGCGCATCGCCGTCAGGATTTCCGGCATCGCAGAGGGCATGATGACATGCCGCATGACTTGCCAGCGGGTTGCACCGAACGAATAGGCTGCGTGGATTTGCTCGATCGCGGCGGATTTGACGCCCGAACGTGCGCCCAAAACAACCGGAGCAAAGACCGACAAGAAGATCAGCAGCACTTTTGAGGTCTCGCCGATCCCGAACCAGATGATCATCAGCGGCAGGTAGGCCAGCGGCGGGATCGGGCGGTAAAACTCGATTGGCGGGTCGAACAGGCCGCGCATCATCGGGCTCATCCCCATCGCAAGGCCAAGCGGCAAGCCGATGACACAAGCAAGGATAAAGGCGCCAAACACGCGGGCGGTCGAGATCGCCACATGCTCGAGGAACGGCGTGCCAGTAAAGCCCGTGTCCCAAATCTGGAAGAACTTGGTCACGATCGCCATGGGCGACGGCACGAACAGGGGTTTGACCCAGCCCATGAAGGTGATGAGCCACCAGATCCCAAAGAACAGCGCGATGGAGAAAGCTGAAAGCCAGAGCGTGTTACCTTGGCCCGGTACGCCATAAATCTCACCCGGTTTGGTCGGGCGCGAGCGGGCGAGCAAGGACAACAAGCCCGTGTTGTTTGCGGAAGGTTTGCTCATGCTGCGGCCTCTTCGTCGGCAAAGATGATCTTGAGCACGTCTTCACGCATCTTGATAAACTCGGGCGAAGCTTTGACCTGACGCGCAGGCACTCCGCTCAGAAATTGCCGCGAGAATGGCAGGTCGAACACATGAGTGATCCGGCCTGGACGGGGCGACATCACCACAAGTTTCGTGCCCATAAACAGCGCTTCTTCGACGCTGTGGGTGATGAAAAACACCGACTTATGGGTGTCGTTCCAAATGTTGAGGATAAGCTCTTGGGCCTTTTCACGGGTCAGCGCGTCCAGAGCACCAAGCGGCTCATCCATCAGCAAAACGCGTGGGTCGCAGGTCAAAGCGCGGGCGATACCAACCCGCTGCTGCATCCCGCCAGACAGCTTATAAACGGGCAAGTCCTGAAACCCGTCAAGTCCCAGCATCCCAAGGAATTTGTTGGCAATCTTGAGGCGTTCGGTCTTACCAACACCTTGGATTTGCAAGCCAAAGGCCACATTGTCCAACACACTCAGCCATGGCAAAAGCGCGTGCTTTTGGAACACGACGGCGCGATCAGCGCCCGGTCCAGAGACAACAGTGCCATCAAGGATCAGGTCGCCCGTGGTCGGGGACAGAAAGCCCGCGATCAGGTTCAGCAGCGTGGATTTGCCACACCCCGAAGCCCCAAGAGCCACCACAAATTCTTCATCCTCGATGGTGAGGTTGATCCGGCTTAGCGCCTCGACTGGTGGTCTGCGGTCGGCGGCCGGATAGACGACGGAAACGTCATCGATAGTAAGTCCCATTTCGCGGGCTCCTTCGCACAGAGGATCTCTGCTCGGGCCAAAAGTCCGAGCAAAGAGCGATGCTTATTTTGATGCTTCGGTCGCGATTTCGGTGTTCACAAAGGCCGAGTAATCGTCAGCAACGGCATCAATGCGGCCCGATGCTTGCAAGAACTCGGCGGTCGACTTCATGATGTTCGCGGCGTTGCCAAGCCATTTGTCGCTCGCTTGGTCCTTCAAAGGGATGAAGGTGTAGCCTTTCAGGATTTCAGGGATCTGATCGGCGCCTGCGCCCGTGATATCGGCAATCGCTTTGACGCTTGCGTTGTCAGCGGTCCAAGCGGCTGGATCTGCCAGATAAGCTTGGTTTGCGGCATCCATGGTTTTGGCGAAAGCGACCATCTCGTCCTTGTGCTCGGCTGCGAATTTCGCGTCGACTGTCCACGAGTTAAAGGTTGGATAACCCCACTCTGCGGTCTGACCTGCGCTGACGATCCGCGTGCCGGTTTCCAGCAGTTTCGACTGCACAGGCGGCCAGATGAAGGCTGCGTCAACCGTGCCTTGGTCCCAAGCCGCGGCGATCTGATCAGGCGGCATCGAGATGATCTGCACATCTGCTTCGGTCAGGCCAGCATGGGCAATCGCCCCCATCAGCGAATAATGCGCGGTCGAGCCGACAGGAACAGCAACGCGCTTGCCCTTTAGATCGTTGACCGAAGTGATCCCCGAGCCATTGTGCGCGATCAGGCTTTCTGCGTCGCCAATCGCGTAGGACAGCATAAACATTTGCAGATCAACACCTTGGCTGGCCGCAATTGCCAGAGGCGACGAGCCAAGCTCTGCCACCTTCACATCGCCCGAAGCCATTGCCGCGATCACGTCTGTACCCGAGTTGAACACGCGCCATTCGATGTCCCAGCCGGTGGCTTTCTCAAAAGCGTCGGTCGCGCGGATGGCGTTCATTGGCGTCGGGTCGCTGAAGGTTGCGATCACCATGGTTTCAGCCGAGAGGCACGACGCCGAGAGCGCTAGCGCTGCGGTGCCCACCATCATTGTTTTGAAACGATTGGTCATGTTGACCTCCTTTTTAAGAATGCGGATATTTTCCCGCTCATTCAGTTGCCGTTAGCGGGTCGCGTGGGAAAGGATCTCTTTGACCAGTTCGTCAAGCGTGTCGAATGCGGTCGCAAGAGGGGAAACTGCCTCTGGGATGAGAGAAAACTCTGTACAAGCAATGAGTTGCACCACAGCCCCTTTGGCCACAAGCGCTTCGGAGGCAGCTTTGAGGGTGGCGCGCGCTTCGGGCTGTGGGCCTTGGGATTTCAGCTGACGGATGGCGGCCAGCATCGCTGCCTCGTCCTCGGCATAAAGCGCGGTTAGGCCGTGGCGGGCGAGAGGGGCCTCGAACAGACCGACTTTGCGCACGGCAGGCGAGGCAAGGATGCCAACAACCTTGTGGTCGCCCGCAAGTTTCGCGGCATGGGCGACCGAAAGCTCGACCATATCCAAAAGCGGCACGTCAACGGCGGCGCGAATGGCGCTCGCGTAGTGGTGGGCGGTATTGCATGGCATGGCCAAGGCTTGCGCCCCGCCCGCCACCAGACGGCGCGCCATATCTGCAAGCACGGGCGCAGGATCGACCGTGCCGCCTTCCAGCAAATGTTTGATGCGCGAGGGCACTTGCGGGTTCTGGTCGACGATCAGCGGGATGTGGTCACTGTCGTCTTGTGCCCGAACGCCAGCCAGCACCTTTTGCATCACCAAGATGGTGGCCTCTGGCCCCATGCCGCCCAAAATTCCAATGCGGCGCATCAGTTTTTCTCCTGTGCGTGGATTGCGCTGGCGGCGTCAAGGATGTGGTCAGCCAACAGGGCGCAATCCTCAAGGCTAAAGGTCAGGGGCAGGCGCATGTCGAACAGCCCCGCCAAGATCACATCGGTTTTCGGCAGGTCTTGGGCTTTGACATAGCGCCAGCTGCGATGGTCCGAGGTAAAGCCCACGGGCTGATTTGCGCCGAACCATTTCACCTCGACCCCAGCTTTTGCAAGGCGGGCAACGAAGTCCTGCGACATCGCATAGTCAAAGCTGGGCAAGCAGAACTGGATCGACGAGCCAACGTAGACCTCTGCTGCGGGGCGGTTTGGCATGGCGATGATATTTGAAGCCGCCAGCATCTTGGCCACAAGGTCGTGACGCGCATTCCAATCGGCAATGCTTTGGTCAAGGGCGCGCAGTTGCGGGCGCAGCATGGCGGCGCGCAGGTTATCCATCCGCGCCGAGGTATTGGGCGTATCAAGCCGGATGTCGTCATAAACCTCGGCGGCAGGCCCCGCACCGTGGCGGGTGTAAAGCATGTAGGACCCCGACAGGATTGTCGCGCGTGCCATGAATTCGGGGTCGTCGCTGGTCAGCAGACCACCTTCGCCCGAGTTCATATGCTTGTAGGTTTGAGTGCTAAAGCAGCCCGCAAGGCCAAAAGACCCCGACAGCTTGCCGTTCCAGCGCGCGCCCATGGTGTGGGCGCAATCCTCGATGATGGTGATGCGGTGATCGGTCGCGATTTGCATCAAGCGGTCCATATCACAAAGATGCCCGCGCATATGCGACAGCAGCAAATAGCGCGCGCCCGTCGCTTGTGCTTTGGCGGCGAGGTCGTCCAGATCAAGCACCAGATCGGCAGTGATCTCGACCAAAACAGGCTTGCCACCCACCGCTGCAATCGACCCAGGTACGGGGGCGAGGGTAAAGCTGTTGGTCAGCACCAGATCGCCAGGCACCACACCCGCGGCGCGCATCGCAATTTGCATCGCTTGCCCACCCGAAGCGACGGCGAGGCAGAACTTTTGCCCCTGCCACTGCGCGAACTCGCGCTCTAGCTCCATCGTTTCGCTGGCCTCGGAACCTGCGGTATTATAGCGGTGAAGGCGCCCCGAGCGCATGACTTCGGTGGCGGCGGCGATGCCCTCTTCGGGGATCGGCAACTGCTGAGTGAAGCTTTTGGTGAAATGCGCTCGGGTCATTTTATTTTACACTTTCAGTGCTTTGTTGCCATCAGCGAAGACAGCGTCATACCCAAACAGAGCCGCAGAGCCGCCCGTGTGCAGGAAGACGACGCGCTCGCCCTTTTTGAAGGTGCCTTTGCGGCAGTGGTCGATGAAACCAGCAGCGCCCTTGCCCGAATAGACCGGATCAAGAAGGATGCCTTCCAATTGCGCGAACATGCGGATCGCTTCAAGGGTATCTGCGCGCGGAATGCCGTAGCCTTCGCCGACGTAGTTGCTGTCTGCGACAACGTCTTCACGCTTTACAACATCAGGGCAGCCAAGTTTCGCGGCGGTCTTTTGGGCCAGCGCGAAGACGTTCTCTTCTTGCTTTTCCTTCGGCGCGCGCACACCGATGCCGAGCAGCGGGATGTTTGCGTTCATCGCCTTCAGACCGGTGATCAGGCCTGCTTGGGTGCCCGCAGAGCCAGTCGCGGTCACGATGTGATCGATTTTCAGGCTGCGGTCATTGGCTTGGCCAACCAATTCGAAAGCGCAGTTCACATAGCCCAAAGCGCCAGTTGCGTTCGAGCCGCCACCCGGAATGAGGTAAACCTTGCGGCCTTCGGCTTTCAGTTTCTCGGCAACCAGTTCCATCTCGGCTTGCATATCAAGACCGCCCGAACGCTTGGATGTGGTCGCGCCGTGCAGGTGATCGAGCAAAACGTTGCCGTTGTCATTGTAGTTGTGGTTGTTCGACCCCGTGCGATCTTCCAGCAAGATGTGGCAAGCCATGCCCAATTTCGCAGCAAAAGCAGCGGTTTGACGCGCATGGTTCGACTGTGTCGCACCTTGGGTCATCACGGTATCTGCACCCATCGCAAGCGCTTCTGCCATGAGGAATTCGAGTTTACGTGTTTTGTTGCCACCAGTGGACAGGCCCGTGCAATCGTCGCGCTTGATCCAGATTTCCGGCCCTCCCAGCTCTTTTGACAGCCGATCCATCTTTTCCAACGGGGTTGGAAGATGGGCGAGATGGACGCGTGGGAAGCGTGCGAGATGCATTTTGAGTTCCTTGCCTAACTTGTGTGAATCGAGCTTCGCGCAAGTCAAAAGGCTATGCAAAGTCGAAATTTTTGATATATTATGCAAGACTTGCAAGTTAGGTGAAAGATGCGGCTAGAGTGGCTGGAAGACATATTAGCAATTGCTGACACCGGATCATTTAGCGGCGCGGCAGAGCGCCGTTTGCTCACACAATCAGCGTTTTCGCGAAGAATTAGGCAGATCGAAGACTATGTCGGCGTCGAATTGTTCGATCGGGCGCATAAGCCGATTCGACTAAAGCCCACAACGCAGGCCCAGAGCGAGCAAATCCTGATGCTGACCACGGCGCTGCGGCAGCTTGTGGTCGATCTGCGGCGGGGAGAGCGCATCACCAGCAATCGCGTGGTGATCGCCTGTCAGCACTCTTTGACGGCGATGCGGGTGCCTGCTTTGCTGCAACGGCTGCCGATAGAGCGGGACGGCATCTATGTTCGGTTGCGCTCTGCGAATTTGGCGGAATGCATCGGTATGTTGCTGGCGCGCCAGGCGGATGTGGCGATTGTCTACCGCGCACCCGATGATCTGAACGAATTTGGCGCTGATTTTCTTGAGGAAATGCAGATTGGCGCGGATCGGCTTATCCCTGTGTTCAATCGCCCACTGTCGCAAAGCTCGGTCGCAACCACCGGCGAGGTGCCCTGTATCACCTATCCGCCCGACGTGTTCCTTGGCCAGATTATGGAGCGGAAAATCCTGCCCTTTATCGAACCGACCCTGCAGCATGTGCCCAAAGTCGAAACCGCGCTGACGCTGGCCGCGGTCGAATTGGCTGTGATCGGCATGGGCGTCGCTTGGGTGCCGGTGTCGCTGGCCGAAGGGCGGTTGGCCTCGGGCGAGCTGGTGGATTTGTCCAACGTCTTGCCCACTTGCGATTTGCAGGTGCTTGCGGTGCGGGTGCAAGGCAGTCCCAACTTTGCCGAAGGGGTGCTCTGGTCGCATTTGCAATCTTCTTACGAAGGCTGAAATCTCGGGCAGCTTAACCCAATCTTAGGGCGGGTTGGGCAAGGATGGCCTGCGCCTCTTGCGACTAAAAGGGGTAAAGAGTAGTTTGTGCCGCAAGGTATCAATAAGGAGCCAGTTATGGCGCAGCGACTTCATCTTGTGTTCGGCGGCGAGCTCGTCAACCCAGAGCAGAACGTGTTCAAAGATGTGAATGACATTCATATCGTCGGGATGTTCCCAGACTATGCCACCGCGTTCAACGCATGGAAGGCCGAGGCGCAGCGCACTGTAGATAACGCGCATATGCGCTATTTCATCGCGCATATTCACCGCCTGCGCGAAGAAGGCATGTCAGGCTCCGCGACCGAGGAAATGAGCGTCTAACGACGCCAGACCCATGGCAATTTCCCTTGGCCGGACGCTTTATAATCTTGGGGGAGGCCGCAGTGCCTTGCCCGAGGAAAAACGCATTCCACGGCCTCAGGGAGAGGTCGTTTGGTTTCATGCGCCAACCACAGCTTCGGTTGCAGGGCTAGAGGCGCTTGCGCTGCGCACAGCCGAAGAGCTGGGCGCGACCGCGGTGTTGACCTGCCTTGAACCCGATCGGGTGAGCGACGGCATCATCCCCCAAGCCCCCCCCCAAGATCGACCCGATGAAGCGCGGCGGTTTCTTGACCATTGGCGGCCACGGCTTGTGGTCTTTGCCGAGGGCGAGCTTCGTCCCGCACTTATGGCCGAAATTGAGGCGCGCGGCATTGCGATGTTCATGGTCAACGCGCGCGAACCCTATCTCTTGAAAGAGCGGGAAGGCTGGTATCCGGGTCTGATCCGCGCCTGCCTTTCGGCGCAAAAGCGTGTCTTTGCCATTGATGAGGCCGGCGCACGGGCGTTTCGCAAGGCGGGGGCCAGCGATATTATCGTCACGGGCCGGCTAGAGGAACCAAGCGCGGCCTTGCCCCACCACGAACCGGAACGGGCGGCGCTTGCGGCTTTGCTGGCCACGCGGCCGATTTGGGTGGCTGTCGGCGTGCCTGCCGCGGAAGAAGCGTTGGTGATTGCGGCGCATCGCTCGGCACTGCGATTGGCGCATCGGCTGCTGCTGATCTTTGTGCCGCAGAACTTTGATCGCGCGCAAATGCTCGCCGATAAGATGGAAAAGGAAGAAGGCTGGAACGTCGCGCAGCGGCGGCTTGACGAAGAGCCTGACCCAGAAACGACGGTCTATATCCCTGATTCCGATGGGGAATACGGCCTTTGGTATCGTTTGGCACCTGTCTGTTTCATGGGCGGCAGCTTGGCCGGAGACGGCTGTGCACGCAACCCGATGGAGGCTGCGGCGATGGGCTCTGCCATCATCTACGGCCTTCGGGCGGGGCGCTATGGCGCGGCCTTTGGCCGACTTGGCGCGGCGCAAGCCGCCCGAGCCGTTGGCGCTGCCGATGAATTGGCCGAGGCGCTGAGCGACCTGCTGGCGCCGGACCGAACGGCAAAACTGGCCCAAGCGGCATGGGCGCTTTCATCGGATGGGGTTGAAGCCACGGAAAGGGTTTTCGACGAAATCCGCCGTGTGATGGATGGGGTGGCATAATGCGGGCGCCGCAATTTTGGTATCGCCCAGTTGGCCTTTGGGCCTTGCTGTTGGCGCCTCTGGGTTGGCTCTATGCGGCAAGCGTGGCGCGACGGTTGCGCAAACCGGGGTATCGCGCGGGCGTGCCGGTGGTTTGCATCGGCAATATCAACGCGGGTGGCACGGGCAAGACCCCGACCGCAATTGCTCTGGTCGAGCGTCTCACCGCTAAGGGGATCGCTGTTGCTGTGGTCAGTCGTGGCTATGGAGGGAAGCTGGCGGGACCTGTCGCGGTGGACCCAAAGCTTCACACGGCGGCGCAGGTCGGGGACGAGCCGCTTTTGCTGGCGGCCTTCACTTCGGTCTTTGTCGCACGCGACCGCGCCGCTGGGGTGCGCGCCGCCGAAGCGGCTGGGGCCAGGGTCATTCTGCTGGACGACGGCTTTCAAAATCCAAGCGTTATCAAAGATTTGTCAATTGTTGTGGTCGATGCTGCAGTGGGCTTTGGCAACGGGTTTTGCCTGCCTGCGGGCCCTTTACGCGAGCCTGTCGCGACGGGCTTGGCGCGGGCGGATGTGGTCTTGGTGATCGGCGACCAAGCGGTTGCCACGCCGGATGTGCCGCAGCTTTTGGGCAAGTTGGCCGTGCTCAAAATGGGGATGGATTGGACCAACGAACGGGTGCTTGCCTTTGCTGGCATCGGGCGGCCCGAAAAGTTTTTTGCCAGCCTGCGTGCCGAGGGGGCGCAGGTTCTGCGCGGCGAAGCGCTTGAGGACCATCAACCCCTGTCGCCCGCACTTTTGGCACGGCTTGAGGCCGAGGCTTTTGCCCTTGGCGCGCAGCTGGTCACCACCGAAAAGGACGCGGTCCGGCTGCCCGAGGCTTATCGCATGCGGGTTCTGACGCTGCCCGTGCGGCTTCAGATCGCGGATTGGTCCGAATTGGACACTCGCCTCGCGGCTTTGGGCATTGTATAGGGGCGGAAACCACAGAAAGGCGCTGAGATGTCCGAGATTAAATCGCTGTTCGTCACGAGGATTTACCGTGCGCATCTGGCCGAGCTGGGCAAAGATGTTGACACCGCAGAGCTTGAGGGCGCTTGCCTTTCCATCGCCGAGGATGACGAAGCAGGTCAGCTTTGGTGCGAGGAAAATGCCTATCCCGGTTATACCTCCTATGCCTCGCTGGATGATCTGCCGTGGCGGTTCCCTATTTTTCAAGCGCTGGTCAAAATTCTGGACAAGCATGTCGCAGAGTTCGTGAAAGAACTCGACTTTGATCTGGGCGAGAAAGAGCTCAAACTTGACTCGCTTTGGGTCAATATTCTGGGCTCGGGGGGCAACCATGCCTCGCATATTCACCCCCACAGCGTCATTTCGGGTACCACCTATGTGACGATGCCAGAGGACACTTCGGCGATTAAATTTGAAGACCCACGGCTTGCGATGATGATGGCCGCGCCTCCACGGAAAAAGACCGCGCGCGAGGATCTGCGCAGCTTTATCTACGCCAAACCCGAAGCGGGCGAGGTGATGCTGTGGGAAAGCTGGCTGCGGCATGAAGTGCCGATGAACATGTCTGACGATGAGCGGATTTCGGTCAGCTTCAACTATAGCTGGGGCTAAGGCGCCCGCGACCTTCGGTCAAGATACCCCTCGCCGCCTTTATGACGGCGAGGGGGAGCGATCAATGCGCGACCATAATGTGGCGGACGACCGAGTAATCCTCAAGCGCGTATGACGACATATCCTTGCCATAGCCCGATTGCTTCATCCCACCGTGCGGCATCTCATTGGCCAGCATAAAGTGCGTGTTCACCCAAGTGCAGCCGTATTGCAAACGCGAGGCGATCTGCATGCCCTTCGACACATCCTTTGACCACACCGAAGAGGCGAGGCCGTAGTCGCTGTCGTTGGCCCAAGTGACCGCTTGATCGATGTCTTCAAAGCGGGTCACAGACACAACGGGGCCAAAGACTTCGCGCCGGACAACCTCGTCGCTTTGCAGCGCCCCCGCGATCACGGTCGGCTTGTAGAAAAATCCGCTGTTTTCCGGCGCGACACCACCTGTGGTGACCTCGATATGACTGGCCTCGCGCGCCCGCGCCACGAAGCTTGCAACCCGGTCGCGTTGGCGCAATGAGATCAACGGCCCCATCTCGTTCACGCTGTCGTCGGCGTTGGCGTATTCGATCTGCGACACCGCGTCGGTAAGCTTGGCCACAAAGGTGTCATAGATCGAGGCCTGCGCGTAAATCCGACAGGCCGCGGTGCAATCCTGACCTGCGTTGTAAAAGCCAAAGGCGCGCAGGCCCTCTACCGTTGCGTCGATATCCGCGTCGTTCAGAACGATCACAGGCGCTTTGCCGCCCAACTCCAGATGCGTGCGCTTGATGGTTTTGTTCGCAGCTTCCAAAATCTTACGCCCCGTTGCGATATCGCCTGTGACGGAAATCATCGCCACCTTGGGGTGATTGATGAGGGCAGAGCCGACAGTCTCGCCGCGCCCAAGGATGATATTCACCACGCCTTCGGGCAGGATGTCGGCAATGATTTTCGCCATATGCAGGGCCGTCAGCGGGGTTTGCTCCGAAGGCTTGAACACCACGGTGTTGCCCGCGCCAATCGCGGGTGCGATTTTCCACGCCATCATCATCAGCGGGTAATTCCAAGGCGCGATCGACGCGACCACCCCAATCGGATCGCGTCGCACCATAGAGGTCATCCCCTCCAGATACTCGCCCGCGACAGGCCCTGTCATGCAGCGCACCGCCCCCGCAAAAAAGCGAAAGCAATCCACAATCCCCGGCAATTCATCATTAAGCGCCAAATGCCCCGGCTTGCCGCAGTTAAGCGCCTCGAGCCGCGCAAGCGTTTCGGCCTCGGCTTCGATGCGATCGGCGATTTTGAGCAGATAGGCCGACCTCTCGCGTGGGGTGGTATGCGACCAACC
>CAWJOY010000038.1:0-73403 GCA_963844505.1 uncultured Alphaproteobacteria bacterium
TCGCCGCTGGGCACGTTTACCCTGCGTTCCGTGCTGCCTGTTGTCAGCGACGGCAAACTGGCCGGCTATCTCGAACTGGGACAGGAGATAGACGATATCCTTCAGGGCACGCACACCATGTTCGGTGTCGAGCTCTTCCTGCTCGTGGACAAGCAGCATCTGGTGCAGCGCGACTGGGAAGCCGGCATGACGATGCTGGGCAAGAGCACACGACTGGAATACTCTGTCGTCCTCTGTGCTGGTGTCGCAGAGCCTGCCGGACGCGCCGGTCTCACTGCTAAACCTGGTCAGTGCAAATCCGGAAAACAGCGCTATCCAGATACGCCGGAACATCGATTTCCAGCACCACAGCTACTGGGCGGCCATCGTCCCCGTGGACGATGCCGATGGTCATCCTTCGGCCACGCTGGTCATGTTGCGGGACATGACGCATCTGAACGGGCACAGCCGTGAGGACTTTATCCTGTTCACGGCGATTTTCACCGCAATAGGGCTGGGTATCCTCATCTCCTTTTCGCAGATACTGAGTCACATCGAAAAGCAGCTGGCCTCATCAAGGCAGCAACTGATAAACGAGAGCCAGGCCCGCGAGGAAATGCAGAACCGTTTCATCAGTGAACTGCAGGAGGAACATGCAAAACTGCATGAGAGCGAAGAAAAATTCGAAAAAATCAGCGCCTCCGCCCAGGACGCGATCATCTGCATGGATAACGACGGTAATATTTCGTTCTGGAACAGTGCAGCAGAAACGATATTCGGCTATACACCGCAGGAAGCGCTGGGCAAAAACCTGCATGCACTGATCGCGCCGGAACGTTTTCGCGAGGCGCATCTCAAGGCTTTCCCCGCCTTCCAGAAGACAGGAAAAGGGGCCGCACTGGGCAAGACGCTGGAGCTGGCCGCTATCCGCAAGGATGGCACGGAATTCCCGGTCGAGATTGCGCTGTCATCCAGCCTGATTGCCGGAAAATGGAACGGTATCGGCGTGCTGCGGGATATTTCGGAACGCAAAATTGCGCAACGCGAAATCGAACAGGCGCTGCATGTACAGCGGGTGCTGGATTCGATCCTGAACATTTCGCTGCCGCCCTTGACGCTGAAAGAAGTGCTGCTCAAGGCGCTCGATGCGGTGCTCTCGATTCCCACCTTTGCGCTGCAGGACAAGGGCGCTGTTTTCCTCGTGATTAAAGGGGAGCCGCGACTGGAAATGGTGGCGCAACGCAATCTGCCGGGTGCGCTGCTGGAGTCCTGCGCACAGTTGCCGTTCGGTCACTGCCTGTGCGGAAAGGCCGCTGCCACACGTGAAATTATTTTTTCAATCATGTCAATGCTCAGCATGAAATCAGCTATGAGGGCATGCCAGCGCACGGGCACTACTGCATCCCCATCCTGTCTGAAGGCCAGTTGCAGGGCGTACTCAATGCCTATGTCGACGCGGGTCATGTCAGCAATGAGAATGAGAAAAAAGGTACTCAAAACGATGGCCGACACGCTCGCTGTCGTCATCGAACGCAAGCTGACCGAACAAAGACTGCAGCAAATGGCGCATAACGATCCCCTGACCGGCTTACCCAACCGCTCCTTGTTCCACGACAGACTGGAACAGGGACTGGCGTTGGCGCAGCGGCACCAGCAGGAACTGGCGGTGATGTTCCTTGACCTTGATCATTTCAAGGAAATCAATGACACGCTGGGCCACGATATGGGCGACGAATTGCTCAAGGAAACCGCAATCCGCCTGCTTGCCTGCGTGCGCAAATCGGACACGGTCGCCCGCATGGGCGGCGACGAATTCACCGTGATACTGACTGAGATGTCCAGCCCAGAAAATGCTGAACATGTCGCGAAAAGCATACTGGCCGCGCTGCTGCAGCCGTTCGAACTGAACGGGACGCGCTGCAACGTGGGCTGCAGCATCGGCATCGCACTCTATCCGGGACACGGCAGGGACAGTGAAACCTTGCTCAAAAACGCAGACACGGCGATGTATCAGGCCAAAATCACACGCAACAGCTATTGTTTCCATCAGGAGAATAGCTGAGCAGCGCCACAGCTGACATTCCCTTGCTACCTGAATTAACGGTGAAACACCCAGTTTTGCCTTGATCTTGCACATGTGCAATCGCTACTCAGCGCGTAACTGGTTATAATCAGCAATTATTTTTCGCGTAATCGGAGCCTTTGTCATGTCGCATAACTTGTTCAACACCCGCGCCACCTTCAAACTTTCCAATGACAAGCAAGGCACCCTGTACTCACTGCCCGCACTGGAGTCGTCAGGAATTGGAAAAATATCACGACTGCCGGTGTCCATCCGCATTGTGCTCGAAGCGGTGCTGCGCAATTACGACGACAAAAAAATTACTGAAGCACACATCCGTGAACTGGCAGGCTGGCAGCCCAATGCCCCACGCACCGAAGAAATCCCCTTTGTCGTTGCGCGTATCGTGCTGCAGGATTTCACCGGCGTACCGCTGTTAGCTGACCTTGCCGCCATGCGCGATGCCGCCGCTGCACAGGGTTGCGATCCGAAAATTATCGAACCGCTGGTTCCGGTTAATCTGGTTGTCGATCACTCAGTTCAGATCGACAGTTACAACAGCCCGGATGCACTCAAGATCAACATGGAGCTGGAATTCGAGCGCAATAACGAGCGCTATCGTTTCATGAAATGGGGCATGCAGGCCTTTGATACATTCAAGGTCGTACCACCTGGCATCGGCATCGTCCATCAGGTGAATCTGGAATATCTGGCGCGCGGCGTTCAGAACAAGGAAGGCGTTTACTACCCGGATACATTAGTCGGCACCGACAGCCACACGACCATGATCAACGGCATCGGCGTCGTCGGCTGGGGCGTGGGCGGCATCGAAGCGGAAGCCGGCATGCTGGGTCAGCCCGTATATTTCCTGACCCCCGATGTGGTCGGCGTGAACCTCAAAGGGATCTTGCGTGAAGGCGTCACCGCGACGGATGTGGTGCTGACCGTCACCGAACTGCTCAGACGCCACAAAGTGGTCGGCAAGTTCGTCGAATTCTTCGGTGAAGGAACCGCCGCCCTCACCTTGCCTGATCGTGCGACCATCGCCAACATGGCGCCCGAATACGGTGCAACCATGGGCTTTTTCCCGGTTGATGATGTCACGGTTAATTTCATGCGCAACACCGGCCGCACAGCAGATGAAATCGACGCTTTCGAGTCGTACTTCAAGGCGCAAAACCTGTACGGCATTCCTGTCGAAGGACAGATCGACTACAGCAGCGTGGTGACACTGGATTTATCGACGATTGAACCTTCGCTGGCAGGCCCCAAGCGTCCGCAGGATCGCATCGCCTTATCGAATATGCGTGCATCGTTCAACAGCCAGTTTTCAAAATCGGTCAGTGAAGGCGGCTTTAATCAGCCGGCGGAAAAACTGGCGCAGCGTTTTGCGACCGGCAAAGGTGATCTTGCGATTGGCAATGGCGATGTACTGATCGCAGCCATCACCTCCTGCACCAATACGTCGAATCCGAGCGTGATGCTGGCAGCGGGACTGCTGGCGAAAAAAGCCGTTGAAAAAGGCCTCACCGTCAAACCGCACATCAAAACGACGCTGGCACCGGGTTCACGCGTGGTCACATCCTACCTGACCAATGCCGGATTGATGGAACCACTGGCGCAACTGGGCTTCGGTCTGGCAGCTTATGGCTGCACCACCTGCATCGGCAATTCAGGTCCGCTGGATGCGAACATTGAAGAGACCATCGTAAAAAATGATCTGATTGCAGCGGCCGTATTATCCGGCAACCGCAATTTTGAGGCGCGCATACACGCCAACATCAAGGCCAACTTTCTGGCCTCTCCGCCACTGGTTGTCGCTTACGCCATCGCAGGGCGCATGAACATCGATCTTGACACCGAAGCACTGGGTACAGACACAAACGGACAACCGGTATTCCTGCGCGATATCTGGCCATCCAGCGCAGAAATTCAGGCGGTGAGCCAGTATGCCACCGACCCTGCAATCTATCGCGCGCTGTATACCGACCTGACACGCGATTTGCCGCTATGGAATGCGATTGCCGCCCCGCAGGGCGAACTGTATCAGTGGGATGATTCAACCTACATCGCCCGTCCGCCATTCTTCGACGGTTCAGCGCCGGAAGTGGGCGACATCAAGGGCGCCTGTTCGCTCGCGATATTCGGTGACTCGGTCACCACCGACCACATCAGCCCGGCCGGCAGTTTTAAACCGTCGACACCGGCAGGAAAATATCTGCAGGAACACGGTGTGTCTGTCAGAGATTTCAACAGTTACGGGTCACGCCGCGGCAATCATGAAGTGATGATGCGCGGCACGTTCGCCAATGTGCGCGTCAAAAACCTGATGCTGCCGGTCAATGCAGAGGGTAATCGCGTTGAAGGCGGCTACACCCTGTACAAGGGCGAGCAAACGGCAATTTATGACGCGGCCATGCAATATATCAGTGACGGCACACCGACCGTGATCTTCGCAGGCGAAGAGTACGGCACCGGTTCGTCGCGCGACTGGGCCGCCAAAGGGACGCAACTGCTCGGCGTTAAGGCCGTGATTGCCAAATCCTATGAGCGCATCCACCGCAGCAATCTGGTCGGCATGGGCGTGCTGCCTCTGCAATTCAAGGGCGACATCAGCGCGGCCAGCCTGGGCCTGACGGGAGATGAACATATTGACATCACCGGCATTGCAGGCACCTTACTACCCCAGCAGGATGTATTGCTGACCATCACAAGATCAGATGGCACAACCGTACAAGTCCCGCTGCTGCTGCGTATCGATACACCGATAGAAGTGGATTACTACCGCGCAGGCGGGATACTTCCGTATGTCTTAAAGGAACTGGTCAGCCGCTAAGGCCTCAAACGCCGGCCTGATTCGGGTATCAACGAATCAGGCCGGCAGACTCAACACAAAAGGCATCGATTGGAAAATTTATACAATATTCTGGGTATCTCGCCGACTGCGTCCGCTGACGAAATCAAAAAAGCGTACCGCTCGCTTGCCATGCGCCATCACCCGGACCGGGATGCCGGAAATACGGCACGCTTCAATGCCGTTAAACAGGCCTACGAGGTGCTGTCAGACCCTAAGAAAAGGGCCGAATACAATCTGAGTCTTAATAATCGCATCATCATTGATCCTGAACATGAAGCACGTTCAATATGGCATACACTGTTCGATCGCTGCGGCGTTTTGCACGAAACATCACTATAAATCATGAAAAAAATACATCCTGAATTCGCCTACCAGTCACGTGAACTGGGCATCCAGATTGAAGACACGCTGGGGGATCCGCCTGACAGAAAGACCTATGCCAGAGTGATTCAATCCCTGATAGCCGAATTCGCCAGCGGCTCCGAGATCGACGACGTCAATCTGCTGAGTTTCGCACTGGTCGATTATCTGCGCTTTAACGATCATGCCGGTCTGCTGGCACAATGTGAACACTACGGCCGGGGCGATACCGCGAAGGTGTTGTCTTGTGTTTCCTGCGAAGATGAAACGGCTGCGCGCGCCGTGATCACGGTTGCGAGCAGCAATCCGGAGCTGGTGCGTCGTGCGATCATCACGGCCTACTTGTACAAACATCCCAAACGCTGGACGGCTGAAGATCACTCGCTGGAGTCGCTGCAAAAAAGCGAAGGTGCGGATGATGAAGAGGAAGATCAGCTCACATCAGGCCATAACATAGAACATTTGTTCGATGCAAACGGAGACAACAATGTCTGAGAAAGCCAATTACCCTGCAATCAGCCGGCAGGTGAGTGAACTGGTGCTCTCCGGTGCGACCGATCATGCCGAGGAAGCCCTCAATGAAACCATCGAACAATACGGTGATCTGGCCGTCGCAGAAGTGCTCGAAGCCATGCGGCCTGAAATTGCATCCATGCATCTGTCTGCATTCGACGGCGGAAAGCTCTCTCTTGCCACCTTGCTGATTTCACCTAAAGCCTGGGCGGAAAGTCTGGCATTCTTCGCGGCTGCATGGAATGTCGAGCAGATTGAAGACGAACCGGAAATGCTGGCCGAATCGCTGTTCGCGCACATCCATGGCGTCTTGTTCGCCAGCGATGAACTGGATCGTCGCGCCGCGCTCATTCATGAAGCCTTATCAACTGACTGGGGAACGACCGCCTTTGCCGCACTGCTCTCGACAGCGATTGATGAGATTATCGAACTGGCTAATGACATTCAGGCGCGCGGCGCACAAGTAGCCGGGCAAACCAGTTCTGATCACGACATTATTCCCCTGGCCTTAGCCATTGCGCGTACCGATCCGGATGCCTGGGATCGCGTGCTCTTTGAACTTTTCCCCGACTGGCAGCCCGGCGAAAATGAATTGCATGTACAGCCTGATGAAGAGGATGAACCTTACGGATACGGCTACGGCTACGAGTATGCAACGGCGCGCAGCACGCAGGAATTGCTCATCCGCCTGCGTAAACAGGTGCCGGGAAAAGTTTCAACACGTTCACGCCCAAGCATGGGCGAGGATATCTTCGCATGATGCGAGCGCTGTGATGAAACTCGCCAGCATGACCGCCCGCCAGCCTCATCTGTTGCGGGCACTGCATACGCTTGCGCTGCGTCCTGGTCACACTGAAGTGGCCGATGGCCTGCTTCAGGATCTGGCAGGCATGACGGTGCTCGTCGCCGGCAAATTCACCAATGACAGAACAGCCGACGGCCTGCTCGAAGCCAGTTATCTGACACTCGGCTGTGTCTCGCTGGGTATCAGTCTGGCTGAAATTCATCACGACAAGGAATCTGAGTTGTCATTCCTGTTGCATCACGGTGCCGAACAGGTTTTTCAGATGGGGTTCAGGCATATCCGGGAATTAGCAGGTTTACCCTGTCAGGCCATGACCTCGGATTTCGACAAAGACCCGTATATACAGCAGCGCAATATCAAATCTCTGTTTTCGGAACTGTGCCGTGCCGACCCGAATGAAAGCTGGCACGGTGATGAGATTTTTACGAAAGACAGAGCAATCAGGCTTGAGAATAAAAATATGATCGACTGTGCGAAATGGCTGCGAAAAAACCATTTTTCCGGCCCTGTCATCGAAGCCGATCTTGATGCAAGTGCGGTCATCTCGATTGCGGTTATGTTCTCGATCTTGCCGGATAGCTATATTGTCGCTCGCACCGGGCAAAAGGAAATCGAGAATCTTATTCGCCGCGCACGGAAAACCATTCCCGATTTTCAAGCCAACTGGACTGCATTCCTCAACAGAGTCCCGCTTGAATATCAGCGCATTCTGCAAACGCGGATGGACGAATACAAAAATACGCTTATCAGGAAAATTTTATCGAAAACCAGCATTAAAACGCTTGTCACCGAAATACAAAGTTATCACGCGGGGCTGGAACAGGATGTCGAATACGACTGATACCAGTCGCCCCTGACAGATCAACTCAGTTGCCGTATCAGCTGTTCCAGACGGGAGCGCCCTTGCGGCGTCGTCATCACCATCATTAAATCACCCGCCTGCAACCGTTCAGTCGCACATGGATTAAACTGCCATGCCCCTTCGCGCTGAATCGCCAGCACCATGCAGTCCTTGTTTTCCTGATACAGCGTATTCAACGATTGTCCGGACAGACTCTCTGATATCCGTATTTCTTCCATGCGCAGTTTACTGTCTGATTTGAGCATATCATCCAGAAAATTCATCACATTCGGTCGCACCATGGCGGAGACCAGACTCAGCCCGCCGCTGTAATCGGGCGAGACAATTTCATCCGCACCCACCCGCCGCGCTTTTTCGGCATTCTTCATGTCATGACAACGCGCGATGACCCGCAGGGCAGGATTCAGGTGTTTTGCGCTCAGACTGATGACCAGATTGGTGCTGTCATCATGTGCGACGGCGAATACACCGCGAGCGTTGGCAATACCCGCCGCCTGCAACACGTCGTTATCCGTCGCATCCCCCTGAAGATAGAGCTGTTCGGGATGGGTACCCAGATAGCGCTGGATGACATTCATATCTCCTTCAATGACAACAAACGGACGGCCTGTCATCTCCAGTTCATGCGCTACATTTCTGCCCACCAGACCGACACCACAGACGATATAGTGATCCTTGAGCTGTGCGATTTTATTTTGCATTTTTTTTCTCCGCCACGATAGATTAAGGTCACTCTCCAGCATGAAAGCAGTGAAGGTCGAGAGCACATATCCCAGCACGCCGATACCCGACATACCGATAAATACCGTAAACAATCTGCCGTACTCATATTGCGAGACATCCACCGTTTCGCCATAGCCTATGGTGGAAATGGTGATAAAGGTCATATAAAAACAATCCATCCAGGAATGTTTTGATGCGCCCAGAAAATGATAACCCAAGGTACCGATAACAAATATCGTCACCAGAGACAGCAGTGCGATGAACAGGTTACGGATGACCTTAAATTGCTGATGCTCGACCATGCTATTCGTCTAGTGGTGCACTGTCAGGGAACAACACGTCCCGGTAGCCGAAATTTCGCAAGTTGCGAATACGCATCGGATATAAAATTCCGTCCAGATGATCGCATTCGTGTTGCACCACCCGTGCGTGAAAACCACTGACCGTGCGATCGATCAGGGCACCGTATTCATCGTATCCCTGATAGCGGATATGGTCATATCGCGGCACCAGCCCGCTCATGCCGGGCACACTCAGACACCCTTCCCAGTCCTCAACCATCTTGTCACTCACCGGCGTGATGACAGGATTGATGAGCACCGTGTCAGGCACGGTTTCGGCATCCGGATAACGGGAATTTGCCTGAACGCCAAAAATCACCACCCGCAGGTCAACCCCGATCTGCGGGGCGGCCAGTCCCGCCCCATTCAAGTCCTGCATGGTCTCCCTCATATCCAGCAGCAAGTCTTGCAACCCGATACTGTCAAACCGGGTAACCGGTTCAGCAGGTTTGAGCAAACGCGCATCTCCCATGCGTAATACAGATCTAACAGGCATGCTCTATTGTCTCCATGAAAATAAAATCTCCTGCCTTCAGGTATGACGGGGGAAAAACGGGACAAAGACACAATTTAATTAACATTGCAGCCATCTTCATTGGTACAGACGCGTTCTAATATGGCATGCACATTTCCCATTACACGCCTGGCGATCATCGAGACATTTTCCATATTAATCCCCTGCTGGTTATCACCACGGCCTGCCGCATAATTGACGACCACAGCGATCGTGGCATAGTTGATATCCAATTCCCTTGCCAGCGAGGTTTCCGGCATACCCGTCATCCCGACCATATCTGCGCCATCACGTTCATAACGGTTAATTTCAGCGATACTGTCCAGACGCGGGCCTTGAGTTGCCGCATAGACCCCCCCATCCAGACACGGCTGCTGCACTTTTTTTGCACTGAGCAACAGGTCGGCGCGCAGTTTTGCAGAATAAGGCTGCGTAAAATCGATATTTTTATAGCTGGCGTTACGGGTACTAAAAAAAGTGTAATCACGCCCGTGTGTATAGTCGATGACCTGATCAGGCACAAGCAGCGTACCAGGATGCAAATCACTTCTTATTCCGCCGACCGTTGCGACCGAAATCAGGTCCGTTACGCCCTGTTCGTGTAATGCCCACAAGTTGGCGCGATAATTGACCAGATGAGGCGGGATGGTATAACCATAGCCGTGGCGCGCTAAAAAAATGACTTCCTGCTGATTGAGCGTACCAAATAAAAATGCGCCGGACGGCTCACCAAAAGGTGTGCGCATCACCTGACGGTGGGTAATATTGAGATTCTTCAGTTCAGTCAGGCCGCGACCGCCTATAATTGCCAACATATCATCTCCTTACAGGAGCGAGGATAGTCTAAACAGCGTTTAGTGACGCTCCTCAATCCCGTTCTTTCACCGCATAAATGGCAGGCAGATTGCGCCACGCCCCTTCGATATCCATGCCGTAACCGAACACGAAACGATCCGGCACAGCAAGGCCGACAAAGTCGGCATGAAGCGGTTTCGGTCTGCCATGTTGCTTATCGGCAAAAACCGCACTGTAGCAATGCGCAGCACCCAGTTCAAGTACACGCTGCTTTAAAGCAGCGAGGGTATGCCCCTCATCCAGAATATCGTCGACAAGCAAAACTACCCGCCCTTTGACCGATTCATGCGGTGCGACTTTCCAGTGCATCGCGCCCCCTGCGCGCGCATCGCCATAGCGCGATACATGCACATAATCAAAATCGAGCGGAAAGTTGAGTAAAGGCAGCAACTGCCCGGAAAAAACCACTGCGCCCCCCATCACGGACAGCAGCAGCGGATGACTTTCAGCCAGCGCCACATTGATTTCATCTGCAACTCTGTGCAGTGCAGCTTGGATCTGATCGGCCGGAATAAGCAATTCGGCCTGCTGCAAGCTATCACGGGCACGCTGAATGTTCATGAGCGCGAATTACTTCAAACTTTCCAGATAAGCTGAAAACTCCTCTTTAACTTCCGGATGTTCAAGCCCCATCGCGACGGTCGCCTGCAAGAACCCGATTTTAGATCCGCAATCGTAACGCGTTCCCTTGTAACGATAAGCCAGCACCCGCTCCTCCTTGATCAGAGCCTGAATACCGTCAGTGAGCTGAATTTCTCCGCCCGCGCCTTTGCCGATATGCTGCAGATGATGAAAAATACGCGGCGTCAGTACATAACGGCCAACTACCGCCAGCGTCGAAGGCGCTTCCTCCGGATCCGGTTTTTCGACGATGCCTGTGACCTGTTCCAGCTGGTCATTCACCCGTGCACTGCTGACGATACCGTATTGACGGGTCAGATGTCTGGGAACGTCCTGCACACCCAGCACTGAACTGTGATGACGTCCAAACACCTCAACCATTTGCCGGGTGACTGACACATCGCTGACCATAAAATCGTCTGCCAGTATCACCGCAAACGGCTCATTCTTGATCACAGGCTGCGCGCACAGTACGGCATGACCCAGACCCAATGGTTCGGACTGGCGGATATAAATACAATTGACGCCAGGCGGGATGACTTCCTGAGTCAGTCGCAACAATTCCAGCTTGCCCTTTTTTTCAAGCTCCGCTTCCAGCTCGTATGCAGTATCGAAATGATCCTCGATCGAACGCTTGCTGCGCCCGGTTACAAAAATCATATCCGTGATCCCCGCAGCGACGGCTTCTTCAACCGCATACTGAATCAGCGGCTTATCCACAATCGCCATCATTTCCTTCGGACTGGCTTTGGTCGCCGGCAAAAAACGCGTCCCCATACCCGCAACAGGAAATACAGCTTTACGGATGATCTTTAACGGCCTGTTCATTATTACCCCTTGATTAATAATAAAAATTCTTCTTCGTTCAGAACGACAAGATTCAATTCAAGCGCACGCACAAGTTTGCTGCCACTGTCCGAACCTGCCACCACATAATCTGTTTTTTTCGATACGCTACCGCTCACCTTAGCGCCCAGTGCTTCCAGCGCTGATTTGGCCTCATCACGTGACATACTGGTCAGTGTACCAGTCAGAACAAATATTTTCCCGGTGAATGGCAGTATTTTATCAGGTTCAGGTACACGCTCATCCCAATGCACGCCGAGGCTGCGCATCTCTTCAATCACGCGCAGGTTATGCGCTTCAGCAAAAAATTCCACAATACTTAGCGCGACTACCGGGCCAACATCATGCACCTGCTGCAAACGATCCGCGTCAGCACTGAGCAACGCATCCATCGTCCCGAAATTTTTGGCCAGATCCTTTGCCGTTGTCTCGCCGACATTGCGTATCCCCAGCGCAAAGATAAAACGCGCAAGCGTCGTGTGGCGGCTGTGCGCAATGGCATCGAGCAAATTGAGTGCAGATTTCTCCCCCATGCGCTCCAGACCGGCAAGGGCGGAGCCACCCAGTTTATAAAGATCAGCCGGCGTGTTGACCAGATGTTCATCAACCAGTTGATCAACCAGCTTATCGCCCAGACCATCGATATTCATCGCACGCCGGGAAGCGAAGTGCAGCAAGGCCTGCTTACGCTGAGCAGGACAGAACAATCCGCCGGTACAGCGCCAGGCCGCTTCATCCGCTTCGCGCGTGACATGCGATCCACAGACAGGACACCGCGTTGGCATCCTGAATTCAAGCGCATCAGGCGGACGATGTTCCAGAACGACGCTCGCCACTTCAGGGATCACGTCACCGGCTCGTCTGACTATGACGGTATCACCGATACGCACATCTTTACGACGTATTTCATCCTCGTTGTGCAACGTCGCATTCGTGACCGTCACGCCGCCGACAAACACAGGAGCCAGGCGCGCGACAGGCGTCAGCGCGCCGGTACGACCGACCTGAACATCGATATCCAGCAAGGTCGTCATCGCTTCTTCGGCAGGGAATTTATGCGCAATCGCAAAACGCGGTGCACGGGCGACAAATCCCAATTGCTGTTGCAACGCGATTGAATTGACTTTGTAGACCACACCGTCGATCGCAAAAGGCAGGGAGGCCCGTTTCTCGCCGATTTCACGGTAAAAATCAAGCAGCCCATCTGCGCCGCTGACAACGCGATGAAACGCGGCAACAGGCACGCCAAGAGAAGCGAGCAATGCCATCTGCGACTGGTGCAGTTCCGGCAAAGCGATCCCTTCGCACTGTCCGATGCCATAGGCGAAAAAACTCAAATGTCTGGCGGCAGTAATGCGCGAATCGAGTTGACGCAACGAGCCTGCCGCCGCATTGCGCGGGTTAACGAATTCACGTTCACCACGGGCGCGCTGCTGCTCATTGAGTTTTTCAAAATCGCGCGTAAACATCAGCACTTCGCCGCGAACTTCCACATCCGCTGCGATATCATTCCCCGCCTCATCGCGCAGTCGCAGCGGAATTGCATGCACGGTGCGCAAATTTTCAGTGACATCTTCCCCCGTATTGCCGTCCCCGCGCGTCGCGCCCTGCACAAACTGCCCGCGGCGGTAAGAAAGATTGATCGCCAGCCCGTCGAATTTAAGTTCGACGGCATATTCAACCATCGCCACACCCAGCAACTCACGGATGCGCTCATCAAATGTCCGGACTTCTTCCTCACTGAATGCGTTGTTTAGCGAGAGCATCGGGGTGCGATGCGAAACTTCTGAAAAGGATTTGAGCGGCGCAGCACCGACCCTCAAAGTAGGAGAATCGAGTGTACAAAGATCCGGATGCTGACGCTCCAGGGTCTGAAGCTCACGGAACAGGTTGTCGTATTCCGCATCGGGAATGGTCGGTGCATCCAGTACATAATACTGGTAATTATATTTTTCAAGCGCATTGCGCAATTGCGCAATGCGGCTCTCAACATCCATCAGGAAAACAACCTGCGAGCCTGTGCGCTGCCCGGCACGAGGTCGTTTTCACGCATTTTAGCTTCAACCTCGCTAATCTGTGCGCGTATGCGGGCCAGGCCGCTTTCCGTCAAATGCACGCGGTGATCATCGACCAGATTGACCTGTAATTCCCGCGCCAGTGCATGCGCCATTTTCACCAGAAGATCGAAACTTTCAGCAGGATTTTCAACACGCGGGACATCCAGCATCAGGGTGATTCCGGTGGTCGTGACTTGCTCAAGGTTATGATGCAAAAATGGCTTGGTATCCCTGTTGATCATTGTAATCAGACTATTTCCCATCGAATCAGTCAGATGAAACGCGCCGTCCGATTCAAGTTGCATACCTTGCAATGCAGCAGCCTCAGAGATTTTTTCACCGGTCAGTAAGCGCTCGCCGGGGGGCAGCAGATTCACGCCTACCATTTGATCCACCTCAGCGCACAAGTCATCCAGCCCCTGCGCCGCACAGTGTGTTTCCAGCACATCGGGAATCATCGTGTCCGCGCCGATTGTTTTTGCAATACCCTGCACCAAATCACGGAAATCACCCAGTTTAGCCGAGCTGATCACACCGCTTCGATCGACCAGTTGCAACGCAATGCGAAACTGAGCATACAGCAACGGGCTATCCGCTATAACCCGCTCCCAGACTCCCGTTCTGGCGATCAGACCGCACACTTGCACCGGTTTGTTAAAATCGAATTTTCGTTGCCATAATCCATCAAGCACGGACGCCAGGCTCTGTTCAGCCGGAAACAACGTGATGATAAAATCACTGCGCGCACTCAACAGGGAACACGGTTCACTCATGGCCGCAGCAACCGGTATAACAGGTGGAAAATTATCGGATTCCGCGGGCAGTTCAAAGTCAGAAGGATCACAAATCGCATCTTCATTGATCATCACCATCTCATCCATCTCATCCACCGGATCAGGAGAAGGTCCGGCAACAGGCTCAGCACGGGCAGCCTGATACAACGCATCTTCGTGACTCTGACTGAATGCAACACCGAATTTGCGGCTGTATTGACGTTGTTTCCACCAGCCAAACGCATATACCGCCACCACGACACCCAAACCAATTGCCAGCAATGCAACTTGTAATTCACTCATGCTTTAAATACCGGAAGACTATACATAAAATTCATGCGCGGATAATTCTTAAATTTTTTGAGCATTATCTCAAAAACAGCTGATCTAAACCAATGGTAATTCAGGCGAACGGATGCCTATGCCGGCAACTTCCTGCAACGCCTTGAGAAACAGGGGTTGTTCGTGTAGCTTTGCCATCGGTACAGGATGTGCATGCGGGGACGTTTGGGGCAATTTCACGGGTTAGCATGAGGCGGGTGCAGTCCCAGACCTACCCATCCCATCGCCTGGCCCAGGTGCTGTTCGCGGCGCTGCTGGGCTTTGTGCTGGGCACGGCGTTGCAGTTGCAGCAGGCGGCGCTGTTTCCGTGGCAGGTCTATGCATCAATTGTGCTGCTAGCCCTCGTCGTGTATGCGTTTGTAGCTACCAAAAGCATAGCGTATGGGTGGCGCATGGGTCTGGCGGTGGTGGCGCTGGGGCTGCTGGGCTTTGGGGCCACCGGCCTGCGTGCCACGGTGTATCTGGGCGACACGCTGACCCCCGCGCTGGAGGGGCGCGACGTGCGGGTGACGGGCGTGGTGGCCAATCTGCCGCAGCGCAACGAGTCCGGGCTGCGGTTTCGGCTGGAAGTGGAGGCCGCCGTGCTGGATGGGCAAGCGGTGCATGTGCCGCCGCTGATGGACGTGGGCTGGTATGGCGGCGCGTTTTCGGCCGGGCCGGCGGTGGTGGGCGACGCGGCCCCGTGGCGGCACTGAACCGCCTGCCGGCCGATGTGCAGGCCGGCGAGCGCTGGCACATGACGGTGCGGCTCAAGGCGCCGCATGGCAGCCGCAATCCGCACGGCTTTGACTACGAACTGTGGCTGTGGGAGCAGGGCGTGCAGGCCACCGGCTATGTGCGCGCCACGGCGCGCGACCCGGTGCCGGTGCTGCTCGGCGCAGACCTGGCGCCACCCGGTGGTGCTGGCGCGCCAGGCGGTGCGCGACCGCATCTACCAGCAGGTGCAGGACCGCCATTCGCCGGCATGATCGCGGCGCTGGTGGTGGGCGACCAGACCGCCATCGACCGCGTCGACTGGGATGTGTTCCGCGCCACCGGCGTGGCCCACCTGGTGTCCATTTCGGGCTTGCACATCACCATGTTCGCCTGGGGCGCCGCGTTGCTGGTGGGCTGGCTGTGGCGGCGCTCGGGGCGCCTGTGCATCGCGCTGCCGGCACCGCAGTGCGGCGCTGGTCGGTGGCGTGCTGCTGGCCACGGCCTATGCGGTGTTCAGCGGCTGGGGCGTGCCGGCGCAGCGCACCTGCCTGATGCTGGCCACCGTGGCGCTGCTGCGCCTGTCGGGTGCGCGCTGGCCCTGGCCGCATGGTCTGGATGCTGGCCTGCGCCGTGGTGGTGGCGGTCGACCCCTGGGCCTTGCTGCAAGCCGGGTTCTGGCTCAGCTTTGTCGCCGTGGGGGTGCTGTTTGCTACAGATTCAGGAGCGCATCATGCAGATTCCACGAGGGCTAGCGGCCTGAAAGGCTCAGTGCTCTCTGGTCTGCGCGAGCAGTGGGTGATCACCGTGGCGCTGACGCCGCTGACGCTGCTGCTGTTTGGCCAGGTGTCGGTGGTGGGGCTGGCGGCCAATGCGCTGGCCATTCCCTGGGTCACGCTGGTGGTCACGCCGCTGGCCATGCTGGGCGTGCTGGTGCCGCCGCTGTGGGACCTGGCGGCCGGTGCCATCGGCTGGCTGTCTGGCCTATCTGCAGTGGCTGGCCGGCTTGGCCCTGGGCCGTCATCACGGTGGCGGTGCCGCCGCTGTGGGCTGGCGCTGGCGGGTGTGCTGGGCGGCGCTGGTGCTGGTGCTGCCCTGCCGTGGTCGCTGCGCGCTGCTGGGTCTGCCGCTGCTGCTGCCGGTGCTGCTGTGGCGCGCGCCGCGGCCCGCGCCCGGGCAGTTCGAGCTGCTGGCGGCCGACATCGGGCAGGGCAATGCGGTGCTGGTGCGCACCGCCAACCATGCGCTGCTGTACGACGCCGGTCCGCGCTTCGCCTGGAGAGCGACGCCGGCCACCGGGTGCTGGTGCCGCTGCTGCGGGCCCTGGACACGCGGCTGGACACGCTGGTGCTGAGCCACCGCGACAGCGACCATGTGGGCGGCGCCCCGGCCGTGCTGGCCATGCAGCCGCAGGCCGAGCTGCTCAGTTCGATCGAGACCGGCAACCCGCTGCAGGCCCTGCGCCCCGCGCAGCGCTGCGTGGCCGGGCAGCACTGGGACTGGGATGGCGTGCAGTTTGACGTGCTGCACCCGCAAGCGGCGGACTACGACGCCGCCGCCGCCAAGCCCAATGCCATGTCCTGCGTGCTGCGCATCTGCCAATGGCGCGCCAGACCGCCCTGCTGGTGGGCGATATCGAGCAGCCGCAGGAGGCACGGCTGCTGGCAGGCGTGGGGGCAGCGACCCTGCAGGCCGACGTGCTGCTGGTGCCGCACCACGGCAGCAAGACCTCGAGCAGCGCGGAATTTCTGGATGCGGTGGCGCCGCGCGTGGCCCTGGTGCAGTCGGGCTACCGCAACCGCTTTGGCCATCCGGCGCCGGCGGTGCTGGCACGCTACGCGGCGCGGCAGATCCAGGTGGTCGATTCGCCCCATTGTGGTGCGTACGTGGATCTGGCAGTCGCGACAGCCCCAGAATGGTGCATGCCACGCGGTTGCAGGGCGCTGCGCTATTGGCACCATCATGTGCCATAGCCAGGGCTTAGTCACCGCCGCTGTGCATGGGCGTGGTGGCCTGAAACTTGCTAAGCTGTGACCAGGAGAGGTCAGTTCATGCAGAAATTCGACGAGATGTACACCAGCTTGCCCTACGAGTTCTTCACGCAAGGGCGAGCAGATCCGGGACCACTACAAGATCTACGACGAATGGCTGGCGCGCCAACCCGGCGACATGATGGCCAAGCGGCGCGAAGAGGCGGAGATGATCTTCCGCCGCGTCGGCATCACCTTTGCCGTCTATGGCGAGAAGGACGAGGACGGCGCCGGCACCGAGCGCCTGATTCCGTTTGACCTGATTCCGCGCATCATCCCGGCCCAGGAGTGGGCCAGCATGGAAAAAGGCCTGGTGCAGCGCGTCACCGCGCTGAACCGCTTCATCCACGACGTCTACCACGACCAGGAGATCTTCAAGGCCGGCATCGTGCCGCGCGAGCAGATTGAAAGCAACGCCCAGTTCCGCCCCGAGATGATGGGCGTGGACGTGCCCAACGACATCTATTCGCACATCTCGGGCGTCGACATCGTGCGCGCGCCCGAACGCCCAGGGCAACGGCGAGTACTACGTGCTGGAAGACAACCTGCGCGTGCCCAGCGGCGTGAGCTACATGCTGGAAGACCGCAAGATGATGATGCGGCTGTTCCCCGAGCTGTTCAGCGCGCACCGCGTGGCGCCGGTCGCCCACTACCCCGACCTGCTGCTCGAGACCCTGCGCGCCAGCAGCCCGGCCACCACGGCCGAGCCGACGGTGGTGGTGCTGACGCCCGGCATGTACAACAGCGCCTACTTCGAACACGCCTTCCTGGCCCAGCAGATGGGCGTGGAACTGGTCGAGGGGCAGGACCTGTTCGTCAAGGACAACTTCGTGTACATGCGCACCACGCGCGGCCCGCAGCCGGGTCGATGTGATCTACCGCCGGGTGGACGACGACTTCCTCGACCCCACGGTGTTCCGGCCCGACTCCACGCTGGGCTGCGCCGGCCTGATGGACGTCTACCGCGCCGGCCATGTGACCATCTGCAATGCGCGTGGGCACCGGCGTGGCCGACGACAAGTCGATCTACCCCTATGTGCCCAAGATGATCGAGTTCTACCTGGGCGAGAAGCCGATCCTGAACAACGTGCCGACCTACATGTGCCGCAACACGGACGACCTGGCCTACACGCTGGCCAACCTGAAGGACCTGGTGGTCAAGGAGGTGCATGGCGCCGGCGGCTACGGCATGCTGGTCGGGCCGGCCGCGACCAAGGCCGAGATCGAGGATTTCCGCAAGGCCGTGCTGGCCAACCCCGAGCGGCTACATCGCCCAGCCGACGCTGAGCCTGTCGAGCTGCCCGACCTTTGTGGAGAGCGGCATCGCGCCGCGCCACATCGACCTGCGGCCCTTATGTGCTCAGTGGCAAGACGGTGCAGATGGTGCCCGGCGGCCTGACCCGCGTGGCGCTCAAGGAGGGCTCGCTGGTGGTCAACTCGTCGCAGGGCGGCGGCACCAAGGACACCTGGGTTCTGGAAGACGATGCCAGCGCAGCAGCCACCGCGGCCACGGTTGCCCAAACGCAAGCAGCAAACAGCACCGCCACGCAATCCCAATCCTGAAGAGCCAAGGAGAACCACCATGCTGTCACGAACCGCCGACCATCTGTTCTGGATGTCCCGCTACACCGAGCGGGCCGAGAACACCGCCCGCATGCTGGACGTGAATTACCAGACCTCGCTGCTGCCGCAGTCCGACGCCGTGGCCCTGGTGGGCTGGCAGGGCCTGCTGTCGCATCAGCGAGCTGCTGCCCACCTACACCGAGAAATACGGCGCCATCCAGGCCCGCGACGTGATGGACTTCATGGTCAAGGACGAGAGCAACCCGTCCAGCATCGTGTCCTGCCTGGGCGCCGCCCGCGAGAACGCCCGCGCCGTGCGCGGCACGCTGACCACCGAGGTCTGGGAAACCCAGAACACAGACCTGGCTGGAGGTCAAGCGCATGCTCAAGGCGGGCGAGTTCGAGCGCGACCCGGCGCAGTTTTTCGAGTGGGTCAAGTTCCGCTCGCACCTGTCGCGCGGCGTGACCGTGGGCACCATGCTGATGGACGAGGCCTTGTACTTCATGCGCCTGGGCACCTTCCTGGAGCGGGCCGACAACACGGCGCGCCTGGTGGACGTGAAGTTCCACGCGCGTGCAGAGCGACTTTTACGGCGCCGCCAGCGAGAAGGACCAGGAGTACGACTTCTACCACTGGAGCGCGATTTTGCGCAGCGTCTCGGGCTTCGAGGTCTACCGCAAGGTCTACCGCGACGTGATCAAGCCCGAGCGCGTGGCCGAGCTGCTGATCTTGCGCCCCGACATGCCGCGCTCGCTGCACGCCAGCCTGAACGAGGTGGTCAACAACCTGCGACCTGGTGGCCAGCGACCCGGCCAGCGAGACCCTGCGCCGCGCCGGCAAGCTGCGCGCCGAGCTGCAGTACGGCCGCATCGACGAGATTCTGGCCACCGGCCTGCATGCCTACCTGACGCAGTTTCTGGATCGGGTCAACGACCTGGGTGCCCACATCAGCCGCGATTTCCTGGTACGGTCACGCAGCGCGCCGATGGTGTTGCGGGTGGTGCCGATCAGCTTCGAAATCTGCGCGTCCGACACCTCGGGATGGTTGCGCAGGATCCACGCGATACCATCGGGCTTGTCCTGACGCTTCGACACCGGGGTGTAACGCGGGCCCTTGGTGCGGGTCACTTCGACCGGAGCCTTGTGCATCCGCAGCGAATAGGTTGCGTCGGCCTGACCCTTTTCGATCTCGCCCTGCGTCAGCTCCTCTCTGTGCTAGAGTCTCTTCGATTGAAGGAGGCTCCGTAGAAGCGTGGTTGGCCTTTTCCCCCATTCACTGGGTTTATTGTCGTTATCTTTTCTAGTACTAATACATTCTTCACCTATATGTCCTCCTAGCGTCCCTCCACAATTACCGCATATGAGTCCTGCCTCGTTTACGTCCAGGCATAGGGTCTTACGACCTCCTATGCTAGCTGACCGCCATGCGACTCTTTCCTGACCGTCGTCGTCGGGATCGACCCCCTACGCCTGCTCGTCTCCTCGATCCCTTTCCTGGCGATTGGTTTGAGCGGGCCTTCGGACCGGGAGATGGTGTTCGCCCGCGTGCCGGCGTCCGCCTGCTTCTGGTTCTCTACGTTGTGGGCTACTGGGTCGAGGGCAGAAGACTCGTGGCGGTCATCGCCGCCACTTTTGCCTGCAGTATCTTAGCAATCAGCGGGTCTATATCGCTTGGCAAAATGGCGATCCTATCGCTTTTGCCAGCTTCCACATCGGTTCGCGCGAGTGGACGCTTGACCTGATGCGCTATGGAGCGGGCCTGCCAGATGGGACGATGCATCTGTTGGTCCAAGCCGCGATTACCGATGCCGCGCAGCTTGCGGTTCCGCGCCTCTCGCTTGCGGCGGTGCCAGATTTCAGCTCCGCCCCCGCTCTGTTGCGAAAACTGACAGCGCGCATGACCGTCTCCTGCGCAGGCAACGCGCGCTTTAAGAAAAGCTTTGCACCAAGTTGGGAACCCCTTTACCTGATCGCGCCCAATGCCGCTGGTCTTGCGCTTGCGGCTGTCGAGATCGCGCGGGAAATTCATCATCCCCCACCCCTCTCTGCCCCCAATGGGCCTGCAAATGAACATCATTATGCAGATATTGAATTTGCCTCTGACGTCCACACATGGCACAGACAGTTAAATTAATCTGACGAGGTACCTCATGGACGCGCTATCGAAACTGCTGGCAACCCGCGATTGGCTGATGGCCGATGGCGCGACGGGGACCAACCTGTTCAACATGGGCCTCTCGGCAGGCGAGCCGCCAGAGTTTTGGAACGTCGATAAGCCGGACAACATTCGCCAGCTCTATCGTTGGGCTGTTGAGGCGGGGTCGGATATTTTCCTGACCAACACTTTTGGCGGCAACGCCAGCCGTTTAAAGCTGCACAATGCGCAAAACCGTGTGCATGAGCTGAACAGTGTTGGCGCGGCTTTGGGGCGCGAGATCGCCGATGCCTCTGGACGCACGGTGATCGTCGCTGGATCGGTTGGTCCCACAGGCGAAATCTTTGAGCCGATGGGCACTTTGACCCATTCTTCCGCAGTCGAGATGTTCCATGAGCAAGCCGAAGGTCTGAAAGCAGGCGGCGCGGATGTGCTTTGGGTCGAGACAATTTCTGCGCCCGAAGAATATGCTGCAGCGGCTGAAGCAGCCGCTCTTGCTGGCATGCCATGGTGCGGCACGATGAGCTTTGATACCGCTGGACGCACCATGATGGGGACAACCTCGGCGGCGATGGCGGCGATGGTTGACGGATTGACCAACCCGCCGATTGCTTTTGGTGCAAATTGTGGTGTGGGCGCGGCTGATCTGTTGCGCACAGTGCTGGGCTTTACAACAAGTGGCACCAACCGGCCGATCATTGCAAAAGGTAACGCAGGTATCCCGAAATATCATGACGGCCACATCCATTATGATGGCACGCCCGAACTGATGGCTGAATATGCGGTGCTGGCGCGGGATGCAGGCGTGCGGATCATTGGCGGCTGCTGCGGCACAATGCCAGAGCATCTGAAAGCGATGCGTCAAGCGCTTGAAAACACACCAAAAGGCACACCGCCTTCGCTTGAAGAAATTGCAGAGCAGATGGGTGCATTTTCGTCGGCCTCGGATGGCACTGGCGACACATCGGGCGAACCAAAACGCGAGCGGCGCGGGCGGCGTGGGTAAAGACTAGGTACAATCTTGGCGTGGGGGCGTTGCCTTCACGCTAAGATGAGTATTTGGGCCAGTATGAAAGCTGCGCCCTAGAAAAGCGACATCTGGTCACCCGGCTGTAGCGGGGGGGAAAAGAGATCGCAGCTGAGCGGCGGCAGCTTTATTGACAGGCCGAGACGTTCTACTGCAATCCGAAAGCGACGGGCCAAAAGCTCTGCCCAAATGCCCTCACCGTGCATTCGCTTGCCAAAAGCCGGATCATAGTCGTGGCCGCCATGCAGTTCTCGGACACGTGCCATCACTTTGGCAGCCCGATCTGGGACGTTTTGGCTGAGCCAGTCTTGGAACAGCTGTGACACCTCGCGCGGAAGCCGAAGCGCGATATAGGTTGCCGCGATCGCCCCAGCGCTTTGTGCCGCAGCCAAGAGGTTTTCCAGCTCGTGATCGGTCAGCCCAGGCACCACGGGCGCGATCATCACCCGCACGGGGATGCCTGCCGCTGTCAACTTTTCGATCATCTGCAGACGGCGCTTTGGCGCGGCCGCGCGCGGCTCCATCTTGCGGGAAAGTTGGGCGTCCAGAGTGGTCACAGATATACCAACCCGCACCAAGCCCTGTGCGGCCATGGCTGACAAAACGTCGATATCACGCTCGATCAAGGTGCCCTTGGTTGTAATCGCGACCGGATGTCGAAAGCGTTGCAGCACGTCCAGCACCTCACGCATCACGCCATATTCGGACTCGATCGGCTGATAGGGATCGGTATTGGTGCCGATGGCGATCACGGCAGGTCGATAGGATTTCGCGCGCAGTTCATGCTCTAGGACGTCACCGATACCGGGCCGCGCGATCAGCTTTGTCTCAAAATCCAGCCCCGGGGACATGTTCAAAAACGCGTGGCTCGGCCGCGCAAAGCAGTAGATGCAGCCATGTTCGCAACCACGATAGGGATTGATCGAGCGGTCAAACGGCAAATCGGGCGACCGATTGTAGCTGATCGCCGAGCGCGGAGTTTCCAGCCGCGTCTGGGTCCGCAGCACCTGTTGCTCTGGCGGCGCCCAACCATCGGCAACGGCTATGCGCGCATTTGCTTCAAACCGACCAACGGCATTGTCGCGCGCTCCGCGGCCACGTGCGTGCAGGTGATGCGGCAGAGTGGTTTCCGGTTCATCCATGCCCCTGACTAGAACAAATCAGCAACAAACGCCAGTAAATCTCTCAAATGCGGCACTATAAGTCGGCTTTTCATTGGGGCATGTCGCAAATCGAAAAGTTATGGGCTATCGATGAAGTAACACGGTAAAAATACTCATGGAGTTCCCAGATGGCCGACGACGAAATCATCCTTTCCGAGCTTTCCGACGACGAACTCGTGCTGCAAATGCACGACGACCTTTATGACGGCCTGAAGGAAGAGATCGAGGATGGCGTGAACATCCTGATCGCGCGTGGCTGGGCGCCTTATGACGTTTTGACCAAGGCACTGGTTGCAGGCATGACGATCGTTGGCGCAGACTTCCGCGACGGCATTTTGTTCGTACCAGAAGTGCTTTTGGCCGCGAACGCGATGAAAGGCGGCATGTTCATCCTCAAGCCGCTGTTGATCGCGACTGGCGCGCCGCGCATGGGTAAAATGGTTATCGGAACGGTCAAAGGCGACATCCATGACATCGGCAAGAACCTTGTCGGTATGATGATGGAAGGCGCAGGCTTTGAAGTGCGCGACCTTGGCATCAACAACTCGGTTGAGAAATATCTTGAGGCTTTGGAAGCAGAGCGTCCTGACATCCTTGGCATGTCGGCCCTGTTGACCACCACCATGCCCTACATGAAAGTCGTGATCGACACGATGAAGGAAAAGGGTATGCGCGACGACTATATCGTGCTGGTCGGTGGCGCGCCGCTGAACGAAGAGTTTGGCAAGGCAATCGGCGCCGATGCCTATTGTCGCGACGCTGCTGTGGCCGTTGAAACCGCGAAAACTTTGGTCGCGCGCAAGCACAACCAAGCAAACGCCTGATCTCGATCACAATTGCGCCAAGAAAACGCCTCGGGTCTTGCCCCGGGGCGTTTTCGTATCCACCTTGGTTCTATGAACGGAGGAAACGATGCCCCTACCTACATTCCTGCTGCTGATTCTCACCGTCATCCTTGCTGCGGGCCTTAGCATCACTTTGATGCAGCTTGCTGGCCTGTCGTTGGTATGGCTTGGCCTAATCGCTTTGGTGGCCGCCTTGGGACTTCGCGGACTTAAATGGCAGTAAGCCTTGACGATCACACCCTGACGGTTGCGGGGCTTGCGCCACGCAAACAGGGTCGCATCCTGTTGATCGCCTGCGGTGCGCTGGCGCATGAGGTGCTGGCACTGAAACGGATGAACGGCTGGGTGCATATGGATTTGCAGTGCCTGCCCGCTAATTTGCACCTCTACCCCGAGAAAATCACCCAAGCTGTTGCCGATGCTGTCGCGGAATACCGTGACAGTTACGAGACGATCTTCATCCTTTATGCCGATTGCGGCACAGGCGGGCTTTTGCAGGAAAAGTGCAAGGAATTGGGCGTGGAGATGGTCGCTGGCCCGCATTGTTATTCGTTTTTTGAAGGCAATGACGCCTTTGCCGCCAAAGCAGATTCCGAATTTACCGCGTTTTACCTCACCGATTTTCTGGTGCGCCAGTTCGATGCTTTTGTCTGGCGTCCGATGGGGCTTGATCGCCATCCAGAGCTGCGGGACATGTATTTCGGCAATTACACCAAACTGGTTTACCAAGCCCAGACCAACGATCCGAACCTTGACGCGAAGGCACAGGTCTGTGCCGACCGGCTTGGGCTTGCGTTCGAGCGTCGCTTTACTGGTTATGGCGATCTTGCGACCGCGCTGCAGGCCCTGCCCTAACCAGCCAAAGGATTGTTCCGCCCCATCAAGCGGGATAGGATGCGGCAGTTCCTATCAAGCCGGTGCCCGAACATGACCCCCGAAGAGTTTCCCCGCCACTTTGCCGCAGCCTTTGCGACGCAAGACCTCGCGCAGTTGGCCGCGATGTTTCAGCCTGATGCGACCTTGGCGACCCTGACAGGCCTTTGGGCGGAAACCCCCGAAGCCATTGAAGCGGCTTTTGAATCCGAGATGGCAGGCATCTTTCAAACCGCGCGTTTGGTGACGGGCAAAGGCACGCTGCGGGATCTGTCGCCCGAGGCGTCGCTGCTGCGACAGCGCTATACCATTTCGGGCGCGCAGACTGAAACCGGAGAAGAGCTGCCGCGCTTTGCGGCGATGCTGGTGGCCGTGCTGGAAAACTCTGCAGCGGGGTGGCAGGTGCAGTCGATGACCTTTACCGCCCTACCCTAGCAGCGCCCGTGCCGCCTCGCGGGCCGCTTCGGTCACGCTATCGCCTGACAGCATCCGCCCGATTTCCTCGATCCGCTCGGCTGGGCTCAGCGGCACAACGGTCGATAGGGTCTGCCCCTTGGATACACGCTTTTCCACCCGCCAGTGATGCCCGCCCAGTGCCGCAACCTGCGGGCTGTGCGTGACCACCAAGACCTGCGCCTGCCCCGCAAGCGCCTGAAGACGCCGCCCAACTGCATCCGCCGTCGCGCCGCCAACCCCGCGGTCGATCTCGTCAAAGATCATCGTCAGGCCCGGTGTGTCGCCCGTCAGACAGACCTTGAGCGCGAGAAGGAACCGCGACAACTCGCCGCCCGATGCGATTTTGTTCAAGGCACCCGAGGGCGCTCCGGGGTTGGTTGCCACGGTGAACTGCACCGCATCAACACCGTCCGGCCCCTGATCGCCCAAGGCGACTTCGGTGGTGAAAACGGCCCGCTCCATCTTGAGAGGTGCCAATTCCGCCGCCATCGCTTTGTCCAGCCGCTGCGCCGCTGCCCGCCGTTGCTTGGTCAGGGCCATCGCCTCGCGCTGATAGGCGCGCTGCGCTTCGGCCAAGGCTTGCTCCAGCTTGGCAATCCCCGCAGCACCGCCGTCAATCGCCGCAAGCCGCCCGCGCAGACCATCGGCAAACCCGCCCAGATCATCCGCCAAAACGTTGTGCTTGCGGGCCATAGCGCGAATGGCGAACAGCCGCTCTTCGATCGCCTCAAGCTCGGAAGGGTTAAAATCCAACTGCCGCAAACAGGCTTCGACGCCCGCTTGCGCATCGCCCAACTCGATCAACGCGCGCCCCAAGGCCGCCAGCGGCGCATCCAGCGCCCCCTCGGCCCGATCAGACACGCCCTCAAGCCAGCGCATAGCCTCGCGGGCGGCAGGCTCTGCGCCGTCGCTCAGCCCACCAAACGCCCGCTGAATGTCAGAGCGAATCTTGGCCGCACTTTGCATCATCCGCCGCTTGGCGTCCAAAACCGCCTCTTCGCCCTGCTCGGGGGAAAGCTTGTCCAGCTCTGCCACCGCATGGCGTAAATAGTCTTCTTCGACCTGTGCGCGCTCAAGACCTGCCAGAGCCGCGCCCAGGGCATCCCGCGCCGCCGACTGCGCCCGCCACGCGGCCCGCGCAACGCCCACATCAACGCCCGCAAATTCGTCCAACAGCGCCCGATGCCCGCGTGGGTTCAACAGCCCGCGATCATCATGCTGGCCATGCAACTCCACCAAAGTATCCGACAGCGCGCGAAGCACCTCGCCCGACACCCTGCGATCATTGATATAGGCCGTCTTGCGCCCGTCCGCCGTATTGACGCGCCGCAGGATCAATTCCTCGGGGTCAGCAAAACCCGCCTCGATCAAGACCGCCCGCCCGGGATGCCCCGCGGGCAGATCGAACTCTGCGATCACCTCGCCCTGAGCAGCCCCCGTGCGCACCAATTCGGCACGCCCGCGCCAGCCCAAAACGAAGCCCAAAGCATCCAACAAAATCGATTTTCCTGCGCCGGTCTCACCCGTCAACACATTCAAGCCCGGAGCGAACTCTAGGCTTAAATGGTCGATAATCAGCACATCGCGAATATCAAGGCTACGAAGCATCGCTCACACCGCGGTCCGCATGCGGCCCTGTCACAGCCACTGGCCTTTAACCATTTGCCGATAGATCTGCGCCAACCAGCCGTTGCCCTTGGCTTCGGGCTTGAGCCCCTTGGATTTCAGCAAATCAAAGCTGTCTTGATAGAACGGACTCGACTGATAGTTATAGCCAAGCACTGCGCCTGCCGTCTGTGCCTCGTCCATCAGGCCAAGCGCAAGGTAAGCCTCGACCAAGCGGTGCAGCGCCTCGGCCGTATGGCTCGAGGTTTGGAAGTCCTGCACAACCGAACGGAAGCGGTTGATCGCCGCCGTATAGTTACCGCGCTTCAGGTAATAGCGCCCGATTTCCATGTCTTTCGACGCCAGATGGTCAAAGGCCATCTCGAACTTGAGCTCTGCCGACTTGGCGTATTCGCTTTCGGGATATTGCTCGATCACCACGCGCAGAGCTTGCAGCGCCTGATAGGTCAGGCCCTGATCGCGGCCAACCTCGTCGATCTGATCGTAATAAGACAGCGCCAAGAGATAGGCCGCATAGCCCGTGTCATCATCGGCGGGATAGAAATCAATGTAACGCTGGGCAGCAATGCGCGCCTCTTCGTATTCCTTGAATTTATGCAGCGTAAACGCCTGCATGATCAAGGCGCGCTTGGCCCATTGGGAATAGGGATAAAGCCGCTCGACTTCTTGGAAATACCGAAGAGCCTCGCCCTTTTTTGCGGACTTCTGCTCCAACAGGAACTCGCCCTGCTTATAGATTTCCTCGGCACCAAGCGTGTCAAGCTCTGGGCCTTTATCTTTGGGACCAGCACAAGCTGCAAGCGTGCTGATTAGAACCGCACCGCACAACAACCGAAGCGCTTTTCCCGACTCTTTGCCTGCCATCTTCCGACTACCTCAATTTTTTGCGCAAGAGCGGCCCCTGCGGGCTGCGATCATCGCGCTTCGGTCTCTCGTAGCACAGAAAAATCGCGGGCGCAAAACTGCTTTCGCACCCTAACGCACCGATTTATGCCCGCAAGGGCAGATCGTTACGCTGAACGCCAACGCCAGGCAGCTTTCCACCTGTGCGACCTGTGCAATCTTGCAACACCCAAGCATCATCTTCTGCGAAAAGCGCCCGCAAAAGCTTGTTGGTCATCGCGTGGCCAGCGCGCACGCCGGTATAGCGCCCAAGGATCGGACCGCCCGCAAGCGCCAAATCCCCCAGAGCGTCCAGCATTTTATGGCGCACAGGCTCGTCCGCGTGGCGCAGACCGCCTGGCGACAGAACTTCGGCGCCCTCAAACACAACGGCGTTTTCAAAGGTGCCGCCCAAGGCCAAGCCGCGCTCGCGCATCGCGATCACATCCGCGTTACGGCAAAAGGTGCGGCTGTCGGACAGCTCGCGCACAAACGCGCCATTGGCCATATTCAGCACTTTCGTCTGATGACCAATCGCGGCCTCGGCAAAATCAATGCTAAAATCTATCTCAAGCATGTCGGAAGGCTCAAGCCGCGCAACCGCGTCACCGTCACGGACTTCGATGGTTTTCAGAACCCGTACAGCCATCACTGGCACGCCCTGCTCGACGATTCCCGCGTTCAGCAGGCCTTCAACAAAAGGCGCAGCCGAGCCGTCAAGGATTGGAACTTCTGGCCCGTCAATCTCGATCAGCGCATTGCTGATCGCCGACCCCGCAAGAGCTGCCATCACGTGCTCGATAGTCGAGACGCTGACGCCCTCGTCATTGGCAATCAAAGTGCAAAGTTTAGAAGGCACGACTGCATCCCAAAGGGCGGGAATCCGCGCATCGCCTGTCGCAATGTCGCTGCGCACGAACCAGATCCCATGACCAACCGGCGCAGGGTGAATCTTCATGGTGACAGCAGCCCCAGAATGCAGGCCCTGCCCGTGGAAAACGGCTGTGGATTTAAGCGCATACTGCATCTGAACTCTCCAATTCACCCAAAGTCGTATTCGCTTTGGCTTAACCTTAGCTAAGACGAAGCACCCAGAACCTCAACTCACAGTTTGTAACCAAGTGTAACAGCGAAAGATCGCCATAAGCCTATGTTTTAAAACAACAAAGCCCGGCAGTGCCGGGCTTTGTTTCAGTCAATGTTACAGGCTTAGTTCGCTTGGCGACGCAGGAAGGCTGGGATCTCGATGCGATCTTGGTCTGCCGAGTGCTCTTGCTCGTCGTCATAAGAGGTCACTGGCGGCTGTTGACGCGCGGACGGCTGACGCTCTTGGGCGACCTCTTGCTGGCCACCGGCCATGCGGTTGATCAGGCTGCCGATACCAAAGCGCGGACGCTCTGCTGGCTTGGCGGCGGGCTGCGGCGCTGCGGCCTGACGCTGTGGCTGCTGCATCGCTGGACGCTGTGCGGGTTGTTGCTGCGCAGGCGTTTTGGTGACAGCGGCTTGCAAGCGCGCCAGGGCTTCTGGCGAAGGGGTGCCAGCTTGGCGCGGACGAGGCGCAACAAAGCTGCCCGCGTCGTTATCAAGTGCAGCGCTTGGGCGCGGCTGTTGCAACTGCGCAGGCTGTGGACGGTAGGCAGGAGCAGGCATGTCCTCTTCGGCCATGTCGTAGGCTTCGGCTTGTGGCTCAAAGCTGTTTTGACGTGGCTGGAACAGGTCCGCCGCCACTGGCTTTTGTGGCGCAGGCGCAGCAGGTGCCGGAGCAGGTTGCACTTTCATCGTCAGCTTTTGCTCTGGTGCAGGTGCCGCCGCTGGTTTCAACGGCTCTGCCATCGAGCGACGGGTCACAGCGGGCACTTCTTCGCGCAGCACAGCCGCGTCAATGCCAGTTGCCACAACGGACACACGCAGAACGCCGTCCAAAGTCGTATCAAGCGTCGAACCAACGATGATGTTCGCGTCAGGATCGACCTTTTCACGGATGATGTTCGCAGCTTCATCCAGCTCGAACAGGGTCAGATCATAGCCGCCGGTGATGTTGATCAGAACACCCTTCGCGCCGTGCAACGAAATTTCGTCCAGCAACGGGTTCGCAATGGCCTTTTCGGCGGCTTCCACGGCGCGGTTTTCGCCCGAAGCTTCGCCCGTGCCCATCATCGCCTTGCCCATCTCGTCCATCACAGCGCGCACGTCTGCAAAGTCGAGGTTGATCAAGCCGGGACGGACCATAAGATCGGTCACACCCTTAACGCCCTGATACAGCACGTCATCCGCCATCGCAAAAGCGTCGGTGAAGGTCGTGCGCTCATTCGCCAAGCGGAACAGGTTCTGGTTCGGAATGATGATCAGCGTGTCGACAACTTTTTGCAGCGCAGCAATGCCCTCTTCGGCCTGCTTCATCCGCTTGTTGCCTTCAAACTGGAAAGGCTTGGTCACGACGCCAACGGTCAGCACGCCCAACTCGCGCGCGGCCTGCGCGATGATCGGAGCAGCCCCCGTCCCCGTGCCACCGCCCATACCAGCGGTGATGAAACACATATGCGCGCCAGCGAGGTGATCTACGATTTCTTCAATCGTCTCCTCAGCCGCAGCCGCCCCAACGGTTGGACGCGCACCGGCACCCAAACCTTCGGTGACCTTCAGACCCATCTGGATCTTGGAGGTCGCTTTTGATTGTTGCAGAGCCTGAGCATCGGTGTTTGCAACCACAAACTCCACACCCTCAAGGTTCTTTTCGATCATGTTGTTGACCGCATTGCCACCAGCACCACCGACACCAAACACCGTGATGCGCGGCTTAAGCTCGATTTCTGCCGAGGTCATGATCAGATTTAATGCCATGTTCTGTCCGCCTGTTTTTATGCGGGCTGCCCGCCGCTGTTTCTCGTATCTGCACCTTGCCACCCGTCCCAAAGCAGCAAAACCAAGACTTACCCCCGATTCTATCCACAGATAGCCCCGAGGTCACGCAAAAAAGAGCCGGTTTCCACCAAATATAGCGGAATTATGGCTAACTATAGCGGTATCTTGCCGATTAGTGCAGATATAGGGCTTACCAGTTGTCCTTAAACCACCGGAAGGCACGTTTCAGCGACCGTGCAGGATACCGCTCGGTTGGAATATCGAAGTCCCACCACTCGTCTTGGGGGTGGCTGGCGAACAAACACAGGCCAACCGCGCTTGAAAACGCTGGCCCCGTTGCCGCCTGAGGCAAACCCTGCACGCGCAATGGACGCCCCATCCGGACCCGCTGGCCCAAGATGCGGCTGGCCAATCCGTCCAAACCGGGGATCTGGCTTGCGCCACCGGTCAGCACGATTTGCTGGCTTGGCAGGCTGTCAAAGCCCGCCACGTCAAGGCGCGAACGCACCTCTTCCAGAATTTCCTCGACCCGTGGCCGCATGATGCCGATCAGCTCGGTGCGGCTGATTTGACGACGGTCTTTTTCCCAGTCGCCGCTGTCGCCACCGATCTCGATCATCTCGCGGTCATCCATGCCCGTGGCGTGAACGCCGCCGTGCTTGGTCTTGATACGCTCGGCCACCACCAGAGGCACTTGCAGCCCCTTGGAAATATCGCTGGTGACGTGATCGCCGCCCATGCGCACCGAGTCTGCATAGATCATATGCTTTTTCATAAAGATGCTGATGCCCGAGGCACCGCCACCCAGATCAATGCACGCCGCCCCCAGCTCTTGCTCGTCTTCCACAAGGCTCGACACCGCCGAGACATAGGCCGAAGACGCAATCCCCGCCAATTCAAGATCGCACCGCTTGATGCAATAGAGCAGGTTTTGCACCACCGAGGCATCGACCGACAGCATGTGCAGATCGCAGGCCAGACGGTTGCCGATCTGGCCGCGCGGATCGCCCAGACCCGAGCGATGATCCAGCGCAAAGTTCACCGGCTGCGCGTGCAAAATCTCGCGGCCCTCGCCAAAATCCGGCACATCACAAGACGCCAAAACCTGCGCGACATCCTGCTCGGTGACGACAAAGTCCTGCAACTCCCACTCGCCCGCCAAGCCATAGCTGCGCGGTTCGGCACCGCTAAAGCAGGCGATCACATGGTCAACCCGCACGTTTGCCATCTTTTGCGCCGCTTGGACGGCCGTGCGGATCGCCCGCTCGGTCTCGTTCATCACGGCAATTTCGCCAAAGCGCACCCCACGCGACCGCGTGGTTGCCGCGCCAATCACGCGGAACCGCGACTGACCCGCCATCGAGCCAACCCCGTCCTGATCGCGCTCTTCGTCATAGCCGTCGAACTTGAGCACCAGACAGGCAATTTTGGACGTCCCCACATCCAAAATCGCCACCACCCCGCGCTGCATCGCAGCTCGGCGCATATTCCGCATTGCCCGTTGGGATTGATAAAGATCGGTCATAGGTCGTTTCCTGCGCTCGGTGCCAGCCCTTGAGCCGCGCGGACTTCGTTCATCGCAAACGGAGCCAGACGCAGCGCGGGCCGGTCTTGATTTCTAAGATCTATCGAAAGAATGTCGCGGTCTAATAGCTTTTCTGCCTGATCCAGCGCCAAAAGCCGCTCGACCGCTGCAACGGGATGGTCCTCGGGCAAACGGATCACCTGATCGCGGTCCAAAATAAGGTCCCACCGCCGCTCGCCCACACGCACCAAGCCGCGCAACCGCGCCGCAATCGGTGCCGAGGCATCCAAAATCTGCAAGGCTTCGGGCAAGGCCGCATCCGCGCCATCACCCGCCACAAGCGGCAAATCCGCCCGATCAACCCGCGCCAAAAGCCGCGCCACACGGTGTCCCGTCGCGTCCAACAGCTCGAGCCCGGTGTCTTTGCGCCAAACCACAACCGGGTCGCGCTCTTTCAACATCACCTGCAAGACACCGCCCGACCGCACCCGCACTTCGGCCGACGCCACAGCGTCCAAGCCTTCGGCCTTGGCCTTGAGCGCCGCCATATCCAGATCAAACGACGACTGCGGCAGACGGATATCCAGCTTGGCGCGCACCGCATCCGACAAATCCCGCGACGCACCGTCGACAGACAAAAGCGAGACGCGAAACTCTGGGCGCTGTTCAAAGGCGTGGCGCATCTGGGCAAAGCTCTCGGCGATCGCGGCGCGGCGGGTGTCGCTGCTCAGCACCCCCATCGCCACCAAGCCGACCAATGCCACAGGCCCGCCAAAGCGGAACAGCCGCCGAAACACCGGCGTCAGCCACAGCCGCTGCATCCGATATTGCCAGCGCGTTGGTGCGGGATCGCGGCGGATATAGCCCTGCTGGCCGCGAACGGGTTGCCCCATCGTCGGCTGAATTCTTGTCGGTTGCGCTCTTAACGGTTGCATGATGCATCCTCCACCAACCACGCGCAGAACTCTGGAAAGCTGATACCGCACTGCGCCGCCTGCTCGGGCGCAAGCGAGGTTGCGGTCATGCCCGGCTGGGTGTTGGTCTCAAGCAAGATCAACCCTGCCAAACCGCGCGCCTCGTCCCAACGAAAATCGGTGCGGCTGATGCCACGGCAGCCCAATGCCTGATGCGCGCGCAAGGCGTAATCCATGCAAGCCGCTTCAATCTCGGCAGGGATCTGCGCAGGCACAACATGCCGCGACCCGCCAACTTTGTATTTCGCATCAAAGTCATACCAGCCGTCGGTCAGGATATCGGTCACGCACAGCGCGCGATCCCCCATCACCGTCACCGTCATCTCACGGCCCGGCGCATAGGTCTCGACCATCACCACCTCGGGCATATCCGCGGCCAGAACGGGCGCATTCGCCCCCTCGCGCACGATATAAACCCCGACCGAAGAACCCTCATTGAACGGTTTGACCACATAGGGCGGCGGCAGAATATGGCCCTCGGACACGGCCTCGCGCCGCGCCAAAACGCTGGCGACGACGGGCAAAGCGGCGGCGACGTAAACCTCTTTGGTCTTAATCTTATCCATCGCCAGAGCCGAAGCCAGCACGCCAGAATGGGTATAAGGGATTTGCAGCCACTCAAGCAGGCCCTGCACCACGCCATCCTCGCCCTTGGGACCGTGCAGCGCGTTAAAGCAAACCTGAGGCTTGATCTCGGACAAGCGTGCAACCAGATCGCGGTCACAATCGACCTCGACCACATTGTAACCCGCCTCCGTCAGAGCCGCGGCGCAAGCGCGCCCAGTGGACAGAGACACCTCCCGCTCGGAAGAAGACCCGCCCATCAATACTGCTACTGTGGAGGACGCTCTGTTTGAGCTTCCCGCCATTTACTGCCTCATCCAAGCCTTTGTTGGCCTGTGATATTTGTTATTTTGTCGCGGTGCGTTCACCGACCCGCATAATTTCCCACTCTAGCGTGATACCAGAGTTTTGGAAAACCCTTTTTCGCACTTCCTCGCCTAAATCTTCCAAATCAGCGGCAGTTGCGCCACCGATGTTGATTAGAAAGTTGGAATGCATCGGTGACATCTGCGCGCCGCCTATTTTTGCGCCACGCATGCCAGCATCGTCAATCACTTTCCATGCCTTTAGCACATGACTGTCATCCGCAGCACCTGTGCTTGAATGGCCGATCGGGTTGCGAAAGGTCGATCCGGCCGAGCGATCTTTGGTTGGTTGGCTGGCATCGCGCCGCGCGATCTGCTCGATCATCCGCGCCTCAAGCTCTGCCGAGTCGCCTTGGGCGGCCTTGAATGTGGCCGAAACCACCACCCAGCCTTCGGGCAGATCAGACTGACGATAGCGCAGGTTCAGCTCTGCGGCAGCAAGCTCGACCACTTCCCCGCCCCGCGTCACACAGCGCACCGACAGCAAATGATCCGCCACATAGGACCCGTAGCAGCCCGCGTTCATTCGCACAGCGCCGCCAATGCTGCCTGGAATGGTGCGCAAAAACGTCAGGTCCCTCCCCGCCTCGGCAGCTTTGCGCGCGACATGCGCATCCAGTGCCGCCGCCCCCGCCACGACGGTTTCGCCCAGAACATCGATGCTGTTAAAACCGCGCCCCAAGCGGATGACGACGGCCCTCAGCCCACCATCGCGCACGATCAGATTGCTGCCCACCCCCATCGGGAACACCGCGACCTCCTCGGGCAAGGCGCGCAAAAACGCTGCAAGGTCGGCCTCGTCGGCTGGCTGAAACAGGGCATCCGCCGCCCCGCCAACCCGCAACCACGTCAGGTCCGCAAGCGCACGATTTGCAGTCAAAACGCCGCGCACTTCTGGCATATCGGTCATAGCAGCCCCCAAACTTATCACAGCTTTGCTGCCGTTCATGCCCCAGAACCACGGCCGACTTCAAGCCTGCGCTAACCCGCCGTGTGCAGTCGGACCCAGCGCCACAGATAAATCAGCGGCCAACGCAGCACTGATCCCGCCGCAAGCAAAAACACCAAGCCCGCCCAAACACCATTCTCATAGGTGAGCCAGCCCAGCAAAGGGATGCCAAGCGCAATCAAACCATAGGCGTTGCGCCAATGCTTGTCCCGCGAAGGAAGCATCGCCAAGACATTCGCAGCGATCAGCCACAACAGCCCCAAGACAAGCGAAACACTCATCGCGCATCCTCCTGATTTTGTTCGTTTAAACCCAAAGCTTTGCGTCCCAAATACCAAAGAGGGCGTCGAAACATCGACCCCACGGCCAAAGCGCCAATCCCCAACCAAAGCCAGCCATGCACCCAGCCGATCCACGCCAAAATCAGCGGCGCCGCGATCAATAGGGTAATTCCTGGCGGAAACTGCCGCTGATAGGGCAGCATCGCCGTCATCGCTGCCGCCACCACCCAAAGGCAGCCAAGCAGCAGCGCGCCGCTCACTTGCCCTTACCTTGGAGCAGCGCAGGCAGGGCGTTCGCCCAAGCCGAGATCGTGCCCGCGCCCAAACACACCACCATGTCACCAGGTTGCGCTTGCTCTTTTACCAGCTTGGCCAGATCAATCTCATCCGAAATTCCACGGGCGTGGCGGTGGCCATGGGCGATCAGACCGGCGATCAGATCATCGCGCGATGCGCCCTCAATCGGGTCTTCGCCCGCACCGTAAACATCGGCAATCGCGACGACATCTGCCTCGTTAAAGCAGGTGCAGAAGTCCTCGAACAGCGAATGCAGCCGCGAATAGCGGTGCGGTTGGTGCACGGCAATCACGCGCCCCTTGGTCGCCTGCCGCGCCGCTTTGAGAACGGCGGCGATCTCGACAGGGTGGTGGCCATAGTCGTCGATGATCGTCACGCCGTTAACTTCGCCCACACGGGTAAAGCGGCGATTAACGCCAGCAAAACCCGCCAAGGCTTCGCGGATTTCGTCTTTTTTCATGCCCAAATGCCGCGCCACGGCCACTGCCGACAAAGCGTTGGACACGTTGTGATCCCCCGGCATCGGCAAGGTGCAACCCTCAATGATCGCGCCCTCGCCTTCGCCTTGCAGCGCCACATCGAAATGCGCCACACCGTTTTCAAACCGCAAGTTGATCGCCCGCACATCCGCCTGCGCGTTAAACCCAAAGGTCACAATCCGTCGATCCGTCACGCGCCCGACCAAGGCCTGCACTTCGGGGTGATCGGTGCAGCACACCGCCAACCCATAGAAAGGAATGTTCGAGACAAAATCCAAAAAGCCTTTGCGCAGCGCGTCAAAGGTGCCCCAATGCTCCATATGCTCGGGGTCGATATTGGTCACAACGGCAATCGTGGCGGGCAAGCGGTTGAACGAGCCATCGCTCTCATCCGCCTCAACCACCATCCACTCGCCAGCCCCTGCCCGCGCGTTGGACCCATAAGCATGGATCACGCCGCCGTTAATCACGGTCGGGTCAAAGCCACCCTTATCCAAAAGCGTCGCCACCATCGTCGTCGTCGTGGTCTTGCCATGCGTGCCCGCAATCGCAATGTTGGAGCGCAAGCGCATCAGCTCGGCCAACATCTCGGCGCGGCGCACCACAGGAAGCCCCCGTTTGCGCGCTTCTTCCAGCTCGGGGTTGCCCTTTTTGATCGCGGTCGACACCACCACCACCGAAGCATCGCCGATATTGTCTGCCGACTGACCCTCGAAAAACACCGCGCCCAAAGCCACCAAACGCTCGGTGATTTTGCTGGCCTTGGCGTCCGAACCCTGCACACGAAAGCCCTGCGTCATCAGCACTTCGGCAATTCCCGACATGCCAATGCCGCCAATACCCACAAAATGGATCGGTCCCAATTCCATGGGAAGCTTCGTCGCGTTCATAACTTATTCCTTTTTCACAAGCGCTTCGACCAAGTGGGCCAAAGCTTGCGTTGCATCTGGGCGCCCTTGCGCCTGCGCATTGCGCGCCATCTGGCTTGCGGCCTGCGCGTCACTTAATACGGCCAAGACCTGCGCCGACAACGTCGCCGCATCAAGCCGGTTTTCAGGGATCAAGATCGCAGCCTCTGCGGCAACCAAGCCACGCGCATTTGCCGACTGATGATCGCCTGTCGCTGCCGCAAAGGGCACCAAGATCGAAGGCCGCCCAATAACCGAAATATCGGCCACCGACGACGCCCCCGAGCGCGAGATTACCAACTGCGCTTCGGTCAAGCGCCGCGGAATATCACCAAAGAACGGTGCAACTTCGGCGGCGATGCCCGCAGCGCCATAGGCAGCCACCACGGCATCGACATCTTCGGCCCGCGCTTGATGTGCGACCCGCACATATTTGCGCACCGCATCAGGCAAAGCCGCAATCGCTGCCGGCACCACCTGCGACAAAATCCGCGCGCCCTGAGAGCCACCAATCACCAAGACATCCATCGGATAGTCCCCCGGCGCGATATATCCCGCTCCCGCTCGTTCTAGGATAGCGGCGCGCACAGGGTTTCCGGTGTATTCACCCGAAACGCCCGCAGGTAGATCGGTCGGCCATGTGCCACAGGCAACACGGTCAACGCGGCGCGCAAACACTTGGTTCACTCGTCCCAAAACGCCGTTCTGCTCGTGGATCATCCGAGGCCTGCGCAAAATCCACGCGGCCGACAGCGCCGGAATTGACGGATAGCCGCCAAAGCCGACCACAACATCTGGCCGATCCCGCAGCATCGACCAAAGGGCGCCACAAACGCCGCCCGCAATCTTGAACGGAACCGCCAGTTTGGCCAAAGCCCCGCCCCGCGCAAAGGTGGCAGAGCCAACCTCGGTAATCTGCACAGCCTCAGGAAAACCGCCCGCATAGCGTGCTCCGCGCACATCCGTGGACAGCTTTACCCGCCACCCCTGCGCCAGCATATGCTCGGCCAAGGCTTGAGCGGGGAACATATGCCCGCCCGTGCCGCCAGCTGCGATCAACAAAAGCGGCATTAGCGCCCCCGCCGAAAGATGTCCGACATCGTGCCCTGAGGCCGAACCCGCGTCATTGCCAGCAACATGCCAACGGTAATTCCCGCCGCAATCACCGACGAGCCGCCATAGGATACGAACGGCAAAGTCATCCCCTTGGCAGGCAGCAAGCGTACTGCCACCCCAAGGTTAATCATCGCCTGAACGCCAAAGATACAAGCAAGCCCCGTCCCCGCCAAACGTATGAAGGGGTCACGCTCGCGGGTGAGACGGAACAGGCTGCGCACCACCACAGTGGTGTAAAGTGCAATGATAACAAGCACCAAGATCAGGCCATATTCTTCTGCAGCGACAGCAATGATAAAGTCGGTATGCGCGTCGGGCAGTGTCCATTTGACCTGACCCTCACCGACACCAACACCAAAGAAGCCGCCCTCTTGAATGGCGCTGGTCGCATAGCCCATCTGGCTGCGCGGATCGACATCTGACGCCAGAAAGCCATCAATCCGTCGCGCAAAGTGCTCGGACGTATTGTAGGCGGTCATGCCACCAATGCCCGTCAGTCCCAGCACGCCGATGATCAGCAGCATCGGCGCCCCCGAAACGAAATAGATCACGCCCCAGCCGAACAGCACCAGCATCGCTTGACCAAAGTCAGGTTGAAACGCCAGCAACAACACCACCGTCACCACAAGACCAAAGCTGATCAATCGCCCCGGAGGTCCGTTAAGGTCCTGCGAAGAGGCCATAAGCCAAGCAATAACCACCATGAATCCGGGCTTGAGAAACTCGGACGGCTGTACGGAAACGAAGCCAAAGCTGATCCAGCGCACCGCGCCTTTGCCAAAGTCAGTGCCAATCACTGGCAGCGCCAAAAGCGCGACAAACGCACAGCCAAAACCAATCACTGCCAACCGGCGCACCATATCCGGCGTCATCATAGACACCAACATGATCGAAATGAGCGCAAGGCCGCCGAAAAACGCTTGCCGCTGCACATAGTAGAATGAGGCCAGCCCGTTGCGTTCGGCCAAGGGCACCGAAGCCGCAAGCCCCAGCAAAAGCCCGATGCCAAACAGCATCAAAACAGCCGTCAAAGACCACTTATCAATCGTGCGCCACCAGCGCGGAAGCACTGGTTCAGATGTGCGCGATGGCATAGAGCCATAGACCATCTCAGTCATGGGAAATCCGCCTGTATTGCCGTTTACTGCCGCTGCGCCCGATTTTGCCTCGGGTCTAGCGCTCAGACTAGCAATTAAAAGCCACAATGGCTAGCACAAACGCGGCCCAAGCGCAGCGGCTACGCGACTTTCCGCAGCGGATTGCAAGGGTCGACGGGCAGCCCACCAGTCACCGCAAACCCTTGATCTATAAGGTGGATAATGACGCGCTGAGGCCTACAATAGTGCGGCAACTTGCGCCATGAAATCCTCGCCCCGCTTTTCAAAATTGGGGTATTGATCGAAGGATGCTGCTGCTGGGGCCAGCAAAACCACCTCGCCCACCTCTGCTTCTTGGGCGGCGCGCGCCACCGCCCGCTCCATCGTTTCGCAGATTTCATAGGGCGTCGCGCCCAACTCCAGCGCGAAATCAGGGGCGGAATGGCCGATCAGATAGGCTTTTTTAACGGCGCCAAGATAGGGCAGCAGACCGGAAATCCCGCCGTCTTTGCCCATACCGCCCGCAATCCACCGGATCGCAGGAAACGCTTGTAATGCCTTTGCGGCGCTGTCGACATTGGTGGCCTTGCTGTCATTGATAAAACGGACACCTGCCTTTTCGCCCACGACCTGACTGCGGTGCGGCAGGCCTGCAAAGGACTGGAACGCCGCTTCGATCTGCTTGGGACCAAGGCCAAGGCTGCGCGTCGCCGCATAAGCTGCGCAGGCGTTCTGATGGTTGTGCGCGCCCGGAAGCCCCGCAATGCCACGCAAGTCGATCGAGGCCACCTGCTTGCCGCGCCGCCATTCCGACAAGAACCCTTTGCGCGCAAACACCGACCAGCCAAAGCTTTCGAGCTTGCTGCCCGAAGAGATGCGGATCACGCGATCATCTTGCGGGCCTTCTGACATCTGATTGGCTAGAAACTGCCCCTCGGCTTCATCGACGCCGATCACCGCCCGATCTGGACCGCCCTCGGCGAACAGCCGCCGCTTGGCCGCGAAATAACCGCCCATGCCGTGATGCCGATCCAGATGGTCCGGCGACAGGTTGGTGAACACGGCGATGTCCGGCGTCAGCGCGCGGGCCAGTTCGGTTTGATACGAGGAAAGCTCCAGCACCACCACTTCGCCATCTTCGGCGGGGTCAATATCAAGCACCCCGCGGCCAATGTTGCCCGCCATTTGCGACGGGCGGCCAGCGTCTTCAAGTATATGATGGATCAGCGCGGTCGTCGTCGACTTGCCGTTTGACCCCGTCACACAGATCACCCGAGGTGCGGTTTCAAAGCTGTCCCAATCCGACACCGCAAAGCTGCGAAAGAACAGACCGATGTCATTGTCGACAGGGATGCCCGCCTCTAATGCGCGGGCGATCACTTTGTTCGGGGTAGGATAAAGATGCGGGATGCCAGGCGAGGTGACAAGCAGACTGACGCCATCAAGCGCCCCTGCCCGCGTAAGGTCGGTGCAGGTAAACCCCTCGAGCTCGGCTTTGGCGCGGGCCTCGGCGCTGTCGTCCCACAGCAGCGGCTCTGCTTCGCCCGCGATCAAAGCGCGTGCGGTCGCCAAGCCCGACCGCCCCAACCCAAGCACGGCCACTTTTGCACCGGAATAGCCTTTGACGGGGATCATGGAATTGCCTTTCAGGGGGGCCAAGGACAACGGTCAAACTTGGCACAAATGCGGGAATAGGCCGCCCCAACCCGCAGGCTGGGGCGCAAAGGTTTAACGCACCTTAAGCGTCGCAAGGCCGATCATCGCCAAAATCAGCGAAATAATCCAAAAACGGATCACGATCTGCGGCTCGGCCCAGCCTTTTTTCTCAAAGTGATGGTGAATCGGCGCCATCAGAAACACGCGCTTGCCGGTCTTTTTGAAGTAGAGCACCTGGATGATGACCGAAAGCGCCTCGACCACAAACAGACCGCCGACGATGGCCAAAACGATCTCGTGCTTGGTGCAAACAGCAATCGCGCCAAGCGCACCGCCCAAAGCCAGAGACCCCGTATCGCCCATGAACACAGCCGCAGGCGGCGCATTGTACCACAAGAACCCAAGCCCCGCCCCGAACAGCGCCGAGGTAAAGATCAACAGCTCGCCCGTGCCCGGTACGAAATGCACGCCAAGGTATTCCGAAAAGTTAAAGTTACCAACGACATAGGAAATCACACCCAAAGTTCCCGCCGCAATCATCACAGGCATAATCGCAAGCCCGTCAAGCCCGTCAGTCAGGTTGACCGCATTGGCCGCGCCCACAATCACAATCATGCCAAAGGGCACAAAAAAGAACGACAGGTTCACCAGCGCGTTCTTAAACAGCGGCAAGGCCAGTTGGTTGGTCAGCTCGGCAGGGTGGAACGAGGCGGCGGCATAGCTTGCCAAGGCCGCGATCAACAGACCCGCTGCCATACGGACCTTGCCCGACACACCCTTGGTGTTTTGCTTGGTGACCTTGGCATAGTCGTCGGCAAAGCCGATCAAACCAAAGGCAACCGTCACCAGCACCACGATCCACACATAGGGATTATCAAGCCGCGCCCACATCAGCGTCGAGACCATCAGCGCCGAAAGGATCAGCAGCCCCCCCATCGTCGGCGTGCCCGCCTTTACGAAATGCGTCTGCGGGCCGTCATCGCGAATGGGCTGGCCCTTGCCCTGCTTGCGCCGCAACAGATCGATCAGCGGACGACCGAACACAAAGCCAAAGATCAACGCCGTGACAAAAGCCATGCCTGCGCGGAAGGTGATATAACGGAAGAGGTTGAAAATATCCCCACCGTCAGAGAACTCTGTGAGCCAGTATAACATTACGCCTGTCCTTCATTTGCGTCCTGGGACGCTTGGCTCGGTGACTGCCCCAATTTGCGCAGGGCGTCAACGATCTGGCTTACTTTTATGCCTTTGGAGCCCTTGGCAAGCACAACATCCCCCGCATCAATCACGCTGCGCACACGCGCCGCAAGCGGACCTGCTTCGGGATACCATTCGCCCCGTTGGCGTTTAGGCAGGCGGTCATAGAGCGATTTCATCCGTGGCCCGATGCAGTGGATGACGTCGATATGCGCAAGGTTCGGGTTGTCGGCAAATGCCTCGTGCAGCTCGATCTCGGTTGCGCCAAGCTCCAACATATCGCCTAGGATCGCGATACGGCGGCCCTGCCCAACACGGCCAACCCCGTCTTTGGGCGTGGCTGCACGCAGAACCTCGAGCGCCGCGCTCAGCGATGCGGGGTTGGCGTTAAAGGCGTCGTCAATCAAATCAAAGCTGGTTTCATCGACCAGATCGAGCTGGATGGTTTCGCGCTGACCACGACCTGCGGGCGGTTGCCACTGGCCAAGGTCAGTGGTCGCAATCATCGGATCAAGCCCAAGCGCTTGGGCAACCGCCAGAGCCCCTGCCCCATTGGCGGCAAAGTGCCGACCAGGAGAGCGGACTTTATAGAGAATGGCTTTGCCGTCTTGGGTGGCTTTGACGATGGTGGCGGTGTCGCATATCTGCACTGAGTTCATGCGCAGATCGGCCGTCTCGGCTTCGCCAAACGTCACGGTCTTGGCCCCGACCTCGGCGGCTTTGGCCAAAAGGATGGGCGTCACCTCCAGATCGGCGGGCAAGATCGCTGTGCCGCCGTGACGAAGACCGTCCATAATCGCAGCTTTCTCGTGGGCGATGGCCTCGACGCTTTCAAATGCTTCAAGATGCGCGGCGGCGACGGTGGTTATCATCACCACATCCGGACGGGCCATGCGCGCAAGCGGCGCAATCTCGCCCGGATGGTTCATGCCGATCTCGATCACGGCAAAGGCGGCATCCTGCGGCATCCGCGCAAGCGTCAGCGGCACGCCCCAGTGGTTGTTATAGCTGGCCTCGGCGGCATGGGTGCGCCCCTGCCCGCCCAGCACCACGCGCAGCATTTCCTTGGTCGAGGTTTTGCCCACCGACCCCGTCACCGCAACCACCCGAGCCTTAGTGCGCCCCCGCGCAAAAGTGCCCAGATTTTCAAGCGCTTGCAAAACGTCGGGCACAATCAACAGCGGCGCATCTGCCGCCACGCCTTCGGGAATATGGGTGACCAAAGCCGCAGCCGCCCCCTTGGCCAGCGCCATAGCCACAAAGTCGTGGCCGTCGCGGATATCCTTGAGCGCCACGAAAAGATCGCCCTTTTGAAGAGTGCGGGTGTCAATCGACACGCCCTTGGCGGTCCATGCGGCAGTGTTGCGCCCAGAGGTGGCGATCGCGGCGTCGGCAGAGGTCCAAAGCGTCATAGCAGTTCATCCAATGCGGCCACGGCAATGCTGGCCTGTTCTACGTCATCAAAGGGATAGGTGTTGCCATTGATGACTTGGCCGGACTCGTGGCCTTTGCCTGCAATCAACAGCGCGTCCCCCGCCTGCAATGCATCCACGCCCAGCAAAATCGCCTCGGCGCGGTCGCCGATGTTGTTGGCTTCGGGACATTCGACCATGATCGCCGCACGAATGCTGGCGGGGTCTTCCGAGCGCGGGTTATCATCGGTGACAAACAAGATGTCGGCGTTTTCACGCGCAGCCGCGCCCATCAGCGGGCGCTTGGTGGTGTCGCGGTCGCCGCCTGCGCCAAAGACCACGATCAAGCGGCCCATCACATGCGGGCGCATCGCGCGCAACGCGGTCGCAATCGCATCCGGCGTGTGGGCGTAATCGACATAGACCGAAGCGCCATTCTTGCGGGTGCCTGCGTGCTGCATCCGCCCGCGCACTCCGACAAGCTGCGGCAGCACGGCAAAGACATCCCGAGGCGCCGCCCCCGCCGCGATCACAAGTGCTGCGGCAAGCGCCACGTTCTCGGCCTGAAACCCGCCGATCAGATTGAGACGGATTTGGTAAGGCGTGCCCTTCCACGCGATGCGGACCTCTTGGCCGGTCGCGTCAAAGCGCTGCGCGAGGATACGCAGGTCACAGCCCTCACCATGGCCGACCGTCAGCAGCGACTGCCCGCGCCCGACCGCGACATGCGCCATCTCAAGCCCGCGCGGATCGTTCATGTTGATCACCGCCGTGCCATCGTCGGGCAGAACCCGTTCGAACAGGGCAGCTTTTGCGGCGAAATAGGCCTCGAAGGTGTGGTGATAGTCGAGGTGATCTTGGGTAAAATTGGTAAAACCCGCCGCCTTAAGCCGCACACCGTCCAGCCTGCGCTGGTCAAGGCCGTGGCTTGACGCCTCCATCGCGGCATGAGTGACGCCATCGGCGGCGGCCAGCGCCAGCATCTGATGCAGGGTCACGGCATCGGGGGTGGTGTGCGAAGACGGCGCAGTCCAAGCGCCCTCGACCCCCGTGGTGCCGATGTTGATTGCGGCATGACCCATCGCCATCCAGATCTGACGGGTAAAGGTCGCAACCGAGGTTTTGCCATTGGTGCCAGTGACCGCAACCATCGTGGCGGGCTGCGCGCCAAACCAAAGCGCACTTGCGCGCGCCAAAGCCTCGCGCGGGTCTTCGGCAACAACCAGCGCTGCATCAGAGGCCGCAAGCGCGTCCGCTGCAAGCGCAGCCCCTGTCGCATCGGTCAAAATCGCACTCGCGCCAAGCTCTAGCGCCCGCCCGATATAGGCCGCGCCGTGGATATGGCTTCCTGGCATGGCGGCGAACAGAAACCCCGGCCCCGCCTTGCGACTGTCAAGCGTGACCCCTGCAAGCACAGGATCGCGTCCTGCACGGGCGGTGAGGCCAAGGTCAGAAAGGGTCTTTGGCCGGTCGGTCATCTTATGCGCCTTTGGTCGGTGTTATTGTTTGACTGCTGTTACCCCAAGCGGCTCTGCACCTGCAAGATCGGGCCGCATTCCCAGCAAGGGTGCTGCACGGCGGACGATCTCGGCAGCGACGGGCACGGCCGTCCAACCGGCGGTGCGGCGCGGTTTCGGGCCCATGGTATCAACGGCCTCGTCCAGCGTCACCACCAACACGTATTTGGGATTGTTGGCGGGGAAGACCGCGGCGAAGGTATTGACGATCTTATCTTTATCATAACCACCGGTCTTGCTTGGCTTTTCCGCTGTGCCGGTTTTACCTGCGACGAAATAACCGGGAACCTCGCCAAAGCTGGCGGTGCCTTCGGTGACAACGCGGCGCAACATGCCCACGGCCAGATGCGCGGTTTTCTCGGAAATAATCCGCTCACCCTTCATCGGGGTCGTGCGTTTCAGCAAAGTCGGTGTGACCTTAACGCCGCCATTGGCGATGGTGGCATAGGCCGCGGCAAGGTTCAGCGGGCTGCCGCCAACGCCGTGACCATAAGAAGCCGTGATGGTGGTGATATCGGCCCAACGCTTGGGCAACAGCGGCTTGGCGCCGCGCGCTTCGACCAACTCGATCGGCGAGGCATCAAACAGACCAAGCGAGCGCAAGAACGGCTGCTGCCGCTCGCCGCCAATCATCAGCGCGATATGCGCTGTGCCCACGTTCGACGACTTTGCAATTACATCGCTCACCGACAACAGCGGGCCATAGTTGTGGCCTTCGAACTCGTGGATCTTAAAGCGTCCCCACCGCATTGGCGCGTTTGCGTCGACCATAGAGTCGGGCGTTACAAGGCCAAGTTCCATCGCTTGCGAGACGGCAAAGATTTTGAAGGTCGAGCCAAGTTCGTAGATACCCTGCACCGCACGGTTGAACAGCGGGCTGTCCGACGGGTCGCCCGAGGTCGGGTTGGCGGGGCGATCATTCGGGTCAAAGGTCGGCAAAGCCGCAAGCGATACAACTTCGCCCGTATTGACATCCATCAAGATCGCGGCGCCACCCTTGGCGTTCATCATGGTCATGCCGGTTTGCAGAACTTCTTCGACCGTGGCTTGTACCGTCAAGTCCAGCGACGTGACCAAAGGCTCGGCGGCGCGGGCGGGGTCGCGCAGGCGAAGGTCTTCGAATTTCTCTAGCCCAGCGGTGCCGATCACCTCGGCAGAATCCACGCCTTCGTGACCAAAGGACGCGCCGCCCAAGACATGCGCGGCCAAAGTGCCATTCGGATAAAGCCGCATCTCGCGGGGGCCAAACAACAGGCCAGGGTCACCGATCTCATGCACGCGCTGCATTTGCTCGGGCGACAAAACCTTGCGCACCCAGAGGAAGCTGCGCCCATCGGTAAAGCGGCGCAGCAAGGTCGCCGCATCCAGATCGGGGAAAATCTCGGCAAGCTCTTTTGCCGCCCGCGCGGGGTCAACCAAATCGCGGGTCTGCACATATAGCGCATGAGTTAGCATATTGGTGGCCAGAATGCGGCCATTGCGATCCACGATATCGGCCCGCGACGCCTCGATATTGGTCGAGGACGCCGTGCGCGGCTCGACCGGAGGCGTAGCAGCCAGCATCCCCATCCGCGCACCAATCAGCCCATAGGCCGAGAAAAAGCACGCCGCCAAAAACAACAACCGCAGCTGAGCACGGCTGCGGGATTTGTCGCGGATTTGTTCGTTGCGCAGGCGCAGGTTCTCGCGCTCGATCGCATCGGGGTTTTCGCCCTTGGTGCGGGCGTCCAAAATACGAGCAAGCGGGCGAAGCGGAACGCGGGTCATGGGGTCGAGGCCTCTTCGGGGTCGGCATTGAGCACACCAGAAACCGACTGGGTGCCACTCAGGTTCATCGGAATTTCGATCTTGGGCAAAGGAAAGGCGATCATCGCCGAAGAGCCAAACTGCCCCGGCTCCATTGGCAACAGCCCAAGCCGATCAAAGTTCACCGTCGACAGATCGCGCAAACGTTCTGGACGGTTCAGATAGGCCCACTCGGCGCGCTGCACCTTGAGAGACTCGCGCAGGTTGGCAATTTCGTTTTGAAGTTCAGACACTTCGCCCATCGCGTCTTGGGTCGTATAATTCTCGCGATAGGCCCAAAAGCCCAAAGCCATTACCGCAAGCGCTGAAAGAACATAAAGCAGCGGGCGCATGTCAACGACGTCCTTTCTTGCTGGATTGCGGCAGGTCGGGCGCATTCAGGCTGGCGGCGTCGACGTCCTTGGCCGCAGCGCTGGTGCGACGGGCGACACGCAGTTTAGCAGATCGCGCGCGCGGGTTTTCCTCAAGCTCGACATCATCGGGGCCGATGGCTTTGCGCGTGACCAGCTCAAAACGGGCGGTGGTCTCGGTTTTCACCGGCGCATAGCGGTTGGCGTTGGGCTCTTCGCCCGCGGCCTGCTGGAAAAAGCGTTTCACCACACGGTCTTCCAGCGAGTGAAACGTCACCACGGCCAAAAGCCCGCCAGGCTTGAGCGCACGCTCGGCGGCGCTCAGACCTTGCACCAGTTGGGCAAATTCCTCATTCACCGCGATGCGCAGCGCCTGAAAGCTGCGGGTGGCGGGATGGCTTTGACCCGGTTTCGGGCGCGGCAGGCATTTCGCCACGATCTCGGCAAGCCGAAGTGTCGTAGAGATCGGGGCCGCCGCGCGGGCCTCGACGATAGCGCGGGCGATACGGCGCGAGGCGCGCTCTTCGCCAAAATGATAAAGGATGTTGGCCAGCGTTTCTTCGGTGGCGGTATTGACCAAATCAGCGGCCGACGGGCCAGCTTGGCTCATCCGCATGTCCAAAGGGCCGTCCTTTTGAAACGAAAAGCCACGCTCTGCGAGGTCGATCTGCATCGAAGAGACCCCCAGATCCAGCACAACCCCGTCCAAGAGCTCACCCGCGTGGGTGTCCATGTCCGAGAAATTCCCCGCCACCAGCCGCAACCGGTCGCCGTAGCCCCCCGCCCAAGGCGCCGCCATCTGCAGCGCCAACGGGTCACGGTCCACCCCAATAACGCAGTCTGCGCCCGCAGCCAAAAGCCCGCGCGTATAGCCCCCTGCCCCAAAGGTGCCGTCAAGCCAAAGGCCCCGCACGGGGGCTACAGCAGCAAGTAAAGGACGCAAAAGCACAGGGATATGTGGCATGCGACCGGAGGGGAGATCGCTGGTCTCGGCCATATCAACCCGCCTTCATTGCGCGACCCACCAGCGTCAGCGGGTCGATGTCATCATCATCTTCGGCTTCCATCTCGGCGTCGTAAACTTCGCGGCGATAGAGCTTGAAGCGGTTGGTAAAGCCTGCAAACGCAGCTTCGCCTGCATTATCATCGGGTGCAAAACCCATTTTCGCCCGCACCTTTGCAGGCAGGACGATACGGCCATCCGGCTCGACTTCGATCATCACCGAACGCGAGATCAAATCGCGCTCTGCACGATCGCGCTCTGGCGAACCAAGGTCCATTGCTTCGATTTTTGCCGCCAGATCATCCGCGCCCTTGCGCGAATAGCACTCGACGAAATTCCGATTTTTGCCGCCGTAGACCATATAGACGCGCGAACGGGGGCTGTCTTCGGTGACCGGATCTTCGACATCCAGAATGCGGCGAAAGGCTGCTGGGATCGAAACCCGCGCCTTGCTGTCTACCTTCTGGTAGAACTCGCCTCTGAATGCCTCAGTCACCATTGGCCTTGCGGCTCCTCTGTGGGGTATCAGACCCCTGAAATAAGAATGGCGGACCGAGCTGCTGCCACTGCTCGATCCGCCGTCTGTCCCATCGCTGGGCGTCCTGCTGCGCAAACCACCTGGGGGAGATGTCTGCTCGCTTGCGCGCCGGATCTGAAGGAAGACAAAATCGGTTGCCTGTATGAGCCTGTCTTTTATCGCCTTGTTCGGGGTCTATCGCCGCCCCTGCGTTGTTTTGACCGTCTCGTCTTCCGTGAGAAAAGGAATGGCATGGGAAATCACGGGACGCAATGGAAATTTTTGGGAAAGACAGGGCAGAAACATGTCACTCACTGGGCAAATCTCCTCGAAAAACCTTCAATTCAGGCAATTCAGAGGCATTTCTAGCTGATCACGCCCGCGTTACCACTACATATAGGGGCAGCAGAGTTATCCCCAGAATACCCATCTTATCCCAAGATTTTATCCTACCCCCATCGCACCCCACCCAAGATTGGCAGAAAAGACACAGGTTCTCACCCAAAGACACAAAAAAAGCCGCGAACAATCGCGACTTTCCCATAATTTCCCAGCCCATTGATTCGGAGCCTGTCCAGAGCGGACCGCCATCAGGGCATCCCATGGCAATGCCGCGCTCGGGGGCTCGATGCCTCCGAGCGCGGCGCGTGCCTTAGGCCATACCGCCCGCAATCAACCGATGCGCCAACCGTGCATAGCTTTCAGCCTGCGGCCCGTCGCCCAAAGCAATCGGCGTACCGCTGTCCCCCGCCAGCCGCACGTCAATCGACAGCGGCAATTCTCCAAGGAACGGCAGATCAAGCCGCTTGGCCTCCGCCGCCACGCCGCCGTGACCAAAGAGATGCTCCTCATGGCCGCAGTTAGGGCAGATATAGGTCGACATGTTCTCGATCAGCCCGAGCACCGGCGTTTTCAGCTTTTGGAACATATCAAGCGCCTTGCGCGCATCTAACAGCGCGACATCTTGCGGTGTCGAAACCACAATCGCCCCCGTCAGATGCGTCCTCTGGCAGAGCGTCAGCTGGATGTCGCCCGTCCCCGGTGGCAGGTCGATGATCAGCACATCCAGCTCTCCCCAAGCGACCTGCGTCAAAAGCTGTTGCAGCGCGCCCATAATCATCGGGCCGCGCCAGATCACCGCCTCATCTTCCTTCAGCATCAAGCCAATCGACATCATCGTGACACCATGCGCGTGCAGAGGTTCGATAATCTTGCCATCTGGCGAGGCGGGGCGCTTGGACACGCCCATCATCCGCGGCTGGCTTGGACCATATATATCTGCATCCAACAGCCCGACCCGCCGCCCCTGCTTGGCCAAAGCCACTGCAAGGTTAGACGAGACCGTCGATTTCCCCACACCGCCCTTGCCAGAGCCGACAGCAATAATGCGGTCAATCCCGTTGATCCGCGCAGGACCACCTTGATGCGGTGTCGGATGCTGCCCGATCTTCACACCCTGCCCTGCGGCACCAAGGTTCGGCGGCGGCACTTTCGCAGCGGGTCCATGCGCGGTCATGACAATGCTGACAGAAGTCACCTCGGGCATCGCACGCAGCGCAGCTTCGGCGGCGCCCTGCACAGGTGCAAGCGCGCGAGCCTCATCTGGATTTGCGGCTTCAATGACGAATTGAACCACGCCGCCCTCGACTTGCAAGGCCCGCAACAGGTCCTTTGACACCAATGTGCCGCCAGGAACCGCGATCTGCGACAAAACCTGCAAAACTGCTTCGCGTGTAAGTGCCATTGTTTTTTCCTCTTTAGGTGAGCCGCAGCGCCGTTTGCCGACAAACAGGTTTTCCATTTGCACAGTCTTATTGCAAGCCTGTTTGCTTTGCGGCAAAGAACAAGGGTCGGTTGACCAAATGCTCAAATTTCAAGCGAAGACCATGTTAATTATGAACTATTTGTGAACATTAGCCATGCACTTGCTGCATGGCAGCATTGCCGAGAGAAGTATTGTGCAAGCGCAGCAAATCCCTCATGTTACCCCTAACAGCGGAAGACGAGGGAACGGCATCCGGCCAACCCAGCCGCTCAAAGCGAAAAGTGAGACGATCAATGGCTTATGTAAATTCATCCCGTGCTGCCCAGTCCGCAGTATCCGAGCGCGCATTTGGCCTCTTTGCTGGCTTTTCGGCAGCGATGCAGCGCCGTCGCGTTTATATGCAGACACTCAACGAGCTTCGTTCGCTCTCCGAGCGTGATCTTGCAGATCTGGGCATCGCTCGCTCGATGATCTCCGAAATCGCTCGTGACGCAGCTTACGGTAAGTAATCCCTGAACGGGTCTCGACCTCCTCCCCGAGGCCAGTTTCAAGGCGCGGCGGCGCACTCCTCCTCCCTAGCGTCGTCGCCTTTTTATTCTCTTCGTCGGGCCTTTCCTCCTCCCTAGGCCCAGCGGATCGGCGGTGATCCAACCTCCTCCCTGGATCACTGCCTCTTCGAATTCGAACGGCCAACCTCCTCCCTGGCCCGACGATTAGGCGGCACTGCTTACCTCCTCCCAAGCGGTGCCGCCGCTCAGAATACTCCGGCCAACCTCCTCCCTGGTCGGTAGTTAGGCAGCGATCCAACCTCCTCCCTGGATCTGCTGCCGGATATTCGAACGGCCAACCTCCTCCCTGGCCTGACGATCAGGCGGCACCGCTTACCTCCTCCCAAGTGGTGCCGCTCCTTTTCCTCAATTCTGTTGTTGCCACTTGCGCCGCTCGTTTCGGGCAGCAATAGTCTTGCAAACCGGATATGGGGCTTTATGCCAGCTTCGATGATTTCTGCAGCATTGGTTGCTGCGCTAATTGGTTACGGCTCGACGATTGCGTTGGTGCTTTCGGCGGCTGCGGCCTTGCAAGCAAGTCCAGCCCAGACCGCAAGTTGGGTTTTCGCGATCTGCATGGCCTTGGCTCTTGGTTCGGCGGGGCTCAGCTTTGTCAAACGCGTGCCGATGATTTTGGCATGGTCAACGCCCGGAGCCGCCTTGATCGCGGCCACAACGGGCATCAGCATGAACGAAGCCGTTGGTGCGTTTTTGCTGTGCGGTTCGCTCATCGTTCTCACCGCCGCGATCAAGCCCTTGGGGCGTGCCGTTGCGATGATTCCCGACGGTGTCGCTGCGGCCATGCTTGCCGGAGTGCTGCTGCCCTTTTGCCTCAAGGGGGTGACCGCGGCACAGGAGCTTCCCCTCTTGGTGGCGCCAATGGCCCTTGTTTTCCTTTTGGTTCGCCTAAAAAATCCTGCGATTGCCGTGCTGGCGGCCCTCGCGACAGGACTTATTCTCGCGTTTGCGACCAATGCTGCACATATGCCGAGCCTAAGCCTACCGCTTCCGACCGCCGTTTTTATCGCGCCGAGCTTTCGCTTTGACGTGCTGCTTGGCCTTGGGGTGCCCCTCTATCTGGTAACAATGGCTTCGCAAAACCTGCCGGGCTTTGCAATTTTGCGCGCGGCAGGCCATGCGCCACCCGTGCGCGATGCCCTCGCGGTGACAGGCGGTTTGTCGATTGGCGCGGGTCTTTTGGGCGCGCATCCGATCAACATGGCCGCGATCACGGCGGCAATCTGCCTTGGCGAAGAGACCCACCCTGACCCTGCTCAAAGATGGAAAACGGGGGTGATTTATGGCGGGTTCTATCTGCTGCTGGCCTTGTTATCGCCAGCTATCCTGCCTCTCTTGGCCGCGCTTCCGCCAGCATTGGTGACCGCCTTGGTCGCCTTGGCCTTACTTGGACCATTGCTTGGTGCGCTTTCGGGGGCCTATACCCCTGTGCCGACACGTTTTGCAGCAACGGTCACCCTCGTCGTGACAGCCTCGGGGGTAAGCGGATTTGGCATTGGCGCTGCATTTTGGGGACTTGCAGCAGGCATTCTCGTTGCTGCAAGCGAGCATTTGCGTCCGAGACAGACCTAAAACGGTGCCTCGGTCGCCTCATGCGCGGGGATGACCCAACGCGCCACAATCATTTTGCTGCCCGCATGATCGAACTCGATATGCAGCTTGTCACCCTCAATCCCCATGATTTCCCCATAGCCAAACTTTTGGTGAAACACGCGGTCGCCGCTGACATAGGACGAAACGGCAGCGGCATCTATCGTGACCTGACGCGCTGACGGTGCCGAGCGTGACGGATTGCTCTGCATGCGCTTCCAACCTGGGGAGTTATAGACATCGGCTTTGACAACCCGATCCTCTAGCGCGGCCCCGTATTGTGGCGCTGCCGCACCATACCCCCCACCGTAAAGCCCAGGAGGCGTCAAGACATCCACATGCTCTTCGGGCAACTCGTCAATAAACCGGCTTGGCAATTGGCTCTGCCATTGCCCATAGACCCGCCGATTGGACGCGAAAGAAATGGTGCAGAGCTGCTCTGCCCGCGTGATGCCAACATAGGCAAGCCTACGCTCTTCCTCGAGGCCCTTCTTGCCAGACTCGTCCATAGACCTCTGGCTGGGGAACAACCCCTCCTCCCAACCGGGCAAAAAGACCACCGGAAACTCAAGGCCCTTCGCGGCATGGAGGGTCATAATGGAGACCTTCTCGGTGCTGTCGTCGGCCTCGTGCTCCATAATCAGGCTGATATGTTCCAGAAATCCTTGCAGACTTTCGAATTGCTCAAGAGCCTTAATCAATTCCTTGAGGTTCTCAAGTCGGCCTGGAGAGTCAGGATTTTTGTCAGCCTGCCACATCGCGGTATAGCCGGATTCGTCCAAAATAGCCTCGGCCAGCTCGATATGGCTTTGCTGCGCGGTCACAACGCTCTTGTGCCAACGATCAACGGATTCGACGAAAATGCGAAGTTGCCCCGCCCCTTTGCCACCCAAGCCCGCCCGCGCCAAAAGACTGCGCGCACCTTCAAGCAACGGCAGCCCAAGACCGCGCGCTTCGCGCTGGATCTCGCTCTGAGCCTTGTCGCCAAGCCCGCGCTTTGGAAGGTTGACCACACGCTCAAAGGCCAAGTCATCTTCGGGACTAACCGCAAGACGGAAATAGGCCATGGCGTCGCGAATCTCTTGTCGCTCATAAAAGCGCGGACCGCCGATCACCCGATATGGCAGGCCAATGGTCAGAAATCGGTCCTCAAAGGCCCGCATTTGATGTGACGCGCGCACGAGGATCGCGATCGCATTCATACCAACAGGTTGCAGATTGCGGCGCCCACGGGACACGGCCTCGATCTCTTCGCCGATCCAACGCGCTTCTTCCTCGCCATCCCAATGACCAATCAGCCGGACTTTTTCGCCCGCCTCGCCAGCGGTCCACAGGGTTTTACCAAGCCGACCGGCGTTGGATTCGATCACCCCAGAAGCTGCCGCTAGGATATGTGCTGTCGAGCGGTAGTTTTGCTCAAGCCGCACCACCTTCGCACCCGGAAAATCGGTTTCAAACCGCAAGATGTTGCCGACTTCTGCGCCGCGCCAGCCATAAATAGACTGATCGTCATCTCCGACGCAGCAAATATTGCGATGCGACTGGGCCAGCAAACGCAGCCAAAGATACTGCGCAACGTTGGTATCTTGGTACTCGTCCACCAAAATATACTTAAACCACCGCTGATATTGCTCGAGCACATCGCTATGTTTTTGAAAAATCACAACGCAGTGCAGCAGCAAATCGCCAAAGTCGGTGGCGTTCAGCGTGCGCAACCGCGCTTGATACTGGTCGTAAATCTCGGTTCCGCGGTTGTTAAACGCCGCCGCCTCATCCGAAGGCACACGATCCGGCGTCAGGGCGCGATTTTTCCAAGAGTCGATGATGCTGGCGATCATCCGCGCGGGCCAACGCTTTTCATCGATATTATTGGCGGAAATCAACTGCTTGAGCAGCCTGATCTGATCATCTGTGTCCAGAATGGTGAAATTCGACTTCAGACCGACCAGCTCGGCGTGGCGCCGCAAAATCTTGACCGAAAGCGAGTGAAAGGTCCCCATCCACGCCATGCCCTCGGCCGCATCGCCAAGCAGGCGACCAACCCGCATTTTCATCTCGCGGGCAGCTTTATTGGTAAAAGTGACTGACAAGATCTCATTCGGACGGGCCTTGCCCATATTCAACAAATGCACAATCCGAGACGTCAGCGCCTTCGTCTTGCCCGTTCCGGCCCCTGCAAGCATGAGAACCGGGCCGTCGAGCGCCTCAACCGCCGCGCGTTGTGCAGGATTTAGGTCATCAAGATAAGCGGCAGGGCGCGCGCCACTCTGCCCGAGCGCGCGTTGTGACAGCGGTATTTTTGGCGCTGCGGCCAGAGAGTCATCCCATTCTTCCATGGCTGCATTCTAGCAAGGTTTTCCGCCGAGGCAACGACATGTTCGCCATACGTTCCCATAAGTCGCAAAAATCCGACTGCAATTTTACCCAAGCGTCGGATAGGCTGCCTGCATTCCCGCAGTGTAACGCTGAAAAAGCCGCGTAAAGCTCGTGATCTCGTCCTCGCTCCAGCCTGCAAACACCTGCGTCGACTTCGTCCACTTAATATCTCTTAGGCCAAGCAACACTGCTGTTGCTCGATCGGTCAGGATCAAAACGGTTTTGCGTCCATCCGTTTGGCTAACGTCACGGCGCAGCATACCCGCCGCAATAAGATCAGCGACGATGCGGCTGGCGCGCGAGGGGTCGAGATTCATCTCCGCCGCGATACCACCCACGGTCGCATCACAAGGCGCGCGCCCCTCAATCCCGCCTTGCAAACGCAACACGGCCGTAAGTGCCTGAAACTGTGCTTGTTCAAGGCCTTGGTCGTTACTTGACATTAATTGCGCAGGCAGCTCGCCCTTCGCCAAACTGCGCATGAGACGAAACATCTCTGCGTCCAAGTCGAGCAAAGCTTCGGAGGATGCTTCCGAAAAACCCGCCCCCTGAAGCCTGCGCGCGACGTCATTGCGGTAACCATGCCATTTTGCCGTAGCGGGAGAGAGCGCCATGTGAGGTCCTCACTTGAATGAAACAAGCAACTTTGTGTTATCCACACATATATGCCCTACAAAGCCATGCGGCTGTCAAATAAATTCGAAAGGCATGTAGGTGCCATTAGCATTTAAGTGCTAATGGCACCTACATGCTAATGATCAAAGCTATCGGCCAGAATAGAATACACGCCACGGAATGCACGCAGTTTGAGCAATGAAATATGATCAAAATCAATGCACGAGGCCACCTCGAACACGAGGCATACCTATTAAGCCTATAATTTAGGCAGGCTACAGTGGATCGACCAAGGCTTTTGCAAAACCGTTGCATTTCATCGCCAGTCGCCCTTGCGCCGCACCGCAGCGTGGATAGAGTGTTGGCGACTGAATTCCTTCCGCCCCTATCCGGAGCCTTGCCATGACCGAATTTACCAAAATCCTGATCGCCAACCGAGGTGAGATCGCCATCCGTGTGATGCGCGCCGCAAACGAGATGGGCAAAAAAACCGTCGCGGTCTATGCCGAGGAAGACAAGCTGTCGCTACACCGGTTTAAAGCGGATGAGGCCTATCTGATCGGTGAGGGGCTCAGCCCTGTTGGTGCTTATCTGAGCATCTCGGAGATTATCCGTGTGGCCAAAGCGTCGGGCGCGGATGCGATCCACCCGGGCTATGGCTTGCTGTCGGAAAACCCTGACTTTGTAGAGGCTTGCGAGCAGGCCGGCATCACTTTTATCGGTCCGAAAGCTGAAACCATGCGCGCACTTGGCGACAAGGCAAGCGCGCGGCGGGTGGCGGTTGAGGCGGGTGTGCCTGTCATTCCTGCAACCGAAGTTTTGGGCGACGACTTTGACGAGATCAAAAAGCAAGCCAATGCCGTCGGCTACCCCTTCATGCTCAAGGCTTCTTGGGGCGGTGGCGGGCGCGGCATGCGTCCCATCATGGCGGAAAATGAGCTGGTCGATAAGGTGCGCGAAGGCCGCCGCGAGGCCGAAGCCGCGTTTGGCAACGGCGAGGGCTATCTTGAAAAGATGATCCTGCGCGCGCGCCACGTCGAGGTTCAGATCCTTGGCGACAAACACGGCGCAATCTATCACCTTTTCGAGCGCGACTGTACCGTACAGCGCCGCAACCAAAAGGTGGTCGAGCGGGCGCCAGCCCCTTACCTGACCGACGCGCAACGGCAAGAAGTCTGCGAATTGGGCCGCAAGATTTGTGCCCATGTTGGCTATGAATGTGCAGGCACCGTCGAATTCCTGATGGATATGGACGACGAGAAATTCTATTTTATCGAAGTAAATCCACGGGTTCAGGTCGAACATACCGTCACCGAACAGGTCACCGGCATCGACATCGTCCAGGCCCAAATCCTGATTGCCGAGGGCAAAACCCTTGAGCAAGCCACCGGCATGGCCAAGCAAGAAGACATCCGTTTGAACGGCCACGCGCTTCAGTGCCGCGTGACGACGGAAGACCCGCAAAACAACTTTATCCCAGACTATGGCCGCCTGACGGCCTATCGCTCGGCGACGGGCATGGGCATCCGTTTGGACGGTGGGACAGCCTATGCGGGCGGCGTGATTACGCGCTATTATGACAGTCTGCTGGTCAAGGTGACGGCGCTGGCGCCAACGCCATCGGCGGCAATTCGGCGGATGGACCGCGCGCTGCGCGAGTTCCGTATCCGCGGCGTCTCGACCAATATCGAGTTTGTTATCAACCTGTTAAAGCATCCGACTTTCTTGGACAGCACCTATACCACCAAGTTTATCGACACCACGCCGGAGCTGTTCCAGTTCAAAAAGCGCCGTGACCGTGCGACCAAGATCCTGACCTATATTGCCGATATCACCGTCAACGGCCACCCAGAGACCGCCGGTCGCCCCCTGCCCCACGCCGAAGCTCGCATTCCGCGCGCGCCCAAACCGATGGCAGAGCCCGCAATGGGCACCCGCAATCTGCTGGAGCAAAAGGGGCCGCAAGCGGTTGCCGATTGGATGAAGGCGCAGAAAAAGGTGCTGATCACCGACACCACCATGCGCGATGGCCACCAAAGCCTTTTGGCGACGCGGATGCGCTCGATCGACATGATCAAGGTGGCGCCGGCCTATGCCGCGAACCTGCCGCAGCTGTTCTCGGTCGAGTGCTGGGGCGGTGCAACGTTTGACGTCGCCTATCGCTTTTTGCAAGAATGCCCTTGGCAGCGCCTGCGCGACCTGCGCGCCCAGATGCCAAACCTGATGACGCAGATGCTGCTCCGGGCTTCGAACGGGGTGGGCTATACCAACTATCCCGACAACGTCGTGCAATCCTTTGTAAAGCAAGCCGCCGAAACGGGCGTCGATGTGTTCCGCGTGTTTGACAGCCTCAACTGGGTTGAAAACATGCGCGTCGCGATGGACGCGGTGCTTGAGGCCAATAAGGTCTGCGAAGGCACGGTGTGCTATACCGGCGACATGCTCGACCCAGAGCGGTCCAAATACGATCTCAAGTATTATGTCGACACGGCCAAGGAACTAAAGGCGGCCGGTGCGCATGTTTTGGGCCTGAAGGATATGGCGGGCCTGTTGAAGCCTGCCGCGGCCAAGGTGCTGATTAAGACACTGAAACAAGAGGTTGGCCTGCCAATCCACTTCCATACGCATGACACTTCGGGGGCGGCTGCGGCGACAATCTTGGCGGCTTGCGATGCGGGCGTTGATGCTGTTGATGCGGCAATGGATGCGTTCTCGGGCGGCACCTCGCAGCCTTGCTTGGGCTCGATCGTGGAGGCGCTCAAGCATACCGAGCGCGACACGGGGCTTGATATGGCAGCGGTGCGCCAGATTTCAAATTATTGGGAAGCAGTGCGCGGGCAGTATGCGGCCTTTGAAAGCGGCACAGCGGCCCCTGCTTCCGAGGTCTATCTGCACGAGATGCCTGGGGGGCAGTTCACCAACCTCAAGGCGCAGGCGCGCTCGCTTGGGTTGGAAGAGCGCTGGCACGAAGTGGCGCAGGCCTATGCCGACGCCAACCAGATGTTTGGCGATATCGTCAAAGTGACGCCCTCGTCCAAGGTTGTTGGCGACATGGCGCTGATGATGGTGGCGCAAGGCTTTACCCGCGAACAGGTCGAGGATCCTGCCGTTGACGTGGCCTTCCCTGACTCGGTTGCCGATATGTTGCGCGGCAATCTGGGGCAACCACATGGCGGCTGGCCGGCGGCGATCTCTAAAAAGGTGCTCAAGGGCGAAGTGGCCTCGACCGCGCGTCCCGGCGAAGCGATGCCACCTGTCGATCTTGAAGCCGTGCGCGCCAAGCTGAGCGAAGAGCTGGCGGGCTATGTGGTGGATGACGAGGATCTGAACGGCTACTTGATGTATCCTAAAGTCTTTCTCGACTACATGGGACGGCATCGCGCTTATGGCCCGGTGCGTGCCCTGCCTACGCGGACGTTCTTTTATGGCATGAGCCCTGGCGAAGAAATCTCGGCAGAGATCGACGCGGGCAAGCTGTTGGAAATCCGTCTGCAAGCGGTAGGCGAGACCACCGACGACGGCGAGGTTAAGGTCTTTTTCGAGCTGAACGGTCAGCCGCGGGTGATCAAAGTGCCGAACCGCGCAATCAAAGCCAAGGTCGCGGCCAAGCCCAAAGCGGTTGAAGGCAACCCGTCCCACATCGGCGCGCCGATGCCGGGTTCGATCGCAAGTGTTGCCATCGCGGCAGGCCAAAAGGTCAATGCGGGCGATCTGTTGCTAACGATTGAAGCGATGAAAATGGAGACCGGCATTCATGCCGAGCGTGCGGGCACGGTCAAAGCTTTGCATGTGAGCCCTGGCAGCCAAATCGACGCCAAGGACCTGCTCGTCGAAATCGAGTAACTTCGGATTTTTGGAACGCAAAAGGCCCCCGAGAAAACTCGGGGGCCTTTTGAATTTGGTCGGTGCGGTTATTGCTTTTTGACGAACTCTGTCAAAATCACGATGCGCTGGCTTTCAACGCGCCCCTCAATATGGGCGGCGTTGTCTTGTACAAGGCTGATCCCGCGCACGACCGTACCGCGCTTGGCGGTAAAATTCGCGCCCTTGACCACCAGATCCTTGATCAGCATGACGTTATCGCCCCGCGCCAGCAAAGTGCCGTTGCTGTCGCGATGCTCCACCGCTGCGGGTTGGTCGGCAATGGATTGGACCTCGGGCAAGAGCGACATCTGCTCGCGGGCTTCGGTGGCCCAAGCGGCGTCCAGCGCGCCCAATTTCCGCCAAACCGCAAGCTGCACCGCGGGCTCTTGGGTCCAAGCCGCACCCTCAAGACAGCGCCAATGGTCCGGCGCAACATCGGTCTCGCCACGACAATCCGCGCACAAAAGCGCGTCGCCCAATGGGGCCACGTCAAAGGCGGCAAGCGTTTCGGTTGCGCCACAAAATTCGCAGGCATTGCCCGCACGCGCGATCAAATCTTTGGAGGCCATAACAGCAAATTCCTTTTGGGGTTTAAAACCTGCTAGCCCCCCAGCTGACGGAAAGCAACCGTCACAGCACCCGCAAGCTATCGCCCAACCACGGGAATTGCAGTTGAGCGGGGGCCACAACTTGCGCGGCGATCAAACCCCGCAAGCGGGTCGCGATCTGTGCGGGCATGTCGCGCAGCACCCCTGCCCGCGCCGAAAGCGTCAGGCTGCGCGACAGCGGCTCGAACGGCAAAGGGGCTGCATCCACCAAAGCGGCAAATCGGGGCGCATGATGCAAGGCAAGCGGCGTCAAAATCGTCCAGCCCTGCCCCTCTGCGACCATCGCGAGGATGGCATGATAGCTATCAAGTTCGAACCTTGGCGTCAGGCGCAGGTTTTGGCCCGCAAGATGCGTGGCAAGCTGGCGGCCCATCAAATGCCGCGCAGTGTAATGGATCAGCGGCAGGTCGTGATGGCTCTGCCCTTTCGGTGTGATGGCCAGAAACGGCTCGATCAGCAACGGATGCACCTCGCGCCAGCCTTCGGTTTCGGCTCCAAGCTCGGCGGTCACAGCGATATCGAGACTGCGGCTTTCCAGCCCGTCCAGCAACCGATGACTCGGCCCCGTTTCGAGCAAAAAACGGCAGGTTTTCAGATCCGCAGCCATCGAGGCCAAAAGCCGGGGCGTCACTTCGGCGTCGAAATCCTCGATCACCCCCAACCGCAGCGTCGTCAGCCCCGACAAATCCGCAAGCCCAAGATCGGCGCGCGCTTCGGCTTCGGCGTTCAAGATGGTTTGCGCGTGGCGGCGAAACATCGCGCCCGCTGGGGTTAGCTGAAGCGGGCGCTGTGCGCGGTCCAAAAGCGTGGCGCTCAGCGCTGCCTCAAGACTGGAAAGCTGTTGAGAAATCGCAGAGGCCGACACCCCCAAACGCCGCGCCGCCGCAGAGATTGCTTGTTCTTCGGCAACGGCAAGGAAGACCTCAATCCCCCATAAGGTTAGGCGCGTGTTGGCATCTGCCATAGATCACAACTGGGACAGTTTCTTTTGCAGCTCGGCAAATTGCTTTTTGATTTCGGCCAATTCGGCGGCGGGATCGCTTGCCTCTGGCTCTGGCCCAGACGCAGCGCCTTGCCAGCCAGGAACACCACCCATCATGGTTTTCATGAACGCTTCTTGCTGTTTGCGCATCAGATCAAAGCCCGGCATTGAGGCCATCGGATTGGGGATGCCATTCATATTGCCCATCACTTTGGTCGGTCCCTCGCGCAGCATATCAAAGCTGGCCGCCAAAAACTGCGGCACAACCGACTGCATGTTGGTGGTATAGCTGCGCACAAGATCGGTCAAAACGCTGGTCGGCAGGACGGTATCGCCCTTGGACTCGCGCTCGGCCACAATTTGCAGCAGATACTGCCGCGTCAGGTCATCGCCGGATTTAAGGTCGACGATCTGCACTTCACGACCCGCGCGAATAAAGCCCGAGATATCTTCCAGCGTCACATAATCAGAGGTTTCGGTATTATAGAGACGACGGCTGGCATAGCGCTTGATCAAAAGCGGCTTCGCGGATTCGGCCATCTGAACCTCCTGTTAAATGCATTTTGTTGCGGTGCAGAGAAAGTCTAAGCCAGCCTAAGATAAAAAGAAAGAGCACGAAGGCTGCGCATAAAACAAAGGGCGAGCCTTTACGGCCCGCCCTTGTTTTCTCAAGCCATCAAAGGCCGAGGCGATTACTTTGCTGCAGTTGCAGCGGTCGCAGCTTTTTTGGTCGCGTTGGTCACGTCATCGGTGGCCTTTTTAACAGCAGCCGAAGCTTCTGCCGAAGCGGTCTTGCCAGCTGCAAGCATCAGCTCGACAGTTTCCATCTGAACTTTTTTCGCAACTTCAGCGAAAGCAGCCATGTTTTCCGATGCCATTTCAGCAGCAGCCGAAGCGAAATCGCTTGCAGCTTTGGAATAGTCAGCTGGCTCGGATTTCACGGTTGCAGCGCCGGAAAGCTTGGTGATGGTGTCTTTTGCCCATTTGGACGAGATCTCGGTCGACTTTTCAGCAGCTTCGAGCGCCACTTTGGAAAGCTTCTCACCGAAAGCGGCTTGGGTCTTGAATGCGTTTTGGAAGGCCGAGGCATCAACCGGGAATTTTGCCATCATGTCCTGCATTGCTTTGGTAAAGTCGTTTGCGTTGGTCATTTTCATGCTCCTAAGGTTTTCGGCAAATGCCCGTTTCCTGATGAGCTTTTTATACATGCTGCAGTGCAGCATTGCAAGCTTTTTCTGCACTGCGGCAAGATGTCCACAGTGCAGAGTTGACGCTAGGGAAAGCTTAAATAAGTCAATCAGTTGGCGATCACCGCGGGGCGGAAACCACATAGGTGCCCGGCGCATCGCACAAAGCGGGGTTGGTCGAATCGCCGGGAATACGGGGGGAAATCATCGCGCCAGAGCGCTCTGCCAGCCAAGCAGACCAGCGCGGCCACCAGCTGCCCTGATGAAAGCTTGCGCCCTCTTTCCACGCATCCGGCACGCCTTCGATCTTGGCCGTGTTGGTATAGTGGCCGTATTTCCCTTTGGACGGCGGATTGATGATGCCCGCGATATGGCCTGACTGCGACAGGATAAAGGTTTTATCCTTGGCCCCCATCTTTGCGATGCCGTTAAAGCTGCCGCGCCAATGCGCGATGTGATCGGTCTCGCAGGCAATGGCACAGATCGGGATTTTGATATCTCCAAGGCTGACGCGCTCGCCAAACACACGAAAGGTGCCTTGCGCCAAGCCATCGTCCTGACAAAGCCCGCGCAGATACTCCATCGCCATTTTGCACGGCAGGTTGGTGCCGTCGCCGTTCCAAAACAAAAGGTCAAACGCAGGCGGCGCCTCGCCCAGCATATAGGATTTGATCGCGGGTCCATAGATCAGGTCATTCGAGCGCAGGTAAGAAAAGGTGCGGCTCATCAGCGTCTTTGACAACATACCGTCCTGCAGGCTCTGCCGCTCGATGCCGTCCACAAAGTCGTTGTCGAGGAAAACCCCCACTTCGCCCGGATCCGAAAAGTCGGTGAGCGTGGTAAAGAACGTGGCCGACTTCACCGAGGTATCCCCCGCCCGCTCAAGATGCGACAGCGTCAGCGACAGCGTTGTGCCCGCGATGCAATAACCGACCGCGTTGATCTGCTTTTGTCCGGTGATGCGGCGCACCTCGGCCATCGCAGTGATATAGCCCTCACGGATATAGTCATCCAAGCCGACATCGGCATAGCTCGCGTCGGGATTGACCCAAGACACCATGAACAAGGTGTAGCCCTGATCGACCACCCATTTGATAAGGCTGTTTTGCGGCTTGAGGTCCATGACGTAGAATTTGTTGATCCACGGGGGGAAGATCAGCAAGGGGGTCTCGTAGACGGTCTCGGTCGAGGGGCTGTATTGGATCAGCTCGAACAGGCGGTTGCGGAACACCACTTTGCCCGGCGTTGTGGCGATGTTTTCCCCGATGACAAAGGCGTTGCGGTCAGCAAGGGTGACGGCGAACTCGCCGTTATTGGCCTCGATATCGGCGACAAGGTTTTCAAGCCCGCGCACCAAGCTTTCGCCATCGGTCGCAAGCGCTTTTTCCAAAGCATCTGGATTCGTGCCCAAAAAGTTGGTCGGAGAGAGCATATCAACGATTTGGCGGGTAAAATAATCGACACGCTTGCGGTCGGCTGCGTCGATACCCTCCATCATGGTGACCGCATTTTGCACGGCCTCGGCGTTAAAGAGATACTGCTGCTTGATATAATTAAAGGCGGGGTTGCTGTCCCAGATCGGATTGGCAAAGCGGCGGTCCTTGGGCCCTGTGTCTTCGGGCGCGTGCAGCTCACCTTTGGCAAGCGCTTGTTGTGCCTCGACATAATGCTTCATCGTCTTGCCCCAATAGGCAACCTGCTGCTCAAGCATGCGCGACGGGTTCTGCATCATCCCCGCAAGATAGGCGGTGGCAGCCTTCATATAGACGTCTTGACCCGGGCCTTGCACCCCCGGATCCGTCGCAGGTTTGGCCGCAAGAGCGGTCACCAAGCGCGCGGACAATGCTTCAATTTTAGCGAGATTGGCAGTCATCTTCTCCAATTTCTCACCTGCGGCATTGTCTTGAGTTGTCATATTAATCTTTCCCCCCTATTCTTTCTGCTGTGCAGCATCGCCATATCCGGTTTTGAGCATATACGACGCAATGCCGCGACCTACGCCACGGAGACATCATGAAGTATATGGCCACCTATGACATTATGGAAAGCATTCGTAACACGAATGAGTGGATGGGCGCGACCGCCCGTGCCATGGCGTCCTATCCCGCCTTTTCCATGACGATGAACCCGATGCTGAATGTCATCGCGGCTTGGGGCGAAGTCACCGAGCGCAGCTTTGGCCGTATGGTCGCCAAGCCTGACTGGGGCATTCGCTCGATCCCGGGACCAGAGGGTCAGGATCACCTTGTCGACGTGCAGGTTGTGGTGAACCGCCCCTTTGGCGATCTTGTGAAATTCAACGTGCGGCGTCGCGAACCGATGGCGCGCAAAATCCTGTTGGTCGCGCCCATGTCGGGCCACTATGCGACCTTGTTGCGCTCTACCGTGGCGAGCCTTTTGCCAGACGCCGACATCTATATCACTGACTGGCACAACGCGCGCGATATCCCCGTGTCCGAGGGCAAGTTCGACATTGAAGATTATACCCTCTATCTGGTTGATTTCATGCGTGAACTTGGCCCAGATACGCATGTGATCGCGGTCTGCCAGCCAGCGCCATTGACCCTTGCGGCAACCGCTTATCTGGCCGCAGAGGACCCCGCAGCACAGCCGCGCACCCTGACCCTGATCGGGGGGCCGATTGACCCAGATGCGGCGGCAACAGACGTCACCGACTTTGGCGCGCGCATCACTATGGGCCAGCTTGAACAGATCGCCATCCAGCGTGTGGGCTTTAAATACCGTGGCGTCGGTCGGCTTGTGTATCCCGGCTTGTTGCAGCTTCAGTCGTTTATCTCGATGAACTCTGACCGCCATGCGACCGCTTTCCGTGACCAGATTATGCGCGTTGCGCAGGGCGAAGCCTCGGACCACGACGCCCACAACCGCTTTTATGACGAATACCTTGCGGTGATGGATATGACCTCGGAGTTCTATCTTTCGACGGTGGAACGCATCTTCAAGGGCCTTGAAATCGCGAAAAATGAGTTCGTGGTTGAGGGGAAAAAAGTCGATATCGGCGCGATTACCAAGGTTGCGGTGATGACGGTCGAGGGTGAGAACGACGACATATCGGCTCCGGGGCAATGTGTGGCGGCTTTGCACATGCTGACGGGCCTGCCTGATTCGAAAAAGGCGCAACATTTGGAACCAGGCGCGGGCCATTACGGCATCTTCGCTGGCAAAAGCTGGCGCTTGAACATCCGGCCTTTGGTGCTGAAATTCATCGACGACCATGCAGCCGCAGCAAAAGCGCCAAAGCTGGCGGCAGTTCCCGCACAATAACGCACCCCTTATATGTGGCATAAAAGGGCAGCTTTCGGGCTGCCCTTTTGCGTGCGCCCCGCCGCTATCGCAGCATCATCGGTCCGGCCAGAAATCGGGCGATCAAGGCACTGACGGCCTCGGGCTGCTCAAGACTGGCAAGGTGGCCCGCGGCCTCGATCACTTCAAGCGTGCCATAGGGCATCAGATTGGCGGTGAACTCTTGTCGGCGCATCGGCACCAAAGGATCAGCCTCACCCGCGATCACCAGAGCGGGCAGCTTGATCTTGCGCATGGTTTTTTGTTGATCGGGACGACGCTGCAAGGCGCGGCTTTGACGAAGAAACACCCCCTCGCCCAAGCCCATCGCCATATCTTGAACCAGCGCCATGATCTCGGCACGCCATGGCGCATCGACCAAGGACACCAGCGGGATTTCTTCGCGCATCGCTTCGGCCAAACGACCCGAACGCGCTGCGACAATGCGGGTCTCGCGGGCGGCTGCGGCTTGCGGCGGCTCTGACAGAGGGTCGGTCGCCATCAAAATCACGCGACTGACCCGATCGGGGATGCGGCGAATGATATCCAAAGCAATGTCGCCGCCAAGCCCGTGCCCGCAAAGCGCAAAGCGCTCGGGCAGGCCCGCGACGATGAATTCGGACATTTGCTCGACCGTCTCGCCCTTGGTCGCCAGCGCAACCTGCATCGGACGGTCGGCCCCCAGTTGCACCATTTGCGGCAGAAAAAGCCGCGCATCGGCCATCAAGCCGGGAATTAACACCAGCGGTTCTTGCAACGACATTACCGCCCCTTTAGCCCCACAACACGCAAGCGCCGCTTATACATTCGCGTCGCCTATAACGTCTTGAATGGACGCAGCAATAAGTTCAAGGCACTCGGGCGTCGAAAAGCGGTGATCCGCCCCTTTGACCAAGGTCAGGCGCACATCGGGACCGCTGATATGGTCCAGCAGACGCAGCGCCACCGCAGGCGGCACATCAACATCATCCGTCCCCTGCAACAGCCGTACCGGAAACGGCAGCGGCAAAGGCGCGCGCAGGACCAAACGGTTGCGCCCCTCTTCGATCAGACGGCGGGTGATGATATAGGGGCCATCGGAATACTCGGACGGCAAGGCCACCTGCCCCGCCGCAAGCTCGGCGCGCTGCGCTTGGGTGAAATTCGCCCACATGCTGTCTTCGGTGAAATCGGGTGCCGCCGCGATGCCCACAAGTCCGGCAATCCGCTCGGGGATCGCGCGGGCAAGCAGCAGCGAAATCCAGCCGCCCATCGACGATCCAACCAGGATTTGCGGCCCTGTCGTCACCGCTTCGATCACCGCAAGCGCGTCCTCGAACCAATCCCCGATCGCACCGTCCAGAAAATCGCCGCCCGAAATACCGTGCCCCGAATAATCCAACCGCAAAAAGCCATAACCCTGCGCCGCGGCCCAATCCTGTAGGAAAACTGCTTTGGTGCCCGACATATCGGACCTGAACCCGCCCAGAAACACCACGTTCGGCGCTTGGTCTGCGACGGCAGAATGCTCATAGGCGATGCGGCGGCCTTGCGGCGTGATAAGTTGCTCAATCATGCGGATGCCCCTGTTTTTGCGCCACCTTAGCGCGCGCCGATTGACAAGGCCACGCCCCAAGGGCAAAACCCGCGCAATATAACCCGCAACCGGGCGCTTCGTAGGCGCCAAAACGACGAGGAGGACGACATGTCCCAGATTACCCTCACTTTCCCCGATGGCAACAAGCGCGAGTATTCCGCAGGCGTGACCGCTGGCGAGGTCGCGATGTCGATTGCGCCGGGGTTGGCCAAAAAGGCGATCTCGGCCAGCATCAATGGCGCGCATTTCGATCTGCAATGGCCGATCACCGAGGATGCGGCGATTGCCATTCACACTCTGGCCGATGACGCGCAAGCGCTGGAACTGATCCGGCACGACTGCGCCCATATCATGGCCCGCGCGGTGCAAGAGATCTGGCCCGATGTCAAAGTGACGATTGGCCCCGTGCGCGACTATGGCTGGTTCTATGACTTTGACCGCGCCGAGCCCTTCACACCCGAAGATTTGGGCGCGATCGAAGCCAAGATGAAGCAAATCATCAACGCCCGTGACCCCGTGCGCACCGAAGTCTGGGACCGCGCCCGCGCGATTGCCTATTATCAGGACCGCAACGAGCCGTTCAAAATCGAGCTGATCAACCGGATCCCCGAGGGCGAAGACCTGCGGATGTATTGGCATGGCGATTGGCAAGACATGTGCCGTGGCCCGCATTTGGCACATACGGGGCAAGTGCCCGCAGACGGTTTCAAGCTGAGCCATGTCGCGGGGGCCTATTGGTTGGGCGATGCGACGCGGCCGATGCTTCAGCGGATTTACGGCCTTGCGTTCAAGAACCGTGACGACCTGAAGGCGCATATGCTGATGCTGGAAGAGGCCGCCAAGCGCGACCACCGCAAGCTTGGCCGCGAAATGGACCTGTTCCATATCCAAGACGAAGCGCCAGGCATGGTGTTTTGGCACCCGAACGGCTGGACGATTTACCGCCAGCTAGAGGATTATATGCGCGGACGCCAAAAGGCGGCGGGCTATAAAGAGATCAAAACACCGCAAGTGGTTGACCGCGTGTTGTGGGAGAAATCTGGCCACTGGGAAGCCTACCGCGAGAATATGTTTATCGTCGAAGTGGACGAGGACGGCGAAAAGGCCAAGCGCATCAATGCGCTGAAACCGATGAACTGCCCTTGCCACGTACAGATTTTCAATCAGGGCCTGAAATCCTATCGCGACCTGCCACTGCGGTTGGCCGAGTTCGGCTCGTGCCACCGCTACGAGTCCTCGGGCTCGATGCATGGCTTGATGCGCGTGCGCGGCTTTGTGCAGGATGATGCGCATATCTTCTGCACCGAAGATCAGATCGAAAAAGAGTGCGCCGACTTTATCGCGCTTTTGTCGAGCGTCTACAAAGACCTTGGTTTCGAGAAGTTCGACATCAAGCTCTCGACCCGTCCCGACGTTCGGGTTGGCTCGGACGAGGTTTGGGACAAGGCCGAAAACGCGCTGCGGGCCGCGATCGAGATGCTTGGCCTTCCCTATGAGGTCAACGAGGGCGACGGCGCGTTCTACGGGCCAAAGCTCGACTTCAAACTGACCGACGCGATTGGCCGCGAATGGCAGTGCGGCACCTTCCAAGCCGACTTTAACCTGCCCAACCGTTTGGATGCAGAGTTCGTCGGCGAAGACGGCGCCAAGCATCGCCCCGTCATGCTGCACCGCGCAATTTTGGGTTCGTTTGAACGGTTCATCGGCATTTTGCTTGAGAACTACGCGGGCAAGCTGCCGTTCTGGTTGGCACCGCGGCAAGTCGTGGTGGCGGGCATTGTCTCGGACGCGGATGACTATGTGCGCGAGGTCACAGCGGCTTTGGTCAAGGCTGGTGTGCGGGCGGAATCGGATCTGCGCAATGAAAAGATCAACTACAAAGTGCGCGAGCATTCTGTGGGCAAAGTTCCGGCTATTTTGGCGATTGGCATGAAAGAAGTCGAAGAGCGGACTGTTTCAGTTCGGCGCTTGGGCGATACGAAAACTGTAACAATAACGCTTGATCAAGCGATTGCAGAATTCGGATTTGACGCGCTGCCGCCAAGCCACTGACAAAATAATTGTTTAAAATCAATGCGGGCGTCGATTAATTTCGGCGCCCGCCTTTGTTTTTGGCATCCTGTGCGAGATAACAAACCTAGATCAAAAGATCACAGGCCTGTGGGCAACAAAGCCGTGATTGGTGTGTGAGCGCTCCTTCACGCTAAGTTGGTTTTGTCGAATACGACATTAGAAACACAAGGGATCAAACAATGACTGTACATATGAAAACCTTCGCAATCGCTGGCGCCGTAGCAGCAGCTCTGTCGGCACATGCGACGACGGCTTCGGCAGCGGATATGGAAAAGTGCTTTGGCGTGGCTTTGGCGGGTCAGAATGACTGTGCGGCTGGCGAGGGCACAACCTGCGCTGGCACTTCGAAGATCGATTACCAAGGCAATGCGTGGAAGCTGGTTCCAGCGGGCACTTGCCTGACGATGGAACTGCCTGCTGGCATGGAAGATATGGCGCGCAATGGTTCGCTCGAGGCTTTGGACCGCGATCTGCCGAAAATGTAAGCGGCTTGGGGGGCTGCGCGCCCCCCAACCAAGCTGTGCCGGCTGTCGCCGGCGCAGCTTTCCCCCTCGGAGTTATTTCGACCAGTATGAAAGGGTGAGCCATGTTTGACCAAGATAGAGGGCTGCCGAATTTAGTTGGGGTCGGCTATAAGCCGCAGCATTTCCCGCAGATCATGGCAGGGGCAGACCCAGTTGGCTGGCTTGAAATTCACGCCGAGAATTATATGGGCGATGGCGGGCGGCCCTTGGCGCAGCTTCGGTATTTGGCGGAACGTCTGCCGATTTCAGTGCACGGGGTCGGGCTGTCGATCGGCGGCATGGCGCCGCTTGATCAGGAGCACTTGGCTCGCCTGCGCAAGCTGTGTGACTGGCTTCAGCCCGCGAGTTTTTCCGAACACTTGGCTTGGTCGAGCCATGAGGATGCGTTCCTGAATGACCTTTTGCCCCTGCCCTATACAGAGGCGACGCTGGCACGGGTGTGCGATCACATTGATCGGGTTCAAGAGGTTTTGGGGCGGCGGATGCTGCTTGAGAACCCGTCGAGCTATATCAGCTTTGATGAGACGGCGATGTCCGAGGCTGCGTTTTTGACCCAGGTTGTTGCGCGCACAGGCTGTGGTTTGTTGTTGGATGTGAACAACGTCTATATCTCTGGTGTGAACCAGAATTACGACCCTTTGGGATTTATGGAGCAACTTCCGCTAGATGCTGTGGGCGAGATCCATCTGGGCGGGCATGACGAGGACCGCGACGATTATGGCGCGCGGTTGTTGATTGACAGTCATGGTGCGGCAGTGGTCGATCCGGTTTGGGATCTCTATGCAAAGGTCTTGGCCAAAGCAGGCCCCCGCCCGACTTTGATCGAATGGGACAACGACGTGCCCGAGTGGCCGGTTTTGGCAGCCGAAGCAGAGCGCGCTATGGCGATTTTGGTTCCGGCATGAGGGACGCAGAGTTTGCTGCGGCCCTTTTGAACCCAGAGTGCCCCGTTCCGAAAGGGATTTCCGATCCCAAAGGGCGTCCTGCGATCAAGCGGTTTGCCGTATATCGCAACAACGTGACGCAGGGGCTTGGCGCAGCGCTTGAGGCGGGCTTTCCTGCGGTTTTGGCGCTTGTGGGGGTCGAATTCTTTCGGGGCATGGCGCTGGAGTTTTTGCGAAAGCATCCGCCACAGCAGCGGATCATGATGCTCTATGGCGCTGAGTTTCCAGACTTTATTGCAGGATTTAAGCCTGCGCAGGGCATTGGCTATCTGGCCGATGTGGCGCGGCTTGAGCAGGCTTTGCGCGACAGCTATCACGCAGCGGATGCGGTTCCAGTGGCGCATTCGGTGATCGCTGCGATGGATGAGGCCGCTTGGGCGACAGCGCGCCTTGGCTTCGCGCCAAGTTTGCGGCTGATGCGGTCGCGCTGGCCAGTACATTCGATCTATGCCGCATCTCTTGGCAAAGGCGCGCCCCCACAAATGCAGGCCGAAGAGGTGATGATCTCGCGGCCAGATTTCGACACGGCATCAGAGGTATTGCCGCAGGGCAGCGTCGATTTCATCGGAGCGCTTTTGCAGGGGCGCAGGATCACTGAGGCTTTGGAGGTGGCGCCAAAAGGGTTTGATCCCGGGCCGACTTTGGGGCGGTTAATTACAACGAAGGCAGTTACGGAGATAAATTGGTGAAGGCACTCACAGACGAAATAGGCGCGCAAATCCAGAGGCTTGATCGCTGGGGGGAGTGGATTTTGCCGAGCGTGGCGCGGCTTTTGTTCGCGGCTGTGCTTGCAAGCTATTTTCTTGCCTCGGCATCGACCAAGTTTGATGGCGGACCGTTCAGTCTTTCGACTGGTGCTTTTGCCCAGATCTTTCCGCAAAGTCTAGAGGCTGCGGGTTATGACGCGGGCAAATTGAGCTGGCTGCAGCATGGCATCGCTTTGCTTGGTGCTTGGGCGGAGTTGGTTCTACCAATCTTGCTAATCCTTGGACTTGGGACGCGGATTGCAGCTTTGGGGATGATTGGCTTTACCATGGTTCAAAGCCTGACTGATATCTATGGTCATATGGTGGGGGCGGCGACCATTGGCGCTTGGTTTGATCGGGGGGCGGATGCGGTCATCTTGGACCAACGGGCGCTATGGGTGATGCTGTTCTTGGTGCTGCTGTTCAAAGGCGCGGGGCCGATCTCGTTGGACCGTGTACTGCGCGCGCGGCTTTTCCGCTGACCAGATCGGGTGGAATGCGCGGCCTAGGTTGAACGCAAACGCGCAATCTGGCAGCGATACCCCTGAAAACATGCCACATTTGCCCCAAAGCCGGCAAAATATGTTGTAATTTCAAGCAATGAAATCTCCGCTCTTGATTTTGAGCGGAGGTTTGGCATGATTTGCCCAGTGAAGCCTGACTTTCTGACCGCCGATCAAGGCCCTGAAGGAATGCTTGCACGGCTCGGGGTAATGTCGCCTCGAGAGGGTCGAGATAGGAGAAACGGCATGCCTACTGGCACCGTAAAGTGGTTTAATAGCACCAAAGGTTATGGGTTCATTGCACCTGACAACGGCGGGAAGGACGTGTTTGTCCATATCTCGGCGGTAGAGCGTGCGGGGCTGAAGGGGCTGAACGACAACCAAAAGATCGGATATGAGCTGCAGTCTGGCCGCGATGGCAAGGAATCTGCTGGCGATCTGCGTCTATTGTGAGAATTTAGGAACGGCCCCTTTCGGGGCCGTTTCACATCAACGCGGCTTGGGTCGCGTCATCCCAGCCGATGAACCATTTGCCGTCGGCCTCGATCACGGGACGCTTCATGACTGCGGGTTGTGCTGCGATTTGGGCTTCGGGCTCTGACGCTTTCAGGAAATCATTGAAAGCGCGGTAAGTGGTGGACTGTTTGTTGATCGCGCGGTCACCGAATTCATAGACGATCTTATCAATTTCAGCTTCGGACAGCGGCTCGGCGCGCACGTCACGGAACGTGACGGTTTTGCCCGCCGCTTGCAGAGCTTTGATGGCCTTTTTACAGGTATCGCAGGTTGGGATGCCGTAGAGGATCATGTGTCTTGCCTTGCTTTACTTAGAGTTTGTCTTGGCGGCGCAATGAAAAGGACGGGCGCTGGTCTGAGGGATTAGCCCCAAACCTCCATAAACTCGCGCCACTCGCCTTTACTCATGCCGCTGGCCTCTTGGCTAACGACCTCGCCTGCCAGTCGCTGCTTGAGAACGGCAATCGCCTTTGCGCTCAGCGTCGTGCCGCCCATGCGGTAATCTTCAAACGCGGCATAGGCCAAAGGCACCCAATCGGCGGTGATCTTGGCCATTTGCTCGGCATAAACGCGGATCTCGTATTGCGCATGAGCGTCGGCCCGCAGCCGCAGAAAATGGAACAAGTTGTGCAGGTCCGTTTTCCAATACCACTGCGTATAGATGTTCATCGGCAGGTTCATGCGGGCAAGTTCGCGCGCGAGCCCCTGCTGGCCGTCTTGGCTCAGCATGTCGGTGTAGTGATCATAAGAGCGCGCGGCGTCGGACTTGAGCAACTCGAGCACGCGAGCCGCCTCTTCGCCTTGCAGCACCTCGCCGCGACCTTGGTTGTTCACCACCGATTGCGCAGCGAGTTGCGACGGTTCGGGGATGTAAAACTCACGGTCAAGGATCGAATAGCGGGCCGAGTATTCGTTCACATTGGCAGTGCGGTGGCGGATCCACTGGCGCGCCACAAACACCGGCAG
>CAWJOY010000039.1:0-3963 GCA_963844505.1 uncultured Alphaproteobacteria bacterium
CTGCCGAAAACGGCGCGCCGCTATCGACCGCCGCCTGCAACTGGGCCAAAGCCAGCTTCGCGCTTGCTTTGGTGGAAACCGCTTCGGCCTCGGCTTTGATCTGATCGGCAGCGGCCTGCGCCTCTTGCATCATCGCTTGCACCGCGGCGGCATCCACCACCTGCGCAGGCCCAAGTTTAAGCGCGTCGATCTCGGCCTTGAGCTCGTCAAGCGCGGCGGTCGGCACCGCTTCGGCGGTCGGGCGCGACTCAAGCTGCGCCACGCGACCCTCAATGCTTGCCAGAGCCGTGTTGATCGCAGTCAAATCGGGCGCGCTTTGATTGGCCGCCAATGCATCGGTTGCCTGTTTTTGTGCGTTCAAAGCCGCCTCAAAGCCGCTCATATCCTGCAATGGCCAGCCGTTTGGCACGTATTGCGCCACCCCATAGCCCGCGCCGGCTGCAATCAATCCGCCCAGCACGCCGCCGACAAAGCCACCACCGCGCTTGACGACCACAGGTTCAACTGGGGGCAGGGGCTCTGACGCTGGTGCTGGGTCGGGCTTGACCTCGATCTTTGGCGTCGGCTGCACTGCATCTTCGGCGGTTACGGCTTCTGTCTCTGATTTGTTCTCTGACATGGTCGCCTCGCATAATTCATTTATATCAGCGTAACGCCTTGTGGGCCTTAAGATTCAAGAACCAAGACCGCGCAGCGTCACTTCGCGCAGGGCCGCCAGCATCGAAGCCGCATCGGGCTGCGCGGCCACTTCGATATCTTGGGGCGAAAGTTCCAGCGCTGCAACCACAGCGGGACTCATGGCTGCAATCAAAAGCCGCGCCACCCCGCCAATCCGCAGGTATTCCGCCACAAAAAGCTGTGCCGAGCGTGCAGAGAACAGCGGCACACCAACCGTCACCTCTTGTTGCAACAGTGCGACGGCCTCTGCGTTCAACGGGCAGGCATTCTGACGGTAAATCACCGCTGAAAACGTCTCTAACCCTGCGCTATTGAGGTCAGCGGCAAGATCCCCAGCAACCTGTTCAGCGCGCAAGATCAACAGTGGTGCATCAGGTCTTTCCTGCCGTATCAGCGCGGCAAGCTGTACCATATCGCCGTCAGCGGACTTGACCTCAAGCCCCAACCCTTGCGCAGCCAAAGCCGTGCGCGCGCCGACGCAATAGGCCAAGCGGGGCAGTGCCAGCCCCAAGGCTTGCGCCGCCGCAACGCCGGTCTCTGAGGTGAAAACCACCGCTGCAAAGGGCGTATCGGGCAGGGTGACCGGAATAACCTCAGTCAGCATAAGCGGAGAAATCACCACCTCGCCGACCAAATCCCGCGCAAACCGCACACTTTGCGGCTGCGGACGCGTCAATAGAAAGCGGGGTTGGGATTGTCTGACCATGGGCTTGGTGATACCCCCGATACACAAAGCAATCAACGGCGGACCATGGCGGATACACTCACCTTTCTAGGCATCGAGTTCGAGCTGCGACGACACGGCGGCGGCAGTGCTGCGTCAAAGCGGCGATGCGCCTGCGGAAATCCTTGCCTCGGTGGTCGAAGGTCAGACCGCGCTGCATGCGAATTTCGGCGGCGTCGTGCCTGAAATCGCCGCCCGCGCCCATGCCGAGCGGCTTGACCACTGCGTCGAGCGCGCACTGGCCGAGGCGGGCGTTACGCTGGCCGATCTGGATGGCGTGGCCGTGACTGCGGGGCCCGGGTTAATCGGTGGCGTGCTTTCTGGCGTGATGCTGGCCAAGGGGATTGCTGCGGCGACGGGCTTGCCGATGGTCGGAGTGAACCACCTTGCGGGCCACGCTTTGACGCCACGTTTGACGGACCAACTGGCCTTTCCATATCTGATGCTGCTGGTGTCGGGCGGGCATTGCCAGTTTCTGATCGTCCACTCCGCAGAGAAATTTCAGCGCTTGGGTGGCACGATTGATGACGCGCCGGGCGAAGCCTTTGACAAAACGGCCAAACTTTTGGGCCTGCCGCAACCCGGCGGTCCCGAGGTCGAGGCACAAGCAGCCCTTGGCAATCCCAAGCGGTTTGCCTTTCCGCGACCGCTTTTGGACCGTGCGGGCTGCGACATGTCCTTTTCTGGCCTGAAGACCGCGCTTTTGCGGGCACGCGATGCCATTATTGCCGAGAAGTCAGGCTTGACCGTGCAAGACCGCCGCGATCTTTGCGCGGGCTTTCAGGTCGCGGTGGCCGATGTTCTTGCCGAAAAAACGCGCCGCGCTTTGCTGACCTATCTGGAGCTTTCGCCGCAGACGCCCGCGATTGCTGTCGCAGGCGGCGTTGCGGCAAATCAGCTCATTCGCGCCAAGTTAGAGACTGTTTCCGCCGAAAGCGGTGCGGCTTTCTTTGCGCCGCCGCTGCGGCTTTGCACCGACAATGCCGCTATGATTGCTTGGGCAGGGATGGAGCGGTTTCGCGCAGGCGCCCGCGATGATGCCAGCCTTTCGGCCCGTCCGCGCTGGCCCCTGGACACGACCGCAGCACCTCTGCTTGGATCAGGCAAAAAGGGCGCAAAGGCATGATCGGCATCGTCGGTGCAGGGGCTTTTGGAACTGCGCTTGCCGTAGCATTGGGACGCGAAGGCCGTGAAGTAAGGCTCTGGGCGCGTGATCGCGCGCAGGTCGCAGTGATGGACCAAACGCGGATGAACGCGGCGCGTTTGCCTGATATCAAACTGCCCGATACAGTCTCTGTTACGGCGGAAATCAGCGATCTAATTGACGCGGACACAATTCTGTTGGCCGTTCCGATGCAATCCTTGCGCGGGCTTTTGGCGTCAGAGCCGCGGCTGAACGGACGCACTCTGGTCGCTTGCTGCAAGGGGGTTGATCTTGTGACCCTGCAGGGGCCGGCCTCGCTGATCGCGCAGGCTTGTCCATTGTCCAAGGTCGCCATCCTGACGGGACCGAGCTTTGCCGCCGACATTGCCAAAGGGCTGCCAACGGCGCTGACGCTTGCCAGTAAGGACGGCGAGGCGCTGCAAAATTTGCTGTCGACTCCGGCGCTGCGGCTCTATCGCAGCCATGACGTGATCGGCGCAGAGCTGGGTGGCGCGCTCAAAAACGTGATCGCCATTGCGGCGGGGGTTGTGATCGGGGCGGGGCTTGGCGATTCCGCCCGCGCCGCTCTGATGGCGCGAGGCTATGCCGAGATGAGTCGCCTAGCCACAGCGCGTGGCGCCGAGGCAGAGACGCTTGCGGGGCTTTCGGGGTTTGGCGATCTGGTGCTGACCTGCACCTCTGTACAATCGCGCAATTTTCGCTTTGGCCAAGCGCTTGGCAGTGGCATGGGCTTTGATCCGTCCGTGACAGTCGAAGGGGCCGCCACCGCCAAAGCAGTCTCGAATATCGCCAAAACTAGTGGAATTGAGATGCCGATCACCGCGATGATTGCCGCCCTCATAGACCAAGACATCACCCTTCCGCAGGCGATTTCCGCCTTGCTCAGCCGCCCTTTGAAACAGGAGTAGACCATGCGCTTTGCCCTTATTTGCACCGACAAACCTGATCACCTACAAATCCGCCTTGATAACCGCGCCGCACATCTTGGCTATATCGCCGAGACCGGAGTGGTCGAAATGGCAGGTCCGTTTCTAAGTCCCGAAGGCCAGATGACGGGCAGCCTTGTTATCCTTGAGGTCGCAAGCCTTGCCGCAGCCGAGGAATGGGCCGCGAATGATCCCTATGCTCTGGCCGGTCTGTTTTCGGCGGTCCGCATCTCTGAATGGAAAAAGGTCATCGGATGAACCACTGGCTGTTCAAATCCGAGCCTGACACTTGGGGATGGACAGAGCAGGTTGCCAAAGGCGCACGCGGCGAGGAATGGGGCGGCGTGCGCAACTATCAGGCGCGCAACAATATGCGGGCGATGGCGCTTGGCGATCTTGGGTTCTTCTATCACTCGAACATCGGCAAAGAAATCGTCGGCATTGTCGAGGTGAGCCAGACCTCGGCCCCT
>CAWJOY010000040.1:0-39314 GCA_963844505.1 uncultured Alphaproteobacteria bacterium
GGTTGGTGCTGCCTTGATCGGCTCGATGCGGGCTTGGGGCGGCTGATAGCCGCTGACCGCCGCCCATGCGACCTTTTGAAAGGCGAGGGCCTGCGCATCTGTGATCACCGCGTCTCGGCTGGCCCAAGAGCGCCCCAGTTTCGCAGGCAGCCCCTCGGGGGAGGCGCCGTTGATCACAGCCGCCTGCACCACCGCCACAAAGTAGAGCCCCTTGCCGCTGAGGTGGATATCATCGGCAAACATCTCGCGGATATCGGTGATCTCGGGCACGGCGCCTTTGCTGATGGCTTCGGCAAGCTGGGCCATCGCTTGGCCTGCGGGAATGAGTTTGATCTCATGCCCCGTCATGGTTGACGCTTGCGCCGCGACCTCTTGCCAAAGCGGCAGCTCGCGCGCGATCTGCGCGTGCCAATCGGCGCCAGAGTTAAGGCTCGGCCAAGTTTCATACAGATAGACGCGGGTGTCGGGGTTGGTCTCATAGGCGAGGCCCGCGAATTTGGCGACATTTTCGGCTGTGGCGGAGAATTTCACATGCTCGGCAATGGGTTGCGCTTCGGTCAGGATCAGCACATCGACGGGACCTTGCACCAGCCGCGCGCGGGCATCAATGCCTTCGGCGTCGGCGGCATGGTCCCAGTTGTAGATCAGCGGTGCGCCGTTGATGATTTGGGCTTGGACTTGCGCGGTCGCATCCGACTGGCGCAGCGCGGCTTCAAGCATCGAGGGCAGGGTCGGCCCGACCAACGAATGCCCGACGAAAAGCACATCCGTCAAAAGCGCGAATAAACTCATTACCACCCTCATCCCCTGTTCAAGCCGTAGGTTAGCGGCAGATTACGCCCAAGGCCACCATTTGCGAAAGCAGAGCCGTTTTCCCCCCTTTTTCCCGCCGCGGTTTCTGTTAGGTCTAGGGTCAAAGGACCACAGGAGCTGCCCCTTGCTGACCTTTCTGCTGACCAACGAAAGCTGTCCACGCGCGCGGTATTACCGCGTCGAGGTCGCCTATAACCTATTTGGCGAGTATTCCGTCATGCGCGAGTGGGGGCCGAAAGGTCGCCGTGGGGCGCATCTGTTGGTGTGGTTTTCCAATCTGCGCGAGGCCTGTGTCGCCGCCGAGCGCTGGCGCAAGCGGGCAATGCGGCGGGGCTATCAAACACAAGGTGTATCGCTATGACCCATCTTTGGGTGCGCGCCGAGCAACGGCTGAACGAAGAACGCGTCGGCTTGACGCCCGAGGGTGCTGCGGCTTTGGTCAAGGCGGGAATGCGCGTGACGGTCGAGCAAAGCTCGGTGCGGGCGATCCCGATTGACGGCTATCTCGCGGCAGGTTGCGAGATTGCGCCCGAGAATACCTGGCCGGATGCGCCAGCCGATGCGATCATCTTTGGGCTTAAGGAATTGCCCGAAGACGGCACGCCGCTGCATCATCGCCACATCATGTTCGGCCATGCTTATAAGGGGCAGTCTGCGGGACTGGAACTGCTCAAGCGGTTCAAGGCGGGCGGCGGCACTCTGTATGATCTGGAATATCTGGTGGGTGAAGACGGGCGCCGTGTCGCGGCCTTTGGCTATTGGGCGGGCTATGCAGGTGCTGCGCTGAGCCTGAAGTGCTGGGCGGCGCAGCAGCGTGGTGGCCTTGCGGGGGCAGTGTCGAAATATGCAGATAAGTCGGCTTTGCTGGCGGATCTGGCCGCCGAAATGGCGGGGATGGTGCCGCCTCGGGCCTTGGTGATCGGGGCGCTGGGGCGTGTTGGCACCGGTGCTGCCGACCTATGCGAAGCGATGGGCGTCGCGGTGACCAAATGGGATATGGCCGAGACCGCAAGCGGCGGGCCGTTCCCCGAAGTTCTGGAGCATGAGATTTTCCTCAACTGTATCCTTGCGCGTCCGGGGTGTCCTGTGTTCGTGCCTGCAAGCGCCAAGACCGATGCGCGCAAGCTGACGGTGATTGGCGATATCGCTTGTGATCCGACCTCGGATTTCTCGCCGATCAAGGTTTACGACCGCGCGACCGACTGGGCCGCGCCGGCGCTGCGGGTGGCGGAAGCGCCGCCGTTGGATGTGACGGCAATCGACAATTTACCATCGCTGCTGCCGGTTGAAAGCAGCATGGATTACGCGGCGCAGCTGTTGCCTTCGTTGGCGACGCTTGATGCGCTGGAGGCGGGCGTTTGGGGCCGCGCTGCGGCAGAGTTCACGCGCCACAGCGCCGATCTGTAAGGAGAGACAAGATGACGATTCACTGGTGCGGCACTGGCCTGTCCTCTGGCCCAGGTTTGCGGCGATTGATCGAGAACGGCCACAACGTCGTGGTCTGGAACCGCACGGTCGAAAAGGCACGCGAGGCGGTGGGCGATTTGACCCAAGACATCCGCGCCTATTCGCTTGAGGCACTGACGGCGGCGCTTGCGGCGGGCGATGTGGCGATCTCGATGTTGCCTGCGGATCAGCATGTCTCGATCGCCAAGGCCTGCTTGTCCAAGGGCGCGCATTTCGTGTCGTCGTCGTATATCGCGCCCGAGATGCAGGCGCTGGATGAGGCGTTTCGTGCGGCGGGGCTGGTGTCGGTCAACGAAGTCGGGCTTGATCCGGGCATTGACCATTTGATGGCGCATGACCTTGTGGCGCGCTATCGGGCGTCAAAGGCCTATGACGTGCGCAACGAGCTGTCGTTTACCAGCTATTGCGGTGGTGTGCCGAAAATCCCGAATGCGTTCCGGTACAAGTTCTCATGGGCGCCGCTTGGGGTGCTGAAGGCGCTGCGGTCGCCGTCGCGGAGCTTGAAGAACTTTAGCGAACTGCGGGTGGCGCGGCCTTGGGATGCGATCACGCGCTATGACGCGCCGCTGCCGCAGCCCGAGAGCTTTGAGGTTTATCCCAACCGCGACAGCTATCCGTTCATGCAAGATTACCGCTTTGATGCGGCATGGAAGGTGCGCGACTTTGTGCGGGGCACTATTCGGCTGAATGGCTGGTCCGAGGCTTGGGCGCCAGTGTTCCGCGAGATCGAGACGCTGAACGATGCAGCGGGCGAAGCGCGTCTGGCGGAAATGGCAGCAGAGTTTTTGCGCGACAATGCCTATGCGCCGGGAGAGCCGGACCGTGTGGTGTTGTTTGTGTCACTGCGGGCCGAGCGGGACGGGCGTGCGGTGTTTGAGGAGACTTGGGCGATGGATGCCTGGGGCGATGTTCGCGGGTCAGCGATGGCGCGGCTTGTGTCGATGCCTGTGTCCTTTGCAGTAGAATCGGTGCTGAACCGTGAGATCGCGGCAGGGGTACATGCGGCGCCGCATGATCCGAAACTGGTGGCAAGCTGGTTGGGTCAGGTGCGCGGTTTGGTGCAATATCTGGAGCGGGTCGAGCACTGACCCAATCGGCGGTGCCGTCGCAAGGGCCATCGAGGCCCCTGCGACGGCTTTGGCGGCCTGCATCTGCGGGGCGTGGCAAAAGTGCAGCCGAGGCTGCTTGCGCGAGTGACAGAATCGCGGCGGCGGGTTAAGATTGCCGCAATGACCCACAGCGCAGGTGGGCAAAGAGGCAATCGCAGGAATAAGATGCAGCGCAACTCCGAAACCGGAAGCCTTGGCAACAGGCTGGCGATGTGGCGCGCGATGCGGGCTGCTCCGGCGCGTGGATTTGTGTCGCAGCCCGAGCCGCGCAGCATTGGGCTTTATGCCCGTGGGCGGCAGTTGGTTGCGGGCAATTTCGTTTTCGCAGGACAGGTGATTGAGGCGCCATCGGTTGCGATCTGGGATATCGCCTTGGAGGATCCTGCCGCCGTTGAAGAGATCCACGGCTTTGTCTGGTTGGACGATTTGGCGGCTTTGGGCGATGCGGGCGCGCGGGCACGGGCGCAGGCTTGGACCTGGGGGTGGATCGCGCGGTTTGGCACCGGCAAGGGGCCGGGGTGGACGCCTGATCTGACCGGGCGGCGGTTGATCCGTTGGATCAATCACGCGCTTTTGCTGCTGAATGGGGCCGATCGCGCCCAGTCCGACGCCTATTACCGCAGTCTTTCGGCGCAGGTCGTGTTTTTGTCGCGGCGGTGGAAGCATGCGGCGGCAGGTCTGCCTCGGTTTGAGGCGCTGACGGGGCTGATCTATGCGGGGCTTGCTCTGACGGGGATGGAAGAGCGGGTTGTGCCTGCGGTGGCGGCTTTGGCCGAGGACTGCGCGCATGAGATTGACGCGATGGGTGGCATTCCGACCCGCAACCCCGAGGAGTTGCTGGAGGTTTTCACCCTGCTGACGTGGGCCGAGCAAGCTTTGGCCGAGGCGGGGCACAGCTTGCCGCCCGCGCTTGTTGAGGCGCTTGAGCGGATTGCACCCTGTTTGCGGGCATTGCGGCACAGTGACGGCAGTCTTGCACGGTTTCATGGCGGGGGGCGCGGGGCCGAGGGGCGTTTGGATCAAGCGCTTGCGGCGACGGGATTGCGGCCTGCACCCGCTGCGGCGCCTGCGCTTGCGATGGGGTTTGCGCGGCTGTCTGAGGGGCGGACCAGTGTTGTGGTGGACGCGGCCTCCCCCCCCGATGAGAGGGCAGGGCTTTGGGCGCATGCCTCGACTGCTGCGTTCGAGTTGACCTCGGGGCGGCGTCCTTTGATCGTCAGTTGCGGTTCTGGCGCGCCATTTGGCAGCGAGTGGCGGCGGGCAGGGCGGGCGACGGCCTCGCATTCGACGCTGTCGATTGACGGTTATTCCTCGTCGCGGTTGCGCGCGGGCGATGGCCGCGAGGTCTTGGTGGACCGCGCGGACGTCAGCGATCTGCGGCAGTCCCACGCCAGCGACGGTCGACATTTGTCGATGGTGCAGGACGGTTGGTCCGAGACGCATGGCCTCAGCCACGGGCGGGCGCTGTTCTTGTCCAAGGATGGGCGCAAATTCGCGGGCTTTGATACGCTTGCGGCATGGAGCCCGTCCGAGCGCGCCCGTTTTGAGCAGCTTTTGGCAGGCGGCAAGATGGAAGGCGTCGGCTTTGCGCTGCGCTTTCATCTGCATCCGGATGTGGACGCGGCGCTGGATATGGGCGGCTCTGCGGTGTCGATGGCGCTCAAGAGCGGTGAGATTTGGGTGTTCCGCCATGACGGGCAGGCGAAACTGTCTCTGGAGCCGTCGGTTTATCTTGAGAAAACGCGTCTAAAACCGCGGCCAACGCTTCAAATCGTGCTTTCTTCGCGCGCAATCGAGCAAGAGACGCGGATCGGCTGGACCTTGGCGAAAGCACAGGATACTCCGCTGGCCATCCGGGATCTGGACCGCGACGACATGCCAGTTCCGATCTGACCGGTGCCGAATTGATTTAACGAAGGGTCCCAAGCCATGACCAACCTCGTCCCGATTGGCCGCGCGCTGATTTCCGTGTCTGACAAATCCGGTTTGCTGGACCTTGCCCGTGGATTGGCGGCGCAAGGCGTCGAGCTGATCTCGACAGGCGGCACCGCTGGTATGCTGCGCACTGCGGGGCTTGCTGTCCGCGATGTGTCTGAAGTTACAGGCTTTCCCGAGATGATGGATGGCCGCGTCAAGACGCTTCACCCGATGGTGCACGGCGGTTTGCTGGCGCTGCGCGATGATGACGAGCATTTGCTGGCGATGGCAGCGCATGGGATCGAGCCGATCGACCTGCTGATCGTTAACCTCTATCCGTTTGAAGAAACGGTAGCGAAGGGTGCTGACCACGACACCTGCATCGAGAATATCGACATCGGTGGGCCTGCGATGATTCGTGCGGCGTCCAAGAACCACCGCTTTGTCACCGTGATGACCGACCCCGCCGACTATCAGGCGCTGCTGGATCAAATGCGCGCGAATGATGGTGCGACGACGATGGCCTTCCGCCAAAAGCTGGCGCTTGCGGCCTATTCGCGCACGGCGGCTTATGACACCGCTGTTTCGGCATGGCTTTCGGGCGAAATCAAGCAGCCCTTCACCCGCAGCAAATCCTTTGGCGGCACTTTGGCGCAGGGGCTTCGCTATGGCGAGAACCCGCACCAAGCGGCGGCTTTTTACACCGACGGCTCGCGCCGCGAGGGTGTTGCCACCGCCAAGCAGTGGCAGGGCAAAGAGCTGTCCTATAACAACATCAACGACACCGATGCCGCTTTCGAGCTGGTGGCCGAGTTCGCCGGAGCAGGCCCAGCCTGCGCGATCATCAAGCACGCCAACCCTTGCGGTGTCGGCAAGGCGACAAGCCTGAAAGAAGCCTATCTGCGCGCCTATGCCTGCGATCAGACCTCGGCTTTTGGCGGCATTGTCGCGCTGAACCAGCCGCTGGACGCCGAGACCGCCGAAGAGATCGTCAAGATTTTCACCGAGGTCGTTATCGCCCCCGGTGCCAGCGACGAAGCCAAGGCGATCTTTGCGGCCAAAAAGAACCTGCGTCTTTTGACAACCGCTGGTCTGCCTGACCCGTCCGAAAAGAGCCTTGCGTTCAAGCAGGTTGCGGGCGGTTTTCTTGTGCAGGACCGCGACGTTGACAGCATCACCGCCGCCGATCTGAAGGTCGTGACCAAGCGCGCGCCATCCGAGGCAGAGCTTGCCGACCTGATGTTTGCATGGAAGGTCGCCAAGCACGTCAAATCCAACGCCATCGTATACGTCAAAGACGGCGCAACGGTGGGTGTCGGCGCAGGTCAAATGAGCCGCATCGATTCCACACGTATTGCTGCGCGCAAAGCGGGCGATATGGCGGACGAGCTGGGTCTGGGTCAAATCCCGACCAAAGGCTCGGTTGTGGCATCTGATGCGTTCTTTCCCTTTGCGGATGGCCTGCTTGCCGCTGCCGAGGCGGGGGCGACCGCGATCATCCAGCCGGGTGGTTCGATGCGCGATGATGAGGTGATTGCTGCGGCGGATGCTGCGGGTCTTGCGATGGTCTTTACCGGCCAGCGGCACTTCCGTCACTGATATGCGCGCGCTTTCATTCACCGCCCTGATCGTCTTTGCCCTCGACCAACTCTCGAAATGGGCGGTGGTGCAAAAGCTTGACCTGATCACCTTGGGAGAGCGGGATGTCCTTCCGCCCTTCCTCAACTTTCGTATGGCTTGGAATCGCGGCGTCAATTTCGGCCTGTTCTCGAACTCTGCCGACCTGATGCGCTGGGTGCTGATTGTCGTGGCTTTGGTCATATCGGCTTGGGTGCTTGTGTGGCTTTACCGTGAAAAAGCGGGGCGGCTGTCGATGATCGCAGGCGGTCTGTTGGTCGGCGGCGCCTTGGGCAATGTGATCGACCGCGTGGTCTATGGCGCGGTGGCCGATTTCATCACCATGTCCTGCTGCGGCTTGGAGAACCCCTATTCGTTTAACGTCGCGGATGTGGCGATCTTTGCGGGGGCGATTGGGCTTGTGCTGTTTACGGGGCGGGGAACAGCCAAACCTGCGCCCAAGCGGCGAAAGACCCCGTGACGAATGGCTGACGATAGGCTAAGACAAAGTCCAAAGCGCTTGGTGGAGACTTAGACAATGCGTTCAGCACAGGTTGTTCTCGCGATTACGGCTTCGGCTCTCTTGCTGGTGGCCGGTTGCGCGCGCGGTGACAAAGAGCCTCAGCTGATGAATATCCGCTCGACCTCTGGTGGGCCGGATGAGTTTGCTATTGTTCCGCCAAAGGAGCTGTCGATGCCCGAGGATCTGGCCGCGCTGCCAGAACCGACGCCGGGCGGGGCTAATCGCACCGACCAATATCCGATCAATGATGCTGCTGTCGCTTTGGGTGGCAAGGTCAATGCGTCGGGTCAGATTGGCGCGGGCGATGCAACCTTGGTCAACTATGCGGGGCGTGGTGGCGTGAATGCGGGCATCCGCCAAACGCTTGCCTCCGAAGATCTGGAATTCCGCCGCAAGAACGACGGCAAGCTGTTGGAACGGATGTTGGATTTGAACGTCTATTTCAAAGCCTACCGCCCATATTCGCTGGATCAATATGCCGAGCTGGCACGCTGGCGCCGGCTTGGGGCGCGCACGCCTTCGGCTCCGCCAAAAATCACCGAATAAGCGGGCATTTGCGCGCAGGTGATCACAAGCGCGTAACCCCAGCTTGCACCTTTGCGCAAAGCGCATAGGTTGCCCGCAAGGTTTCCAACGGAGGACCGCGATGTTTCGCACCCTTGGCCGCAAGGTATTTGGCGCTTTTGCCTTTAGCCTGCTTTCCATGCCCGCAATGGCTGACACCGTCAGCCACTTCACCCTAGACAACGGCATGGAGGTGGTGGTGATCGAAGACCACCGCGCTCCTGTCGTGACGCAAATGGTCTGGTATAAAACCGGTCGCGCAGATGAGACCGCAGGCCACTCTGGCATCGCCCATTTCTTCGAGCATCTGATGTTCAAGGGCACCAAAGAGGTCGGCCCGAATGAGTTCTCGGCCATCGTAGAGCAGCAGGGCGGCGACGATAACGCCTTTACCACCCAAGATTATACCGCCTACTTCCAACGGGTTGCCGCTGATCGGCTTGACCTGATGATGAAGCTAGAGGCCGACCGCATGGTCAACCTCAATATGTCGCAAGAAGACGTCGACACCGAGCGGCAGGTCATCCTTGAAGAGCGCGGCCAGCGGGTCGATTCTGATCCGGGCGCGCTGCTGCAAGAGCAAATGGGCGCGGCGCAGTTTCTCAACCATCCCTACGGCATCCCCGTCATCGGCTGGCGGCATGAGATCGAAGGCTTGACCCGCGACGACGCGATCGCCTTCTACAAAGCCTATTATGCGCCCAACAATGCGATCCTTGTGGTTGCGGGCGACGTTGATCCGCAAAACGTGTTGGCTTTGGCCAAGACGCATTACGGCCCGTTGCCTCCGTCCGATAAGATCAAGCCGCGTCTGCGCCCGTCCGAGCCACCACAGCTGTCCGAGCGGCGTCTGGTGCTGACCGACGAGCGGGTCGCGCAGCCCTATGTCGCGCGCAGCTACCTTGCCCCAGCGCGCAACGCGGGCGATCAAAAGCAAGCCGCGGCGCTGACCATTTTGGCCGAGCTTTTGGGCGGCTCGGGGACGACGTCGGTGCTGACCCGCGCGCTGCAATTTGACAGCCAAGTGGCGGTTTATTCCTCGGCCTTTTACTCGGATGTCTCGGTTGACCCCGACACCTTTGGCCTTGTGGTTGTGCCAGCCGAGGGCGTGAGCCTCGCTGAGGCCGAAGCGGCGATGGATAAGGTCATCGACCAATTCCTGATCGACGGCCCAAAACCCGAGGACTTTGCCCGCATCCAAACCCAAGTGCGCGCGTCTGAAATCTATGCCCGCGATTCGGCGGGCGGCCTTGCGCGCAACTATGGTGCTGCACTGGCGACGGGGCTGACCGTGCAAGATGTGCAAGATTGGCCTGCCGCGCTGCAAGCTGTGACGCCCGAAGATGTCATGGCCGCTGCGCGGATGGTTCTGAACCGCAACAACGCCGTTACAGGCTGGCTCACCACACCGGAGACCGCAAAATGAAGCTGCGTATAGCCCTGTTTTTGCTGGCTTTTGCCGCGCCCCTTCATGCTGAGACCAATATCCAAGAGGTCACCTCTCCGGGGGGGATCAAGGCTTGGTTGGTGGAAGAGCATGGCATCCCCTTCACCTCGCTGACGATCAATTTCAAAGGCGGCACCTCGTTGGATGCGGCGGGCAAACGCGGCGCGGTCAATCTGATGACGGCATTGATCGAAGAAGGCTCTGGCGATCTGGACAGCCAAGGCTTTGCTGCGGCGCGGGATGGTCTTGCGGCCAGCTTTAGCTTTGAGTCCGACCAAGACGGCGTCTCGGTGTCCGCCAAGTTTTTGACCGAAAACCAAGACCAAGCCATGGCGCTTTTGCGGGATGCGCTGGTCAATCCGGTCTTTGACCAACCCTCGATCGACCGCGTGCGCGAACAGGTTCTGTCCAACCTGCGCTCGGATGCCAAAGACCCCAGCGCGATTGGCAGCAATCTGTCACGGGCCAGCACCTTTGGCGACCATCCCTATGGGTCGAACGGGTCGGGCACGCTGGAAAGTGTGGCCAAGCTGACCCGCGACGATATCGTTGCCGCGCATAAATCGACGCTGGCGCGGGACCGTATCACCGTGGGGGCTGCGGGCGATATCACTGCGGATCAGTTGGGCGTTTTGCTGGATAAGCTGTTGGGCGATTTGCCTGCGACGGGGGCAGAGCAGCCTTCGCGCGTGGAGCCGATGCTCAAGGGCGGTATCACGGTTTCGCCGTTCCCCGGCCCGCAATCGACAGTGCTGTTCGGTCAAGGCGGCATGGGGTTCACCGACCCCGATTACTATGCGGCTTCGGTGCTGAATGAGATCATCGGCGGCGGGCGCTTTACTGCGCGGCTGATGTCAGAAGTGCGCGAAAAGCGCGGCCTGACCTATGGCATCGGCACCTCGCTGGCGAACTTTGACCATTCCGAAGTGATGGTCGGGCAGTTCCAAGCCAGCAACGAAAAGGTGGCAGAAGCGATCAAAGTCATCCGCGAGCAATGGGCGCTGATCGCCAAGGAAGGCGTGAGCCAGAAAGACCTGGACGACGCCAAGACCTATATGACGGGCTCTTATCCGCTGCGGTTTGATGGCAACAGCCGCATCGCGTCCATCCTTGTCGGTATGCAGGATCTGGGCCTGACGTCGGATTATCCCAAGACCCGCAACGCTCGGATTGAGGCTGTGACGCTTGATGATGTGAAGCGTGTCGCGGCGCGGTTGCTAAAGCCCGAAGACCTGCAGTTTATTGTCGTCGGACAGCCAACGGGTGTGGTTAACGAATAACCAAATCTATGGCCCCAAAGCCGCGAACCTGCTAGAACTGGGGGCATGACGCTTCATGCCCCCAATATACGCCCCATCATCCGTCCTCTTGACGAAGCTGCGATCAACCGCATCGCTGCGGGTGAGGTCGTGGAACGCCCCGCTTCTGCGGTCAAAGAGCTGGTCGAAAACGCTCTGGACGCAGGTGCCAGCCGCATCTCGGTCGATTATTCTGCTGGCGGGAAGGTGCTTATCCGCGTCACCGATGATGGCCACGGGATGTCGCCCGACGATCTGCCTTTGGCGGTGTCACGCCATGCCACCTCGAAAATCGACGGATCTGATCTGCTCAACATCCGCTCTTTCGGGTTTCGCGGTGAGGCATTGGCCAGTCTGGGCGCGGTGGGTCGACTGACCATCACCTCGCGGGCCGAGGGCTTTGACGGCGCAAGTCTGTCGGTTGCAGGCGGTCGTATGCAGCCCGTGCGTCCCGCTGCCGCGACCCGTGGCACGGTGATCGAGCTGCGCGATTTGTTCTATGCCACGCCAGCACGCCTGAAATTCCTGCGCTCTGATCGGGCCGAGCAGCAAGCGATTGCCGAGGTCATCAAGCGCCTTGCGATGGCCGAGCCGCATGTCGGCTTTACCCTGTCCGAGATTGCGGACGGCGAGGCGCCTCGGGTGCTCTTTCGTGCCGACCCGTTGTCGGGCGATTTCTTCGATGCGCTGCATGGCCGTCTTGCCAGCGTTTTGGGGCGTGACTTCATCGACAACGCGCTCAAGATCGACGTAGAGCGGGACGGTATGCGGCTGACGGGCTATGCCGCGCTGCCGACCTATTCGCGCGGCTCTTCTGTGCAGCAGTTCGTGTTTGTCAACGGTCGGCCCGTGCTGGATCGCGCGCTTTTGGGTGCGCTGCGGGTGGCCTATTTCGACTTTTTGTCGCGCGACCGCCACCCTGCGGCGGTGCTGAACCTGATTTGTGACCCCGAGCGAGTGGACGTCAATGTGCATCCCGCCAAATCCGAGGTGCGCTTTCGCGAACCCGATGCGGCGCGCAGCCTGATCATCACGGGGCTGCGGACGGCGATTTCGGCGGCGGGTCACCGCGCCAGTACCACCGTTGCCGATGAAACCCTTGCGGCGATGCGTCCCGAACCGATTGGGATGCAGCCGCGCGTTTATCAGATGGAGCGGCCAAGCCAGTCCAGCCTGTCGCAAGCCTTTGCCTATCAAGCGCCCGAGCGGCTTGTTGGCTTTGCCGAGGCGCCGACCGCCCGCGTCGAGCCCGCCTATGAGCTGGCCGACGACCTGCCTTTGGGAGCGGCACGGGCGCAAGTCCACGAGAATTACATCATCGCGCAAACCGCGACAGGCATGGTGATCGTCGATCAACACGCGGCCCACGAGCGGCTGGTGTATGAGCGGCTCAAGCGTCAAATGGCCGAAACGGGCATCAAGGCGCAGGCGCTGCTTATCCCTGAAATCGTTGATCTTTCGCCGTCGGATGCGCAGAGATTGCTGGCCGTAGAGGCTGACCTTGCAGCGCTTGGCCTGACGATCGAGCCTTTTGGCGGCAGCGCGATTGCGGTGCGCGAAACGCCCGCGATCCTTGGCAATGTTTCGGCCAAGGCGCTGCTGGAAGACGTGCTGGACGAGCTGTCCGACCTTGGTCAAAGCCAGTCGCTGCAAGCCAAAATGGAGGCAATTCTGTCCCGCATGGCCTGCCACGGCTCTATCCGCTCGGGGCGTCAGATGCGCGCCGAAGAGATGAACGCGCTTTTGCGCGAGATGGAGGCCACGCCGCATTCTGGTCAGTGCAACCACGGCCGCCCGACCTATGTTGAACTCAAGCTCCACGATATCGAAAGGCTGTTCGGTCGCAGATGATTACGCTTTTCGGTGAAGACTATGCTTGGAACGCCCCAGAAGTTTTGATCATCGCCGGGGCGGTCGCCTTGGTTCTGCTTTTGCTGGTGCTGATCTTGCGCGCGGCGGGGCGGTCAGCGACGATGGCGGTGCCTTTGATGAATGAGATGGGCTGGCTGAGCCAGCGCGTGCAGGCCTTGGGCGAGGGGCAAGAGCGGCTTTCGGGCGGTCTTCATCACGTGTCGGAAAATCAAAGCCACGCCCAAACCGCGATGCTGCAACTGATGGAGAAGCGGTTGTCCGAGGTGCAGCGGCACATGGGCGAGAGCCTGCACGGCACCGCCACCCGCACCGCGCGCAGTCTGGGCGAGCTGCAACAGCGGCTAGAGACAATCGACAAAGCGCAGGCCAATATCGAAAAGCTGTCGGGCAACGTGCTGAACTTGCAAGATATCCTTGCCAACAAACAAGCGCGGGGGGCGTTCGGGGAAATTCAGCTGAACGACATCGTGCAAAAGGCGCTGCCCTCGGATGCCTATACGATGCAGGCGACGCTTTCGAACGGCAAGCGGGCGGACTGCCTGATCCACCTGCCCAATCCGCCCGGTCCGATTGTGATTGACGCCAAGTTCCCGCTCGAGGCCTATGAGGCGCTGCGCCGTGCCGACAACCCGCGCGCGGTGACCGAGGCGCAGGCGCAACTTCGCGCGGCGGTGCGGGTGCATATCAAGGCGATATCCGAGAAATACATTCTCGACGGCGAGACGGCGGACGGTGCGCTGATGTTCCTGCCCTCCGAGGCGGTCTATGCCGAGCTGCACGCCAACTTTCCCGAGGTGGTGCGGGATGGCTTTACGGCGCGGGTGTGGATTGTCTCGCCGACGACCTGCATGGCGACGTTGAACACCATGCGCGCGGTTCTGAAGGATGCGCGGATGCGCGAGCAGGCGGGCGCGATCCGTACGACGCTGCGGCAGTTGCACCGCGATGTGGAGTTGGTGGTCGAGCGGGTTGAAAAGCTTTCGACGCATTTCAACCAAGCGCGGGCCGATCTGGACGGGATTTCGACGGCTGCTGAACGTGCGGGCAAGCGCGCGGCACGGCTGGATAATTTTGATTTCGAAGAACTTGCCCCGAACGACCCGACCCCCATTCTTGGACCACAGGCAGCCGAATGACCCAGCACCTTACCCCCGCAGATTACCGCCAGATGCCTTGGGCTAATGGCAAAGGCGTGACGGTCGAGATGCTGCGAATTGAAGAAAACGGCGTGCTTTTGGCGCGTCTGTCGCGGGCAAGCGTGGTCGAGAATGGCGAGTTTTCGATCTTTCCGAACATCGAGCGCAATCTGACGGTGATCTCGGGACCAGGGTTTGATTTGCTGGGCGAGGGGCTGCATTTACCGGCGCGCCCTCTGGTTCCCGTCGCCTTTGCGGGGGATGTGCCGGTGCGCGCCGCCGAAGTGACCGCGCCGAGCGATGATTTCAACGTGATGACCGCGCGCCACCTGCCACGGCCTGAGGTTGCGGTCGTGACGGGAAGTGTACAGCTACCCGCTGGTGGCAGGTTGGCGATTTTCGCGCTGCTGCCGTCGCGGGCGAATGGGGTGGCGCTTGGCCGCTATGACGTGCTGGTGACGCAAGATGCGGTGCAACTGTCCGGCCAAGCGATTGTGGTTCGGCTTTAGCCTTTGCGCAGTGCGACCATAAAGAAGCCGTCCATGCCACCCTGTTCTGCCCAATAGTCGGGCCGCAGACGCAGCGCGCCTTGGGGCGTGATCCACGACGGGTCAATGCCCTTCAACGCAGGCGGGATGACGGTCAGGTCCGCGTGCCGCTCAAGCGCTGCAGCCAGCTGTGCTTCGCCTTCTTCGGGCAAAAGCGAGCAGGTGCAATAGACCAGCCGCCCACCGGGTTTCAGCCAGCCAAGCGCCCGATCCAGCAGCGCCGATTGCAACGCGGTCAGCTCGGCCAACTCGCTGCCATCCTTGAGGAAAGGCAGTTCAGGGTGGCGGCGAATGGTGCCGGTGGCCGAACAGGGAGCATCGAGCAGGATCGCATCAAACTGGGCCTCGGGTTGCCAATGCAGGGCGTCGGCGGTGACGATTTTGGCCGAAAGCCCTGTGCGGGCAAGGTTTTCCTGCAACCGCTGAAGACGTGGTGCCGAGATATCCAGCGCGGTGACATTCGCTCCCGCCGCCGCGAGTTGCAAACATTTCCCGCCCGGTGCGGCGCATAGATCAAGCACGCTTTCGCCTGCTTGTGCGGCCAGCAAAGGCGCTGCCAGCGCGGCTGCAGCGTCTTGCACCCACCAATCGCCCTCGGCAAAACCCGCCAAGGTCGAGACCTGAGACGGCTCTGACAGACGCAAAGATCCCGTCGGCAGCAGCTCGCCCTTGGGCAAAATCGCGCCCTTTGGGGTAATGTCGAGCGGAGGCGCTTTGGCGTGGATTTCTTCGATCGCGGCCACGACTTCGCGGCCATAGGCATGCACCATCGGCTGACGCAGCCAACGCGGCAGGCGCTGCGCAGGGCCCGCCAGCGGCGCGCCTTCGGGGATTTTGCGCAGAACGGCGTTGATCAGACCCGCCATCGGCGTCGTACGCTTGGACTTGCGGGCAAGCTCGACTGCGGCATTCACCACGCCGTGCGGAGCCGCGCCCTCATGCAGTTCCGTCACGGCCAGCCGCAGAATATTCATCACAGCAAGCGGTGGGTTTTTGCGCAAATGCGGCTCTAACATGCGGTCAACGGGCTCTAGCAGCCGGATCACTTGAAGGGCCAAACGCTGCGCCCGCGCGCGCTCTTGGGGGGCGACCGACTTGAGCGGACCATTCGGCGCGACAAGGACCTGAGCCATGGTCTGGCCCTCTTCCATGATCGCGGTGAGCAGGCCAAGCGCCGCCGCGCGCGCTGTTAGACCTTGCTGTGCCTCTGCCATTTTGTCGCTCCCGACCCGATTTGCTTGCTGATATGTGGCTTGGCCCTATATCAAAGGGGTGAAAGCCGCAAGGAATGCCCGATGACTGATACGCCAGAACTGCCCGAGGCCGCCAAGCGCGCGCTTGCCGAAGCCGCCGAACGCCGCGAGAAAACCGCAGCACTTGACCTGCCGTCCGAGTTGGGCGGCCGCAAAGGCCCCGAGCCCGTCCGCTTTGGCGATTGGGAGAAAAAGGGCATCGCCGTCGATTTCTGACGCGGGCTAGAGGCCCAAAACATCCATCATATCATAGCGGCCAGGCTTTTGGCCTTGGCCCCACAGCGCGGCTTTGATCGCGCCACGGGCAAAGATCGCGCGATCCGTGGCGATGTGGCGCAGAACAATCCTTTCGCCCGCCGCGGCAAACAGCACGTCATGCTCGCCGACAATGTCGCCACCGCGAATGGCCGAAAAGCCGATCGCCCCCTGCGCCCGCGCGCCTGTGATGCCGTGGCGACCCGATTCCATATTCTCGGCCAATGCGATGCCACGCCCTGCCGCAGCCGCCTCGCCCAGCATCAAAGCGGTGCCAGAAGGGGCGTCAACTTTGCGGTTGTGGTGCGATTCGATGATCTCGATATCCCAGTCAGCATCCAGCGCCGCCGCGACTTTCTGTGTCAAGCGGGTCAGCAGATTGACGCCAAGGCTCATATTCCCCGCCTGCACGATCACCGCATGATGCGCCGCTGCGTCAAGCTTGGCATAGTGCTGCGGTTCAAGCCCCGTGGTGCCGATGACATGGACCGCGCGCGCTTGGGCGGCGAGCGCTGCAAATTCGACCGTCGCGGCGGGGGCGGTAAAGTCGATCACCGCTTGCGACACCGCAAAGGCTTCCAGCGGGTCATCGGTGACCAAAACCCCAAGCGCCGCACCGCCCATGCACAGACCGACGTCGCGTCCGATCCAGTCGTGGCCCGCACGCTCTACCGCGCCCGCAAGCCGCGCCGATGGATGCTGCGAAATCGCGCGGATCAGCATCTGCCCCATGCGCCCCGAAGCGCCTGTGACGGTAATGGCTGGAATATTGGTCATAAGGCCCCCTCGTTTCAGCAGGGTTTAGCGGAGAAGCGGCTTCGCGAAAAGCCCGCCGTTGCAAGCCCGCGCGAATCCGCATATGGGCAGAGCATGGCAAACACACGTTCCTATTCGGCCAAAGGGCCTTCGCAGCGTCAACTTCGAGTTGGCGAGATGATCCGACGCACATTGTCGGAGATTTTGGCACGCGGTGAGGTCCACGACCCCGCGCTGCAAGACATGTCGATCACCGTGGGCGAGGTTTCGGTCTCGGTCGATCTGCGGGTCGCGACGGTCTATGTCATGCCGCTTATGGGCGGGGCCAGCGTCGAGCAAGCGATTGCCGCTTTGGCCAAGAACGCTTGGGAGTTGCGCAAGCGGGTCTCGGCGGAAATGACGCTCAAGCACTCGCCCGAGCTGCGCTTTCGTCCCGATGACACCTATGGTCGTCTGGAAGAGGCACGCCGCCTGTTCTCGGATCCAAAGGTTCAGCGCGACATTGCTGCCACGGACGAACCCGAGGCAGAGGCCGAGGAATAACATGCTGCGGCTGGCCTTGATGCTGGCGCTTCTGCCCTTTGCGGCGGCGGCTGGTTGCCGTGATTTCGACTTTGAATCCGTGCCATACACGATTTGCGAGGTGCAAGCCTCGCAGGACTTGCGGATGTTCCAGTCGGGGCCGAATGGCCCTCTGGGCAGCTTTACCGCTGTTGAGGCGGGCTTGGCGGCAGAGGGTAAGACCCTTGGATTTGCGATGAACGCGGGCATGTATCACGCCGATCGTGCGCCTGTGGGTCTCTATATCGAGAATAATGTCGAGCAAGCGCCGCTGGTAACCGGTGCGGGGCCGGGCAACTTTGGGCTGGTGCCGAATGGGGTGTTTTGCATCGGGGACAAGCTGCGGGTGATCGAGACCCTGGCGTATAAGGCCGCGCCGCCGAACTGTCGCTATGCGACGCAATCGGGGCCGATGCTGGTGATCGACGGTGCGCTGCATCCTCGGTTCATCAAGGACGGCGATTCGCGCTATATCCGCAACGGGGTTGGTGTGTCGGATGATGGGCGCACCGCCTATTTCGTCATTTCGAATCAGCCGGTGAATTTCTACGACTTTGGCCGTCTGTTTCGCGACGAGCTAAAGCTGCGCAACGCCCTCTATCTGGATGGCAAGATTTCAAGGCTTTTGGCCCAAGATTTGGGGCGACGCGATTTTGGCTTTCCGATGGGGCCAATGGTCGGGCTGGTCGTTCCACAAGAATAGAATAAGGAGACGGCTATGGCGCGCGGCAAAAAAGGCAGGGCGATTTCGGGGTGGTTGATCGTCGATAAGCCCGCGGGCATCACCTCGACGGCGGTCGTCAACAAGCTGAAATGGGCGATGGATGCGCAAAAAGCAGGCCACGCGGGCACGCTTGATCCTGCGGCGACGGGCGTGTTGGCGATTGCTTTGGGCGAGGCAACCAAGACGGTGCCCTACATCACCGATGCGCTAAAGTGCTATCGCTTTGTGGTGAACCTTGGTGCGGCGACGACGACCGATGACGCGGAGGGCGAGGTGATTGCGAGCAATCCTTCGCGGCCCAGCGATGCAGAGATCGAAGCGGCGCTGGTCGGGTTTCGCGGCGATATCGAGCAGGTGCCGCCGCAGTTTTCGGCTGTGAAGGTGGAAGGCGAGCGCGCCTATGATCTGGCGCGTGAAGGTGAGGCGATGATCTTGGCGGCGCGGCCCTTGTGGGTCGATCGGCTTGAGATGATTGCGCGGCTTTCAGATGATCAGGTCGAGCTTGAGATGGTTTGCGGGAAGGGCGGCTACGTGCGCTCTATCGCGCGGGATTTGGGTGAGGTTTTGGGCTGCTTGGGCCACGTCGCTTGGCTGCGCCGGGAATGGTCGGGGCCGTTTTCGGCGTCGGATGGGATCTCGATTGAAGAGATTGACCGTTTGGCCAAGACGGGTGAGCTGGACGCCTATCTGAAGCCGCTTGAGCTGGGCTTGGCCGATTTGCCAGAGCTGCCCTGTACGCCCGAGGGTGCGGCAAAGCTGAAGAATGGCAATCCGGGCATGGTTTTGGCGTCGAGCGTCGAATACGGCGATGAGGCTTGGGCCAGCTATCAGGGGCGCGCCGTGGCCGTCGGGATTTACAAAAGCGGTGAATTGCATCCGAGCCGCGTTTTTAACTGAGGTTCAGGGCGGGCCGCTCTTGGGAGCATCGAGCCCCCGCGAGCGGCGGCTGTCGCGGGATGGTCCTTGGCTGTCGGGCGTGGCGGCGGCGTTGGATGAGTATTTGGGCCAGTATGAAAGGCCATGTGATGGCTGGGTGTGAGCAAGCGGGCGTGGTGCGGCGGCATCTGAAGGGGGACGCGCAGAGTGTCGCGGTCTATTCCCCTTGCGAGGCTTATCGGTATGAATTGACACGCGTTTGGGATGAGGGCGCGGGGCGGGTGGTTTTTGTCATGCTCAATCCGTCGACGGCGACGGAGGTGCAGAACGACCCGACCGTTGAACGCTGCGAGCGGCGGGCGCGGGCGCTGGGGTTTGGCGGTTTTCGGGTGGTGAATATCTTTGCGTTTCGCGCGACGGATCCCAAGGTGATGCGGGCGCAGGCAGACCCTGTCGGTCCTGCCAATGACGCAGCGATTGTTGCGGCCGCGCATTGGGGGAAGCAAGTCATTTGCGCTTGGGGCAGCCACGGGGCGCATCTGGGCCGTGGCACCGTGGTCGAGTCATTGCTTCGGGCGACGGGGCGGCCACTGTATCAGCTTGGCTTGACGCAGGCTGGGGCGCCGAAGCATCCGCTTTATATCGGTTATGCTGTGCAGCCCGAGCCCTGGGCTTAGGCCGCACGCAGGAGGATGGTGCTGAGGTCGAGGGTTGAGATACCCTGAAGATTGGCGACTGCGATTCCGTCGAGCAGCAGGGTTGTATCATTGCCGATGCTCTGGCTGCTGAGCTGCGGGTCTGGGTGGGTTGTGGGGTCGTAAAGCACGATAAGCTGGTCCTCGCTTGGGTGGAAATCGACGATCTGCGACGGTGGATCATTCGGGCCGATGTCATGAAGTTCGAAACTGTCACTGCCGTCGCCGCCATTGCCGTAGTCGCCCGCGCCAAGGTGCAAGATGTCGTCGCCCGTGCCGCCATTCAGGAAGTCGATCGCCCCATCGTCTTGACCGCTATGGCCCCAAAGATCATCTTTGCCGCTTCCGCCGTCCAGCGTATCTGCTCCGGTGCCGCCGAAGAGGGTATCATCGCCACTGCCACCATGCAGGGCGTCGTCGCCTTGGTCGCCGTGCAGCAGGTCGTTGCCCTCGCCGCCGATCAGGGTGTCGTCGCCTTCATTGCCGAATAGGTTATCGTCGCCCTCGCCGCCGAAGAGTTGGTCGTTGCCAGTCCCGCCAAGCAGCAGGTCGGCGCCCTCACCCCCCAAAAGCGTATCATCGCCAGCGTCGCCCGTAAGCGTGTCGTCGCCATCGCCACCGTGCTGGCCGTCGTCGCCATCGCCGCCCGACAGCAGATCATTGCCGCCGCGGCCGTCGATCATGTCGCCGCCGTCATGCCCCGCCAAAGTGTCGCTGCCACCATCGCCCGCGACGATGTTGTTGGCCGCATCGCCGTCAATCTCTAGGTCAAGCGGCTGTTCTGGCAGAGCGTCGCTTGACATGATCAGTGCGGCGTCTTGTGGTTCTTCGTCGGCTGTGTCGAGGCGAGCAGTCTCGGTGCCACCAGAAAGCATGCCAAAGATATTGCCATGTCCCAGTTCGGCGTCCTGTGCATCGCCCTCTGAGTCGGTCGTATCTGTTTCGCCATCAGAGGTTGTGGTGACAGTTGCATCGGCAACAACGCCGGCAAAGAGGGCTCCGAGCAGTCCGAGAAGGCTAAGCATGATACTGGTCTCCGGCGTGAGGGAAAGGCGTTAACTTTTGTTAACCATTTTCCCGAGTAACATTCTGAACACAAAGGAAATATAGCTATTTATCTACCATAGCTGACGGTGTTTCTCCAAAGAATTTCACCGCGATTGGGGCACAATTTGAGGTGTTGGTTAATGGCGCGGTGAAAGGGGCTTTTCTTTTGGCCGAAATCCCCCTATACGCGCCCATCCACTGGTGACGGTGGTGTCATTGGCCCTGCTGGACGACATCCCGGCTTGTGCCGCAACCCTCTTCATAGGAGATCCCGATGTCGATCACCGCAGAACTCAAAGCTCAACTGATCAAAGAATACGCAACCAAAGAAGGCGACACCGGTTCGCCAGAAGTTCAGGTTGCGATCCTGTCGTCGCGTATCGCGACGCTGACCGAGCACTTCAAATCGCATAAAAAAGACAACCACTCGCGCCGCGGTCTGCTGATGCAGGTTGCTCTGCGCCGCAAGCTGTTGGACTACCTCAAGGGCAAAGACGAAGCACGTTACGCTTCGCTGATCGCACGCCTCGGCCTGCGTCGCTAACCCTTTCGGTTTGACGAAATCAAGCGCCCGTAGCGAAAGCTGCGGGCGTTTTGGTTTGCATAAGGGGCTGCGCACCCTGCGCGGGGCGGCTTCCAACCCAGCCTCTTCCCAAACGTGCTTTTTTCCAGTATACGCGCGCTATCTGCGATATGAGGCCTGCCCCTGGCCGCATGCAAAGGATTGGGGCGGCGGCAATGGGGCCGCCATGCAAAAGGGGAGCCGCGACAGGGGTCGCGCATGCTCTCATATAGGGAACTCTACATGTTCAACGTTACTACCAAGTCGATCCAGTGGGGCAACGAAACCCTCACTCTGGAATCGGGTAAAGTCGCACGTCAGGCTGACGGCTCGGTTATCGCCACCTACGGCGAAACCTCGGTTATGGCCAACGTGACCTATGCACGCGCGCCAAAGCCAGGCCAGGATTTCTTCCCGCTGACCGTGCACTACCAAGAGAAATACTACGCCGCCGGTAAAATCCCAGGCGGCTTTTTCAAGCGTGAAGCGCGCCCTTCGGAAAAAGAGACGCTGACCTCGCGCCTCATCGACCGTCCGTGCCGCCCGCTGTTCGTTGAAGGCTTCAAGAACGAAGTGCTCGTGATGGCAACCGTTCTGTCGCATGACCTTGAGAACGATCCAGATATCGTCGCGATGATCGCCGTTTCGGCAGCGCTGACGATTTCCGGCGTGCCTTTCATGGGCCCAATCGGTGCAGCACGCGTTGGCTTCACGGGCGGCAACTATGTGCTGAACCCGACCGTCGACGACATGCAGAACCTGCGCAACAACCCAGATCAGCGTTTGGACCTTGTTATTGCCGGCACCAAAGACGCCGTGATGATGGTGGAATCGGAAGCCTACGAGCTGACCGAAGAAGAAATGCTGGGCGCGGTCAAGTTCGGCCATGACGCGATGCAGCCGGTCATCGACCTGATCTGCGACTTTGCAGAAGATTGCGCAAAAGAGCCCTTCGACTTCAAAGCACCTGAATACGCTGACCTCTATGGCCGCGTCAAAGCTGCTGGCGAAACCGAAATGCGCGCTGCTTTCGCGATCCGCGACAAGCAAGAGCGCACCGCTGCGATCTCGGCTGCTGTGGCCACGATCAAAGGCGCGCTGAACGAAGAAGACCTTGCTGACCTGAACCTCGGTTCGGCGATCAAAAAGCTGGAAGCTTCGATCCTGCGCGGCGACATCATCAACGGTGGCGCACGTATTGACGGCCGTGACAACAAAACCGTGCGTCCGATCGTTTCGGAAACCGGCATCCTGCCACGCACCCACGGCTCGGCTCTGTTCACCCGCGGTGAAACTCAGGGCCTCGTGGTCACCACGCTTGGCACGGGCGAAGATGAGCAAATCATCGACGCGCTGCACGGCAACTCGCGTTCGAACTTCTTGCTGCATTATAACTTCCCTCCCTATTCGGTTGGTGAAGTTGGCCGCGTAGGTTCGCCGGGTCGCCGCGAAATCGGTCACGGCAAACTGGCTTGGCGCGCGCTTCAGGCTGTTCTGCCAGCTGCGACGGACTTCCCTTACACCGTGCGTTTGGTGTCGGAAATCACCGAGTCGAACGGCTCTTCGTCGATGGCTTCGGTCTGCGGCGGTTCGCTGTCGATGATGGATGCGGGCGTTCCGTTGAAGTCGCCGGTTGCAGGCGTTGCGATGGGTCTTATCCTTGAAGACGACGGCCGCTTTGCTGTTCTGACCGACATCCTTGGCGACGAAGATCACCTCGGCGACATGGACTTCAAGGTTGCAGGCACCGCCAACGGCATCACCACGATGCAGATGGACATCAAGGTTGCAGGCATCACCCCAGAGATCATGGCGCAGGCTTTGGCGCAGGCTAAAGACGGTCGTCTGCACATCCTTGGCGAGATGAACAAGGCGCTTTCGGCTCCTTCGGGCTTCTCCGAGTATGCTCCAAAGATCGAAACCATGCAGATCCCAACGGACAAAATCCGTGAAGTGATCGGCTCGGGCGGTAAAGTTATCCGCGAGATCGTTGAAGTTTCGGGCGCGAAAGTCGACATCAATGACGAGGGCATCATCAAGATCGCTTCGTCCGATGCGGCTTCGATCAAAAAGGCCTATGACATGATCTGGTCGATCGTGGCAGAGCCGGAAGAAGGCCATGTCTACACCGGTAAGGTCGTCAAGCTCGTCGATTTCGGCGCGTTTGTGAACTTCTTCGGCAAGCGTGACGGTCTGGTCCATGTGTCGCAGATCGCCAACAAGCGTCTGAACCACCCGAACGAGATCCTCAAAGAGGGTCAAGAAGTGAAGGTTAAGCTCTTGGGCTTTGACGATCGCGGCAAGGTGCGCCTTGGCATGAAGATGGTCGACCAAGAGACCGGTCTGGAAATCACCGAGACCGAAGCGACCGAAGCTTAATCCACGAAACGAAAGGCCCCGGAATTTCCGGGGCCTTTTGCTTTACTTGGGTGCCTTGGCGAAACGCAGATAGGGCAGTTTGATGTCCAGCGCGCCGAACTTTTCTTCTGCCTGCGCGTCGTTCAGGCTGAGCGCGACGATCACATCCTGACCGGGCTGCCAGTTGGCGGGCGTTGCAATCGGCACGCCATCGGTCGCTTGGACCGCGTCAAGCGCCCGCAGGATTTCCGCAAAGTTGCGGCCCACCGACATCGGATAGGTCATGGTCAAGCGGACCTTTTTATCCGGCCCAATGATATAAACCGAGCGCACGGTCGCCGTGTTCGCTGGCGTGCGGTTGGCTTCGGGCAGGTAGAACTCTGCAGGAAGCATATCAAAGGCTTTGGACACGGTCAGGCTGGTGTCGTCGATGATCGGAAAATCCGCAGGCGCGCCTCCAAAAGCCTCGATGTCGTTTTTCCACTTTTGGTGCTCTTCAACCGAATCGACCGAAACACCGATGACCTTGGTGTTGCGTTTTTTCCACTCGGCCGAAAGCTGGGCCACTGCGCCGAATTCGGTGGTGCAAACGGGGGTGAAATCGCGCGGGTGGCTGAAAATGATGGCATAGCTGCCGTCCAGCCAGTCATGAAACTTGATCTCGCCGGCGGTCGAGGCTGCGGTAAAGTCAGGCGCGATATCATTGATACGGATCGACATATGAACTCCTATGCTCTGTGATGGGCTTTAGATAACTGTTCTAAGGAAATGTTTCACCTCCCTGCGTGCAAATGCCGCAAAAAGAGAAAAGAGTTTTGCGCCGTGGGTTGGATATGGAACGATCGCCCGTCAGGCGGCAACTCGCTTGGATTGCGGTCGCAAAACTTGCGAAGCCCGCGCGGAGATGCCATGTTATGATCAAATTAAGGAGTCAGCCATGATTATCAAACGCGATTTCTACATCAACGGCCGCTGGGTCGCCCCGATCACGCCCCGCGATTGCGAGGTGATTGACCCGTCGACGGAAGAAGCCTGCGCGATCATCTCGCTTGGCTCTGAAGCCGACACCAATGCGGCAGTTGCGGCGGCCAAGGCTGCGTTTCCGGCTTGGGCGGCGACCCCGCCAGCCGTTCGTCGCGAAGCCGTGGTTAAAATTCTTGAGCAATACGAGCTTCGTCTGGAAGAGTTGGCCAAAGCCATCGCGATGGAGATGGGCGCGCCGATTGATATGGCCCGCGACGATCAAGCGCCCTGTCTGCCTTGGCATGCGACGAACTTTCTGACCGCCTTTGATCAAATCGAGTGGATCAAGCCGCTTGGCCCTCATGCGCCCAATGACCGTATCTCTCTCGAACCGATCGGCGTAGTCGGCCTGATCACGCCTTGGAATTGGCCGATGAACCAGATCGCGCTCAAAGCCATTCCGGCGATTCTTGCGGGTTGCACCTGTGTGCTGAAGCCGTCGGAAGAAAGCCCGCTTGATGCGATGCTCTTTGCCGAATTCTGCCATGATGCCGGTTTGCCGGCTGGGGTTTTCAACCTTGTGAACGGTGATGGTGTCGGGGTTGGATCGGTTTTGTCGTCGCATCCTGATGTCGAGATGATCTCTTTTACCGGCTCGACCCGTGCGGGGCGGGCAATTTCGAAGGCTGCAGCTGAGACGCTCAAGCGTGTGACGCTCGAGCTGGGTGGCAAGGGCGCCAACGTGATTTTCGCTGATGCCGATGATGGTGCGGTTGAACGCGGCGTTCGGCATATGATGAACAACACCGGCCAGTCCTGTAATGCACCAAGCCGTATGCTGGTCCAGCGCCCGATCTATGACCGCGCGGTCGAAATCGCGGCCCAGGTTGCCGACAGCATCAAAGTCGGCTCTGCGCATGAGGCCGGCAATCACATCGGTCCTGTCGTGAACAAGCGCCAGTGGGAGCAAATCCAAGGCTATATCCAAAAAGGCATCGACGAAGGCGCACGTCTCGTTGCAGGCGGTCCAGGTTTGCCAGAGGGCTTCAACCGTGGGTTCTATGTGAAACCGACCGTTTTTGCCGACGTTGTCCCAGGCATGACGATTGAGCGGGAAGAGATTTTCGGTCCTGTGCTGTCGATGATTCCTTTCGATACTGAAGAAGAGGCTGTGCGTATCGCCAATGATACACCCTATGGGTTAACCAATTATGTGCAGTCCCAAGATGGCGCCTTGCGCAATCGGATGGCGCTGCGGCTCAAGTCGGGGATGCTTGAAATGAACGGCAAGTCGCGGGGCGCCGGCGCGCCGTTTGGAGGCGTCAAATCTTCGGGCCGCGCGCGCGAAGGCGGCCATTGGGGTCTGGAGGAATTCCTTGAGGTAAAGGCGATCTCAGGGTGGGATGCATCTGTCGAGTGACAAAAAAAGGCCCCAAGTTTTCGGGGCCTTTTTTATAGTTTCATCTCCTCGCCGAGTTGTTGGCAGTAAGCAGAATGAGTGTGCTTTAGCCTTGCCGATCAAAGCTATGTGCTGAGGCCCTAGACCACGCATCCCGAAACAGAACTGCCGAGCTTGGGTCAGACAAAAGCTGGCCCGTCTGCAGATGTTCGTACTGTTCCGCAAAGGAGATGACTTGGTCAGAAGAACTGCGGCGTTGGAAATGATGTGGGCGAAGTTCGTTCGGATGCGACAGCCCTGCCGCCGCGACCAGCTCTGCCAGTGCGTGCAGGGTGTTGTGGTGAAAATTGGCGACCCGTTCCGCTTTGTCAGGCACGACGATTGCTCGGGCGCGGAGGGGGTCTTGTGAGGTGACCCCTGTCGGGCACTGCCCTGTGTGGCAGGTTTGTGCTTGGATGCAGCCAACGGCAAACATAAACCCGCGCGCCGCATTCGACCAATCGGCCCCCAACGCCATGACACGTGCCATGTCAAATGCCGAGGTGATCTTGCCTGCCGCGCCTATCTTAATCTGATCGCGCAAGCCGCAGCCAATCAGGGCGTTATGCGCAAAGCTGAGCCCATCGCGCAACGGCATCCCGATGTTGTCCATGAACTCTAGCGGAGCCGCGCCTGTGCCCCCTTCTTTGCCGTCAATTACGATGAAGTCTGGGGTGATGCCAGTCTCTAGCATGGCTTTGCAGATCGCCATAAATTCCCATTTGTGGCCAATGCAGAGCTTGAAGCCCGTTGGTTTGCCACCCGAAAGCGCGCGCAGTTTCGCAACGAATTCTAGCAATCCGATTGGGGTGGAGAATTCGGTATGGCTTGCGGGGGAAATGCAGTCGACCCCCATCGGAATGCCACGAATCTCGGCGATCTCGGCTGTGATCTTTGCGGCAGGTAGAACGCCACCATGGCCAGGTTTTGCGCCTTGGCTCAGCTTGAGCTCGATCATTTTAATTTGCGGGTCGGCTGCTGCTGCGGCAAAGAGGTCGGGGTCAAAGCCGCCATCCGCGCGCCTTGCGCCAAAATAGCCCGAGCCCAATTCCCATACCAAATCACCGCCAAATTTGCGGTGATGGGGCGAAATCCCGCCTTCGCCCGTGTCATGAAAGAAGCCCCCTTTGGCGGCCCCCTTGTTGAGCGCCAGAACCGCATTGGCCGACAGCGCACCATAGCTCATCGCCGAAATATTCAAAAGTGAGGCGGAGTAGGCCGCAGGCCCTTGCCCGATGGAAACGCGCATCTCTTTGATGTCTAAACAGGGTTTCGGCGCCATCGAGTGGTGCAGCCATTCGTATTGCTCTTGATAGACATCCAGCAGGGTGCCAAAGGGCCGCTTATCCAGTTCCTTCTTTGCGCGCTGATAGACTATTGCGCGCTTGTCGCGGGGGAAGGGAGCGCCGTCCTTATCGCCCTCAAAGAAATACTGCCGCAGTTCGGGGCGGACATTTTCAAAGATAAATCGCAGGTGCGCGGCAATCGGATAGTTTCGCAAGATCGCATGTTTGGTCTGGCGCAGATCATGTATCCCCAGCGCAACCAGCGCCGCAGCCAAGAGAAACACGATGTCAAAGGCGATTGCAGAATTTGGCCACAGCATAGCGCAACCCAATGATAGGATTGCAAGCAACGCAGAGCCTGTCAGGGCTAAATAGCGTGGTTCAAGGGCGAATCTCAGCACGGATTATTCCTTTGACAAGGGCTCAACCTATCTAGGCTCAGATAGGTTGCTTCAAGGTTAACGGCGTAGCGCAGCTTTGCAATGGGGTGCTAAAATGCGCAGGGCGCGCCAAAGCTGACCCACTCTCCTGTCGCGGGATGGTGCAGCGACAGGCTTTCGGCATGCAGCATCAACCGTGGAAAGGCCAAGGCCGCGCCGGTTGCATAGATCGGGTCGCCTAAAATCGGGCAACCCTGCGCCAGCATATGGACGCGCAGCTGGTGGCTCCGACCCGTCAGCGGAAACAGCCGCACGCGCGTCTCTTCGGCGTCACGCGCGATCACTTGCCAATCGGTCTGGGCCGCGCGCCCGTTTTCATGGTCAACCATTTGCCTTGGACGGTTCGGCCAATCGGTGCAAAGCGGCAAATCGATATGCCCCTCATCGGGGCTAAGTTGGCCCCAAACCCTTGCGACATATGTCTTTTTGGCGCGACGCTTCTCGAACTCTTGGCCCAGAAACCCCTGCGCTTGCTTGGTGCGGGCATAGATCATCACGCCCGAGGTGTCGCAGTCCAAGCGGTGCACCAACAGGGTGTCCCAATGCGCGGCTTGCAAGCGCGATGTCATGCAATCCTCGCGCCCTGCCAGCTTGCCGGGCACCGACAACAGGCCCGCAGGTTTGTTGACGACGATGATCTGATCGTCCTGATGCAGGATCTCAATCGGCACATCCGGAGGATTGTAGATAAAATCAGGAATCATACGATCTCGTGTCCAGCGGTGCGCAAAGCGGCCGCAAGGTGGCGGATATGCGCGGGGCCGACTTCGCAGCAGCCGCCAACGATCGTCGCCCCAAGCGCCACCCATTGCATCGCAAAAGCGGTGTATTTCTCTGGGGTTAGGTCATGGCGATGCGCGTATTCGGGCGCGCTTTCGTCCTCGGGCAGCGGCAGGTTCGAAATTTCCGAGAACCCGTTGGCATAGGCGCCAAAGGGCAGGCCAAGCGGCGCCAGCTCTTGCAGGGCCGCGAGCATCGCCTCTGGCATCGAGCAATTCGCCAAAACCGCAGCGGTTGGATAGGCTTGGATCAGATCGCGCAGGCCGGACACAGGCTCGCCCGAGCGCAGCTTGCTGCCGTCGCGGTCATGCACCGAAACCGAGAGCCACACCGGCTTGCCCGCCGCCTGCGCGCCCATGAGCGCACCTTCGGCAAGCCCCAGCGACGACATGGTTTCGAGCAAAATCACATCGACATGCGGCGCCATGATCCGCGCTTTTTCGGCGTAAAGCGGGGCAGAAACGTCGACCGAGGGCGTCAGGTCCGGGCGATAGCTCTCGCCCAATGGCCCCATCGAGCCCGCAATAATCCCGCGTCCCGCCTGCGCTCTGGCCTCATGGACCGCGGTCAGGGCCCGCAAATGCAGCGCATGAAACAGCGCATCAAGGCCAACGCCCTCAAGCCGATCATGCAGGATGTTATAGGTATTGGTCGTCGCCACCGAAGCGCCGGCCGCGAAATAGTCGTCGTGGATTTCCTTGACCAGATTGGGGTGGTCAATCATCACCCGCGTCGCCCAAAGCGGGGTGGGCACATCGCCCGAGCGGGCCAGCAACTCCTGCCCCATGCCACCGTCCAAAAGCGTGATCTTGGCCATTGATTCCTCCATAGCGATGCGACCCATGAGGCCCGCCAACCAAGCAGTGCATGTGTTCACTGGGCCCCTTGGGGTATCGATACCACGTCACAAACCGCCTGCCAAACGGCCAATACGCGGCGGCTATTCGGCGTTGTGGAACACCTCGGCCAAGAGGGGCACAAGCCAATCTTCGTCGGCTTTGGAGAAAGCGGCAGGCGTGTTGCTGTCGATGTCAAACACGCCAAGTAGCTTGCCCGCACCGTTAAACACAGGCAGCACCAGCTCGGACCGAGTTGAGGATGCACAGGCGATATGGCCAGGAAAGGCGTCGACGTCGGGCACGTTTTGCACCTTACCGCTGCGGGCGCAGGCACCGCAGACGCCGCGCGAAAACGGGATGACCAGACAGCCATGACCGCCCTGATACGGCCCAATTTTCAACAGCTCGGGTGCGGTGACGCGATAGAAACCGGTCCAATCCGCCTGCGGCATCGCATGATGCACTTCGCACGCAAAGGTCGCCATCAAGGCCACGCTGTCGGTTTCCCCCTCGGTCAACGAGCGGATCGCATTTACGATGTCTTGCATTTAATACCCCAGAGCACAGCCGTCCTTGCGCGGATCAGATGCACCGATAAGCACGCCGCTGTCGTCAATCAAGACCGATTGCGCACCGCCAATCGGCTCGGGCGAGATTTTCACGTCATGCCCCATCTCGGCCAACTCTGCCCGCGATTGCGCGCTATAGCCGGTTTCCATCATCATCCCCTCAACCCCAGAAAAACAGCGCGGCGCGTCAATCGCCGCCTGCGGCGCAAGCCCGAAGTCCACCATATTGCTGACAAATCTGGCATGTCCGCAGGGCTGATACGCCCCACCCATGACGCCAAAGGGCATAATCACCTTGCCCGACTTGCGCAGCATCGCCGGAATGATCGTGTGCATGGGTCGCTTGCCGCCGGCCAGCTCATTCGGGTGGCCTTCGGTCAGGCAAAAGCCCGCACCGCGATTTTGAAACGTGATGCCGAATTTGTTCGAGGTGAGCCCCGCGCCAAACCCCCAAAACACCGAATAGATCAACGACACGGCCATGCGGTCTCGGTCAACGACGGTGATATAAACGGTGTCCTTATGAACGGCTTCGCTCAGCGGTGCCGCCGCGGTCATCGCCCGTTTCGGGTCAATCTTGGCCGCAAGTTTGGCTGCGGTGGCTGGGTCCAACATATGTTCAAGGCGCGGCGAGGTTTCCGCCAGAAAACGGTTGCGGGCGTCATAGGCAAGCTTGGTCGCTTCGGCCTCGATATGCGCGCGCTGGCTGCCAAAGGGATCCATCGCCGCAAGATCGAAATGCGACAGGATGTTCAGCAGTAAAATCGCTGTCGCGCCTTGGCTGTTTGGCGGATGCTCGATCAGTTCGATGCCGTTATATGCGCCCGAAATCGGATCGCAGTAATCGGCTGAAGTGGCGGCAAAATCCGCAGCGGTATGGGTGCCCCCCAAGGCCTGCAGCGAAGCGATCATATCCTCGGCCACCTCGCCTTGGTAGAACCCGTCGCGTCCCTCTTTGGCGATGCGGCGCAACACTTCGGCTTGCCCCGGGGCGCGAAAGAGTTGGCCCGCGCGGGGCACGGCGCCATCCACCAACAGGAAATCGCGCGCGGACCCGCGCAGCACGTTTTCATCTTCGGCCCAGTCAACGGCCACACGCGGGGCAACGGGCACGCCTTCGTCGGCGTAGCGAATGGCGGGGGCGAGGCAGCGGTCCATCCCAAGCCGTCCCCAATCCTGAGACAGCTTGCAAAAGGCATCAATCGCCCCCGGAATTGTGATCGATTCGATCCCGCGCAGGGGCACGCTTGTCAGCCCCCGTGCCCGCAGATCGGCAGCCGAGCTTGCCATTGCAGAGCGACCAGAGCCATTCAGCGCGATAATCTGTTCTTGGCCTGCAGGTTTAACAAGCACAAAGCAATCGCCGCCAAGCCCCGTCATCTGTGGCTCGCAAATTCCCAGCAGAACTGCCCCCGCGATTGCTGCATCTACGGCATTGCCGCCCGCCTCAAGGGTTTCAACCGCCACTTTGGCGGCAAGCGGGTGCGATGTGGCGCAAAGTCCGTTGCTTGCATAGACGGCGGAACGCCCCGGAGCCTGAAAATCACGCATGCTTATCCCCTTTTTGCCCGAGGATAGGCCGCTTGGTTTGATTTTCCAACTGCCCCGATGGTCGATTTCATAAAGCCTCGGCGCTGCGAACTGGGTGGGGGCTTGATCCGCAGCGCCGAGGGAAGCTTTTGTGCAGCTACCCCTTAAGTATCCATAAACGGCGCGACGTTTTTAGGGGGAAAACTGGGCGACTTAGCGGCAGATTTGATAAAGTTGCGGCAATTTATCTCGATCAAGGCGAAAGCTGTGCCTCAAGGTTGAAGCTGAGAATGTTGCGCTCGCCTTCACGGCGATAGTGCAGGTTTGTGGTCAGTGCGCGAATCAAATGCCAGCCAAAGCCGCCCTCAGGCAGGGCGGCAATCGGCTTTAGGTTCCCAGAAGGCAGCGTATCGTCAGGCATTGGCAGGCCCGCATCGACGATTGTGCAATGCACCAGCTGTCCGTCGTGCCAAATCGCCACCTCTATCTCGCCGTGATAGGCGGCATAGGCATGTTCGACGATATTGTTCAAAGCCTCGGCCAGAACGATTTCTGCAGTTCCCTGATCGTCAGCCACAAGCCTGCTGAGGGGCGCGCGACTGAACAACAGCCGCAGCCCTTCTCGCACCGCGAGGTCCTGTGCCGGCAGGACGATGCGCGTAGAGGCAGTTCCCAGCACGGCTGCTGTTTCAACCTGCACGCCGCATCTCGTTTGGTAGGCTGTCGTGAATGGTGAAGATCGTATCCATCCGCGTCAGGCGAAACACTTTTTGTACCGTCGGCGTCAGACCCGAAAGTTCCAGCTTTCGCTCTGGGCCAAGCGCCTTCATCGCGGCGACAACGGCGCCAAGTCCGCTACTGTCCAGAAAGTTCACCCGCGACATATCCAGCACCACGCGCCGAGATGTCTCTTGGGTCAGAACGCGCATTGCATCCTTGAACTGAATCGCGCCCGCCGCGTCAATCCTGTCATGCGCGGTCGAGATGACAATGACATCCCCGTATTTTTCGGCTGTAAGTTCCATCTCATTCTCCTGTCAAAAGCTTAGGAGAAGTTTACGGCCAAAAGTGTTACTGACTCGTAACCACTAGAATTTTATCAATTAAGATTGAATTGGAGTGGGTAGCGCCCATCCTCGAAATCGCCAAAAAGATCGGGCAAGTCGGGGTGGCTTACGGGCTCGCCTGTCTCGTCTGGAACAAGGTTTTGCTCTGACACATAGGCGACATAGTGGCTTTGATCGTTCTCGGCCAAAAGGTGGTAGAAGGGTTGGTTGCGCGAGGGCCGCGCGTCTTCGGGGATGGCGTGATACCATTCCTCGGTGTTGGAAAACATCGCATCTACGTCAAAAACGACACCGCGAAACGGATGCTTGCGATGGCGCAGCACTTGTCCGATGTGATATTTGGCTGCGGTTTTCAACATGCGAAAGGCTCCTTCATGCGACATTATTATGCGCTTGGGGCCGAACTGTCCATTGCAGCCCCTCGTTGCAGGGGAAACAGTCTGTCGGGACAAGTGGCATAGTCCCGCCTATCGCGCCCGCAAAACTTCACAATGAAGTGCTTAAAACTTTGGATTTATCAGGGGAATATCGGCTCCAAGCATTCCCTAATTCGGCGAGTTGCGGTATAGTTTGAAAAAAAGTGAGGGGCTTATGAGCAGACTTCTCCGTGCGTCGATATTCTTTCTGGCCCTCGCTTCTTGTGGGGGTGGGAATTCGCAGGCGCCACGTGATCTTGACGACGCATGTTCGATTTTGCGGCAGCGTCCGACCTATTACAAAGCCATGAAGGCTACCGAGCGCAAATGGGGCGTGCCTGTGCATGTCCAAATGGCGACGATTTATCAGGAATCCAAGTTTATCGGCAATGCGCGCACGCCGCACCGTTATGCTTTGGGTGTGATTCCGATGGGGCGGCAGTCGTCGGCCTATGGGTATAGCCAAGCTCTGGACGGCACTTGGGAAGAATACCAGCGCGAGCAGCGCCGCTTTGGCGCCAAGCGGGACCGCATCACCGATGCGACCGACTTCATGGGCTGGTATATGGATCAAACCGCGTCGCGTCTTGGGGTGTCCAAGTATGACGCCGAGGCACAGTATCTGGCCTATCACGAAGGCCGCACGGGCTATGCCAATCAGAGCTATCTGAACAAGCCGTGGTTGGTGGATGTTGCCGCTGCGATTGGTCGACGCTCGCAAAATTATGCGGGGCAGCTGGCCTCGTGTCGCGGCTAAACGAGGCCGTCAAAGTCAAACAAAGCGCGGGTTAAAGCCCGCGCTTTCGTGTTTCAACATCGATGCTAAAGGTCGAAGGCTTGTAGGCCGCGCCTTTGTTCAGGCTGTTCAGAATCACTGTGGTTTGCTGTCCCAGATCGTCGGTAATCACCCACTGGCGCAGTGAAATCGGGTTGGCGGTAAACACCAAAGCGATCGTGCCATATTCAGGATGCTCTGGGTCTTGGGCGACGACTTGGGTGGCGTTCTTATCCTCTTTGTGGGCAACGACCATCTTGGCTTGGCTAAGATTGATGTTGCTGGCAAGGATAAGGTTCAGCGGCGTCCGCTTGAGAGGGTATTGCTCGGGCGGCTGGTTTGACTTGGCGTCAAAGATCGCGACCTGTCCGCCAGAAGCCAGAACAAGGCTTTTGTCTGGTGGCGCATATTCAAACCGCGCACGGCCGGGGCGCTGGATAAACAGCTTGCCTGTCGCCACAGAGCCATCCGCATTCACCTGCGTAAAGTCGGTGTCAGCCGTGGTTAGGCTGTTGAGATAGCTTGAAATATCCTTGAGCGGGATTTTATCGGCCAACGCGGGTGAGGCGAGGGCGATGAGGACAAGCGGGGCGAGGAGGGTGCGAAGCATTTTCATAGCCTCAATATAGGCCATGCACCGCGTCTCGACACCCCCGCCCTGATCAATTGGCGGAGAGGTGCCGATTGATCGGGGCACCTCTCCTGATCTTGCGGGTGGGCTAGTGTTCTGGCAGCAGGATTTCCCGCTTGCCGACGTGGTTCGCCGTGGTGACGACTTGGTTTTCTTCCATCTGTTCCACCAAACGCGCGGCTTTGTTATAGCCGATGCCAAGTTTGCGCTGGATGTAAGAGGTCGAGCATTTGCGGTCCTTGGCCACGATCGCAACGGCTTGATCGTAGAGCGCGTCTTCGGAACCGTCGCCGCCACCAAGGCCCAGCACCATATCGATATCCGAGGCCGCGTCTTCTTCGGGGCCTTCAACCACGCCCGACATATAGGTCGGCGGGCCATAGGATTTCAGGTGGTTGACGATTTCCTCAACCTCTTCATCCGAGACAAACGGCCCGTGGATACGGCTGACACGTCCGCCGCCTGCCATGAACAGCATGTCGCCCATGCCAAGCAGTTGCTCGGCACCTTGCTCGCCCAGAATGGTGCGGCTGTCGATTTTAGAGGTTACTTGGAACGAAATCCGTGTCGGGAAGTTCGCTTTGATCGTGCCGGTGATAACGTCGACCGAAGGCCGCTGCGTCGCCATGATCAAGTGGATGCCCGAGGCCCGCGCCATCTGCGCAAGCCGCTGGATGCAAGCTTCGATCTCTTTGCCAGCGACCATCATCAGGTCGGCCATCTCGTCGACCACCACCACGATATAGGGGATGGTCACGGGCTGGAATTCTTCGGTCTCGAACACGGGCTCGCCTGTGTCGTCGTCAAAGCCGGTCTGGATGGTGCGCTTGAACATCTCGGATTTGTCCAAAGCTTCGCGCACACGGCCATTATAGCCCTCGATATTGCGCACACCCATTTTGGACATCTTGCGATAGCGCTCTTCCATCTCGCCGACGACCCACTTGAGCGCCACGACGGCCTTTTTCGGGTCGGTCACAACCGGCGACAACAGATGCGGGATGCCGTCATAAACCGACAGTTCCAACATTTTGGGGTCGATCATGATCAGGCGGCATTCCTCTGGCGACAGCTTGTACAGCAGCGACAGGATCATGGTGTTGATCGCGACAGACTTACCCGAGCCGGTGGTCCCTGCGATCAAAAGGTGAGGCATCTTGGCAAGGTTTGCGACGATCGGCGTGCCGCCAATGTCTTTGCCAAGCGCCAGCGGCAGTTTCATGTTGCTGTCGCCAAAGTCGCGGGCGGCAATGATCTCGCGCAGGACGACCTTTTCACGGGTGGCGTTGGGCAATTCGATGCCGATCACGGTGCGACCGGGCACAGTCGAAACCCGCGCCGAAAGCGCCGACATGGAACGGGCGATGTCATCTGCAAGCCCGATCACGCGGCTTGCTTTCAGGCCGGGTGCAGGTTCCAGTTCGTACATGGTGACCACGGGACCGGGGCGAACCGAGACGATCTCGCCCTTGACGCCATAGTCATCCAGCACCGATTCCAGCATCCGTGCGTTTTCTTCCAAGGCCTCATTCGAGAGCGTGTGACGTTCTACGCTGGACGGGCTGGCCAAAAGCGACAGCGGCGGCAGCTCGTAAGCGGGCGCTGGGTCGTCAAAGCGCATCTTGGGTTGGGTTTCGGACAAGGCGCGCTGCGATGGGGCAGGGGCCTTTTTCATCGGCATCTGCACCACGGCGCGACGCTCTGCCACGGGCGGAGCGGCCATGCGAGACTCTATCCGCGGCTCTGCCCGCAGGACGGGCGTTGGCATCGGTTTCGGGATGGGTGCAGGCGCGGGCTCGTCTTGCATCACAAAGTTGTCGTCAAGGTTGTCCGCATAGGCGTCATCCAGTGACTCGTCGTCATAGTCAGGGAACTGCGCCTCAAAGCCCTGATCGAAGGCCGCGTCAAAAGCCGAGATGGCGTCGGATGCGTAATCCTCGGTATCGACAAAGCCGTTCATCGGTGGGGCAGGGGGCTGCATCACGCTTGGCTCAATGTTTGGCATCACCGGAGGCTCGACACGAGGGCGCGGCTTGGTGTTAGCGATCAAAGGCGTTGGCCCACGCAGGCGCGCAACCGGAGGCTCGCGGCGCGCAATCGCGGCGGCAAGTGGCGACAGGTTCTTTTCGGGCGTCCGTGTGCGGGCGCGGATTACGTCGGAAATCCGTGCCTTGATGCGGTCATCGGTCGGCATCTCTTCGGGGAAATTGGCCTCTGGCAGCAGGTTTTCGATCAGTTCTGGCTCTGGGTCGACATTGCGGCGCAGCATTGCAGGCATCCGTGCCAACAAGCCGACCTTCTCGCGCGACGGGGCGTAATGCGCGGCTTCGGCCTGTGGCTCTGGATAGCGCGGATCGGCGCGCAGCATCGACGGGCGACCATAGCCCGAGGGGACGACAGGCTCGGGTTCGACATGGGCTGCGGCGCGGCGCACGACGGATTGCGCGCGGGCAGGCTGGGCAGGGGCCTCGTGTTGCCATGCGTCAGCAGGGTGATAGGCCTCGGGCTGTGGCTGCGCTGCTGCGGCAAGCCGGCGCCGCTCTTGCATCGCCATCGCGGCGCGGGCGGTGGTCTCTGCACCTTTGCCGGCAGCGCCGATCATCGTCGAATAGGTATAAATCAGGCTGGTGATCAGAAAGCGCGCCATTCCGCGGATTTCCACAAGGTTGAACCCCGTCACATAGAGCAAAAGCGCCAGCATCGCGCCGCCCGACAGCAGCGAGATCAGCTTGAGCCCGAACGCCGACCCCCCGGGGATCAAGCCCAAAAGCGCGCCGACAACGGTATCGCCAAACAGACCGCCCATGCCAAAGCTTTGTGTCCACATCGCCGATGGCAGCAACGTCGCTGCATAAACCGAAGTCACCGCAATCGCGATCACGGCAAAGACCACGCGGCCCACCGCACGTTCAGCGCCGTTATGAATGACAAACCGCGCACCCCAAGCGGTCAGGATGATCGGGATCGCCCAAGCCCCTTTGCCGCCAATGATGATCAGCGTTGATGCAAGCGCTGCGCCAAACCGCCCCAGATAGTTGGCAGCCGGTTCCTCGGTCGCGACCATCCAGCCCGGATCGTTGGGAGAATAGCTCCACAGCATCAGCGTGAACAAAAGCGCCGCGAACAAAAGCCCGATGCCCAAAAGCTCTCGGCCCCGCTTTTCAAGCATTGCCTGCGTGCCTTGATCTAACAAGGGTTCGCGCTGCCGTGACGGATATGATGCCATTACTTTTGTCCTCAACCGTAGAGGCAGTCACGAAGCCGAATTAGCCCGCGCTGCATTTCTTCTTTTGGAGCCACCAAAGCGACTCTGAGATAGGCCTTGCCAGGGTTTTCCCCATTCACGTCCCGCGACAGATACGCGCCAGGCAGAACCCGCACGCCTGTCTCGCGCCATGCCTTGAGAGCCGCCGTCTCGCCATCTTCAACCGGAAGCCACAGGAAAAAGCCGCCCTCGGGGCATTGAAAGCCCTGAAGTCCGCTGAACACCTGATCTGCCAGTGTGAATTTTTCCTGATAGAGCGCAAGCGACGCCGCCACATGCGCATCGTCATTCCACGCCGCTGCTGAAACTTTTTGGATCGGCAAAGGCAATGGCGCGCCTGCAAAGGCGCGAAGCTTGCGCAGCTGCTCCATGCCTTTGACGCCGCCTGCGACAAAGCCTGAACGCAACCCGGGCAGGTTCGAGCGTTTCGACAAAGAGTGGAACGAGAACACCCGCTCTGGGTTGGCGCCAACCGCTTGTGCGGCTTCAAGCACGCCGACGGGGGCTTGGCTGCGCCAGATCTCGGAATAGCACTCGTCGGCAAGGATGATAAAGTCGTGCTTCTCTGCCAAGGCCAAAAGCTCGGTCCAATAGGCAAGGCTTGCCACAGCCCCTTGGGGATTTGCGGGCGAGCAGAGGTAAGCGATGCTCACACGGTCCAAAATCTCGGCTGGCAGCCCCGCATAGTCGGGCAAGAACCCTGTCGCGGCGGTTGCTGGCACATAAATCGGCTCTGCCCCCACGGCCAAAGCGGCAACGGCATAGACTTGATAAAACGGGTTCGGCATCAAAACCACGGGCTGCTTGCCGCGCTTGGTTTCGGGGCACAGGGCAAGACAGGCGTTGAACAAACCCTCGCGGGTGCCATTCAGCGTCATCAGCTGATCGGCTTCAATCTTTGCGCCATAGCGACGCCCAATCCAGCCCGAGATCGCCGCCAGCAACTCTGGCGTGCCCTCATTGGACGGATAAACTGCAAAGCCATCGATATTGGCGGCCAGAATCGGCGCGACAAAATCGGGCATAGGGTGCCGAGGCTCCCCTATTGTCATCGAAATGGTCTCCCCGCCGGGCGCATAAGCGTCCAAAAGCTTGCGCAAACGTGGAAACGCATAATCCGGCAAGTTCGAAAACCGCTCTGGAAACGCCATAACTGCCTCTTCTCGGGATCATTGCGCCCCGTTTGTGTTGACGATAACCAGATCCTGCGGTCGCGTCCAGAAAAACCCAAAGCCGATAGTGGCTTGGATCAACCTATTGTGGCTTTTTCGTCAGGGCGCGGCAGGGATGGCCCTTAGGCCAGCGCCCGCTCTGCCGCCATTCCAAGCCGCAACAGCCGTTCTTCTTGCATCGGCGGCGCCATAAAGCTGATGCCGCAAGACGGTTCTGCCGTGGGAAGGGTCAAGACACAGCCGCCAAACATATTGCCAATCCGTGTGTTGCGCAGCGCCAGCGCGTTTTCGGTGACGAAATAGTCAGGGTCCGAGAGCAGCCGTGCCGCATCCGGTGGCATGATCGGCGAAGTCGGAAGCAACACTGCATCATACTGCGCAGTCTTTTGCGCCCAGATCTGCCGCAACACCTCGAGCCTGCGCCACCCCGCGATGTAGTCCATTGCCTTGACCGTCGCCCCTGAACGGAACCTGTCGCGGATCGGCGCGAACATCTTGTCGGGCGCAGCCTCGATCGTTGGCCCCCACGTTGCATAGGCCTCTGCGGTGAAGAGACCTGCGCCAGCCAGTGCCATCGCCTCGTTGACCTCGTCGATCTCGAGATGGTCTATCTTGGCCCCAGCCCGCGACAGCCGCGCCAAAGCATCGCCAAAGCCCTTGGCAGGGCGTGGCCGCAGATCGTCCAGCGCCATCGTGTCCAGAACCAAGAACCGTGCCGAACTTAGGCTGCCGCCGTTCAGGTCCA
>CAWJOY010000041.1:0-4864 GCA_963844505.1 uncultured Alphaproteobacteria bacterium
ACTGTGAGCATTTATTGGTTCAGTTTCGTGTTTGCTATCAACAACGGCGCCTTGGTGGGTCTCGATCTCGGCCAGCGGGACATAGGTGACGGCGGGGACGGGGCCAAAGCCTTGGTCGGTGACGAGGATGCTCATGCTTGGTCCTTTACGGTGCGGTCGGCGGGGTCTTGGCCCGCGGGGATTTTAACAGCGCGGCCATCGATGAAATGGATGCCGCATTCGGTTTTGGCTTGGTTGCGCCAGCGGCCCGCACGCGGGTCCTCTCCGGGTGCCACCTTCGAGGTGCAGGGCGCGCAACCAATCGACGGATAGCCTTGCGCCACCAAGGGATGACGGGGCAGGCGGTTGTTGACCATATAGTCGTTCAAGTCGTCGCGGGTCCAGTGGGCAAGGGGGTTGACCTTGATGCGGGTCTCGCCCTCGGCCTCGAAGAACTCGACCGCCTCGCGGGTGGCGGCTTGGAACCGCTTGCGCCCTGTGATCCAGCCGTCAAAACCCGCCAAGGCGCGCTCGAGCGGTTCGACCTTGCGCAGGGCACAGCACGCATCGGTGTTGAACTGATGCAGCGTGTTGTCGGGATCGTCAAACGCCAGTTTCGGTTGTGTGGCGCGGATGGTGCGCAGATCGCAGAGGTCAAGCTTTTCCGCCAATTCCCGCTGGTAATCGAGGGTCTCTTGGAACAGCATCTTGGTGTCGACAAACAGCACCGGCGTCTGCGGCGCGATCACCGAGACAAGATGCAAAAGCACCACCGACTCTGCACCAAAGGATGAGACAAGGGCCACGCGGCCCAAGTCCTGATCTTTGAGAGCGTGCTCCAAGACACTGGTGGCCGCGTGGTGTTTATACCGCGCGTTCAGCGTCGCGACGCGCGCTGCCACAGTGCCTTGGTGCAAATCACGCGGCATCTTGCGCCACATCCGCATAAAGCGCGGCTTTGAACGGTGCGAGCCCCGCACGACGATAGGCCTGCAAGAAGGTCTCGTCGGCACTTTCGCGCAAAGCCAGATAGGCGTGGATAATGCGTTCAATCGCCGGCACGATCTCGTCATAGGCAAAGCCCGGACCGGTTTTCTCACCGATGCTGGCGTCCTCGCTGCCGTCGCCGCCAAGCGTAATCTGGTAATTCTCGACGCCTGCGCGGTCCAAACCAAGAATGCCGATGTGGCCGACGTGGTGGTGACCACAAGCATTGATGCAGCCCGAGATCTTGATCTTGAGAGGGCCAACCTCGTGCTCGAGCTTGAGCTCTTCAAAGCGGGTGGCGATCTCTTGGGCAACAGGGATCGAGCGGGCAGTGGCCAGCGCGCAATAGTCCATCCCAGGGCAAGCGATGATGTCGGAAATCAAACCGACATTCGCCGTCGCCAAGCCAACCGAAGCGAGCGTTGCATGCACCGCCGCAAGGTCGGACTTGTGCACATGCGGCAGGATGACGTTCTGCTCGTGGCTGATGCGCAGATCGGAGTGGCCGTAACGCTCGGCAAGGTCAGCCATCACGCGCATCTGCTCGGAGGTCGCATCGCCCGGCGTCTGGCCATGCGCTTTGATCGAGATGGTGACGATGGCGTAGTCAGGGTTGCGATGCTCGGCAAGGTTGGTGTCAGCCCAAGCGCGGAACACGGGGTCGGCCTTGTAGAACGCATCATAGCCATCGGTCGGCGCGCTGCGGAACGCGGGCGCTGCAAAGGCCGCACGAATGTCGTCCAGCAAGGCTTGGTCCGCGCCGCCAAACTGCGGGCGCATCTCGTCAAAACGCTCTTCGATCATGCGCGTGATTTCTTCGCGGCCTGTCTCATGAACGGTGATCTTGATGCGGGCTTTGTACTTATTATCGCGGCGGCCCAAGACGTTATAGACCGAGAGCACAGCTTCGACATAGGGCAAAAGGTCGGCCACGGGCAGGAAGTCGCGCACGGTAAAGCCGATCATCGGAGTGCGGCCCAGACCGCCACCGACCATCACTTCAAAGCCGCTCTCGCCCGCAGCGTTGCGGGTCATGCGCAGGCCGATGTCATGCGCGCGCGTCACCGCACGGTCATTTGGCGCGCCTGTGATCGCGATCTTGAACTTGCGCGGCAGGAACTGAAACTCTGGGTGATCGGTGGACCACTGGCGCAGCAACTCCGCATAGGGGCGCGGGTCTTCGATCTCGTCGGCAGCAGCGCCTGCGAAATGGTCCGCCGTGACGTTGCGCACGCAGTTGCCAGAGGTCTGTATGGCATGCATCTCGACATCGGCCAAATCGGACAGGATCGCGGGTACGTCCGGCAGTTTCGGCCAGTTGAACTGAATGTTCTGACGGGTGGTAAAGTGGCCATAGCCCTTGTCATAGGTCTCTGCGATCTGCGCCAAAGCGCGCATCTGCTGCGGGCGCAGCGTGCCATAAGGGATGGCAACCCGCAGCATATAGGCGTGCAGCTGCAGATAAAGCCCGTTCATCAACCGCAGCGGACGGAACTCGTCTTCGGTCAAGCTGCCATCAAGACGGCGCGCCACTTGGTCCGAGAACTGCGCAACACGGCTGCGCACAAAGGTTTCGTCGAAATCAGAGTAGTTATACATTTTGCAGGTCCACTTGTTTGCCGTGCGCATAGTTAGAAGGGCCACGGGTGCGGAACGCCTCGCGGAAATGGGTTGGCTCGGGTCCGTTGGCGCCCATGCGGGCATCTGCCAAATAGGACCCAACAGTGCGAGCGCGCTGGCCAATGGCGTAAAGCAACCGCAGCTGAGCGTGTGCTTCATCCTCGATCAGCTCGGCCTCGTGGTGGTGGCGCGTCCATGTGTTGGCGGTTGTCAGATAGATCACATCGCCTTCGACAAGATCGTTGGCGGTGACAACTTTGGGGGTGAAACGGCTCATGCGATGGCTTCCTTAAGGGCGGTGACAGCCGCGCGCGGAGCGAGGCCATAGAGAATAACGGCGGGGCCTTGCAGCGCGGCTGCGGCCTCGGGAAGGGTGGCAAGCGAGGCGGCGATAACACGTTGGTCAGGGCGCGAGACATTCTCGATCAGGGTGATCGCCGTATCGCCCGTGGCACCGTGCATCATCAGACGGCCTTGGATAAAGCGCGCGGATTTCTTGCCCATGTAAATGGCGGCAACCTCACCCTTGCGGGCCAAGCCATTCCAGTCTTGCTCGGCGAAACCGGCGATGTCGTGGCCGGTCAGAATGCGCAGACTGGCATTGCGCCCACGCCGCGTCAGGCTCTGCCCAATCGATGCCGCAGCAACAGTGGCAGAGGTCAACCCCGGCATGATGCCAAAGCTTAACCCTGCCGCCTCAAGCGCTTCGATCTCTTCGTCCAAACGACCAAAGATGCCACAATCGCCGCCCTTCAGCCGCACCACCCGCGCGCCGGTCAAAGCCTGCGCCACCAGCGTGGCATTGATGTCGGATTGCGCAGCCGAAGGACCAAAGCCCTCCTTGCCCATGTCAATCCGACGCGCAGTGGGCGGGATCAACGCAAGGATCTCAGCCCCCACAAGCCGGTCATGAATAACCACCTCACAGGCCTGCAAAGCCTGATAGGCCCCAAGCGTCAAATGCGCCGCAGCGCCGGGTCCGGCGCCGACAAAGGTGACAGCAACGGCAGGTGCGGCAAAGGTTGGCAAGCTTGTCATAGCAATTCCCGTGTTTTCCTGCCCTCAATATAGAATATTTTCCCATCATTGCGCCAGTCACCCTTGCCAATAAGGAAATTTGTTCCAATATAGCGTCCATATAGGATAACCTCCCCCCAATTCAGAGATTTTGCGAATGCCAGCCCAAATTGATGACCTAGATCGGAAAATTCTTGCCGAACTGCAAGAGGATGCCGAGCAATCCTTGGACGAAATCGCCCGCAAAGTCGGCTCGTCCAAAACCCCCGTCTGGAACCGCATCCGCCGCATGCGCGAACAAAAGGTCATCCTCAAACAAACCGCACTTCTGGACGCCGAGAGCCTCGGCCTCGAGGCCTGCTTCTTCGTCCTCATCCGCACCAGCGAACACGAAGCCGACTGGCAAACCAAGTTCTTACAAGTCCTGCGCGCCCGCCCCGAAGTCCTCGAAGCCCACCGCCTCGCCGGCGATATCGACTACCTGCTCAAAGTCCGCGTCAAAAACGCCCGGGCCTATGACCTCTTCTACCAAGCCCTGATCTCAGAGGTCAAAATCTTCAACGTCACAGCCCTTCTCAGCATGGAAGAAATCAAATCCACCACCGCCCTGCCACTCTAAAGACAAAAGCCGCCCCAGAAGGGCAGCTTTCATACTGGTCTAACTACTCTGGGTGAGGCGCAGCCGAGGGCAAAGCCCTCACTCCGCCGCGACCATCAACCGCTCTAACCCATGGAAATGATAGACATCGCCATAAATCGGCGCCCCCACCAAACGCAACTTCGGCAGCCGTGCAAACAAGATCGGCAAAGCGATCTGCAACTCCAACCGCGCCAGCGGTGCGCCGACGCAAAAATGCAATCCGCCGCCAAAACTCACATGCGGCTTAGCGCTCCGCAGTGGATTAAATACCGCCGGATCCTCCCACACGCCCGGATCACGGTTGGCCGCAGCCAACAGCAAAGACACCTGATCGCCGCGCTGGAACTGGTGGCCCATCACCTCGACGGGCTCATAAGCCCAACGGGTGAAAATATGCAGCGCCGGATCAAAGCGCAGGATTTCTTCGGTTGCGGTCTCGGCTGTCTTCGCGGTCACCGTCGCCCCTCCTTCAAGCAAAGCCTTGACGCCGTTGCCGATGGTATGAACCGTGGCCTCATGCCCCGCATTCAACAGCAAGATGCAGGTGGTGATCAACTCGTCCGTGCTCAGCTTTTCGCCGGTCTCTTCCGCGGCGATCAGCGCAGTGATCAGATCATCCCG